>NZ_FMTT01000068.1 GCF_900100345.1 Paenibacillus tianmuensis | reverse complement strand
ATCGTGAGTGCTACAAAGCTGGTATATTAATTGAATGCAATCGACTCCGTTTACCATGTTGAAAAGTTCAACCGCTAATTTTTAGATTGAGCCGAATTCAGAATTGAATAATAGGTCATCCTTAGACAAAAGAATAGCGCCCCTAGGGGCGCTATTTCTTGATCACAGCAACGGATCTATCCGCCACCGCTTTTTTGATGCGTTCCGCTTACTCCTCCAATCCCAGAGGCCGCAAGCCTTCCGATCCCGCCGATATGCTCCATGACCCCTACTCCACAATGCTCATAAAAACTTTTAGTTCTGTCAGTTCCAATGTGATTTCACCTCACTAGATATCAATAATAATGATAGAATTATTAATTTTAATCATATTACTATATACCTACATTCAATTACAATGAAATGGAGCTATTATAAACAGCTTCAAAATGAAGGATGTGGAGGGGACATGACTTCTCATAGCGATATCGATTTTTCTCATTCCGTCTCGGCGGCTGAAAATGCTTCTTCATTACCCGCCAAGGCCGGGGCCCGTGAATGGCTGGGGCTCGCACTACTGGCCCTGCCGACCGTGCTGCTTGGGCTCGACCTTACGCTTGTGCACCTTGCTCTTCCGGCGCTGGCAGCCGACCTGCAGCCGACCAGCACGCAAGCACTGTGGATCATGGATGCCTATGGCTTCATGATCGCAGGCTTCCTCATCACTATGGGAACGCTCGGCGACCGCATCGGCCGTCGCAAGCTGCTGATGATCGGTGCGGTCGCCTTCGCCGTGGCCTCGGTGATCGCGGCTTTCTCGACCAGCGCCGTCATGCTGATCGCCGCGCGGGCCGTGCTCGGGGTGGCCGGTGCGACGCTGATGCCCTCGACACTGGCCCTTATCAGCACGCTGTTCGCCGATCCGAGCGAGCGAGCCGTGGGGTTCGGTATATGGGCGACGATGTTCGGGGTCGGCTATGCGCTGGGGCCGACCTTGGGCGGTGTACTATTGGAGCATTTCTGGTGGGGCGCGGCCTTCCTCATCGCCGTACCAACCGTCGGCCTACTGCTTCTGCTCGCACCCTTCCTGCTGCCGGAATACCGCGCGCCAAACAGCGGGCGGCTGGACCTATTGAGCGTCGCTCTTTCGCTGGCCGCCATGCTGCCGGTGATCTACGGCATCAAGCAGATCGCCAAATACGGCTTCGCTTTCGATGCAATCGGTGCGATTGTAGTGGGGCTGATCTTCGGCATTTTGTTCGTGCAACGGCAGCGTCGGCTTGCCGATCCTTTGCTCGACATGACGCTCTTTGCCAACCGTACCTTCTCCGTGGCCCTGCTCGTGCTGCTGTTCGGGCTGGTAGCGGTTGGCGGCACCATGCTGCTTGTCGCGCAATATTTGCAACTGGTGGCTGGATACTCCCCCTCCGTCGCCGGTTTATGGATGGGACTGGCGGCGCTTGCCATGATCGTTGGTGGCGTGGCAGCACCACTCATTGCTCGGTATGTCCGGCCAGGTTTCGTGGTTGCCGGCTCGCTCGGCCTGTCGGCTGTGGGCTATCTGATGCTCACCCAACTAGGTAACGATGCTTCCGGTGTGGCGATAGTCGTTGCCGGCCTCGCGCTGGCCTATCTCGGGAACGGCACCATTGCCGCACTCGGCACCGACCTCGTGGTCGGATCGGCACCGCCGGAGAAGGCTGGATCGGCCTCGGCCATGACCGAAACTGTTCAAGATCTCGGTGTATCGCTCGGTATCGCCGTGCTAGGGAGCCTAGCCACCGCGGTCTATCGACAGACGCTGCTCGATCGCATACCCGACGATCTGACAAATGAAGCACGCAAGGCGGTCAGCGATAGCTTGTGGGGGGCGACTTCAGTAGCTTCGGAACTGCCGGACGGCCTGATCAAGGAGGCGCAGGCTGCCTTCACGGCAGGCTTCAATGGGGCAGCAATCTTCAGCGCCGTCAGCGTCGCGATCCTGACAATTCTTTCAATTGTAGCGCTGAGGCACGTCGGAAGCTCCGGCAGCACCATCAAGGACGCAACAGGCGATTAGCCGATCAAGGGTAACCGGGAGATCATCCCTGAAGAAGAGGCCAAGATCGTTCGCCGCATCTTCCGCGAGTTCGGCTTGGGCAAATGCATCAACATGCGTAAGCGCCGAGCTGACCCCATCTGCGCGACGTGAGGTGACTGGCGAGACATAGCGGCGCTGGAGCAAGAAACCCAGGAGCTTGCAAGAAGGAGAAGAGGGCTATCTACCAACATACGCCAGCCGGGGGGATACCGACGACGTAGCGGTAGCCGCGTGCACGCGACGTCCGGCTGCATGAAGGTGGGCGACCGGACCGCGCGCCCCGAGAATACGATAATTAATCCAAAACAACCTAAAAGATGCGTTAATTGTATATGGGGGCGATGGAAAGGGATGAAATAATACTATAGTAAAGTTCAATGTATCAAGAACAAGAATCAGATTTGTGGATTTCCCCTATGTTCGGTTGCAGGGGAATCTTTTTATTTGGTCCCTATTTCCGTCCAATTTGAGAAGGCCGATTATACATTGGCTCGCTGCTGAACAACGTGTGCTCGCGGCGTTCAGCAGCGTGACGGCGGGAGGGTGGATCGTGTGTCCGGGGTGCAGGCGGACCACGCCAGCTAGGGGGAACAGGCGCGCAGCGGCAGCAGTCCGCCACAGCGTCCGCCGGACAGCTGCGTTCCACAAACGACGCAATCAGTTCTTCTGTGTTGAATTACCCGTTATGGGATTGTGGGATTGTGGGAAATTTTGAAAAGATTAACCTTATAACAAGATGGCGAGTCCACATGTGATTATTGAGAAATTCGTAATTTATTTTCAACATATGTCAGCAAAGCTTGCATTCCTTTAAGCCAAAGAGCCAAAAAAGGGGTCGTAACTGGTAGTACCATTAAGGCATATTGGGTGCTAGTTTAAAGTAATCGTGCATGATTTTATTCGCTGACGAGTACATCACACGCTCAAAGCCATACTCTAAAATCAGCATCAATGCAGCACCAACTGAACCCATGAATAGGGGGATTAGAAAACCTAGAAAAGCACATAAAATCCAATATACCCATAAACGAACGTTTCTGAAAGCCTGGAAGTACCCTGAAATACCCGCAATAATGGAGACAGGGAAAATAGATGTTAATAAATACCACATCCATCCCCCAAATGACATGCCACCAGCCGCGGTATTCACGAACAAAGTAATGATAAAGCTCAAAAAAACATAGTCACCAAACCATAAATAAGACCTACTAATGTAGAGCGCATTTTAATATTAATGTTTGATCCCTCCCCTTACTGCGGATAGCAGATAGCATGTCTACGACCGTAAGTAAATGCAAGGAATCCACATTTCCCCCGATCGATTGAAGCAAGTTCCGAACACACTCCTCACAAGTTTTTATTCGCAAAACATCTTCTCTTCCTCTTGTAGTTGTAACAAATGATCGGATTTGACCGATAATGCTTTCATTTGCATTCCCTCATTTCACGATCAGCTATCCTGACAATTATTATCCTTCGGATTAGCCGACCGGACCACGGAGTATACTCTACAAAATAGAGTGCATCAGACAAAAGAATAACGCCCCGAAGGGCGCTATCTCGTTATTTCTGCAATATACCTGCTTTGATTAAATCTTCAATATTAAAATAAGGTTCGTATCCCGTTTCGGATTTGATGATATTCTTCTTTTTTAAATCTTCCGTGTTATACGTTTTGCTCCAGCCAAGTCCTTTGATTCTTAAGCCGTCAACCACATTGATGCCATCCTTCACTTTCTCTTTAGGCCACGTCATTTTATACAGAATGGTTTTATTGTATTTATCATCTTCCTTATAAAAAACGTCAATAAGGGTATCATTGGGACCAGGTTCACTGAATACTTTAATCCTGTAGTAGTCTTTTAATTGATTTTGATCAGCCCATTCGTAACCCTTTTCATAGGTTTCTCTTAAGATTTTGACATTATTGTTTTTTGTAACATAGCTTGTCGTTGCAGTTTCCTTCCAATGATCAGGAAGCGTCAACCGGAAATATTCTTTTGGTCTATCTCCTCCTGAAGAGTCCTTAAAAATAATATCGTTATTTTCATAGTCTATATGTGCTTCATAAATTTTTGCTAGATCACCCAAATCTATCCACCCCTCCGAGATCTTGCCGTTGGAGAAGTGTCCCTTGTACTTTCCATCTCGATTATATGCATAAAGAACGAGTTTTCCGTTTTCCATGACCAAGCCTTTGGGATCTTCGGGTAGCTTCACTGGATTCTCTCTTCTGAACCTTTCAATCGCTTCTATCTCCGCAATAGCCGCCGCAATATCCCGCACATTTCCCTTCCTATCAATTTCAACAATGCCAACCTCGCCACTTGAAGCCGCTTTAGGAGCGGTACCGGAGGTAACGATCTCCACACGTTTTGCCGCGTCGTTCCACTTATAATTTACACCTGTCAGATCCCCCAGCTTAGCCAAAGGCACGTACGTGTTACCTTCGTAGTTCAAAATCGGGTTGCTTGCATCCTTATACTCACTTCCGTTAACAACGATCGGATAAGCCGCTTCCGTCAATAGGTATTGCTTTACTGCTGCTGCGCCCGCCGTCATGCTAACGGTCAACAAACTGCCTGCCAAGACTCCCGATACAAACTTTTTCATAGGTTGATGACCCCTCCCAGTAGAAACATAATTGACACTTTTATCCTACCAAAATTGTCCTGTAATTTCTATCAATACTTAGCTAACAGGACATTTATTGACAAAGTAAGCCACTGAATCTCCCGCTTCCGGTAGCTCCCAAAAAAATTTATATCCAATCCCTGAATCCTGACATCCAGTTGTCAGCGGAACTAAGGTATAGTATATCTATAAAACTTAAAACTTCATACCGGAGGTAGACATCAACTCATGAGCAAAACAAACAACAAAACCGGGATGGTCGTAACGGGGCTGCTTCTCGCAATCCTGATAACCTCGATGGACAATACTATCATGGCGACTGCGATCGGAACGATTGTCGGCGAGCTTGGCGGATTCGATAAATTCGTCTGGGCGACCTCCGCCTACATGGTGGCGGAAATGGCAGGGATGCCGATCTTCGGCAAGCTATCCGATATGTATGGACGCAAACGTTTTTTCGTCTTCGGGATCATCGTCTTTATGCTCGGCTCCGCCCTCTGCGGAACGGCAACCTCGATCGAACAATTAAGCATTTACCGAGCGATCCAAGGGATTGGCGGCGGGGCCTTGGTGCCGATTGCCTTCACGATCATGTTCGACACGGTCAAGCCGGAGAACCGGGGAAAGCTCGGGGGGCTATTCGGCGCGGTGTTCGGCATGTCCAGCATTTTCGGTCCGCTGCTTGGGGCTTATATTACCGATTACATCCATTGGAGCTGGATTTTCTATATCAATCTGCCGCTGGGGCTTATCTCGTTCGGCTTGATTGCGTTCTTCTATAAAGAGTCCCAGGCTCACTCGAAGCAGCGAATCGACTGGTGGGGCGCCATGACGCTGGTTGGAGCCGTCGTCTGCCTCATGTTCGCGATGGAGCTCGGCGGGAAGCAGTATGCCTGGGGCTCGGTTCAAATCCTGGGCTTATTCGTCGGCTTTGCGATCCTTACCCTGTTGTTCCTGTTCGTCGAAAAACGCGCCGAAGAGCCAATCATTTCGTTCGGCATGTTCCGAAACCGGCTCTACGCCACAAGCAATGCCGTGGCGATCATGAGCGGGGCGGCATTCATTACGGCTTCCGTATACATTCCGATCTTCATTCAAGGCGTGCTTGGCGGAACGGCCACCAATTCCGGCCTGATGCTGCTGCCGATGATGCTCAGCTCAGTCGTTACGGCGACTTTGGGCGGTTTCTTGATGACGAAGATACCGTTCCGGTCGATCATGATTCCGACGCTGGTCCTGCTTGTGCTGGGTCTCGCCCTTCTCACAACCTTAACGCCGGAATCGCCGCGTTTGATCGTCACGCTGTACATGATCTTGACAGGCCTTGGGATCGGAGCTTCCTTTTCCGTGCTCAGCAACGCCGCGATCCATTCGTTCCCGGCCAGCCAGCGCGGGGCGGCGACGTCTACACTCAATTTCCTTCGCTCGCTCGGCATGACGCTCGGCATCACGCTGTTCGGCATCATCCAAAGCCATGCGCTGACACGGAAGCTGGCGGATGCCTTCACGGGGAGCGGTCAAGCCGCCGTCCCGCAGGGCGTCGACTTCAGCGACCCGCATGCGCTGCTGGACCCGGCCACCCGCGCCCAGATCCCTCCGCAAGCGCTGGGCACGATCACGGAAGGACTGTCGTCCTCCGTCGTCCTGACATTTGCCTGGAGCGTGATTCCGGCAGGTTTGGCGCTGGTTGCAGCCTTCGCGATGAGCAAGGAGAAGCTGGACCCGGCAGCCGAATCGGAAGGCTACACGGCATCCCAATGATAACTTCCGCTGCCAGCGGCTCCAGATGGGCCGGAGGATCCCCGTGCAGGCTGGAAACCGCCATCCGGTTGAATGCGCCAATAATGGGCACGGCAGAAAAGCGGGCATCCTAATCGGGAAGCTCTTCACGCTCGATGCCTTGCTCGATCAAGGCATCGAGGGCGTCGGACCGCTGTCTTGCATTCCACAAAAATTTCATGCTTCTGGGCAAGCAGCAGCATGCCGTTCGAGCTTTGCTTTTAAAATGCTTGTAGATTTTCTCATAAACAAAAGAAGGCACCCGACAGGGTACCCTCTTGTTAAAATTAATAAGCCAAAGTAAACAGGCCGTTGATATGAGTCAAATAACGTATGTTGCTGCCTTCTTTCATCAGCGAAGCCGGAAGGCCTTTGAGGCGCGTTTGGTTTCCGCCAACCGTGCCGATCGCGTCTTTGCGGCCAAGGCTCGCCAGCGTACCGGAGAATACCGGCGTGAACGTATCCATCGGCGCACCGTTGAAGGAAGCGAAAATGTTATGTCCGATCGTCTCGCCCATTTGCCAAGCCAATTGCGCCGTCGGCGGGTAAGGACGTCCTTCGTTGCCCATGACGACCGCGCTGTCGCCGGCGAGGAAGATGTCTTTGTGGGACGTGGATTGCAAGTTTTCCGTTACCGTGGCACGGCCGCGGTTGACTTCGATACCGCAGTTGGCCACAACGGAGTTGCCTTGTACGCCGCCGGTCCATACGAGCGTGTTCGTCTCGATGGAGCTGCCGTCCTTCAGGAATACCGTCGTCTCCTGCATTTCCGTAATCGCAACGCCGGTCAAGAACTTCACGCCGCGCTTTTCCAAGCTTGTTTGCGCACGCTCGACGAGCTCTGGTGCGAAGCCGGCCAGAATGGACGGACCCGCTTCCACGGTATAAAGGGAAATATCGTTAAAGTCGACGCCTTTGCTGCGGCAAAGCTTAGGCAGCATGTCCGCAAATTCGCCGACAAGCTCGATGCCGGTCAATCCGCCGCCACCGACAACGAACGTCGCGTCGGCTTTGTTTTTCGTACGGCTGTACTCGTCGATGCGAGCTTCCACGTGCGCGCGGAGGCGGTTGGCGTCGTTCACGGATTTCAGAACGAAGCTGTGCTCCTTCAGCCCCGGAATACCGAAGAACGCCGTTTCGCTGCCGAGAGCAATAACGAGCACATCATAATCGTACGTTTTGCCGCTGGCCATCAGAACTTCTTTCTGGTCCGGGCGAATCTCTTCGACCGTATCGATCTGAAGATTGACGTTTTTACCACGCAACAGCTTTTCCAGCGGCAGCGCTACCGCTTTCTCCGCCAGGTTACCCACAGCCAGCCGGTGCAGCTCCGTAATAATCTGATGCGTCGGAAAACGATTCACGACCGTAATCGTCGCTTCTTCCGCCGTCATGTACTTCCGAGCCGTCAGGGCGCTCAGCAATCCGCCGTAGCCGCCGCCTAGTATCAAAATTTGCTTAGCCATCCTGTTCATCCGCTCCTTGATTCAGCTTTCCTATATTATTGACGCTGCTTCTGGCGCTCAGCCAAGACTTCCAAGAATGCCTGAGAAAAACGGAACATCTTTTGTACTTGCGGGTCTTTCAGCATTTTGAGCAACCCGAACAGACCGATTGTTGTGGATTCGTCTTGTGCACGATCGTTCGCTTCGATCGCCGCGGACGCCAAACCTTTGGCTTTATCCTGAATCGGCTTCACGAATTCTTCGACGCCGCCTTTGATGTCATCGATAAATACCTGATCCGTGGCCACATTTTGCACCAAATCGTACGTTTTGGTCAGGATGGTCACCATTTCCGCCAGCTTCGGCAAATTCTCGACCAACACCGTCAAAGATTCCTGCACCTCGGGCTTCATCAACTGATCAAGCACATCCAAGGATTCCCGGGTGGGCTCGGCTGCAACTACCGCTTGTTGAGTGGATGCTACTGACATTAGAGAACGTCCTCCTTTACATTGGAATAGAAGTCCGTTAATTGTGTCGATACCTGGTCAGGCAATGCAAACATCATGTTTTTCTCGAAAATACAGGAAGCGAGGAGAAGCCCACTTGAGGCCTCCCCTCACCTTGTTACAATTTTCACATTTTCGAAAGCATGATCAGGTCGAAACGGAACCCTATATATTTATAGATTATACCTCCGAAGTGGGAGCCGTGGAAAAACAAATTTCGACATTTGTGAATATTTCGTGACGATACAACGTTCAATTTCTGGAATGTGTCCATTTGTAGTCAGGAACCGAAAGAACCGGGAAACGAGCGGCCGCGGATTACTTTCCGGGACCAGTAACGGCCTCCTTCATCAGGCCTATTCTTCTCTCCGAGCTGCTTGCCAAAATCGGGCGGTCGTGATATTATCATATTTGTCCTAACGCGGAGCCGTGGTGTAGAGGCCTAACATGCCTGCCTGTCACGCAGGAGACCGCGGGTTCGAATCCCGTCGGCTCCGCCATGATTTAACTTCATTGCAAGGGAACACATTCATCATACATAAACAACCGGGCAGGGGAGATCCTGCTCTTTTTTGTATACCTGCGAGGTGATTCGATGAGACGCGGACGGTTCGCCCCGACGCCTTCGGCAACGCCTTCACGGCGCTGCTCGCCTGGTGGGGATCACCGATGTGCTGCGGGGAGCGGATCTTCTCGATTCGACCCCGAGACAGCTCGTCTTATACGAGCTGTTGGAGGCGGCCCCGCCGAGCTTCTGTCATGTCCCGCTGCTCTATACGCCGGAGGGGGGACGGCTGTCCAAGCGGGACCGCAGCCTCTCCCTTGCTGCTCTCCGCGCCGCGGGTGTTCCGCCCGAACGCTTGATTGGCTGTCTGGCTTATGTGGCCGGCCTGCTTGACCACCCCGAACCGGCAAAAGCGGCCGAGTTGATCCCTCTATTCTCGCTGGAACGCCTCTCCGGCGAACGCGTTGCCTTAAACCGGGAGACACTCGGCCTTCTGACCGACAGTGTCTGAATTCAGTTTACCCAAAAAGGGACCGTTCCACGCCCCCTTCTCCGACGTGGAACGGTCCTTCCTTTTGTCCTGCTTACCCCTGTTCCTCTCCCGCCGCCAGCCACTGCTCATAGAGGCGGTCAAGCTCTTCCTGCACGGCTTCCCTTTCCGCCCATTGCTCGCTAAGCGAATGGGCATCCGTACCCGCCTCCTGCTCCTGCATAGCGGCATCCAAGGCGGCGAGCCGTTCCTCCGCCTGGGCAATGGACCGCTCCAGCGTGTCGCGCTCCTGCCTGCGGTCCGCCGGTTTACCGCTTCCGCTCGGCCTCCTTTGCGCCGCAGGCTTTGCCTTCACGACTGCAGGAGGGGCGGCGGACCTGCCCTGAACCGCAGCATTTTCGCTCGTATTTTCACGCTGCTTTCGCTTCTCCTGATACTCGTCGAAGTTGCCCAGATAGACGGTGATCCTGCCATTGTCCAACTCCCAGATACGACCGGCCATCCGGTTGATGAAATAACGGTCATGGGAGATGGCGAGCACGGTGCCCGGGAACGTCTCCAGCGCTTCCTCCAGCGCCTCCCGCGAGGCGATGTCCAGATGGTTCGTTGGCTCATCGAGCAGCAGCAGATTCGGCTTGCGAAGCACCAGCAGCGCCAGCCTCATCCTCGTCCACTCCCCGCCCGACAGCAGGTTGACCGATTTGAACACATCCGGGCCGTAAAACAAATACTTGGCCAGAACCCCCCGGGCCTCTCCTTCCTCCAGACCCGCTTCGCTGCGAAAATAGTCCAGCACCGATTTCTTCGGCGCATCCGGGTACTCCTGCTGGGCCAAATAGCCGATGTCCACGCGCGCGCCCCATTCGAACCGCCCCTCGTCGGCGGTTTCCTCGCCGAGGATCAGCTTGAACAAGGTCGATTTCCCCGCGCCGTTCTTCCCTATAAGCATAACCTTGTCTCCATAAGCCAGCGCTCCGTCGATCGCGTCCAGCAGCTTCCGGCTCCCGTAGCTTTTGCCGATGCCCTCCAGCGTCACCACCTTGCGGCCCGAGCGATCCGCCTGCGTCAGCCCGAAATCGGCGCTTTTCGCCTCCAGCGCCGGCCGTTTCAACTTCTCCATGCGGTCCAACGCCTTTTGCATCGAAGCCGCCCGTCGGAAAAACTTTCCGTTGTCGCCGATCCGACCCCACGTTTCCAACTGCTTGATTGTCTCCGTCATCTTCTTGATCTTCTTCTGCTGCTCCTGATAGTCGGCGAACTGCTGAAGCAGCCGCGCCTCCTTTTCCTTCATATAGCCGGTATAGTTGGTGAGGTATGACTGCGATTCGCCGTCCTCCAGCTCGACGATTTTCGTAACGACCCGGTCCAGAAAATACCGGTCGTGCGAGACGATCAAACACGAACCGTCGTACTGGGTTAAATAGTCCTCCAACCATTCGACCCCGTGCAGATCAAGGTGATTCGTCGGTTCGTCCAGCAGCAGCAGTTCGGGCTTGCGAATCAACTGCGAGGCCAGATTGATGCGGGTCTTCTCGCCTCCCGACAGTGTGGCGTACGCCTGGGTATAGCTGCCGCGGTCAATCCGCAGACCGTCAGCGACCCGCTCGATAGCGGCATCCAGCTCGTAGCCGCCCTCGCGCTCGAACTTCTCCTGCAGCGCCGC
Organism: Paenibacillus tianmuensis; assembly: GCF_900100345.1. Classification (GTDB taxonomy): domain Bacteria; phylum Bacillota; class Bacilli; order Paenibacillales; family NBRC-103111; genus Paenibacillus_G; species Paenibacillus_G tianmuensis. The sequence goes on along the minus strand of NZ_FMTT01000068.1, from coordinate 9,496 downwards.
GTACTGCTGCAGCCAACCGGCCAAGCGGTCCGGGCCGTCGGCGGCATCCGGCTCCGACATGAGCTTCTCCAGTTCCGTCATCTTCAAGCGGCACTCCAGCAGCTCCTGATGGCCAAGAGCCAGTACGTCATACACCGTCCGGCCTTCGAACTCTGCCGGAATTTGCGTCAAATAGCCGATGTCGGTTCCTTTCCGGATGGCAAGCTGGCCGGCGTCGGGACGAAGCCGTCCGGCGATCAATTGCAACAAAGTCGATTTGCCGCTGCCGTTGCGGCCGATCAGTCCGATGCGCTCGCCTTGCCGAATGTCTAAGTTTACGTCTTCAAGAACAAGCTGTGCACCATGGTACGCTTTTATATTTTGACAGTTAACGATCATCCTAAAGAGTCCTCCTTGTGTGATCCTACCTGCAGACAACAAAAAGAGCCGTAGGAAAAATCCCTACGGCTCTTCGGACTAGCATCCGTTTGTGGTTAAGGTAGGATTATTTTCGCGAATGGTGAAACCGTATAGGCATTTTTGGACAGACCTCTCCCGTTAACGGAAAAAGCATACATAACGCCAGCCATAGCCAACGGCAGCTGACTAATACGGTTGTTCACCATTTCGTGATTCATCTTACCTTCACCTCCTTGTTCTAGTTATTTACAACTTTAACATAACGGGCGAGCGTTTAGCAAGTTTCATCAGGAGTCTCCGTCTGGATTAGCTCCGACAACGTCTCACGCTACTTTTTCAGAATGAGTCTTAATTGCACGGTCACGTTGTTCTCGGTGGATACGACAACCGCGTGAGGATTTTTCAAGCCGAAATCTTCGAAGGTAACGATCGTGCTGCCTTCCATGCGAATGGCGTCTTGGCTGTAAACCGCGTCGCTCTTGAACGTAACGTCCTTGGATTTGCCATTCACGGTGAGCGTGCCGGCCATGTCGAAGGAAACCTTCTCTCCCTCTTTCCACGTCTTAGGGAAGTTCTCGATTGACTTTAACGTGAATTTAGCTTCGGGGTTCGCAGCGGCGTTCAGGAACTTCTCTCCTCTGACATGCTCGTCCCTCTGCGAGTTGCCGGACGAGATCGATTGGAGGTCGAGCGCCGCTTCGGCTTTCATCTTGGACGGATCGGACGAATGGAGCGTCCAGCTTCCCTTCACTGCGCTTCCTTCGAAGTTCACGGTTTCCTTGGAGGTCGTTACCGAGAAGTATACTTTGGAATCCGGGCTAATATTCCATTGCCCGTCCAGCTTGCCTGCTTCAACGGCTCCCCCGGCGGCCGACGCCGAAGCGTTCGCAGGAATCACGTTCTGTACCGCCACATGGTTCCCGGCATAATAATCGTAAGCGGCATAGCCTCCTCCGATGATGACGACAGCACCTGCGGCAAAAGCGACCAACTTCAGTTTCATAATGATTTTTCCTCCTCCGACATATCAGCTGCGATGCAGCCTGTTTTCTTCATGGGCAGATTCGCTTGACCCCTCGGCCTTCTTGGTAACACTACATGATGTAGTGTTATTGGTAATAAAAGTTCCCGTACGCCTGATGCAAAAAATATCGAGTCCCGCTTCATTAGTATAGCATCGTCGGCGACTCTTACACTACACAAGGTAGTGTAATGGAGCGCGAATAGCACACTTTCTCCGTTCTTGAGGCCCATCGTAACCGGTCTGCCTTAATTTTAACTGAAATGAAGATTAAAATAAGATTAAAAATTTTGCGAGACCCTCGGGAACAAAGGCCTCGCTGTTCGCTTCTATGGGTAAATCTTCTCGCCGCGCTCCAGCATCGTCACGAATTGCTGAATTCGTTTCGCCCGCGTTTCCGCCTTTTTCGCGCTGTGGATTCGGAACAGCACGGCGAACCGGTTCTGCTTGTCGAGCGTTTCGAAGAAAGCTTTGGCTTGCGGATTGCGGTCCAATTCGCTTTGCAAATCGTCGGGTACTGTGGCACGGCTTTGCGACTCGTACGCCTTGTCCCACTGCCCGTTCTGCTTCGCGGCTTCAATGGCCCGGAGGCCCGGGGGCTGCATCCGGCCGCTTGCGATCAGCGCTTCCGCTTTGTCCTTATTGACCTTGGACCAGATGCTCTTCGCGCCGCGCGGCGTAAACCGTTGAAGCCAAGTGCTCTCGTCGTAAGCTTCCTTCCGGCTATCGATCCAGCCACAGCACAAGGAGCTTTCCAGCGCTTCTTGATACGTTAACGTCACAACATCCGCTTGCTTCTTCGCCAGACGCAGCCTTACTCCGGCCGATGCGGCATGATTCTGCTCCAGCCAAGCTTCCCAAGACGGCTGGTCTGCAAATAATAAGATCGACTGCTCGCTCTCTTTCTTGGACATACATCCCTCGCCTCCCGAGCCATGTAATCTATCCGTCGGTTCGTTCGCTCCGTGCCTTAGCGCAGCAGCGACAAGTCGAAGGACGGAACCAACCCTTCCTTGGCCGCCCGGCCAAGCAGCGCCTCCACCGCGTCGTAGCCGCTCTCGCCCAGATTCGCCGTATACTCGTTCACGTACAGGTCGATATGCGCGAGGGCCACTTCCGGGGACAGCTCCTGCGCATGACTCATCACGTAATCTTGGGAGGCTTGAGGATGCTCCCACGCATACTTGACCGAGGCGCGGGTCCATTCGGCGATCGCCGCGCGGTCCAGCGACCGGCGGGCGATAATCGCCCCTAGCGGAATGGGCAGGCCCGTGTCCGCCTCCCACCAGTTGCCCAGATCGGAAAGCAGGGTCAAGCCGTACGAAGGGTACGTGAACCGGGCTTCATGGATGACCAGCCCGGCATCCACTTGACCGTCCCGCACCGCAGGCATGATCTCGTGAAAGGGCATCACGACGATTTCGCCCACTCCGCCCGGAACCTGCTGCGCCGCCCACAAGCGGAACAGCAAGTACGCAGTCGAGCGATCGCTCGGCACCGCGACCCGCCGGCCGGTCAAAGCGGCCGGGCCTTCGGCGCTGACCGCCGGATTGTTCGTGAGCACCAGCGGCCCGCAGCCTCGTCCAAGCGCACCCCCGCAGGGTAGCAGCGCGTATTCGGACAGCACCCACGGCAGCGCCGCGAACGAAATTTTGAGCACGTCCGGCCCTCCCGGCTCCGCCGCGAGCCGATTGGTAATATCGATATCCGCGTACGTCACGTCAAGCTTCGGCGCCCCAGGTACCAGCCCATGAACCCAAGCGTGAAACACAAACGTATCATTCGGGCAAGGAGAAAAAGCGATCTTCATCGTAGCACCTCCAGTAAAATTGCGCCCGCCGCTTCCAACGCGGCCAGCGCCTCTTTGATCCGCCAAGCTTCGCGGTCGCGCGGGCCAACCGCATTCGAGATGGCGCGAAGCTCCAGCGCCGGTATCCCGCGATCGCGGGCGGCGACCGCCACGCCGAAGCCTTCCATGGCCTCGGCCGCCGCCCCCGGCACCCGGGCCGCCAGCTCTGAGGCGGTCGCCGCCGTACCGGTCACGGTGGACACCGTGAGCACCGGGCCCGTATGCGCCGGCAGCCCGGCTCTTTGCAGCGCCTCCGTCAACCGCGCAGCGAGAGAGGCGTCGACCGCGATCCGGCTGGAGCCGAAGCCCAACTCGTCCACACTGCGGAAGCCTTCGGGCGTCTCGGCGCCCAAATCAGCGGCGACGATCGCGTCGGCCACCACCAGCGAGCCGATCTCCACCCGGCCGGGAAAGCCGCCGCCGATCCCGGCGCTGACGACCAGGCCGTACCCGGCCGCCGCCAAAGCCTTCGCGGCGCTCGCCGCCGCCGCGGCCGGGCCGACGCCTCCGGCCACGACGTCGAACCTCTCGTCGCCCCGCAGCCCGCGCAGCACGGCATCCCTCTCGGCCGGAACGGCCGTTATCACTAATACGCGCAGCCCTGTCTGTTCCCGGCTGGCGTTGATTTCATGACCCATCGTTACCTTCTCCTTCACGACACCCTTTTTCCATGGGGCAATTGTTTTCCGAAAACGTTCAGTCTTTCTTCTTTTTACTTTAATACTTACAAAGAATCAAGTAAACTTTCTACCGGAGTCGGCGGCAATGTCAACCGTAACAGGTTTCCCAAAAATCCCTGTTGGATGTTATACTCTAACCATTACAAGAAAAAGGATGATGCCCTATGTATATGCATATTAACGAAGTACCCCATATAACAAATTCTTGGACAAAGGATGGAACATTTGAAAATTCACAATAGTAACAATACGAACGTCAAGTTTTTCGTTAGCGATGAAATGAAGATTGAAAAAAACGCGATCGAGCAGCTTGATCAATTGCTCAAGGTTAATGAATCGGTCGAGACGCTTAAAGCGTACGTCCCTGACTACTTTAGCGACGATGCAGCCGCCATGCAGGAAGTTGCCATTACGCCCGACTTCCACAAAGGCAGCGGAATTCCGATAGGCACGACGATGTTTACGAAAGGGTTCATCATCCCGCAAGCCGTTGGTAACGATATTAATTGCGGCATGCGGCTATATACCACTTCGTTGAACGAGGATGACATCAGATGTCAGAGGAAGCAGATCGAGAAAGAAATTCGCCATGTTTTTTTCGAAGGCGGACGCCATATTCCGATGACCAAGAAGCATCGCGAGTCCATTTTGAAGGAAGGTCTTATCGGCATTCTCGATACGCATAAGTCGCTGGGAGACAACGGCCTTTGGGCTTTCTACGATGCGAAACAGCAGGAAGAGGATCTTCACAAAGTAAATCGGTTAGGCTCGTTTATTACGGAAGAGGTCGTTGGCTTGGAAAGCTACTTGGGCAGCGACGATGTCTCCTATGATAGTCAAATCGGATCGATCGGCGGAGGCAATCATTTCGTCGAGGTTCAAAAGGTCGTCAACATTCGCAACCATGCCATCGCTAGCGCTTGGGGATTGAAGAGAGACCAGATTGTCGTCATGATTCATACGGGTTCCGTCTCTATCGGACATCATGCAGGCTTGAACATTCGGGAAATTCTGAAGAGCATCTACCCTAATTCACTGAAGCATCCCGATAACGGCATTTATGTGCTGCCTCATTCGGAGCGTTCCATGACGGAATGGATCACAACCTGGTCACTTTTGCACAACGCCGCCAACTTCACTTTTGCCAATCGACTTTTTTTGGGCCTAATGCTTAACAAAGCGCTTCGAGGGGTGGTCGGCGACTTCGATTTCAAGTTACTCTACGACGCCCCTCATAACTTTGTTTGGCAAGAAAATGTAGATGGGGTCGAAGGGTTCATTCATCGCAAAGGCTCATGCACGGCAAAGTCTGCCGAGCAGATGGCGAATACACCTTTTGGTTATACCGGAGAGCCAGTATTCATACCCGGCTCCATGGGCGCTAAGAGCTACATCCTGTCAGGACTGGGCAATCGCGATAGCCTCTTTAGCGCGAGCCACGGTGCCGGTCGAAGATTATCGCGCGGCAACTCGCTCAAAGTGGACGATGCAGCGTTTCGCGACTTCTTGGATAATTTCCATGTCATAACACCCATTGATCCTAACCGAAATGATATCAAGTCGCGCCAGGACATTCTCAAGAAATGGGAAGATGAACTCAAGAAGGAAGCACCCTACGCTTATAAGGACATCAATCCGATTATCGAGACACACGAGGAGCATGGCATGGCTACCGTCGTTGCCGAGGTTGAGCCCGTGCTTACGATCAAAGGATAAATGGGTTAGCCTGAAGATATTGCGACAATCCGTTATAACCACTCTCATGGCTACCCCCTTTATCGAACCGCACGTGCCCTACTAAGGCATACGGCTCATCAACGTGATTCGACCTTGAATCAATGTGTCGCTAGGCGCTGCACATATTGCATTTTACGAACGCGGTCAGGCGTGTAATACGTCTCTCCGCGTTCTTTGGCTTTTTGCTCTCTTTGGGCTTGTTTCGTTGAGAACTTAAATGAGATTGATTATCAATATCAACACAAGTATAATGAAGTTGTGTGACTTTAGCAGGAGGAACGCGATCGATCGTCCCAGCGGAGTGGAGCAGATGAGCACATGGAGCAGTGGCACTTGATTGCAGGAGGTGTGTGAAATGAAGATGGACATCAACAAGCTTGCCGAGCATTTTGCGCGTACCTCTTTTCAAGTGGAACAAGTCTGTCGCTATGTGCGTGGCCCGGGCATGAGCTGCGATGACTATACGGAGCCTTTCCCAGGCTTTGTTTTCCCATTAAGAGGAAAGGCCGAGTTTGATTTCAGCGGAACGTCCTATACGCTTGCCCCAGGCCATGTAGTACACGGCGGCGCCCGTATGCCACTGAATCGGAGGGTGCTCGGCAATACCGGATGGGAATACTTGCTTGTTTTATACCGGGTATACGCGCCCGAGCCGTCCGGATTTTCCTTGTCCAAAGCGCATTTTCAGCTTACCCCGGGACAAAGCCCCCGTTTGACGGAGCTGCTTGAGCTTTTGTGGCGCTCTTCAGGTGAGCCGGGCGGGATTTCCGCCTTCCAGACAGAAACGTTATTTCGCTGCGTCTTGGAGGAACTGTTTGTCTGTGTACGCAACCAAAGCAACGATGGCGAGCAAACGTTATTCGAGCAAGTATCCAGCTACATACACAAGCATTATATGGACGGGCTTAGCGTACGTGCTTTGGCTGAACAAAATGACATCAACGAAAATCGCTTGTTCTATGTCTTCAAGAAGTACGCGGGCATGGGCCCCGGCAAGTATTTGATGGCCTATCGTCTGAATCGGGCGAAGGAATGCCTGCTGGCTAACGACGCGCCGATCGGCGAGGTGGCGAAAAGCGTCGGCTATGCAGACGCATTATATTTCAGCCGTATCTTTAAAAAACAGGTGGGCGTCTCTCCGGCCGAGTTCCGGGGGCGATTCAGGAATAATCCATATGGATTTCAGGATGGCTCCATTCCTCTCTAAAATGCGTTTTGCTAAACTGACCGTAGCTTAGTTGGTCAAGCGAAACTCAAGTCACAACGGAGGAGTCAGAATGAAAACACTTATGAGACTGTTCGTCTCTATCGCACTTTTGGCGGGTATTTTAGCCGGTTGTGCCGGAACGCCGGAGCCTAACAACAGTTCAGCAGCAAACAGCACAGCCCCAGCAAAAGAGGGAACTGCCACTCCCGAAAAAGCCAATCAGGAAACGGGAAAATGGCCGAGAACGTATGTAGATGCTCTTGGACGCGAGATCGTACTGGAAAAGAAGCCCGAGAAAGTGGCTCTTTTGTTCTTCCGCAATTTTGAGCATTTGTTTTTGCTGGATGAATCTCCTGTAGCGGCGACAGACCTGAATGTTCTGAAGGAATGGGAGTCCCTCGCTCCATACAAGGACAAACCGATTACCGATATCGGCTCCATGACGAGCCCCAATCTGGAAAAGCTGGTGGAAATCGGCCCCGATCTCATCATCATGGTCTCGGGTCGGTACGGGAGCTACGGCGACAAGTTGGAGAAAATAGCCCCGGTTGTAACGGTGGACAGCAATGAAAACAATTGGCAAGGCGCGCTGCGAGAATACGGAAAAATTTTCGGCAAAGAGCAGAAGGCTGAGAATGAAATTTCACGGATTGAAACATTGATTGCCGATTCCAAAGAACAGTTGAAAAAATTCAGCGACAAAACCTTTGGTGTGATTTTGCTGGGTGACAAGCAATTCTGGGGCTTTACCACACAGTTTGTTTTCAACAAGGAAAGCGGTCTTGCTTTAAACCCGCCAAGCAAATACGTAAACATGTCGACAAAAGGGGAGCAGATTTCCCTGGAAGGGCTGGCAGCGATGAACCCCGATTATATGTTTGTTGCTGACATCGGAGGCTCGTCGAAAAAATTGCAAGGCTATCTGAAAAACTTGGAAAGCGATTCTGCCTGGAACTCTCTTCAAGCAGTTAAGAACGGGCATAAGTACGCCCTGGACAGTTCGATTGCGGCGGGGGGACCGTTGGGAATTGAGCTGGGTGTCAAAACGATCGTGAAAAATATTTTGGCAAAATAGCGAAGCAAAGAGGAGAGGATCACGGATGAAAAACGAGGAACTGTTTGACGTCACGATTATCGGCGGAGGGCCGGCTGGGCTTTTCGCATCATTTTATAGCGGCCTAAGAGAAATGAAGACTAAGCTGATCGAATATCAGCCAAGACTGGGCGGGAAAGTTCACGTTTATCCGGAAAAAATGATTTGGGATGTCGGCGGCCTGACGCCAACGCTCGGTGAGAAGCTGATCGAGCAGCTCGTCCAGCAAGGGTTAACCTTCGATCCTGCCGTCGTGTTGAATCAAAAAGTAGAGCGGATTGAGCGTGGCGAAAACGGCGTATTCGTCCTGCATACTTCTGCGGGCGAGCAGCATTACACGAAAACCGTCATTCTTGCCATCGGCGGGGGAATTTTGGAGCCGCAAAGAATTGATTTGGAGGGCGCCGAGAAATTTGAGGTATCCAACCTGAGCTATACTGTCAAATCACTGAGACGGTTTAAGGATAAAACCGTCATCATTTCTGGCGGAGGAAACTCGGCCGTCGACTGGGCAAACGAGCTGAAACCGATCGCCAAGCAGGTGTATTTGACTTATCGCAAAGATACGCTCTCCGGGCATGAGGCACAGGTGAAGCAACTGCTGAATAGCTCGGCCAAATGCTTCCTTAACACGACGATAACAAAGCTGATTGCAGCCTCCAGCCAGGAGAAGATTGAACGGGTAGAACTGACCAACCATGAGACGGGCGAAGTACAAGAGCTGAACATTGACGAAGTGATTATCAATCACGGCTATGAACGGGACAGATCATTGCTGGAAAATAGCCAGGTGAAGCTTGAGATGGCGAATGAATACTTCCTGGCCGGACAGACAAACAGCGCTACATCCGAGCCGGGGATTTTTGCGGCGGGAGATATTATTTCGTATGAAGGGAAAGTGCATTTGATTGCCGGAGCGTTTCATGACGCGGCAAATGCAGTCAACCAGGCCAAGCTGTACATTCAGCCGGAAGCGAAGGCAAGCGGAATGGTTTCTTCCCACAATGACATTTTTCAGAGTAGAAACCGTGAGCTGATTAAGCAATTGTTGAACACTCCCACCACCTGAGCTAATGGCGCTGAGGGGGGGATTCTTGCGAACAGAGAAGCATCCTTCTCTTCTTGAGCAAGCGATCCCTGCGGTTCCCGCAGTTCAGTTGGTCTTCGCCAACAAACGCAGTCCTTCTTGCAAGATGTTCATGCTAGCATTGTGGTCACGGTCATGGTGCGTCCCGCACCCTGAACACGTCCACGCTCGGAAGTTTAGATTTTTCACTTCGGGGCTACGCGATTGGCATACATGACAAAGTTGACTGCTTGGATAGTTTTTCGCGACCATGCTGATCGCGCGACCATACCACGTTGCTTTATATTCCAGCATCGTGCGAAGGGTTGACCAGCTTGCTTCAGCAATCGACTTTGCTAACTTGTGATTTTTCATTAGATTTCGAACCTGCAAATCTTCCAGGCAGATCGTTTGGTTTTCACGGACCCACTTGGCCCGGAGCTG
>NZ_FMTT01000067.1 GCF_900100345.1 Paenibacillus tianmuensis | reverse complement strand
ACATCGCTTGCTTTAGAAGAAAAAGAGGAATAGCAAACGCGAATAAGACCGCTGGTGACTGCTTTTCCTACACCAGACCGATAGCTGTCCCACTGTCCTAAGGCAGCGTGCATAAAGAATAATAGAAGCTGACTGGCTGTAAACTTGCTGGCTGTATCTTCGTATTTCAATTCTTGCAAAATTTGCTTCACATCTTCTTCGGTCAATAGCGTTTGAACTAACTTGGTGAACGTGGTAGACTTTTTCATGAGGTCGCCTCTTTCTAATCGTGTTGTATGGTGCAAACGATTTTACAGAAAGAGCGTCCTTTTTTTTTTTTTCAATTTCCTTATTTTGGTTAATCAACAGGCGTGACCGAGGGCATTTCTTTTACCGGAGATATGAAGAAAGATATTGAATGTTTTTTTGTGCATCATGATGATCCTGGAACCTATCAGCATACCGTTTCAGTTGCCAATGAAGCCGTTCGAATAGCAACCAGGTTTGACCTGGATACCGAACTCGCTGCTCAAGCCGCTTTTCTTCATGATATAAGCAACGTAATTCCGGAAACCAGCATGATTCGTATGGCTGAAAGTTTAGGTATTGATCTATTGGAGGAAGAGTACAGGTATCACCGGATTGTTCATCAAAAACTTTCAAAAGACATGGCCCAAAACATATTTGGCTGCACAAATGAGTTGGTACTAAATGCCGTTGAATGCCATACCACCCTAAAAGCACAATCAAGTTTATTGGACAAGGTTTTATTTGTCTCTGACAAGATTTCATGGGAGCTTCCCGGCGAACATCCATACCAAGAAAAAATGAAAGAACAGATTAATTTATCCGATTTGAATGGAGCCGTACTGATTTACTTAAATCATATTTGGGAACAGAGGGACAAGCTGAAACTTGTACATCCGTGGCTTATCGAGGCTAGAGAAGAGTTGCTGGCCCAGAGTTGGCGCTGAGTTAAAAGAACAGAACGAACAAGTCGAAAATGGATAGAGATTCAGATCTATTTCTGAAAACTCTATCCATTTTTTATTTCGCCAGCGGACTTCCCTTGTTAATTATTGTACAGGACCGTGAACCTTGACCGCCAAGTCGGGGTAAGCGGCGGCCAACTCGGATGCCCGCTCCTCGATCCGTTTCCGCTCAAAGCCCGCGCCGAACAGCTCGCGATTCGGCCGGAACGTGACGCTCGTGCCTGTCGCCTCCGTCAAGCCAACCGTCAGCAGCTCCGTCTGCGGAATGCCCTGCTTGAATAGTAAAAAAGACCGGAGAACGTCATGCGCTCGTCCGGTCTGCTTACGCCTCGCCTTTACTTCTTCTTCAAATCTTCGATCGAATTTATTTCCATATATTTCGGAACGACCAGACCGATTTTGGTCCCTTTCAGGTTCGGGCCGAGGTCCTCGAATTTGCCTTTGAACTTCTCGTAATAGTCCTTATGCGTCGTCGGCAGCCAAGCGGCCACGATCGCATCGACGTCTCCGCCAGCGACGCCCGCCCACATCGGGCCCGCTTCCACCTGCAGCATATCCACCTTGTAGCCGAGGCGCGATTCGAGCACCTGCTTGACGACGTTCGTGCTGGCGATCTCCGAATCCCAAGCGACGTAGGCGAGCTTCAGCTTCCGGCCTTCGGCCTTCGGCACGTCCTTCACCCAGCCGTCCACCTTGGCGGCGTTCTCTTTCACCCAATCGGCCGCAGCGGCTTCCGGCTTCTTGCCGTCCATGACCGCTCCCATCACTTTCTCCATATCGGCCGCGGTCCATTCGAACTTGTCGAGCACCGCATAGGCGGACGGTTCGGCCGTTTTAAGCCCCGTTCTTGCGATCGTATGAATCTCCTCGGCCGCCCCATATACGCCCTTCGGGTCCTGCAAATAGTTGAGGTCGTATTTGGCGAACATCCAGTGCGGCGTCCAACCGGTAACAATGATCGGCTTTTTCGCTTTATACGCTCTGTCCAGCGCCGCGGTCATTGCCGTGCTGGAGCCCTCCACGAGCTTCCAGTCGGTCAAGCCATAATCTTTTAGCGCTTGGCTCGTTGCCTTCATAATGCCCGCACCGGGGTCGATGCCGATAATTTCATATTTGACTTGATCCCCCACAAACTTCGAGGTGTCAGAGCTCTTGGCCCCGCACCCAGTGGCTAGCAGAGCGGCCCCGAGCAAACACAACGTCATCCACAGCAGATTCCGGTTTCGTTTTTTCAATGCTTCTTCTCTCCTTTGGGTTTCTTCTTAAACGCATGCTGCGTCAGCCGGTCGAGCACAATCGCCAGAATGACGACGGCGAGCCCCGCTTCGAAGCCTTCGCCCGTCTTGAGCTGGGTAACGGCACGATACACGTCCGCTCCAAGCCCTTGAGCGCCGATCATCGAAGAGATGACGACCATCGACAGCGAGAGCATGATCGTTTGGTTCACACCGGCCATCACCGTAGGCAGTGCCAGCGGGAGCTGGACCTTCCACAGCTTCTGTCCGGGCGTCGTTCCGAAAGCGTCAGCCGCCTCGATCAAGTCGAATGGCACTTGGCGGATGCCAAGGTTCGTCAGCCGGATCGTCGGAGGCACCGCAAAAATAACGGAAGCGATGACGCCCGGCACAACGCCCAAGCCGAAGAAGGTAACCGCCGGAATCAAATAAACGAAGGCCGGCATCGTCTGCATGAAATCGAGCAGCGGCGTTACCGTGTTCTGCACCGTCTTGTTTCTCGCGGACCAGATGCCGAGCGGCAGGCCGACGATGACCGAGAGGAAAGCCGAGGTCATCACGAGCGCGAGCGTATCCATCGTATGGTCCCAGAACCCGAGGTTGGCAATCAGCAGCATGCCGAGCAGGGTAAAAATACCGAGCATGAGCCCCGCCGCACGGTAGGCTAGGAAAGCAACCAGTACGATGAGTACCAGCGCAGGCGGAAAATGGAACAGCAGCGAAAACAAATCAACCGTTCCTTCGATTAAGGAAGAAATAAAGCCGAACAGCCACTCGAAGGTGGCGCCGAGCCAGTCGACGAATTTCTCGACCCATTCGGCAATCGGAAGCTTAGGACCCATCCGTGGTCACCGCCTCTCGAACCCGGTCGTGGTTGCCGGCCAACGCTCCAAGCACCGCGCCGCGAATAATGACGCCGAGCAGCCGCCCGTTTTCAGAGGTTACGGCCACCGGCACCCGGCTTGTGCTGACGGTATCGAACAAATCACTCAGCAGCGTATTGGGCGATACCGTCGGCACCTCGGAAATGATGATCTCATCAAGCGTCAGGTGCTCCCGGATCGCCCGGGCCGCGTCTTCGGCCGTCAATACGCCGAGCAGCCGCTTGGCGCTGTCAACGACGAACAAGTTGGAAATGCCGTTCTCCCGCATCAGCTCCAACGCTACGCGCGGCCCCCCGCGATCGTACGCGATCGTCTCCGGCCGGCGCATCACATGCGAGGCGTTCAATACCCGAGACAGATCGACATCTTCAATAAATTTCTCCACATATTCGTTGGCCGGGGTGATCATTATCTCCTCAGGTGTGCCGATCTGGACGATGGAGCCGTCTTTCATCAGCGCGATCCGATCCCCGATCCTCAGCGCTTCGTTCAAATCGTGCGTGATGAAAATGATCGTCTTCTTCAGCTTTTCCTGCAGCTCGCGCAGCTCTTCCTGCATGTCCTTGCGGATCATCGGATCAAGCGCGCTGAACGCTTCGTCCATCAAGAGGACCTGCGGCGAATTGGCGAGCGCCCGGGCCAGGCCGACGCGCTGCTGCATGCCGCCGCTCAGCTGGTCCGGATATTGATCTGCCCATTCCTCCAGTCCGACCAGCGCAAGTGCTTCCCGCGCTTTTTCTCTGCGGATTTTGGCCGGTACCTTTTGTACCTCCAACCCGAACTCGACATTTTGCACAACCGTCTTATGAGGGAACAGCGCGAACTTCTGAAACACCATGCTCATCGCCGTCCGGCGGAATTCGCGCAGCCGCTCCTCGTTCATGTCTACGATATTTTCGCCGCGGAACAGGATGCTTCCGTCCGTCGGTTCAATCAGTCGGTTCAGCAGCCGGATCAGGGTCGATTTGCCGCTGCCGGACAGCCCCATAATGACGAAAATTTCTCCTTCTTTGACCGTAAAGCTCGCGCGGTTCACGCCCACGGTCTGTTTCGTCTCCGTAAAGATACGCTTCTTGCTCCAGCCTTGGTTAAGAAGCTCAAGCGCCTTCTCCTGATGCGGACCGAAAATTTTGGTCAATTGCTTTACTTCGATCAAAGCCGTATCCCCCATTCTTTCGATGCTCTTAAGTTTACAGGTACGCAGGCGGATGGGTCAAAAGCGAAATAAGTTTGTTTTGTACGTACAGAAAAAACTTTACAAACGTATCGTACAGAATACTCCCATTTCCTCCAAATTCCTTTCCTACTAGTAGCTTTACTTTCAAATGCATGTTCAATACAATACAATGAGAATATTTATTTTAGGCAAAGCATTCTGCCGCGGAACGTCTTATACCGGCGGCAGCATCTGCAGGAGGCATAAATAATTATGAACAACTGGGTTGGGATGACGGAGGAACAAGCTGGCATCGTTCAAAAAGCCCGTAAACGCGTAATCGAATCCATCGGAAAAAATATGGATTTATATGGCGTCACCCTTTCCACCGGCCATTTGTACGGCATGATGTTTTTTCAGGATAAGCCTATGACGCTTGACGAAATGGGCGAAGAGATGGGCATGAGCAAGACGAGCATGAGTACGGGTGTACGCACGCTGACGGATCTCAAGATGGTGCATAAAGTATGGGAAAAAGGAACGCGAAAAGATTTGTACGAGGTCGAGCCGGACTGGTACCAGACGTTCGCGGATTTTTTCGTCATCAAATGGCAGAAGTCCATCGAGATGAACGTACAGTCGCTGCGCAAATCTGCGGCCGAGCTGAAGCGGCTTGGGGAGAACGATCCGGACAACGAAGCGCTGCAAAGCATCGTCGCCACCGACACCCGCAAGCTGGAGGAAGCGATCCACTACTACTTGTGGCTCGGACGCTTGATCGATACGTTCGAATCCGGGGAAGTTTTCAAGCTGGTGCCGAAGGAGGAGCCGCAAGCGGACTCCAAGTAGTACGCTGTATATATGATGATAAGCTGTGCCGAAGACGATTCGGCACGGCTTTTTTGTGTCCACAGAAATCGTCCTCAATACAACATTATCCAACAAAAGTCTAAAGATTTTGGATGAATATGCCGATATATGTACCATAGTCTGACCAAACGAATACAAACGGAACAGGAGTGAAAGAGCTTGCGCTTTAGAATGCAAAAAGTGTTCTTATTGTTGCTTACCGTCGTCTTGAGCACGTGCAGTTTTGGCGTCATGAGCGCATCGGCCGCGGATGTCATCACGAAGCTGGTTTTGAACAAAAATGAACTTTCGCTGGACGTGGGCAGTACCGCCAACCTGACAGCCACTGCAATTTACGACAACGGAAAGACGGAAACGGTAACGATCAAAACCGAATGGAATTCCGAAGACCCGAACATCGCCTCGGTGTACGCCGGTGTCATTACGGCCAAAGCGGAAGGCGACGTGATCATTACGGCCAAATATATGACGGAGCAAGTTCCCGTTAAAGTAAAAGTGACCAAACGGGTCAAATCGCTCATCAGTGACAAGCAAAAAATCGATCTGCGCAAAGGCCAGTCGGAGCAGGTTAAACTGAAGGCTTATTACGAAGACGGCTCGTCGGAAGATGTGACCGCGAAAGCGGAATGGACCATCGACAACGGCACCATCGCCACCCTCTTTAACGGAAAGGTGACCGCCCAAGGCTCCGGCTCCGGCACCATTACGGCGAAGTTCAGCAATCAATCGATCTCGATCCCGCTGACCGTCGAAGTGGTCAAGCGCGTCGATGCCGACAAATCCCGGGTTTCGCTGCTGCTGAACCAATCGGAAACGATCCGGCTGCTCGCCACGTATCCTGACGGAACGACGGAAGATGTGACGGAAAGCGCCAACTGGACGTCCGACAACTCGGATGTCGCCGATGCGCTCAAAGGCAAAATTACCGGCTACGGTCCGGGACAGGCGAACATTACCGCCACCTACGGAACGAAGACGGCCAAGATTAAAGTGGACGTCGACAACGCCATCAAGCTCGATCTGAGCAAGCAGAATCTTCTGATGAAGAAAAGCACGACCGAGCAGTTGAAATTGACCGCCACCTATCCGAACGGAAATACGGAAGATATTACCGAACGCGCAGAGTGGTCGTCCTCCGACGATACGATCGTTTATGTCGTCAAAGGTAAAATCAGCGCCAACAAAACGGGCGAAGCGACCGTGAAAGCCAAATACGGCGAGAAAACCGTGACCGTCACTGTTGACGTCGACGTGCCCCGTCGCCTGGAGCTGAGTAAAGACACGATTACTTTGAATTCGGGCAAATCGGAGCAACTCACGCTCGACGCTACCTATGCCGACGGCAGCAGCGAGGATGTGACCAGCCAAGCGAAGTGGACCTCCGACAAGGAGACCATCGCCAGCATCATTAACGGCAAAGTCACCGCCGTGAAAGCGGGCGAGGCGACGATTACAGCCCAATACGGCGAAAAAACCGTAACCGCCAAAGTGCTGGTCGATATTCCTAACGTTCTTGTACCTAGTAAGAATAAAGTGAATTTCCAAATCGGCGCTACGGAACAAATTACGCTGAAAGCCGTTTATCCGGACGGCGTAAACCAAGACGGTCTGGAGAAAAAAGCCGAGTGGACGTCCTCCAACGACCAAATCGCCGAAGTGCGCGGCGGGATGATTACGGGGATCGGTACTGGTACCGCCACGATCACCGCGAAGTTCGGCAACCGCTCGACGACCATCCAAGTGTCCGTCGGCGTATTGAAAACGTTGAATGCGGACGCGACCAGCCTTGTCCTGAAAAAAGGCGACGTCCGGACGATCAAATTGGACGCGAGCTATACGGACGGCAAGACGAACAATGTAGCGCAGGATGCGGAATGGACGAGCTCCAATCCGGCGGTCGCTTCGGTCAGCGAAGGCACGATCAAAGCGCTGGCTTCGGGTGAAACGACGATCACCGCGAAAGTCGATACGAAGACGGTGACGATTACCGTGCAAGTCGATATGGCCAGCACGCTGAAAGCGAACCCGGCTTCCATTCAGATGGACTTGGGCGAATCCCGCACGATCAAGCTGACTTCCATCGATGCCAATGGCAAATCGGAGGATGTGGCAGGTACGGCAGAATGGACCTCGGTGAGCCCGACGATCGCGCAGGTTGAGAAAGGCGTCGTGACCGCCTTGGCCCGGGGCAAGACGACCATCACGGCCAAATTCGGCGGAAAAACCGTATCGATCCCGGTCGACATCGGTTCCGTGCAGGATCTGGTGCCGGACAAGCGCTATATTCCGATGAAGACGGGAGGCACCTTCCAGGTTAAGCTAACGGCTACGATGGCGGACGGCACGACGAAAGACGTCACGTCGCAAGCCCAATGGAAATCGACCAACTACAAATTGCTTGAGGTGGAGAACGGGCTGGTAAAAGCGATCGCTTCCGGCAGCGCTTCGATCTCCGCGACCTTCAATGGCAAGAGCATCACGATTCCGGTCGACATCGACCGCCTCAAATATTTGAAGACGGATGTCGTTACCGCGAATATGAAGCCGGGCGAAACGCTGAATGTCAAAGCGATAGCAACCTTTATGGACGGCTCGGATCTGGACGTGACCGTATCCGGCCTTTGGAACTCCACCAACATTCGGGTAGCCGACGTGAAAGACGGAGTGATCAAAGCGACCGGAAAAGGACGCGCCACCCTCACCGTTGGCTATGCGAGCAAGAAAACGACCATTCTCGTGACGGTAAACTAACCGGTATACAAACAGCGTTCGGAACCTCCACCAGGGGAACCGGACGTTGTTTTTTTGTATTCGGCCCAACTTACAAGCATTTCGCTTTTCTATCGCATACGGTGTAATCATGAAAGGAGTGGGTGGATTGACGAAAATCACAATCGCTGCAGTCGGGGATTTGTTGATGAAAAAGAAGATGATCGCCTCGGCCGCACGGGAAGGCGGATTCGCCCCTATTTTTGCCAAAGTGAAACCCTATCTGCGGAAATCCGATTTAACGATAGGCAATCTGGAGACGACCTTCTCCGGCAACAATTTTCGCGGAGAGCCCGGAAAACTGTTGTTCAACTCCCCGGACAAATTCGCTGCTACGCTCCGGAGCCTAGGCTTCGATGTATTAGGCACAGCCAATAACCATTGTATGGACGGGAAACGATCCGGTTTGAAGCGGACATTAAACGTCCTCGATCGACACGGTCTGCGACATACGGGCACGTATCGCTCCGCCCGGGAAGCCCGCCGGAAACTGATTGTTAACGTAAAGGGAATAAAAATCGGAATATTAGCTTATACGAAAGGAACGAACGGGATCCCCGTGCCGGAGCCGTGGTTAGTCAACAGGCTAAACCGGAAAAAAATAATAGCGGACGTGCGCAGCTTGAAGAGTAGAACAGATTTTATCATCGCTTGCCTACATTTCGGGAAAGAATTTCGAACTTATCCCGACCGCGACCAAATCCGGCTCATGCAGCTGTTGTTTAAGAATGGTGTGAATGTCGTGCTGGGAGCGCATCCCCATGTGCTGCATCCGATAAGAATGTTTAAGGTGAAGGACATCGACGGACTCGTTAGAAATCGGGTAGCGGCGTCTTCTCTAGGAAATTTCGTATCCACCGAGCTTCCCCGGCATACCGCTAGACTGCGAGGAACCATCTTGCTGTTAACCTTAACGAAAAATGCAAAAGGGAAAACGGATGTGTTGAAAATGTCACGTGTGCCAACCCGCATTTTGCAAAATATAGGGAAGAAAAACGTTTATCGGGTTGTGCCGGGTCGGTAGAAACGGATATCGACAAAAGAAAAAACCTGCTATCGTATGGTTACGAATCGCAGGTTAATAAAAAATCGTATGACTAAAAGGCAGCAACCAGCTCTACCCTTCGGACGCTTCCAGCGGCGCCGGCAGCTTGCCTTGAGCGGATAGCTCGCCAGCCAGCACGCGGGCCAGCGCCTTCATCGCGAACGGCGTATTCTCGTAGCACGCGAGGTAGATTTTCACCTCATCGGGCAAGACGCTGATGTCGAACGGATTGCGCGCCGCAGCGACGACCAGCTTCGCCTTCGGCAGCGCCGCGAGCGCCTTGGCAAGCTCCACCTGCCCCGGTGAAAACGAGGCGTTGTAGGTCACCAACACGATCTGCTCCACCTCGCGAGCAAGCTCAACCACGTGTGCCTGCTCCTCTGCCGTCGGCTGCACGCCGATCCGTTCCTCTCGCACCCGGTAATTCAGCTGCGACAGCCAATAGCCTGCCGTCTCGCGGCGGGTCAATACCTCGTCAACCTCGGTGCCGACCCGCACCTCCGGCCAGACGACGAGCACCGGCTTGGCCGGGTCGAGCGGCAGCCCGTCTTCGCCCCGCAGCAGCGTCACGCTGTGCTCGGCAATGCGCTCCGCCAGCCGCTGCGACGCCTCGGTCGCCAGGCTCTCGCCCGGGGCAAGAGCCGCACCCGCGACCGCTGCCGACGCGACGTGGCTCTTGAGCGCCAGCAGGCGTTCTACCGAGCGGTCGATCCGCTCCTCGTGGATGCGGCCGCTCTCCACCGCCTGCACAAGCGCGTCCAGCGCCGTCTGCTGCCGCTCGATCCGGTGGCTGACCAGCACGAGGTCCGCCCCCGCCTCGACGGCCATCACCGCGCCTTCGGCAATGCCGTAATGCTCGGCAATCGCGTTCATCTCCAGGCAGTCGGTGACGACGACGCCGTCGTAGCCGAGCTCCTGCCGCAGCAGTCCGTCGATGACGCGGGACGACAGCGTCGCCGGCAGCCGCTCCGGCTCTACGGCCGGGAACAGCACGTGCGCGCTCATCACCGCATCGACGCCAAGCTCGGCCGCCCGGCGGAACGGCGCGAGCTCCAGCCGGTCCAACCGCTCCCGCGGATGCGGTACGACCGGCAGCGCCGTATGCGAGTCCTCGCCCGTATCGCCGTGTCCGGGAAAGTGCTTCACCGTCGCGGCGATGCCCGCTTCCTGATAGCCCCGCACGGCCGCTGTGCCGAGACGGCCGACCGTCTCCGCATCTCCGCCGTACGAACGGACGCCGATGACCGGGTTGAGCGAATTGTTGTTAATATCGAGACACGGCGCGAAGTTCATATTGATACCCATCGCCTTCAACTCACTGCCCATTACCTTCGCCGCTTCATAAGCCGCCTCTGCATCTCCGGTCGCTCCTAGCGCCATGTTCCCGGGAATCGGCGTCACGCCCTGATCGATGCGCATCACCATCCCGCCCTCCTGATCAATCGCGATCAGAAGCGGCACGCCGCCATGGGCGAGCGCCAGCCGCTGCAGCGATGCCGACAGCTTCGCTACTTGAGCCGGCTCCGTCAGATTGCGGCGAAAATAAATGATTCCGCCGAGATGCTGCTCCCGGATCAGCCGTTCGATATTCTCCGACGGCTCCGTGCCGTGAAAGCCGCACATCAGCATTTGACCGATTTTTTGCCGGAGCGTCAGCTCCCCGATTCCTTTAGACACCATCTGCAACTTCCTCCTCTGTCTCAAGCTCCGCCACGCCCGGCTTGGCCCGTTCCCGGAACTCGGTAGGGGTCATCCCCTCGTATTTGTGAAACACTTTCGTAAAATAACGCCGCTCCGCGTAGCCCGCCAGCTTGCCGATTTGGGTAACGCTCTTGTCGCTGTGGAGGAGCAGCGATTTGGCCAGCTCCATCCGTTCGCGCGTCAAGTATTCGAGGAACGTCTCCTGATGATGCTGCTTGAACAGCAGGCTGAAATAGCTGTTGCTGATGCCCAGATGCTGAGCCAACTCCTCTACGCCCAGATCGCGGGCTACATGCTTCTGAATGTACTCCCGGGCGGAAGCCATCAGCAGCTCGGGCGATTTGCGTCGGCCCGTGCTCACCTGCTGGCATTCCCGGATAAGCAGGTGTACGCATTCGACAAGTTCCTTCACGTTTAGGCTATCCTCCAGTTTGGCCCATACGGTCTGCTCCTGCGAGCTTCCAAGCAGCCCGACCGACCGCATCTCCCGCAGCAGATGCAGGCACAGGAAATGCAGCATTTGCTCGGCCCGCATCGAATTGTGGCCGCCGGCCTCCTTGATGCTGCGGCCGAGCTCCTCAAGCGTCAGCTCGATCTTGGCGGAGTCCCCCTGCGTCAATCCGGTGGCCAGACTGTCGGCCAAGCCCCAGAACGAGCTTCCCCTCGCATCCGTTCCGGCCGTTTGCTCGTGAATCAGAATATGCCGGTTCTCCAGCGAAAGCTGTAGGCCGCGCTGCACTTTGCGGTACGCGTCCGCCAGCTCTTCCGCCGCAAGCGGCGACGGGTATACCCCGACGCTGATGGACAGCTTGACGCACCGCTCCACCGCTTGCTGCACCTGCTCCGACCATGCCCTCAGCCGCTCCGTGGCGGCGGCCATCGCTACTGCCGGCGGCCTCGTCACCGGAAGCGGAATAAGTACGCACCATTCCCCTTCCCGCGTCAGCAGGACCGCGTATTCGGCAAGCTCCGAGCTAAGCGCGTCCTGCAGCACGTTGCGTACGGCAAAATGTACCAGCTTACGCTCCCGTTCGTCCTGACGCGCAATCTGCGAATAATCGTCCAAATCGACGAGCAGCATCCAATAGCGCTGGTCGAGCCAAGAGCGGTCCCCCTCTTCGCGAAGCCGGTGCAGCGGAAACGACGTATAGTCCATCAGCAGGTCGAGCAAAATTTTTTCGTAAGCCAGCTCGGACAGCTCCCGCCATTTGGCCGTTTTCTTCAGCTCGTTGATCTTGATTTCGCGGATGCCCGCGGCCGTCCGCTCGATGACCAGCTGCAGCTCTTCGTAATCGATCGGCTTTAGAATATAGTCGCGCGCGCCATACTTGACGGCGGAGCGGGCGTAGTCGAATTCCTGGAAACCGGTCAGCATAATCATTTCGCCCTCGTAGCCGGACCCTCTCAGCTGCCGCAGCAGCTCGATGCCGTCCATGACCGGCATCCGGATATCCGACAAGATGAGATCTGGCTTTCCTTCGCGGGCCAGATCGAGCGCTTTGGCGCCGTTGGCTGCCGTGCCGATCAGCTCGATGTTCATCGCTTCCCAAGGAATGACCTTTTCCAGATTGCGCACGATATTGATTTCGTCGTCCACCAGCATGGCTTTGATTTTCATCACGATCACCCGGTTGTTCGTTTTGGTATCGTGCAGCGAATGACCGTGCCGAAGCCCGGTCGGCTGCAAATCATCATGCCGTAGCGGCTGCCGTAATGGATGCGCAGGCGGTCCGCCACATTTGGGATGCCAAGCCCGACCCGCTCCTCCCGCAGCGGGGCTTCCGCTTCCGCCGAGCCGCTGGACCTGCTCCCCGGCGTCCCATGCAGACGAAGCAGCACGTCGTCCGGAATGCCGGCCCCGTTGTCCTGTACCCACAGTACGACAGCGTCCTCCGTCTCTTCTGCGGTAATCCACAAGTAGCCCTTCTGCCGATCAGAATCGCCGTCACCCGCACTGCTTTCCATCCCTTCGAAGCCATGCTGAATGCTGTTCTCCAGCAGTGGCTGCAGCGTCAGCTTCAGAATCGGAGTCGAAATTAGCGCAGGCGGCACGTCGATTTCGTATTCGAACAAATCTTCGAAACGGTATTTCTGGATTTCCAAATAATTGCGCACATGATCGATTTCCATCGACAGCGGAATTTCCTCTTTATGGTAGAAGCTAACACGCAAAATCGTCCCGAGCCGCTGGACCATCCGGCTCACCTTGCGGCCTTCGTTTTGCGCCGCAAGCGCATTGATCGACTCCAGCGTATTGAACAGAAAATGCGGCTTGATCTGCGCCTGCATCAGCATAAGCTCCGCTTTGTTTTTCCGCTCCTGCTCCCGTTTCACGTCCTCCAGCAGCGTGCTGATCCGCTCGACCAAGCTGTTAAAGCCGCGGGCGAGCGCGCTGGTCTCGTCCTTGCTCTTTGCTTCGACACGGATGCCGAGATCGCCGATCTCCACCTTTTTCATGGAATTCACAATGTACAAAATAAAGCGGATCACGTGACCGACAAACAGCATGTTGAACAGCAAAGCACTGAGCAAGGACAAAATGGTAATCGCGCCGATCCATTGGATCACTTGAATCGAGCGTCCGGACAAATACGCCCAAGGCGTGACGGAGACGACGCTCCAATTCATTTTGCCGAATTCGTCCAAGTCCAGATGATGCACCGAGACGATGCTTTCGACACCGTCGAATTTCATTCTGCCGCTCTCGTATTCCCTGCCCAAATGAATCGAGCCGTCGATGTGCGACGACAGCGCTTGCCCCGAGAGCTTATCTTTGTTATCCACCATGATCAGCCCGTCCTGATTGACGATCATGAACCGGACGTCGTTGCTGTGGCTGGTGCCGAAATAGTTAAAAATACGGTTCAGCTCGCTGAATTGAAACTGCTGCAGCAAAATCCCGCGGTTGTCGAGCGTATACGTGTCGTTGATCACGCGAATCATCGTAAATAACGGCTTATTGCCGGTCCAATTCCCGAATTCGTGCGGACCGATCCAGCGGGGCACGCCGTTCAAGGCCATGACTTCGCCGAACACGGGCAGCTTGGCAAGCTCGGCGAAGGAAAGCTGCCTGTAGCCGATTTTCCCCTGACTGAACGACTGCCGTTCAAAATCAAACAGCGTCACCGAGTAGGCCGGGGTATAGGAAAGAAACGTTCGCTGCAGCAATCGGTCGTATTCGGTCAGGGTGACGGCGTCGACGCCGTCTTTGAATCCGAGCATCCGTTGGATATCTTCCCGCTGCATCGACGCTTGAGAGAAGTAGTTCGCTTCCTTCAGCACATACGTAATATTGCGGCCGACGGCCTTCAGCGTAAATGCGGACTGCTCCGCATAGTTTTGCTGGATGATGTTCTGCGACAGCAAATAGGTGATCGTTCCAAGCACGAACAGCGGCGCCACGATAAACGCCATGAACCCCAAAAACATTTTTTTCCGAAGATTCATCAAATGCCTGTCGTTCCTTTCTTATGCCGAAGGATTCGCCGCTATGCTGCCGCTCTTCCGGCGAACGTGTCATCTCTTTGCTTCTTTGTTTGCGGCTTCCTGCACCCGCTGAAGCTTCTCCACGACCTGCTCCGCCGTCAGCTTGCCGCCGACCAGCTCCTGCATGCCGGTTTCGAGCGCTTCGCGGACTTTGGCCTGAACAACCGCATCGAACGCCGGAAACTGCTTGAACCGGGTCGTCCGCATGATTTCATCCACAATCGGATAAAACCCCGACTGATCGATCAGCTTCATGGCGGGCAGGACGCCGGTTTCTTTCAATTGGCGCCGCTGCATTTCGTCGCTGTACATAATGCGGATAAACGCTTTGGCGGCTTCCTTCTCCTGCTCGCTGAGCGTAGTGGCGAAGCCGTAGCCGTTCGAGTAGCTGCCGTTAATCCAGCCGTCGCCCTTCCCTCCGGTATCCGGGAAGTTGAAGAAGCCGACATCGTTCGCGATCTTCGACCATTGAGGGTCGGCAATTGCCCCGCTCGCCCAGCTCCCGTCGAACAGCATCGCCGCGCCGCCCGCGCGGAACTTGTACTGCTGCTCCGCATATTTACGACCGAGGCTGCCTTCGTGGAAGTAGCCCCTTTTAACGAAGAGCTCGTAGCGCTTGAAGCCGTCAAGCACGTCGAGATCGGTCCATTTGCGCGATCCGCTGACGAAGCCCTGAACGGAATCGGGGCCGGCCGTACGCACCCAGAACGTATTCATCAGCATGTTGACCACCCAGCCGTCTGCCGCGGCAAGCGCAAACGGCGTAATGCCGTTGGCCTTCGCTTTCTCCGCGATGGCGATGAGCTCCTCCCATGTTTTCGGTACGTCTACGCCCAGCTCCTTAAATATCTTCTTGTTATAGTACACGCCTTCCACGAAGGACGCGGTCGGCAGTCCGTAAATTTTACCGTCAACCGTAAACTCGTCCAAATCGAAAAAGCGGTCCTTGAGCTTCATCTCCTCCAGAATCGGGGTCAAGTCCAGCAGCCGACCGGCTTTGACATACTTCTGCGTATCCGAGCCGCCGAACAAGTCGAATATTTTAGGCGTCGCGCCCGCAGCCATCTCGGCCGGAAGCTTCTCGAAGCGGTTCACCTTGTCTTCGATGCCCTCTAGCTCCACCGTTAGCCCGGGAACGGCGGCTTCCATCCTTTTGGCCACGTCTTCCAGCAGCTTCAGCTTGAGCCTGGCATCGTCGCGGACCTGGGTATGCCGCAGCGAGATCGTGAACGGCTTCACCTGCCTGATGCCGCCTGCCTGATCGACTCCTGCAGGGGTCGGCGTATTGATCTGACCGCACCCGGTGACAAAACCGGAACACAGCAGCAGCGAGGCCCATTGGAGCAGCCGCCGTTTGTTTATCATCCGCACCCCTCCTTCGGGAACCGACAGTAATCCACTACCGATTATAGTACGCGCCCCGCCGTGGACGGCAGGGTTTGATTTTCATAACAGGGGGATAAATTCGTCTAATCAATTGGGTATATTTGGAGTATGCCACGCCGGCGGGAGCGGAACGGAACGTCTCCGGACGAACGTTTGCCTTTGCGTCCGGTCCCCCATACATATACTCCCTCATTAGAAAGCTCCGTCGTATCCTTTCGTGAAAATGCCTCGGTCATGCTTCCTATTTTGTCTTCGACCTCGATTTTGCGAGGATCGGGGGGCTTCCGAGAGGAATGTGTAAATAACGTGGTAACTTATTGGAGCTCGGAACTTCATTGATTCAAATACTCGACTTTTTCCCCGTTTATCGTGACTTGAATCGTAGACGGTTTGTCACTGATAAAAGGCGGCAGGTCGGAATGAATGTTGGAAAAGTTAGCCTCGGTAAACACTTCTTCATCAAAATCAATTTCTTCGGATTTAAATGCATGCCATTCCTGGCCAAGCCACTTTTGCCATTCCGCATTGTATTCGTCTTCTTTGAATTTTAATTTAACGCCATCTTGAATCATAACTACGTTTTCTATGTTGCAATTGGGGCAATAGAGGAGAATCGGTATTCGGATTTTTTTTCCTCCGGGATAGCTGTTACCATACTCCGCCAATCCAAATCCTACACCTTCGACCCCGGCGACAAAATCAATCTCCTTTGAAAAAGAATATATTTTGCCGTTGTATTTAAAAAAGGGCGGGTCTGTTTTGGTGGGCGGCAAGATCAACGAGTCGTTACAATCTTTCGTGTATTCAGCCAGTTCGTTCACCCAAGTTTCCCTGTTAACTTCAACCGATTTGTTTAATAGCGCTACATCTGTTACAGGCACCTGCGGTGTAAAACCAGTCTTTTCCCCAAAAACCATAGGTTCATAATATTGGGTAACTACATTATCCGGAAACCCGATTACCCCGTGTAAAACCCCCGTTCTCTGAGAATGAATCGTTGCAAATACCAGAGAATTCGCATACTTGTCATCACGTGTAACAAATATAGGATTATCCTTCATAAATACCGACTGTTCCGAATGATTGGCGGGAACCGATTTTTTTGTCATGATGAAATGCAACAAAGGAAAAATACGCAATCCTGATTGATAATCAACTATTCCGTCTTCTACGGAAAACCGTCCCCGGTCTTCCAATACTTTTTGACATGCAATGATTTTCTTCGAGGCTTGCCGAGGGCTATCTTTTGGGACGCTTTTTTTTGATTTACTAGTTTTTTCTTCATGTTCCGTTTCTGTGTGATCGCTATTCGCTCCACCCTTGTTAATACTTTCCTCTTTTGGACTTTCTGTGTTTGCGACGACTTTTAAATTTTCGGGAGATGTCGAATCAATTTTTCCCGTACATGCGGTTAGCATGGAAAGGATGGCCATGACGACCATCCATTGCAGCGGACGCTTCAAGAAGATCCTCCTCTCCTACTCGGTGAAACGGTTGCGAGCTTCTTCCCATTACAAAAAATGTTGCGGCTCCGTATCGACTCTCCAGCCCGACTTATCGATATATTTAAACGTTATTTCGATAGTCTTCGATTCAACCGAAGCATCAAACAATCCCACTTTAAAAAGAACCGTCGCTTTATTTCCGTCTTTTTTGGTCTTTGTTACCTTAATACTGCTCCAGTCATACATGGAGCCCCAGTCCAAGGGACTAAAAGCTAGTTTATTGTCAACTTTCCGTAGATTTATCCGACCGATAATAGTGTCGGCGATAGGGGAAGTGAAGACTTCATCCAAGTACTTTTGAATTTTTTCTTTGGAATTCAGCTCATCGCAAATAAAAGCATATCCGCCATCCTCGTCATTGATATATTTGAAATCATCGCAAGGGCCGCCTTTTTGCAGCAGCTTGTAGTTTCTGTCCCGGGCCTCATCCATAAGTTTAATGGCGGCATCGGCCGTTAGCTCAGGCAGTGCTTCCGATACAGCTGCCGGTGCGGAGGTTGTAATCGGCGGTACCGCTGAGGACCTGTCCTTGTTGCCGACGTTCTCCTGCTTCTGGCGAACATCTTCATCAATACGAGTAAAGCGATGATGGTCCTGCCCCGTACAACCGGTAGCGACCCATAAACAAGCGATCACTATGGATATCTGCATCATTATTTTTCTATAAGACATTTGTTTTTCTCCATTTTCATAGGCTTAAAACACTCGCACTTCCGACATACACGTATCCGAATACTTGTCTCCCTTCTCCACTTCGAGAATAGTGAGTTTTATAAACGAGGTTTTAACTTTTTTGCTAAAATCCATTTGTACAAAAGAAGCGGCAAGAATCTCGGAGCTTCCGTCTGAGAATTCAGCCTTCAAGCTCTTAACTCTATTGTTTGCTTTGAACGTTTGCAGCGATTGCGCCAAGCCATTGATGAGATCAATACCGGATACTTCTCGAACCTCCCCAAATTCAAGTGTGATTGTTTCTCCTATCCCGTCGCCCTTCACGCCTTCGCACCAGCCGGTTTTAGTATTCCCGTCCGTGAGTTGATTTGCGCTGTACGTTATTTTATTCTCGTCCGGCAGGGTAGAAGAAGCAGTGACCCTTTTGACAGGGATGCTCTTCTTCACGTCCATGAACGGCGTTGAGGAACGAATCCATTGTACGGGATACACCTCGAATCCGATCCGTTGAAACGCATCATCGAGTTTTGTTTTCTGTTGGGTTTGCAAGTTTAATTGAAACACATTTCGATCCTGATCAGTGTAGACGAGCACTCGGCCGTCCGGGGAAATGACCGGAGATAACATGGATTGGCCAAGCGGTTTCCGTTCCTCACTTTCAATTGTCAATAAGTAGGTAGTATCACGATCTGCCGTATAAATCAGCTTGTCTTTAGCGAACCATTGACGAATATGGATATCCTTAGAACCCACGTTTATCTTCTTGATAATTTTGTTATTTGCGATGTCAAACAGAACAAGATTGCCCTCATCATCACTAAAGCACATTTTACTGCCGTCAGGGGAAAATTTCCAGACAGCAACAGAGTACATATCTCGCTTAACTAAGGATAGCTTTGTCTTTTCATTTTCCTTCGCTCGAAATAGATAGATGTCCCCATTCTCCTCAAACAGATATTGGTCGAGATCAGGGGACAGCGCATAATCTTTATGAGGCAATTGAAATTCCAGCTCGGTTTGATGCAAAAGCAAGTTATAAATTTGCGCAGAAATGGTGGGCCTTTGATGAGATAAATTCATTAATAATATTTTCTTTCCATCTTGCGAAATTCCGCCGACATAAGAAATAATTCCACCTTGAGTCATATCCTCATTAGCTTTCTTGAAAAAACTCGTAAAGCCATCGATATAAACGAAGCTTTCTTCGTCAGCTGCTTTTTTTACATAATGTATCATTTCATTATCACCTATCCCTTGGAATAAGATCCAATCGGATAGCTTTTCTTGAAAGTGATTAGCTTTTGCTTCACTGTTGTCAGTACTATGCTCCGCTGAAATGTTGTCGGTATGAGCGGCTTCCCTCTTCTGTTCAGAGGTAACGCGGCCAACTGAATTGTCTCCCAATCCTTCCTGTTGGCTAGTTTTCTGTTCGTTTGAGCATCCTGTAAGCAGCAGCAACACCAATCCAACGATAAAAACGAATCCCGTTCTTTGAAACCTACCCATCTTTTTGTTTTATCTCCTCTACTGCATGCTGCATAATAAATTGTGGCAGTACATCCGGAGGGAACCAGAATCGGATCGTATAATTCGAGGGCATACCACGAAGAGTCCGATCCTCCCCCGTTGTTAAATCCCTTATTCTAAATTCTTTTGAGGTCTGTAGCTTGTAAATGATCGTTTTTTTGTCAGGGGCCAGAACGGCATCGTTCGTTTCAGCCGGAAAATCAAGCGGTCGAACATCATCGCCCTTGACCAAATAGAAGTTGCCTTTCCCCTGTTCGTTATACTGCATAACAAGTTCTGTTGTTCCTTGATCCAGCTTTGTCATAGCTTTGGCCAAACTCGGATTGCGGTATTGCTCCTTGCTGTCTTTCACATCATAAATGACGTAATTATTAGATTCCGAGACCAAAATTTTTTGATTATCTTTGGAAAAAGCATACAATTGCCGTTCGATCCGGCTCTCCTTTTCATTAGGGAAAAGTAACCTTATTTTCCTCTGTTTTTCGAGATCGTATAAGGCTAGACCCTCTTGGGAATTAGCAACGTACTGAGTGTGATCTGGGGTGAATAAGGCGATATAGTTGTCCAAATTCCCATCATCTCTGGTAAATGTTCCTCTGATAAAAACTTTTTGATCAATAAAGTCGTATCCTTCGATTATCTTTTCTGTTGACGATTGATCTGAAATAAAATAAGCTTTACGCCCATCCTCTGTAAAATGCTCCAGATAAGTATTTTCACAATCTACTGCGATTATTTTTCTTTGGATCAGGTCATTCATGATCTTTTGAAAATCGATGGTTATAGCTTTTGAATTTCCCTGAGATTTTAGGTTCATTAATTGGTATCCGCCATCATATAACGTATCCTTGTTTTCAGCTAATAGTAGCCAGCCCAAGTCTAATGGTTCTGGCGTTTCTATCCCTTTAATTGCTATGCTCTCATCTTGGGGCCTCTCGTTACTTGATAAGCGCTCAGGCTGCGTGCATCCGGTTAACATAAGCAAAATACATATACAAAAAGCTAAGTGTCTTTTTAGCAAGATTGATGATTTCCTCCCCTAAGGAACATTTCCCCATATACAATTCACATTAATTTACCGGGTTTAGATGCAACTCTCCAGCCTTTTTGTGGAACATATGTATATTCAATACTAACCATTTCATCGTTCATGTTCTCCTCTACACTTGGTACCGTAAACTCAAACGTTTTGATGTTTCCTTCATCCGCTTTTAATGTAACCGCTGCTTTTTCCCAATCGCTTAAGAGCCCCATCCTAACGACGGATAAGACAATTTATTATTAATCATTTTGAAATCGGACGTTTTGATAAAATCGGCAGTAATCTCTTTTGTAAAAACCTCTTCAAGGTAAGCGGTCAATTTATCTATAGTGTCTAGGTCATCGCAAAAACTATAGAAATAATCTTCGGTTACAGGGGCTCAATCTAAAAATTAGCGGTTGAACTTTTCAACATGGTAAACGGAGTCGATTGCATTCAATTAATATACCAGCTTTGTAGCACTCACGATTACGCGTGAAGTAGTGCCGACGCTGGTAAGCCTTGATGCGATTATGCCGACCTTCAATGGTTGCGTTCGTCCACCGACAACGATGGTAGTTCACGATCTCATCCTGCCAATTGCGCATGGTTTTCAAGGTGTTTCTCACCGCGTCATGGTCTATTTTCTCACCTTGCTCTAACCAGCGGGTAAAACCCAGACGAGCTATGCAGACGTTCGTTGAACAGTCATACCACTGAGAAAATGCTTCCTTCCATTC
>NZ_FMTT01000088.1 GCF_900100345.1 Paenibacillus tianmuensis | reverse complement strand
CTTCTGCTTAGAGGCATTAGAGTTCTCTCTCCTTGATATCCTCTTTCAGGGTTCCGCTGTTTCCTGTATTCTAGTCTTGCAGGATTCCCTTAGGTCTCTCTTATAGCCCGTCAGCCGTCCTTTTATCCAGGGTTGGAGGATGCAGGACTTCTATCCTTTATGGGATAGAGATCGTGATCGGCATTTTCTATTACCGTCACCATGACTGAACCCCTTATCAGGGGCGTGCAACTTCATTTCGTTGACACTGGTTCTTTCGAGCCGTACACTCAGAGATTCGTCGGTGTCGATGGACACATTCTAACCATAGGATTCCATGACCCCCCGACTACTTTACTTGCCATCTCAGGATCGTGCTTCGCCGTCCTTAGCGAGCTCTCATACGGGACAAGAGAGAACTTGACCGCACGTCGCGGGGCTTAGGGTAGGAACGCCAACCTTCGTTCTAAGCAGGTACTTCCCCTGCCTATTTGAGTACAGAATTCGATTGCCGGAGGCAATTGCTCGCTTTTATTGGGCGTTTCCGCTCAGGTTGTGGCGAGAACAGCGCGCACAGAAAAATAACCCAATCAGGCGAAAAGATGATATCCTAAAGGTTCTCACACCGAAAAGGAGATCCAATCGCCGAAAGGGTCACAGCAAATAGTGTACCCGATTTCTTAACAATTGACTATACCCATGCTGAAATTCATCGATTCCGTATTGCGTTCGTTTCGTCCCTGCTTTTCCAGAACGGCCACCTTCGAGTGGTTTGTTGTTATCGTCATAGGTTTAATGCTGCGCTCGGATCATCTTGGTATGACTTCCATCCTCCGGGATCTTTCCTTGCATTCCCGTTGCTACGAGACCCTGATCCATTTCTTCCGTTCTTCCGCCTGGTCGCTGGAATCGCTACGCTGACTTGGATTCATGTGGTTCGCAGCACGGCTCCTCTCCTGTACGTGCAGGAGAGTGTCGTACTCGTCGGCGATGGGATGAAGCAGGCCAAGGAAGGTCGCCGGATGCCGGGCGTCAAGAAGCTCCATCAGGAATCCGAAAACTCGTCCAAGGGCGAGTACATCTTTGGCCATCTGTTTGGCGCCATCGGAATTTTGGCCGGAACGCCGCAGAAGTGCTTCTGCTTGCCCTTGTCCATAAACCTGCAGGACGGTGTAAAAACAATCTTCGGCTGGGATAAGCAGCCCGAGGATCGGCAAGCGTCCCATGTCGTGCAAATGATCGATCAGGCTTTCGCGTCCGCCAAGGCGTTCGGGAGCGCGCTGCTCCTGTTGGATCGCTACTTTCTGTCCATTCCCGCTTTGGAGCGGCTGGGTGTGTGGAATCAGTCGAGAGCCGCTCGTCTGCACATCGTCGCGAAGGTCAAAGCCAATGCCGTAGCCTATGAGCGTCCCGCCGTTAGAAAAAAGGGACGGGGCCGTCCACCGAAAAAAGGCCAGATGGTGAAGCTGATCGAGTTGTTCCACAATCGCGCGGCCGAGTTTCGAACTGCTACCGTGACGATGTACGGCAAGGAAGAGTCGGTGAAATTCCTGTGCCTGGATCTGTTGTGGGGGCAAGGATTGTATCAGGAACTACGTTTTGTTCTGGTCAGGCAGGGTGACCAACTTTCCATTTTAGCGAGCACCGACCTGACGCTTGCAGCGGAGGACACCATTCGCTTTAACGATCTACCGGGTATTCCAGCGGCGGGTTCGGCAGCACATCACCGAGCAAAAGCCGATGCACGGAGCAGGCGGGCGCATTTTGCGAAAACCCACGGCTGCGGCGATCTTTCAACTCTTTAAGTACCGGAAAGTGGCCGTTATTCGCATGCCGGACGGCACTCGGGTCAGGCAGTTCGGAAGCCCGCTTACCAAAGAGGAAAAGCGTGCGCTGTCGATACTCAATTTGGATGAATCTATTTATCTCGGCTAATTGAATCTGAGGACTTCAGCGGTGGTTTTGCTCTTAGGGCCATCGCTATATCCGTTTAGCCGGCTTATTTTCTCTCAAAATTCCACTCACTACCTCATGATGAAGGTGCGGAATGTAAGATTACATGTATCCATGCGGATTTTTGACAACCCAACAGAAGAAAATAATCAATCCGTGATTATGTTGATCAATATGTATCCAGGCTGACAATCTAATGATAAGCTTATCACATCGTCGGCTAAGGCGATGTTTTTTTATTTTTTAAAGACGGTAATGGGATAAAGTTCTTGTCAATACGCAGAGGCCATAATACGCAAGATCTATGCTCTTCTTAGACATATGTACGAAATACTATGTAATCTACATATACACTTTGGACGAAGAAATGATTTGTTTCTGCGGATTGATATGGATTGTGTCACAATTATAAAAACAGTGAGCATCCAAATCTAAAGATATTATGTGCGATTTATTGGGGATAACACAAGAGTCTGAGAACATTTCCTATTGTGATTTCTTAAACAAAGCTAAGTGAATCTCTTGTCAAAGATCTGTATCTTTGAAGAGGAAGAAGTATGGTTTTGTAGGATATTGTACATAAATGGGAATGGTGTTAATTTATAATATCTACAAACCGATAATTAGTTAGTAGGAACTATATTTATTAAAAGCTACTTGTACCGTGTTTGATTACATAGAAGGCAAACCTAGCATGTTTAATTGTTTTAGTAATCTTTGGGATACGAGTGTTTTGCTTAAAGACTAATGATTAGAATGTTATAAAAAGTATCTATGAAGGGTGTGTTTCGAATTTTTTTTATCGTATTAGCCTCAGACGTCAGTGTTCCGACTCAGCCTACTAGTCAATTCTATCTAATTGAGGATAATTGGAACGATTGGTGGGAGTTCAAAACAATGTATACGCTTTGCTATGTGAATGAGTCAGGAGAGCGAATACATCTTGGTAGTGTCAAAATAGGCGAACGTAATGTTAATTCGGACACAAAACGACCTAATATTCCAAAAGAATTTG
This sequence comes from Paenibacillus tianmuensis, assembly GCF_900100345.1. Lineage (GTDB taxonomy): Bacteria > Bacillota > Bacilli > Paenibacillales > NBRC-103111 > Paenibacillus_G > Paenibacillus_G tianmuensis. The sequence goes on along the minus strand of NZ_FMTT01000088.1, from coordinate 2,730 downwards.
ATAGTCTTGATGACGGATTTTTCTCTTTAGGTCAAGACGTAGGCTATTATTCGTCTTTGAATGAACTTGGCGACGACTTTCGTCAGAGAGTTCTAAGAGCATTAAATGACATGGCATTGCTTCCAGACGTCTACGAAAGAGTGCGTCGCTATAGGGTAACAACTTCTTCCATAACGAGAAACGTTCGCCACACTTCGGTGGTTGGGCAGTATCGAAGACTTGCTAACGGAAATTCTAAGTTAACACCTTATAAATTTACTTACACCGGGCCGAAAATCAAAGATACTAACCGAGTTGTTCTCGAATTTGAGGTTACACCTGATTCGAATCCACCGACAAATATGCATGTTCTAATTGGGCGTAATGCAGTTGGGAAGACCCATATGATTAATAACATGGTTTCTTCTCTCATCTCGACTGTTCCTTCTCGTACTAAAAATGGTTACTTTAGTACCCAATCTGATGAGATAGCGAATGATGAATTATTCGCGAATGTTGTATCTGTATCATTTAGTGCATTTGATCCAGGAGAACCAATGCCAGATCGAAGAAACCGTCAGGAAGGAACACCTTACACCTATATTGGCCTTAAACAGGTAAACAAACCACCAAAAAGTCCAGAGAACTTAAAATATGACTTCGCCAATAGTCTTGATTCAATAAAAAGTAGTAACAAAACTGTTAGATGGCTGAGGGCGGTGGAAATGCTGTGTGCTGATCCTATCTTTTCTGATTCAAACGTACCGAGTATCTTGGAACGACAGGAGGCTGATGACTTCCTCGAGACTTTGGAATTAGATTCAGAAACAAACGGGCCGGAAAACATGGAGAGTCATCTACTCAAACGCCGTGCGCAGAAGTTTTTCCACCGTTTAAGTTCGGGCCATAAAATCGTGTTGCTTACTCTTACCCGTTTAGTTGAAACACTTGAAGAGCGGACCCTTGTCTTACTGGATGAGCCTGAAGCACATTTGCATCCACCACTATTATCTGCATTTATCCGGGCATTATCAGACTTACTCATACAAAGAAATGCAGTAGCCATCATTGCTACCCATTCTCCGGTTATTTTGCAAGAGGTACCGAGAAGTTGTGTCTGGAAGCTTCGACGAAATGGTAAACAATTAACTTACCACCGAACCGGGATTGAAACTTTCGGGGAGAATATTGGCGAACTTACTAGTGAAATATTTGAGTTAGAGGTTGTGTACTCTGGCTTCTATAAGATGCTTCGTGATGCAGTAGAGAAATATGGTGACTATGACACCATTATCGAGGACTTCAATAATGAACTCGGTTGGGAAGCAAAAGCTATACTTCGCGGCTTATTAAATGACGCCCTGAGGGAGGAAGCTTAGCCGTGCGTTCTCTCAAATTACCCGACTTTACTGTGGAAACTGTTTTCCGTGCCTCTATCGAAAGAGTGCAGGATAAAGACTTGAAAAAAAGGTTAGAAGCGTGCATCCCTGAAATAAAGAAAGATACCGAGGAATATGCTTTAAAAGCTTCAAATGCCCAACTCCATCTTATAAAAAAGAAAACTCATGTTAATGGAGATGTTACTCGAGAGGAGTTGGAAGCCGTATACACTGGCAGGATGGTCCCCAAAAAAGGACCTGGGCGTTTCTATTATGAAAAATTAAGATATCAGACTGATGATGGTAAATGTCCCCTATGCGCGCAATTGCCAGTTAAAACGTTAGACCATTATCTAGCTAAATCAGGGTATCCTTCACTGGCTCTTTCACCTACAAATTTAATTCCAGCATGTAGTGATTGTAATAAGACTAAAAACGCATCTTCCCCATCACGAAGTGAGGAAGAGCCTCTACACCCTTATTTTGATAATATTAATGATAGTCAATGGTTATTTGCAAGGGTCATACAAACTACGCCAGCATCGTTGTCGTTTTATATCATTCCGCCGACAGGAGCTTCTGTTCTTTTGGCTCAACGTGTAACTTACCATTTTGAACTATATCAACTAAACTCGCTTTACAGTTCTGAGGCAGCATCTGAACTTAGAAACATTTCTTACCAAATGAAGAAACTTTATAATAACGGTGGTCCAGATGCGGTTAAGCAGCAGTTAATGGATAGGGCAGAAAGTAGTCTTCATGAGAATCTTAATTCTTGGAAGTCAGCGATGTTTCATGCTCTAGCCAATGACCACTGGTATCATACAACGGGTGTTCTTTTTTAATCGAGTTTGAAACCTCTCAGATCGGATTGTCTGAGATAAACATTTGCATAGTTAACCATTATATGTATAATTGTACAAATTCGAAAGCATCGGTCATAAGGAATCAATGGGAAAGCATCCCTTGACTTTTAAACGTTTCCTTGTACGCTAAAACGGATAATTTAAGATTATTCGTGGTGAACCGTACCACAACAGGCCTGTTGATTAACCACTAAATGGTAGAAAAAAGATCGCCTTTGCTGTAGAATCGTTTGTACCACCAAGCGATTCGAGAAAGAGGCGATCTCATGAAAAATTGTATCACGATTCCATCCGTTCTTCAATCCATTCTGAGTCTTGAAGAAGTCAAATCAATTGTGCAAATGATAGGTTATGAAGACAAAGCCCGTAAGTTTACGGTATATGACTTGTTGCAATATTGGTGCACGGCTGCCCATCAACAATGGGAGGGTTACCGGGCAGGGGTTGACTGCGCTCATTCCTGCGGCTTAATTCAGGTTCACTATTCTAGCTTTTCGAGCAAAGCA
>NZ_FMTT01000066.1 GCF_900100345.1 Paenibacillus tianmuensis | reverse complement strand
AGCCGCTGTACGTTCCCATCCAACATCACAGGAAATGCAACGCTATGGTCCCCAAGTGAATAGTTCTGGTTATTTACGTAGTAGGCTCTGCGTTTTAGAATCGGACGTTTTCCTTGCTTTTTCGTCTTGTTATGAATGCTTCGCGCATCTCGAATGGCTTGGTTCTTTACTGCGGATGGAAGTTTGGCATCGACATCCTTGGAGGTGAGCTTTGGAAATGCGCCCGATGCTTCCGCTTGTTCGGTGAGGAGATTGACCGTTTTGATGTATTCATCCCCCATCTCCTTCAGCAGGGAAACATCGTTTGGGCATATTCGAATTTGAACGGTTACGGTTTGCATGGCTTCACCCCCTTTTCTTTTGTTCTTCAACATAACGTTGGATGGTTTCACTCGAAACATTCCCTGCCGTGCTGACAAAATAGGAACGTGTCCAAAGGCTTGGTAGATGCTCCAAGTGCTTAAATTCTTGACGCAAACATCGCGAGGTCGTACCTTTCAATTTTGCCATAACGTCTGCTGGAGAATCCGTTGGCAGCACGTTTAAGAATAGGTGCACATGATCTGGCATGACTTCCATCGCAACAATAAGCCAATCGTTTTTCTGACATAGCTCTTGCACAAGCTCTTTAAATCTCGCTTCGACTTGACTCACAAGTACCTTTCTTCGGTATCGCGGGCAAAACACAAAATGATAGTTGATGAGTGATACGGTTGTGGTCGTTCTTCTATATTCTTGTCCCATATACCAATTGTATCAATTTAACATACAACTGCAACAACATGAAGGAATGTAGGACAATTAAGCTGTCTAAAGACAGCCCTTGTCCTAAGCCGATTCATCCCATGCCTAAAGGCAAGGGCTTTCTCGGCTAAAATCTGTAACGACCTGCGGCAATAAGGCTTTCTACGTGCTCAATAACGGATGTATAAGGATCGGATTATGGTATCCGGAATTCATTCGCGAGCAACAAAAAAGGCACCCGAAGGCGCCTTGTCTTAAGTTTTTATTTTATCGCTCTACCCAACCGGCTTGCCGCTCATCCCTTGCCCGAGCGTTCGTCCACGTTCACGTCGAGAATGTCCAGCAGGAAGACGAATACCGGAATCCCGATAATGAGTCCCCAGCCCCCGAAATAATGCTGAGAGAAGAGGAGGATGATAAACGTGTAGAACATCGGCAGGTTTGTTTTAGATGACATCAGCTTCGGGTTCAAGAAGTATCCTTCCAGGAAGTGCAGGATCATAATCATCACGACCACATAGACGATCATCAGCCAGCCGCCTAGCGCGAAGCCGATAATGCTGAGCGGAATAAGCGAAATAATAAATCCCGCCACCGGAATCAAGCTGAGCAGGAACACCATGATCGACAGCGCGAACAAATACGGAAAACCCAGCAACCATAACCCGATCATCGTAAAAACCGTATTGCACACGGCGATCAGCAGTTGTGCTTCGATCACCTTGCCGAAGGAAAGCACGAACTTCCGGCCGAAATACTCCAGCTCGTTATAGAGCCAAGCGATTTTGCTCGTACGGAATTGGGAGGTGAACCGGACGATGCGGTTCTTTTCCAAAATGAAGAAGAAGCTGAGTATCAGCGCGAAAACAAACGTCGTTCCCCAGTTGCTAATCTTGAGCACATATTCGAAGCCTTGCTTCACATACGATTGCAAGTTCAATTCCTTCAAGATGCCCGTTATCCATTTGGACAGCTCGTCATCCTGATGAGACGAGTTCATCAGTGTAATGACGACGTCGTACAACTGTTTGACCTGGAAGATAATTTTGGGCAAATTGTAATAAATCGCCCAGCCCAACAGGCCGCAAATGAGCAAATACAGTAGTATAACGACCAACTTGCTGCTAACCCGGACTACGCGGTTCAACTGTGCCGTGATATACCCTTGAAGACGGTACATGATGTAGGTAAGCAGGAAGGTCAGCAGCACCAAATTCAGCATATCCCGAATCTGGAACATTAGAAAGCAAACTATGAACAATATGGCAAATCGTCTTACGGTCAAGTTGGAAAACATCATTTTGAGCCATTCCATACATTCAATCTCCTGTCTCCGCCAGAATAAAGAATAAAACTTCCCATGCAGTATACGAAGCTAAGGGAATGAAAGTTTCAAGGAATCGTGCCCGATTCGACATAAATTTCAAAAAGCTTCATTCCCTTTTATCGTCCTTTTTTCATTCTTTATTCAGCTTTATTTTTTATCCCGCCCCTCCAGCTGCTGCTTCGTTGCGTGGAATGCGGCGTCGATCCGGCCCCTGAGCCCGCTCCAGAACTCGCCGATATTCCGCTTCGGGTCACCGATAACACTCTCGCCTTTTTTGCCGGGATGGTAGATGACGTCCTTGTTCCGGTTGATCTCCTCCAGGTACTCCTCCACAATCTGCGCCGTCTTCGTATCCGGGTGCTGCTTCACCAACTGCTCGTAGCTGCGCTTGACCGCCGGAAGCAGCTTCATCGTACTTTCATCGACGGCATCGTACCGGTATCCGTGAATATACTGCTCCATATAATCGACATACAGCGCTTTGATTTCGGTTCTCCGATGACCCGAGGGATAGCTCGTCAAGTAGTTCTCCGCCTGCAGCATGCGATCCGCAAGCTCGCCGCGTCCGATCAGCAAACGGCCGTCATCGAAAAACGTCTTGTTCGACTCCGCCGCCCGGATGGAGAGATAAGCCTTCAGATCGTCGGACGCGAAAGAAGCGTACGCTTTCTGCAAAGCTTCATAGTCGATTTTCCAATAAAAATCACCTTCGCCGTTCGTGTCCAGCGCAAGCTTCCCTTCGGTTTGCCGCAGGAGCCACTGCTTCAATGTATCGTCGTTTTGGATTTTGTTGACATCGAGAGGCAACCCGAGGTCCCGCAGCTTTTCGGCCGTCCCCGGCTGCTCCAGCATCCGCTTGAAATCGGCGTTCGCCTCCGGCAGCAGCTGATCGTAATACTGCTCAAGCCGCAGCAGCATCCTGTCCGCCGTTTTCACGTCAGCCTTCTTCAAGTTGGCGTCCAGAAACGTCGTGATTTCCCTGGCTTCATTCGCTTCCGAAGCGGTCGCGTCCAGGCGCTTCAGCAAATCCTTGCCGCGAACCTGTTCCGAACCGGGCGTCCCAGGCTGCGGAGTAGTCGTCTGCCCTTGCGGCTCCTTCACGGCCAACGAGTTGTCGCCGCTTCCGCACCCTGTCATGACCGTCACAGCAAGCAGCGCCTGCACAGCCATTGCTCCAGCACGTTTCATCATCTGCACTCCACCCCAAGCTGTTTTCTCTACATACAAATCCGGTCATCCCCCGGTCCGGTTTTACAAAAAAGAGAAGCCCGAACGCAACAATCGGGCTCCTCTTCCATAGATGATGGTAGTACTTAAATGATAGCATTCCGGACCTTCACTTTCAACTGGATACGGGGCGAACCGGCAGTGTGCGTCAAGCCTTTGGAGAACGCCTGAATCGCATCGAGCCAACGCTCCGCTACGCAACTTTCCATAACTATTCAACTTCCAAAAATTTCACCAATAAAATTTTCACTTATGCGTGCATGGCTATCATTTTGTCTCCTTGTCACACCGATATAATAACAGATGCTTTCGGCCACTGCCGCAAGACGACATCAATTAGGCTTGAACTTACATCTGGGAGGAACTTGCATGTTAAAAAAGTGGGGCAATGCTTCAATCCGTTTCAAACTAACCGTATTATTACTGGCGCTGTCTTTATTTCCCTTGCTGAGCAGCACCATCTCTTTGGCCAATTACTTAACTGCGGAAATTCACAACGAAACCCGCGACAAAGAGCGAAGTCTGGCCGCATCCAATGTCGGATACATGGATTACTGGGTAACTAAACGTGTCCAACTGGTGCAAAATCTGATTGAGAAAAACCCGCAGTTGAAGACGGGTAAGCTTGATGCGATCAAACCGCTGCTGCGATCGTTCGGCGAAATCGACAGCGAGATTGAATACTACTCCTATGTAGACGCCAACGGATTCAGCAATCCTCCGGACGGAAAAGCTTCCCAAATTACCGACCGCGATTATTACAAACAAGCCAGGGAAACCAAGAAGCCTGCCGTCAGCGACATGATCGTGAGCCGCCAAACCGGCAAAAATGTCATCATCTTGATTGTCCCCATACTGAACGAAAAGAACGAATTTATCGGCGCGATTTCCGCCGTACTCAACTCTGATATTTTGACCGGACTGACGTCGAATATCAAATTTGGGAAATCCGGCTTCGGCTTCCTGGTGACCTCCTACGGCACTGTCGTAACGTTCCCCGAAGCGGGTGCCATCGGCAAAAAAGTCGAAGAGGCGTTCACCGCAGAGCAAGCGGCGGCGTTCCGATCGGACATCTTGGTCAACGAGAGCGGTATGGTGACCTTCGCGGCCTCGAACGGCGAAAATGTCGCCGCGTACGATACCGTGCCTTCTACGGGATGGAAAATCATCACGGTCGCTCCGACCGCCGAAGTGTACGAAGGAATTGCCAAGTCAAAGCTGATTTCTTGGATTTTCATCGCCGTATTCGTAGTCATCAACACGCTCTTGGCGCTGCTCATCTCCAAATCCAACACGAAGCCGATCGTGCTTCTATCCATGCTCCTTGAGCGGATTGGAACAGGCGATTTGACGACGAGAATCCCGGTCAAGTCCAAGGACGAAATCGGTCAATTGTCTCAAAACATGAATACGATGCTGACTTCGATCGGAGGTATGGTCCAGCAATCCCATGCGACCGCCGAGCATGTCGCGGCTTCCTCCGAGGAGTTGAACGCGATTGCGGAACAATCGGTGGAAACCTCGAATCACGTCGCCGGGACGATACAGCAAGTCGTCAACGGCTCGGAGGCGCAGGCAACCGCTGCGGAACAGACGTCGAAGGCGATGGAAGAAATGGCCGTCGGCGTGCAAAGAATCGCCGAATCCTCCTCCAACGTCTCGGAGCTATCCTTCGCCTCGGCGCAGGAAGCGCGAGAAGGAAACCAGCTCGTCACTTCGGCGATTCGCCAAATGAAGTCGATCCAGGATTCGGTCGGGCAGACGGCATCCGATTTGGCCGCGCTCAACGAGCTGTCCCAAAAAATCGGCAACATCGTCGAAGTCATCGCGGACATCTCGAATCAAACGCAGCTCTTGTCGCTCAATGCCTCCATCGAGGCGGCGCGCGCCGGGGAGCACGGCCGGGGCTTCGCCGTCGTCGCCAATGAAGTCAAGAAGCTGGCGGAGCAGGCGAAGCATTCCGCCGACGATATTGCCAGCTTGGTGAAAGAGGTGCAGGGCTCGACCCGTATGGCCGTGAACTCGATGAATCAAGGCATCGCCGATGTCGGTCAAGGCTCCACACTGATCACCGATGCCGGAACGTTGTTCCAAAACATTTACTCTTCCGTGCAGAGCATTTCGGAGCAAATTCAGGAAATTTCCGCCGCTTCCGAGCAGATGTCGGCAGGAACGGAGGAAGTCAGCGCTTCGATGGCCGAGCTCGTCATCATCTCGCAAGGTTCCCTGCAGAACGCGCAGGAAATTTTGGCTGCTTCGCAGCAGCAGCTTGCTTCGATGGAGGAAATCTCGTCTTCCTCCAAATCGCTAAGCACGATGTCGCAGGAGCTTAACGAAGAGTTGCTGAAATTTAAAGTGTAACGGCAAAATCGGCAATCCAAGGGCTTTCCTGGAGCTGCCGATTTTTTATTTTGTTCGATGGTCGTTTCCTCCGCAAGAAAGAGCATGAAGAGTCGGGGCATTCAAAAAAACGCTCCCGGTTATTATCGGGAGCGCAGGATTCCTATGGATGGTTATGAACGAACTAAGCGAATTTGAATAGCTTCCAAACGCAACGAATTTCCGGTTGTTCCGGCAATATCTCCGTCACGGACCCATCCTTGCCAGCCAAGGTTTTCTACATGAGCCCGATACTCGATATGGTAGCCAGGGGGCGCATTCTCCAGTTTGATTTCGAGAGCTTCCAACCGTTGGGAATTACCGTCTGTCCCCGCCACTTGACCGTCTTGAACCCAATTTTGCCAGCCCGTGCGTTCTACATGGGCGCGATACTTCACATGGACATCCGGCAACCCAGTGACTCTTACTTTGAGGGCTTCAAGACGCAGGGATTGTCCCACTGTACCAGCGACTTCTCCATTCCAGACGTAAGGCTGCCATCCGAGATTTTCCACATGAGCTTGGTACAATACATCTCCGAGTTCAGCAGCATGAGCTTTTGGAGCAGGGGTAAACAGCGTTGAAAGACTGAACACTAGTGCCATCATAAATAACATCACACTTTGGATACGAATTCTCATTGCTTTTTTTCACCTCGACATGAAATTTTGATTGCAATCGAAGCTCCAATGTTGTCTTTTTGATTTCTGCCCAATACATGTAAAAACAAGTAAATAAGTGGTTAGCACACTCATGATGGAAAGTTCCGTTATTTCCCGCCCCCTCGCCCCCCAATAAAATGAAATTATTAACCTTAATTCCATTATATTGTAAATCCATATTTTGGACATGTAAACATCTTTTTGTATATATGAAAGTAAAGATGCGCTTCTAAAAAAACAAGCTGACGCCGTTAGAAGTGCAGGCGCCAGCTTATGAAGTATATCGGGGATTTTCCTTTGTCTGCTCTAGACAGACTTTTTATTCCTGCCCGAGGCCGAAAAGCTTATTCGCCATTATGCGCCTGTTATTTCATCATGAGCTTCGGCATCTCGTCGAGCAGCCAATCTAAGGTAACCGGATCGTAAAACGACCATTGACTGCCGACCACGTAAGCTTTTCCATTTTTCACCTCAGAGAGGTTGCGCCATACGGGGCTATTCATGAGCTCCTCCGCCCCTTTTTGGCGCTCTCGTTATTGTCCAACGTGACTAAAAAAATCCGGGCTCCGGCATAGTCGGGTAGCGCTTCATTCGAGATCGACTGCCGAGTCGGCTTATCTTTGAAAAGAGTCGCCACTTTCTCCGGACGCGAAAATCCGAGCGCGTCATAGAGCGTGGAGCTAAGGCGCTGATTCCCGTACACATAGAGCAGCTTATCCTGAAAAAAGACGAATGCCAAAGCCGTTTCGCCCTCAGGCTAGTCTGCTCTAGAAACTCAGGGACAATAATAAGATCCGGGCTGAGCGAAAGGACTTTCTCCACATTGGGGTTCGCTGGAATCCCCCGCAATCCCTGCATCCAGGCAAAATTTCCAATATCGTCTAAACAAATGGCGGGGTCATGCCGACAATTAGGAATAAGCCTTGGGAACACGGCAATTATCATCTTGAGAAAAGGAATGAGTGAGCACTACATGAACCCCATGAATCCGCGGTTAATTCACAGCAAAGAAACATCGTACTTCATCATTAGCCTACTCTTCAGCATCATGGTCTATTTCGGCCTGATTGTTTCGCTGATCGGCATCTTTTATCTGTTGATCGGTCTTGGCATCACGTTTTTCCTTCACGGCCTTATGATCGGCCAAATCAAAAGCAACGGGGTCAAGCTGACGGAGCATCAGTTCCCTGCCGTGCACCGAAAGGTGCGCGAGCTGTGCGAGCGAATGGATATCCGGCAGGTTCCCGATGTGTTCGTGCTTCAATCGGACGGGATGCTGAATGCCTTTGCCTCGCGTTTTTTCGGCCGAAACTTCGTCGTGCTGTATTCCAATTTGTTCGAGATGGCGGACAGCGAAGAAGACGAACTGGCTTACGTCATCGCGCACGAATTGGCGCATATCAAGCGAAATCACATGACCAAAAGCCTGCTGCTGCTGCCCGCCCAATGGATGCCTTTCCTGGGCAAAGCTTATTCGAGAGCCTGCGAGTATACCTGCGACCGGATGGCGGCGGCGTATACGGGGAACGCCCCGGCGGCCATCTCCGCCCTGACCATTCTGGCCGTCGGCCGAACGATGTACGCCAAGGTGAACGTCGCCGAATACGTCGCCGAGAGCCGCAAAGAAACGGGCTTCTTCGTCTGGTTCAGCTACGCCACGTCGACGCATCCGCCGCTGCCCAAGCGCATCGAGCAGATGGAGCTGATGCAGACGAAGCCACAGTTGTTCGGCTATTCCTCCCCCACCTTCGAGCGGGAGCCCATCGCCTCCTGACGGAACCGATGGGGAGCGAGGGCCCTATTACGTGCCGTATTAAGAGATAAGATATGACAAATTTCCTAAAAATCTTCTTTTGTCCCACGTAGTATAAGTCGAATTTACCAGAATCATGTCGACAGTGCAGGAAATAACCCGTATAATGGCTGTAATATTTTGTTAACCATTATTAACCCTACGCGACCGGCACCGTCATCGCAGAGCACGATAAGTTTACTAAACCGAAAAACTAACCGACCCAAGGAGCAACTCGCTATGAAAATGAAATTTCGGCTATCCCAGACCGTTCCCGCTATACTGGCTTCCGCCATGCTCGTTACGGCTGTCCCTGCTTTTGCCGCAGACAGCGCCAAACCTGGCATCAATATGGATATCGGCATTCAAGTCGACGGAAGAGTGCTTGTTCCGCTGCGCGACATCTCCGACGAATTAGGAGCCAAGCTGAGCTGGGAAGAAAGCACGAAATCGATCACCCTGACGAAAGACAGTACTACCGTACAATTAAAAATCGGCGATCCGACCGTCCAGATGAACGGAAAGTCCCAGACGCTCGATGTCCCGCCGCAGATTAAGGACGATCAAACGTTCGTTCCCGTCCGTTTCGTAGCGGAAGCCTTCGGCGCCAAGGTCAAATGGGACGCCGAGGCCCAATCGACACATATCGACACTAAGGAGAAAGATATGTACATTAGCGCCCGGCCGTATTTCGAACTGAACGGCGTGCCGCTTGTATACGATGGCGAGATGAAGAATGGTCTGCCCGACGGGAAAGGCTATGCCGCAAAAGGAACCTCCATCTACGGCGAAAAATGGTACGAGGGCCAATGGAAAGACGGAAAACCGGTCCGGGAAGAAGCGCCCCCAGGGACCGAAGGCTATAAAATCTACATTAATGGAAGCTACTTGAAGTCGGATTATGCTCCGATCGTTCGCAATAACTCCGTCTATGTGCCATTATGGGCCGTACTTGGCAAGGTGAATGCGTCGGCCCAAGACGTAGACGGGGTCATACGGATAAATCATCCGAACCGCATTTTGCTTCTGCGCGCCAATAGCAACCTGCTGACGTATTACGGAGACAAGATGGACTCGTACACGGTACGTCTGGACTTTCCGCCGATCTTGGAGAACAATGTCATTTATGTGCCGCTTGCCTTTTTGAAGGATTATATGGACATGAAAATCGTGTGGGGAGAACAGCAGCGGGTGGATCTCACCGTCGGGGACTTGTCGAAAAACAATACTTGGGGGCAACAAGGCATCATTTCCGCTGGAATCAAAAAGCTGAGACTCGATTCGGACGCCGAAGCGATATGGAAGAGCTATCCCAACCTCTGGGTAGACTCCCTGCCCCGCAGCAGCAATGGCGCCAAAAACGGTGGATTCGAAAGATTTGAGCAGTTGACCGTCATCAGCTACAACGGTCCGACCGTCGTATTATCCAACGGGAGCAAGAATGTCCAGTTTAATTTCGATTCGATCGAAGCCATCCATAGATCGTTCTTCATCGCCGATCCACTGGCTGAATTCGACTGGCCTGAAAGCGTGAAAGCGGTCATTCGCCAACAAAAAGTCAGGATCGGTATGACCCAGGATCAAGTCCTGATGTCTTGGGGCAAGCCGGACGATGTCAATACAACGACCAGCAGCTTCGGTACGTTCGAGCAATGGGTATACCGCGGTTCGAGCATCGGCACCGGCAATTATTTGTACTTCACCAACGGCGTGCTCAGCTCGAGTCAAACGTTAAACTAACGCTAACCTAAGAGGCCGTATCTGTCAGGAAGCGGCTAATTCGCTAACGAGGGAAAACAGCTCCTGCCCGCGAGGCATTCGTCAAGCTTGGGGAGGGCGGCACCGTAAGGCATCCGCTGGAGCCGGCATTCTGGGGCTCCCTGTTCGGCCAGATCGAAGATAAGTACGGCGTGATCTGGATGTTCACCAACGAAGCCCAAGCGTACCAAGCCTGCTCCTCTTTATTTGCTGTTCGAATATGTCCCTACAAGATTGCGTAGACCGCAGGCACGGCCTCGCGGTCTTTTTGCGCGTCGGTAGATAATAAATAATGTTATATATATATCACCATAAACAAAACATGCCATCGATAAGATCAACAATTCCCCTGAGAACAAAAAAAGGGGGTGACAAAAAAAGTTAGTGTATGTAAAATGTGTAGTAACTACCAGCGACGTCTTCCACAGCATACACCTCACGAATCTCATACCTATCACGATCGTCCATACGACGGGACGATACAGGGACGATATCCTTTCCACTGCTTTAAAACACCTGAGTCCAACACACAAGCCATTGATTAGTCTTAAAATTTAATCAACCAGCCGCAAATTTGGAAGCGTTTTCCAAACAATTGCATCGGCAAACTTCTTGAGGTGATCCTATGAACCATCCGTCGAGCGCCTTGCTTGACATCCGTCATTTAAGTGCGGGATTTTCCATTGAAGGGGATTATTATCGCGCGGTCGACGATGTGTCTCTCCGCTTGTTGCCCGGGCAGGTGCTCGGCATCGTCGGGGAATCCGGCTGTGGCAAATCCGTCATGTCCTTATCCATTATGAAATTGCTACCCAAAAAAATAAGCCGGATCGATAGCGGGGAAATATGGTTTGACGGCAGCAACCTGATGAATTTATCCGAGAGCGAACTGCTCAAGCTGCGGGGCAGCGATATCGGAATGGTGTTTCAAGAGCCGATGACCGCGCTTAATCCGGTGTTTACCATCGGGTATCAAATCGAGGAAGTACTGGGGAACCATCTTGTCATGAGCAAGAAAGAAAAGAGCAAACGCAGTATCGAATTGCTCCAATCCGTCGGCATCCCTCATGCCGAGCGTATTGTTGGCGAATATCCGCATCAGCTATCGGGCGGCATGCGTCAGCGCGTCATGATTGCGATGGCGATCGCCTGCAACCCGAAGCTGCTGATCGCCGACGAGCCGACGACCGCCCTGGACGTCACGATCCAAGCACAAATTATTGAACTGCTCAAAGATATTCAGCAGCAAAGAGGCATGTCCATGATTTTGATCACGCACGACCTGGGCGTTGTCGCCGAGATGGCCGATACGGTCGCCGTCATGTATGCGGGCCAAATCGTGGAACAAGGGCACGTCACGCAAATTTTCTACGAGCCCAAGCATCCGTATTTGCAGCTGCTGCTGCAGTCGCTCCCCCGCCTTGACGAGGAGCAGGAACGATTAAATTCGATCAACGGCATCGTTCCGTCGCTTGTGCATATGCCCCGAACCGGCTGCCGGTTCGCCGGACGTTGTCCGAGCGCCAGCGACGATTGCCGGCGGCTGACGCCCCAGCTCGCCGAGGTAGGCGGCGGCCATTACGTGCGCTGTCTGAACTTTTCAGCATGTGTGCCGGCAGCCCGGGAGGAGGAGACCGCATGAATGACGTGACCGCTCACGACCGCCCACTGCTGCAAGTTCACAATTTGAAAAAGCATTATCCGATTCATGGCGGGCTCTTTCGGAAGCAGATTGGTTCGATTCAGGCGGTGAACGACTTCTCGCTCACGATGCGGCGGGGGGAAACCGTGGGACTTGTAGGAGAATCCGGCTGCGGCAAATCGACGACCGGACGCGCCATCATGCGTCTCATCGAGCCGACGGCGGGCACGATTTTTTTTGAAGGCCAGGACATTACCCGAATCAAGGGCGAAGGGCTGCGGCAAATCCGCAAGCATATGCAGATGGTGTTCCAGGACCCGTTCAGCTCGCTGAATCCGAAAATGATGGTCGGCCATCTCGTCTCCGAGCCGATTCGCAATTATGAATCGCGTACCGGGAAAGAGTTGGAGGAGCGCGTTGCCGAACTGCTCGTGAAAGTCGGACTTGCCGAGGACTCTTATTATAAATATCCTCATGAGTTCTCCGGCGGGCAACGGCAGCGTATCAGCATCGCAAGAACGCTGGCGTTAAAGCCCAAGCTCGTCGTGGCTGACGAACCCGTGTCCGCGCTGGATGTGTCGATTCAATCGCAAGTGCTGAACCTGCTGCAGGACATTCAAGCCGATTTCGGGCTGTCCTATCTGTTCATCGCCCACGATTTGAGCGTCGTGAAGCATATCAGCGACCGGATCGGCGTCATGTACTTGGGACGGCTCGTCGAGATTACGGATAAGAAGAGCTTGTATAAACAGCCGCTCCATCCTTACACCCAAGCTTTATTATCCGCCGTGCCGATCCCCGATCCGAACGCCAAGCGGGAGCGAATCGTGCTGCAAGGCGATGTGCCGAGTCCGGCCAATCCGCCGGCCGGCTGCGCTTTTCATCCGCGCTGCCGCCATGCTGTCGCCGCTTGTCGGGAAGAGCAGCCCACGCTTAAACAGGTGGCGCCTCAACACGAGGTCGCCTGTCATTTGTATTGAATCATCTCATAAAAGGAGGATGCATTCCATGGAAAAAAAAGCTTCAATGGTTTTATCCGCCCTGCTGTTTCTTGCCGTGTCCCTTACCGGCTGCACAGATAAAGCGCCGGAGGTGACGGAAGCGCCGAAAAAGACGGAAGAGAACAAAGCGGCTCCAAGCGAGCCGAAACCGGGGGGTATTGTAAAGTACGGCTATACGCAGCCGTTCAAGGGCTTGCTTGACCGCGCATTTTACGGCGGAGAAGACGACAATTTAATTTTGCGGTTCGTTACGGATAGTCTGCTCAAAACCGGCGACGATCTCAAGACGTATCCCCATATTGCCGAATGGACGGAATCGGACGATCATAAGACGTTTACGTTCAAGCTCAAGAAAGGCGTCAAGTGGCATAATGGCGATGAACTGACGATGGAGGACTGGAAGTTCGCGCTGGAGACCATTGCCCATAAAGACTATACGGCAGCGGGAGGCAGCCGGTACAGCAATGTGGAGATGATTGTCGGCGTCGAGGATTACCGCGAAGGCAAAGCCAAAGACATTGCCGGCATCAAGCTGATCGATAACTACACGATGTCGGTTACCGTCAAAACCGCGGCGCCGAATACGGTCTCGAAGCTGTGGTCGTATCCGATGCCGAAAAAGTATTTTGCAGGCGTGGCCGTCAAAGATATGCTCAATTCGGATCAAGTCCGCAAAAAGCCGCTCGGCATCGGGCCGTTCAAAGTGAAAAAGATTCAACCGGGCGAGTATGTCGAGATGGAGCGCTTCGACGACTATTGGCAAGGCAAGCCGCTGCTCGACGGCGCGATATATAAAGTTGTTGCCGGCAATATGGCGACCAGTTTGCTGGAAAACGGCGAAATCGACATCATGGCAGCGCCAAACAGCCAATTTAAAGAGGTAGAAAAGCTGACAAACGTCAATATCAATAAGCAAGATGCGCTTTCCTACTCCTATATCGGCTTTAAGTTAGGGACGTGGGATAAGAAGTCCGAGAAAATTATCGTAGATCCGAAATCCAAGTTCGCCGACAAGCGCCTGCGGCAGGCGATGTATTACGCGCTGGACCGGCAAGCGCTGATCGATGCGTTCGCCAACGGTCTGGGCAAGGCGATCTCCGCCCCCATGCCGGGCGTAAGCTGGGTGAAAATCCCGGACGATCAGCTGAATCCGTACGAATACAATCCCGATAAAGCGAAGAAACTGCTCGATGAAGCGGGTTATAAAGATACGAACGGCGACGGATTGCGTGAAGACCCGCAAGGGAAAAAGCTCACGTTCAACTTCGACGCCATGTCAGGCACAGAGATTGCCGCGCCGCGCGCCCAAACGATGATGCAGATGTGGAAGGATGTGGGACTCGACGTAAAGCTAAACGGAGGTGCACTGAAAGAGTTCAACGCCTTCTACGATGTGGTTGAGCATGATGATCCGTCTGTCGAGCTGTTCGCCGGAGCATGGTCGCTCGCCAGCGATCCCGATCCGAGCGCATTATGGAAAAGCAACGTGCTTTGGAATTTCCCGCGCTGGTACACGGCCGAATCGGACCGCTTGATTGACGAAGGGATCAGCGAGAAGGCCTTTGATCCGAACTACCGCAAGGATGTGTATCACAAGTGGCAGAAGCTTGTGAATGAAGAAGTGCCGATGCTGTTCCTGAATTCTCCGGTCGATGTGACGGTAAGCAACAAACGTCTGCAAAACGTCAAGGCGAACTCGTTCACGAATCAAATCGACGTTCATAAGTGGTGGGTCACGCAATGACTGTATCCGGGAGGCTGGCCTTATGCTGACTTATACGCTGCGCAGACTACTGGGCATGATTCCGCTGCTCCTGCTCATCTCCATCGTGGTGTTTACCCTGGCAAAGTTAATGCCGGGGGACGCCCTGACGGGGATGATTGATCCGGCCAACGTAAAGCCGGAATATATTGCCGAAATGCGCCAGCAGCTTGGTTTTAACGACCCGATTCCGCAGCAGTTCATCCGTTGGTTCGGCAAAATGCTGCGGGGCGATTTCGGTCAATCTTTCATTCATAAGAGGCCCGTGAGCGAGCTGTTCTTCCAGCGGCTTCAGAATACGGCCATCCTGGCTACTATGGCCATATGCATCACCTATGCGATCGCTTTCCTGACCGGGATGGTCGCGGGCAGACGTCCGAATACGCCGATCGATTACTCGATCCAGACGGTCAGCTACATTGTCTATGCCCTTCCGAGCTTTATTATCGGAATCATCTGCATCTACATCTTCTCAATTAAGCTCGGCTGGGTGCCCGCCAGCGGATCACGCAGCGTCGGAGTTGCCGACGGCACGCTTGCGTATTACTTGAACGTATTAAAAAATTCGCTGCTGCCCGCGTTTGTGCTCGGCTCTTTGGGCACAGCCTCTTATACGCAATTTCTGCGCAATGACATTATCGAGAGCAGCCGCAAGGATTACGTCAGGACGGCACGGGCAAAAGGGACAAGCGAGAAGCATATTTACAATCGGCACATCTTACGCAATTCGCTGATTCCCATGGTTACGTTTCTCGGTATTGATATCGGGGGATTGTTCGGCGGGGCGGTCATTACCGAGACGTTATTCGTTTATCCGGGAATGGGCGAGCTGTTCGTCTCCTCGATTAGCAGCCGCGACTATTCCGTCGTGATGACGATCACGATGTTCGCGTCTGTCATGACGCTGATCGGCAACTTAATTTCCGATTTACTGTACGGCTACATCGATCCGCGTATCCGGCTTCGTTAGCATGAGAGGAGGATGGCTATGGCTATGAATACCGCGTCGAAGCCGATGCATCAAACGATGCCCGTCAGCAAAAAACGAAGCGCCTCTCCCTGGGTGACAGGCTGGAACCGATTTTTTCACAACAAGCTGGCGATCGCCAGCCTCGCGTTTCTGGTCCTCATTGCGACCCTGTGCGTGCTGGCGCCGCTGCTGACGTCTTACGATCCTGTCAAAATTAACTTGCGCCTCATCCATAAGCCGCCGTCGGCAGAGTATCTGTTAGGAACGGACAAAGGAGGACGCGATATTATCGCAAGATTGCTGTACGGCGGGCGCACGACGCTGCTAATTGCCGTAAGCATCAGCTTTTTCGTCACGTTTATCGGGGTGACCATCGGTTCTGTCGCCGGCTACTTCGGAGGTAAAATCGACAATATGTTAATGCGCTTCACCGATTTTATTATGATTTTCCCGTTTCTTATTTTTGTCATCGTCCTGAAAACGGTCATTGCGGACTCGGGCATTCTGGTTCTGATTGTCGTCATCAGCGTGCTTGGCTGGGGCGGGATCGCCCGTCTTGTACGAAGCAAGGTGCTGTCGGAGAAGGAGAACGAGTACATCATGAGCGCCGTCGCGATCGGCTGCAAGCCGTTCCAGGTCATCGTTAAGCATTTGCTGCCGAATGTGGCTTCTACCATTATTGTTCAAGCGATCGTCGTGATGGCGGTTATGATCGGCGTGGAGACGGGTCTTAGCTTTCTTGGATTCGGCGTGCCGGCCAATGTGCCAAGCTGGGGAAATATGATGTCGGATGCGATCTCGCCCCAAGTGATCAAAAACCAATGGTGGGTCTGGTTGCCATCTGCCATCGTGATTACCTCTACGATTCTCTCCATTAATTTTATCGGAGAAGGCGCGAAGGAAGCGTTCGATCCAAAAGGATGATTCACACACGCGGCGGCCGTCCGAACATGAAGCCCATGTTCCGGACGGCCGCCGCTGTGTCAATTAGAGGGAGGCCGGTGTACGAAAGCCGGCCCCGGCCTTTATTACATGAAAATTTCGATTACAGGCCTTCAGGCCAGTGCTCCGGTACTCGTTGTGTACGTTTATAACGCTTATGGCTATCCGTGCTGCGGGTAGGCCAGAGGGGAATCGCAATAAGGACATGCTTTACTCTCGCCGGGCTTCAGCAAAGCAGACGAACCGCAGCCGGGGCATTCCACCGTCTTGGACGTCTGGGGTTGCGGCCTGCTCTGCTGCGGCACGAATGTGCCTCCGCTCACGGTCACGTTGACATTCACCATGGAATCTGCCGGAACCCATTGGTTAAACACGATGGACATCGAGTACATATCGATGAACGCATCCTGGAACACGCCAAGATAAATCAAGCGCTGCAAGTCGTTGGCCACCACGGCCGGCCGCTGGTTTGTCGTCTCCGCCAAGGTTTGGATGGAAGTCACTCCTTGCACCAAGACGAGATGACGGTAATGATCGTATCTGGCGAAGAGCTGCTTGCGCCGCTGCCCGCTCTTCCACAGCATGTATATGCCGGGAATCAAGTCAAGGAGGATAACCCAAACCATAACCCAGTATTCCATAGGTCTCCCTGCGGACAAATTGATGAAAAACGAAATCATAAACGGGAAAAAAATAACCAGAAACGTCGCGCCGGCGTTTTTCCAGTCAATGACTTTCTGGTAGCTCAAATCACGGTGCTTCCATAAACGGACAGCCAGCAAAATGATGCCGATCGGAAAAAAGAAAATAAACCACATCGCTATCGCAATGCCGCTTATGGCTGGACGATCATAATTCAAGGATGCTCCCTCATCTCTATTATACTTCGATATGCCTATTTTACTGGCGGGTAGCTTAACAAGGAATCGCAATAAGGACAAGCTTTGCTCTCGCCAGGCTGCAATATCGCAGACGAACCGCAGCCATGACACTCAACCGATTTGGGCAATCGTTTTTCCGACGGTTTGTATACAGGCATCGGCTTGTCCCACTCGTGAATGTGGCCGTCCTCGGCCCTATCCCCAGCACCCTCGCGGGCAACAAAACCGTTCTGATGAAAAACAAGGGTCATCGAATACATATTTATAGAAGCATACGGAATCATGCCGCGACCGATCATGCGTTAACGAACAGAACAATACCGGCTGGGAAAAAGAAGAACAAAACCAGCACGACCAATATACCGTTTATAGCCGGTCTATCCGTATTCAATCCGGTTCCCGCCTCCCCTCTTGATGCGTTAACTGCGAATCTCACGCAAGTCGAACAATACATGCTTTCTTACCGGCTCTGCGGATATTCCAAAGGAGAATCGCAGTAAGCACACGCCTTGCTTTCGCCGGGCCGCAGCAAGGTCGACGAACCGCAGCCGGAACACTCCACCTTCTTCGGCAACGGCCTCTCTTCCGTTTTGGGCGGAGGGGTCATTTTAATGTACTCGTTCAGTTCTTCCGGAAATCCTCCTCAGTCGTACACTCCTGAGGCAAGTCCGAAGGCGCTGTCGGTTCGACTGGCCGCTGAAAAACGATAGCCATCGAATTCATATCCAAATAGGCATTGGGGAACTCGCCAAGACCGATCAGTCGCTGCAAATCGTTGGCAACCACTGCCGGGCGAAGCCAGGTCATCTCCGCGATCGTATGGACAGAAGTAATTCCTTGCCACATGACGATCTGGCGATAGGAGTCATAGCGGGCCAAAAGCCGTTTACGACTCTGCTTGCTCTTCCATAGCATGAACACCCCGGGAATGAAGAAAAAAATAATAAGAATAAACCACAACGTAAACAACGTTGACATGGACCCCTCTACGGAGGTCACGCTGTTTAGGAATAAAAATAAAGATGCCAGAAGTACAAACAGAACAAGAATGGTTACGCCGGCATTTCGCCAGTCATCTATTTTTTGATAGCTCAGATTGCGATGCTTCCACAGTCGGATAGCCGCCAAAAGGAGGCCCGCCGGAAAAAACAAGAGGAACGCCAGCACGATCACGACGCCTTCGATAGCCGGTCTGTCCATGTCCAATCTAACATCTGACTTCTCTTCCATATTGCTCTGATGCACTGCGTCAACCTCATTTCAACGTAATCAACTGGCTGTTTCTGCGGCTCAGGTCGGCCGAGATATCGCGCAGAAGCTTGCGGGACATTTCCACCTTGCCCGTATCACCCGCCTGATCACTGAGCCCGCGAACGCAGCGCTCCAGCTCCTTGATCTGCCACAGCAAATTCTCCTCCATGTGGATCATCGAGGGATGCGAAACCGGGTCGCTGTACTTTACTTTTTCGATCAGCTCCCGTACCCCCGCTTTCAACGCTTCCCGTTCCTCGATTTCCTCTTCTTCCAGCGCATAGCTCACCGAGTCGAGAGACAGCTTCATCTGCTTCATCAGCTGCATCTGTGCCCGTTGATCATCCTCTTGATTCCGCACATAATTCGTAAAATGATTGGCAAGCCCTATCCCGATTGCCCAGACCGCGGCGGTTATGACTTCAATCACCACGTAAGAGGTCAAGGAAATCCGCAAGGCCAACCAGAAGAAAACCGTATGAAAAATAGCGGCAGCTCCATACAACACCGATATCGTAACGAAGGTCAAGGAGGCGGGAAGCCCGTCTCCGCGCCGGTTTTTCCTTACTTGGCCTACAGCGCAGTAATAGATTGCCGCTTCCGCGAGAACGATGGAGATCAAGGAAGTCCACCAGTGTCCTGTTCCCCAATCCTCCAGACGACATAAGAAAAAGGCGGCTACGGTTACCACGACAATGAGGCCGAACATCCATTTGGCGGCCAGGGCAGGCAAACGTTTCATATTCATCTCAAGCTCCTTTTCACTCTAACTTATTTCCGCATTCAAAACAAAATTTTTGCCCCGGCTGCACGACCTGCTGACACTGACTGCAAGTAAGCACCATGCTCTTGCCGCACTCCGGACAAAACTTCGCTCCCGCCTCCACCATTGTCGCGCATTGAGGACAAGCAGCACCCAGCGACTCTCCGCATGTCGTACAATGCAGCGCTTGTTCCGGGTTATCCGCTTGGCAGCGGGGACAAGGACGGTACCTGTCGCCGCAGTTCGGGCAAAATTTCGATCCTGCCGGAAGGGAATGTCCGCATGCTTGGCAGGCAACGGCCGGGGAAGCAGTTTCCTGCTTGAGCGATTGTCCGCACCCTCTGCAAAAGCCGGAATCATGCGCATTGCTCATGCCGCATTTGGAACATGTCTGGACAGGAGCAGATGACACATCCATGTGTCCCGACAACTGCGAAAACGTATTGCCAAGCGTCATACCAACGCCTTGTCCGAGCCCCAGACCGATGCCAGCTCCCATGAAGGCCGATGGATTCCCTTCGTTCTTCGCCGCGCTCTCCAGCGTATTAAAGGTTCTTTCCTGCTGGTAGGAGAAGCCGAGAATATCCATTTCCGCTTTTTTCGCCAGCGCTTCCTTTAGCCGCTTCGTGGCCGGATCTTCCTCAGGAAGATTGATGGAATCGATCTGGAAGCCGACCAAACGAATCCCGTACTCTTGAAAAATCGAGACGATTCGGCTTTCCATATGTTTGGATATTTCGGAGATATAGGCGTTGATTTCCAGAATGCTAATTTTTTTATGCACCAGATAAGCAGAGATAAGCTCTTTGATGTTCATCATCAAGATGCTGCGAAAATATTTGCCAAGCTCCGCTTGATCGACCGTCGGAAGTGTTCCGACCAGCTTAAGCAGAAACTTGCGCGTGTCTTCGATCTGGATGCCTAGCTGACCGAACGCGCGGACCGATACCATCATGTGGTATTTGGGCTCCTGCAGTTGAATCGGAGTCGGTGTCCCCCACTTCATGTCCAGCTTATGCAGCTTGTTCACGAACCAAATTTCTGCCGTAAACGGCGACTTGCCGCCAAAAGGCAAATTGACGACGGAGGAAAGGATCGGAATATTTTGCGTCGATAACGTATGCCGGCCGGGACCGAGCAGGTCAAGCGCCTCCCCGCCTTTGAACAGCAGCGCTTCCTGGGTTTCATTGACGATCAGTTGAGTCCATGTGCCTAGTTCTTGGTTCGGATATTTCCACACCAATAAATTGGGCGGCCCGTCGAATTTGACTACTTCGATAATTGCCATCTAGGTACCCCTTTCCATATGTTGGTCTCGCGTATAATCCTTTTACATTAATATACTACGAAACAAGCTCTTTTTGGACTCAAAATTTCCCATTTGATGCGATATAACGGACAATTTTGCTAGATTCCGACAAGATGCGGCAAGATTTGGGGGGCTTTGTCGGAGAGGATGTCGGGAAGTCCTATAATGAGGTCATGGGAGTTTTGTTTAATTCATTTCCAAAAATTCGCACGCACTGTATAATTGTTATAACAGTTTGACACACTTATTAAGGAGAATGATGATATGAGCAAGGTGGTTGGAATGGAGCGAAAAGTAGCCAAATTCGGCAACAGCTTAGGTATCACGATGACAGAGGCCTTCAAACGAATCGGGGTAGAGCTCGGCGATTCGGTTCAGATCGATGTGCGGGAGCAAGACGGGGAAATCGTCATACGAAAAGCTAACAAAGTTTCCCTGCCGGCAGGAATAAGTCCGGATTTTATAGATACCCTTTCGCAAGTCATGGAGGAGTACGACGAAACGCTGAAAGGGTTAAAAGATAGATAATGGCACACGTTCGTTATTTAACGATTCAAGAAGTCATCGCCGTAAACGTAGCCGTTATTCCAGGCCTGTTGATTAACCACTAAATGGTAGAAAAAAGATCGCCTTTGCTGTAGAATCGTTTGTACCACCAAGCGATTCGAGAAAGAGGCGATCTCATGAAAAATTGTATCACGATTCCATCCGTTCTTCAATCCATTCTGAGTCTTGAAGAAGTCAAATCAATTGTGCAAATGATAGGTTATGAAGACAAAGCCCGTAAGTTTACGGTATATGACTTGTTGCAATATTGGTGCACGGCTGCCCATCAACAATGGGAGGGTTACCGGGCAGGGGTTGACTGCGCTCATTCCTGCGGCTTAATTCAGGTTCACTATTCTAGCTTTTCGAGCAAAGCAGCAGA
>NZ_FMTT01000086.1 GCF_900100345.1 Paenibacillus tianmuensis | reverse complement strand
TCATCCCTTGGAGCAAGTGACGGACGAAACAGATAGACAACGGATTCGATTGACTCTTCAGGCCATCGAAGGATTTGTGATGTGCAGTTGTATTGCGATGGGACTGGTGCAACTGATCGCCTTGCGTTTTTCCGAGCGGGTTCCCGGCCTCTTCTTTCGCTATTTGAGAACCCCGTCCAAGACCATCGTTTCGGAAGCGACCGTGACGGTGTATTTACGCAAGTCGATTTTTCGCCTGTTTGCCCAAAATCTGCATTTATCCATAACGAAAATAATCCATTCCAAGCAGGACACCTCTTTTGTTGACGCCGATTTGTCGGCTTCTTAAGCGTGAGAACTTTTGACTGTACAGTATTAAAGTATTTCAACTAAAAGGAGATCTTTATGGAGGATAAAGTACAAAAAATAAACTCTTTATTTAAATATTTAACTCATAGTAATGAAGGTTCTCCAGAATTTGAAACATTTATGGCCTTCTTACGCGGCTTGAAGGATTATTCAACCTTATTAGATTTTTATGATGTTGAATTTACCAAGCACCTCTTAGAAGAAGTGTTGCCGAAAATAAACGAAAAGTATAATAAGGCGTTAGTGATTGAGACCATTGTGGAAGCGACTTACGGTAATGCTGAGAAGAGCATGATAGAAAAGCTTTTTAGTGAGTACATTCCTCTATTGGCACAGTATGCTACTACGCTGGAAAATGCGTCCAGATGTTTGAGAGGATTTATTGAATCGGGGATCAGCAGTAATGAAATATTCGTCGGGATCGCTATGTTTAAAGACAAACAACACGCTATTTCGTTGTTGACATATATAAACATTCATTCATGGGGAGATTTGTCCCCTCAATCATCCACGCTTCAAGCCGAAGTTAAGGATGCGCAAAAGGTCAGGGAGCGTACTTATATTTTTGCGCAATTTTTGGTTATTCTGCATCCTCTCGTAAGTAAATACCAAGGGGTAAGCTCCATTGATTTTGTATTTGATTATGAAGGAGCGCATATCGATTGGCCGTTTAGTCGAGAGGGTAGTTCTCTAAGGCTGGTTAAACAAAATATCATCGATGAGAGAGAAGGAGCTATATTTGAAGAACTGGGTAAACTCATCCATGATGAAGCCATAGATCTGCAATCATCAAGAGTCCTAAACCTGTATCAAACACTTTTTAGCGGGAGAGATCCGCTGGATGTTATTTTTACACTGCCTGATGGGCGGTAGGAAAGTAGATATTATTTTATGTAGATTGCACCTGACAATAACAACGATGTTTAAGGTGTAAAGTTACTCTGGTAACAGCCAGTTGATAGTACGGTGAGCAACACCGTACTCCTTTCCAGCCTACACTACCCGACCAACGGAAAAAAAGGTCAAATAATCGGACGCTTTGGCTATTCGGTATTGTCCGCGTACGCTCTAAGATAAAGGAAGAATACCGAATGCAGAAAGGGTGCTCTTATGGCGACGTTCGATGTGCAAAACGGGCAATTTTGTCTGGACGGGGAACCGATCCGTCTTGTTTCCGGTGCGATTCATTATTTCCGGGTGGTGCCCGAGTATTGGCGGGATCGCCTGCTTAAGCTGAAAGCCTGCGGCTTCAATACCGTAGAAACGTATATTCCTTGGAATCTTCACGAGCCGAAGCCGGGTCAGTTTCGTTTTGACGGGCTGGCGGACGTGGTTCGTTTTGTTGAGATCGCCGGCGAGGTCGGTCTGCACGTGATTGTGCGGCCGAGCCCGTACATTTGCGCGGAGTGGGAGTTCGGCGGGCTGCCGGCTTGGCTGCTCGCCGATCCGGGCATGCGGGTGCGCTGCATGCACCGGCCGTATCTTGACCGCGTCGATGCGTACTATGACGTGCTGCTTCCGCTGCTCAAGCCGCTGCTGTGCACGAACGGCGGCCCGATTATCGCGATGCAGGTGGAGAATGAGTACGGCAGCTATGGGAACGACCGGGCGTACCTGGTTTATTTGAAGGATGCGATGCTGCAGCGGGGAATGGACGTGCTGCTGTTCACCTCCGACGGGCCGGAGCACTTCATGCTGCAGGGTGGCATGATTCCTGGCGTACTGGAGACGGTGAACTTCGGGTCCCGGGCGGAGGAAGCGTTCGAGATGCTACGTAAATACCAGCCGGACGGACCGATCATGTGCATGGAGTATTGGAACGGCTGGTTCGACCACTGGGGCGAGCAACACCATACGCGGGATGCGAAGGACGTAGCGGACGTATTCGACGATATGCTTCGTCTCGGTGCTTCGGTCAATTTCTACATGTTCCACGGCGGAACGAACTTCGGCTATATGAGCGGAGCGAACTGTCCGCAGCGCAATCATTACGAGCCGACGATCACCAGCTACGATTACGATGTGCCGCTGAACGAATCCGGCGAGCCGACGGATAAGTTCTACGCGGTGCGGGAGACGCTGTCCCGCTACGTGGAGCTGCCGCCGCTTGAGCTGCCGCAGCCGATTCCGAAGGCCGCCTACGGAAGCGTGCCGGTTCGCGAAGCGGCCTCGCTGTTCGGGCAGTTGGACAGCCTATCGGCTGCGGTCCGCCGCACGTGCCCGGAGCCGATGGAAGCGGTCGGACAAAACGACGGGTTCATCCTGTACGAAACATTCATCTCCGGACCGCGGGAGGAACGGGAGCTCGTGCTGCAGGACTGCCGAGACCGGGCGCTGGTTTATGTGAACGACGAGTTCCTGGGTGTAATCGAGCGCTCGGACCCGAGCAAGAAGGTGGCTTTTGCCGTGCCGGAGGGTGGAGCGACGCTGCGCATTTTGGTCGAAAATATGGGCCGCATCAACTACGGACCATTCATGCTCGACCGCAAAGGCATCACGGAAGGCGTACGCCACGGCAACCAGTTCCTGTTCGGCTGGAATATCTATCCGCTGCCGCTGGAGGACGTAGCTTCGGTCAGCTTTGGCGGGAAGGAAGCGGAAACGGGATACCCAGGCTTTTACCGCGCGGTGCTGCCGATCGAGGGACAGCCGGCGGATACGTTCCTGCGCTTGGACGGCTGGGACAAGGGCATCGTGTTCGTCAACGGCTTCCATCTGGGACGTTACTGGAAGCGCGGGCCGCAGCAGACGCTGTATATCCCTGCGCCGCTGCTGCGGCAAGGCGAGAACGAGATCGTCGTGTTCGAGCTTCACGGAACGGAGAAGCGGGAGCTGATGTTTACGGACCGGCCGGAGCTCGGACCGGTATCGCAGGTAACGCTATAATAAAGGTAGCTATGGAGGCTGGTGTCGACCTGTATAAAAGGTTGGCGCCGGCTTTTTTATAGTTTGTGGGGATCTTTGGATACCGGCTCCGAGATGACAGCGGTCTGCAAAACGTGTTACATTGAGTGAAAGTGTGGATTTGGCCAGAAGGGAGCCGTCACCGGCATGGATCGTTTATTCCATTTTCCTAATATGACACAGACGCTGCAGGTGACCGGCTGTCACTTCGGCATCAAGCCGCCGGGTTGGCGGTACCCGCGGCATCATCATCATTTGTATGAATTGATCTGCTGCCTGGAGGGCGAATCGGTGCACGAAATTAACCGGACTTCCTTGACACTTCGTCCAGGGGATTGGCTGCTGATCAAATCGGGCATCCGTCACGAATCCGCTGCAGCCGCAACCTCGTATTACCGGTTCTTCAACGTGCATTTCGACTTGGACGACGCGGAGGTGCGGAGCGTGCTGGGGGCTGCGCCTTATTCTCATATTCTGTCCGGATCTGCGAGCTGCGGGAAGCTTTCATTCTATGTTCAGGAATTGGAGGACATGATGCGGCAGTACGCTGCTCCCGATACGGATGGGGACATGCCTTGGCGCGAGGAGCTGAACCCCCGGTTCGAGGACCGGCTGCTGCTGCAATCGTACACGCTTCTCATCGTTCGGGATGTGCTTGCGTTAATCCGGGAGCGGGATGCGAACGCGGGTCAAGCTTCGTCCAAGGAGGCTACTTTATTCGCGATCGATGTGGCTCATGCGATCGAAGAGCGACTGGCCGGAAGCTTTCATGAAGAAGCGACGATTTCCGCCGTGGCGGAGGAGCTTCATCTGAGCCGCAGCCAATGCTCGAAGCTGTTCTCCAAGGTGTACGGCCTATCGCCAAAACAGTACGTCAGCCGCAGAAAGCTGAGTCTGGCGAAGGAGCTGCTGGTGACAACGAACCTGCCGATGGCGGAGATTGCCGAGCGGCTCGGGTTTCAATCCGCGAGCCATTTCTCCCGGCAATTCCGCCGATGGACCGGTCAAGCCCCGAGCGATTACAAGCCGAAGCACGATGGCTGCTCTTAGCCCCGCGGCCGCATAGCCGATGAAAGAAGCGAACAGCCCGTCAGCTCGCAGCGGTTGCGAAGGTCAAGGGCGAGGAGCGGCGGCATCCCTGCTATGCCACAGGCGGAGCAGCTCCGCCTCGCGGGCTGGGTCCAGTCCGGCTTCGCGTTTCTCCTCCGTCGGGCGGCCTCGATCCCATGCGAGAGTGTCGCGAACCGTATCGATTAACGGTCTGGTCGTCAGCCCGGAAGCAAAAGCCTTCGTATTGTCCATGGCGAACAAGCCGATCAAGCTATCGCTTTGCAGCCAGAGAGGAAGCTCGATCCATTGGCCGACCTGTTGCTCTCTCAAGAACGGTTCGGTGACCCAGGTGAACTCGGCAGGACGGCTGCTGAACCGGGCGCAATCGTCGACGAGCTGTTCCATCGTAAAGTCGCTGCCGCTGGCATGAAACGTGCCGACCGTCTGCTTCTCAGCCAAGAGGATAATCCACGCAGCGAGGTCCCTGACGTCGATGACCTGAACACGCCCCTCTTTTGGCGGTACCAGCACTTCTCCCCCTTGTTCGATCCGATGGGGCCAGTACGTGAAGCGGTCCGAGTAATCGTACGGGCCGACAATCAGACCGGGCCGGATATGCAGCGCTCTACCGGGCATGGCGGCTTCGACCGTTTTCTCGCAAAGCGCTTTGAGCGCGCCGTAATGTTGGGTCACGTCCTCGGTACTCTCATCGGAGAGAGTTGCGACAGGGGCGTCTTCCCCGATGTGTAACCGTGTAAGATCCTCATACACCGATGCGGACGAAATAAACGTATAATGTCCTACCCGGTCCTTCAGCAGTTCCACCGAGGAACGTACGACGCGAGGAACAAAGCCGCATGTATCGATCACCGCATCCCAGGTTCTGCCCTGCAGCAGCTCAAGCTCGCTTTCCCGGTCTCCTATAAGGTGCTCCGCTTCTGGAAACGCGTCTTGACTGTGCCGGCCGCGATGAAAGAGCGTCAACGTATGCCCCCGATCCAGCGCCGTCTCCGCCAAAGCCTTTCCCAAAAAACGGGTACCACCCAAGATTAACAAGTTCATGAAGCCACCGCCTTTGTGAAATCTTATATTTACGTAAAAATATTTTATTACGTTGTGCAATAGTTGTCAATGAAAGTACAATCTACACGACAATACTTGGCGTATTGGGATTTCGACTTTAAAGTGGGAGTGAAATGACATGGTAAAAATATTGGAAGTAAAAAATCTTTATTTAGATAAACCATTGTGGTCTTTTCGTGAAAGCTTTGGAAAGTTTCATGTATTGTTTAAAAGTGTTTCTAATGAGCAAGAGTTTTATTATACTGAACTACTTTGTCTTGATACAGAACATCTGATAGAGACTTCGTATCAGTTTAACAAGGCAGTACATTTTATCGGCGAAGGCAATCCATCTAATGTTATGTTTCATGGATCTATTGAACAACATCTCGAAGGCAATATGTTTAATGTAAGCAGATTAAACTTAGAGCGTTTTGAAGATGAATTGGTTTTCAGTATCAAGTTCGAAGGAAATATTAAAAATATATGGAATCTTAGAATTAGAATTTCTCCAATTGATGGAAGATATTGTTTAGTTTTTTTATCAGAAGACGACCTTGTTTTTAATAAGGATTGTTACTCGCGGGTCATTTTAGTGGATTCTGTGGAAAAAAAAGGCTACTTTATTCAGCAACAAGACTTTCCGTACTTGAATGTGTTGCTTAATATTGCTGTATGTAAAGTAGGAAATCAGGCTAAAAATATCATTTTTAATTCAGGAAGAATACAACGCTTTGAAAAAAAATCCTATTGGGAAGAGTATTACAACTCGAATGGGAGTTACAAGGTAGAAACACTTGAGAATTTACTAATCCTGAATAAAAGCGAATTCATAGATTGTATAAAAAATAAAAAAAATCTATCACCTATTATTTTTAAAGACTATGACATCAGTCGATCTGTTGAAGTTATTGGCATGGTAGGAGATCGATTCTGGTTTTTTGAGGAAGATTATAAGGGTGATAAAACAGAGATTTATGCAATAGATTTAGAAACTGGAAGCAGTACCTTGAAATATAAAGCAAATGAGCATTACTACTCAATCGAGGTTTTTGGAGGATTGCTATACGGCGTTAGAGAAGAACTAAAGAATAAAATATATTATTCATTCGAAACCAATGCGATCCATGAGTTTTCCTATAATGAAATGGTGGTTTACTTAGATGAAGCAGTCCGTATAACCGCAAGGATGTACTTAGACGAATCAATCCCTAGAACCGCAAGTATGCACGGTTTGGAAATGTATAATATCGAAGTTGTAAAAGACGGTTTAACAGAAAATGCTTATATAAATAAAACATTCTTTTATTACTTTGAAGAAAATATCTTGTTAGTTTATTGAGTCTGTCTATAATGCTCCTCGTTGTCAAAAATTTTAAATTAAGAAACAAACACCATTGATTATATAAATTTGGAGTAAAATACATGATACAAATAATAGCCTACTTCACCATGTCATTGGATCACATCGGACGATTGTTTTTTCCAAATATAGTTCTGTTTTCATTACTCGGCCGACTTGCATTCCCGTTATTCGCCTATGGCATAGCTATTGGCTATACAAAAACCAGTAACTTTCGTCGGAAGAAGAAAATTTACGATATTTACAACAGCCAGATGGAAGTACAAACGACTCGCAACAGCCGAAGTTTCAAACTGGGTCGCCGAAAGCTTAAAGCTTCGCTCCACATCACCAACTTCAAAACATTATTTGAAACTATGCATCCTAAGTTCCCGGAATTTATAACGAGGGAGGAGCTACC
>NZ_FMTT01000015.1 GCF_900100345.1 Paenibacillus tianmuensis | reverse complement strand
TGCAGGTCACTGCCGAGCAAATCGCGCAGATGTATAAAGCTCGTTGGCAGATCGAGGTATTTTTTCGTTGGATTAAGCAGCATTTAAACATTCCTACGTTGTTTGGGACAACAGAGAACGCCGTTTATGGTCAGTTATTTGCAGCATTGATGGTGTACGTTCTGCTGAAATGGCTGTTTGACTCCGTTTCTGCATCCATATCTCGGCATGTGGAACTCTCCTTTGTCCGATTTACACGTTTATTCGCTCTTCATCTGCTGCCTGCTGAATGGCTTATAAAGATTCAATATATTGTGCAGACACATAACCCCCAGAGGGTTGTTTAGATTACATAATTTGGTTAATCAACAGGCCTGATATCACAATTTAATTAATGAAAAAAATGTTAAAAAACTACAAACGGAAAGGCATTTAGTGGTATATTATGGTCATGGGCTAAGGATCAAGGGATTTATTTTGAGTATGCAAGAGCGATACGAAGAAGCGAAGAAGTACGTTGCAGAGTATTCCAATCTTTCATGGTTTCAAGGTCTTGACGATATTGGCAAAAAGGAGGTTGATAAATTCCGGATATGGGGTAAGGGAAACGGGCTCATCCTCGAATTGAATACTGGGAACAAAAGTGTTATCCCGGAATTTATGGAATATTTAGAAGGGAATCCAGATATAATTTTGCAAGGGATGTTAGCAGCGATTGAGTCTGCGAATCGCTTCAACTTCTCTGTTGATGAACTTTTTGAGAAATTCCGTGAGAAGCTCCCGCCTGTAAACTCCGATGTTACCTACATAAACGGAACGCAATTATTTCACTTTTGGTACGAGAAAGCTGTGTATAGCTTCAAAAAAAACCGGTTGATCCTCGGCATCGAGGAATTGTTATATGCTTTATACTTAGCCCATAAAATGAAGTATTATTCTGGTTTCGAGAAGAGTGTTTCTTTGTATCGAGAACATAGCGATTATGCTACAGAGCAGCAAAAATGGAATTACAAACATATCGTAGAAGGAGTGTTTGACTTTTGAAAAAACTACTATCTTTTGTGATGGGGTTGGTATTGTTAAGTGGTATATCTGTTACAACCTTTGACCATATTGGTTGGGAATCGCCACAACGAACAAATATTACGACTTCCGACCATATTGGATGGGGCGGCTGATAAAAAAATAAGAGTCCCGGCCAGTAATTTGACTGGTCAGGGACTCTTTACTTTAATTCGGTCGCGGCTCGCTGTGTTGCGGTGTCGGATATCCGCGACCATCCCGGCAGCTTGCGCCGGGATGAATTATATAGAGAATATTATACAAGGAACGGGGAAAATATTATGACATTATCAGAAACAATAAAAAGGAAATTAGAGGATGAAAAGGATAGAATATTATCATCTTTTTCTGTTACTAAACAAGATGAAGGATTTATTGTTGATTATATTGCTGACTGTGATGAAAGTAGTGTAAAGAATGTTTTAGATACATCAAGAAATATATTTCGATTAATTAATGAGAATAGCCTTACAATATGGCCTAGCTTAGATGAATGGAGTTCCATTTTACCGAAAGAATTTGTAAATTCTTTTTCTGACTCCACTGATAGTGACGACTGGACACTTAGTGATTGGCTCTACTGGTTCGAACCAGAGAATAGGGCTTGGTTTTTATGGAATATAGAGTTAATAGGAAATAAATCTTTAAAAATCAGTATATTGGTTTATGAGCATCCTTTTCCATGGGAAGCGTTGGAGGTTTTATTTATAAAACTTGGAACAGGTGAAGTAAAAGAGATGGATACTTAACCAAAATTTCGAAAGAGCTTTGTTGCGGTTTCGCCCCGAAGATTGTGAATTGATAAAGACCATCTATTTTTTTTTCTTTATTGACACTAAACATATTCCAACTGTAACAAATATAATTCCAGCAAAAAAAGTGAAGTTTGTAATGTCCCATAAATATGGAGGTGTTAGTCCTATAACGAAATCAAGTTTAGTTGTGCGATCGCTTACAGCGACAAAGATAAGGATCTTTTCCAAACCTGCTAAAGCTATGAAGAGTAGTCCAACAAAACAAAGCATTAATCCAAATAAATACATTATTTTCCTCCCTTTAGAATTTTTGGCCCATCAGCAAGCCCGTTTGAGAGTACTTTTGGGGATGGGGCAAATTTCATATCGCTCTTACCAAGATAATGGTAACCTGTCTGATCGGAATAAGCATAGTGTATGTAACCTCTTAAACGGAAACGGGGTAATTAACCTTTTTTCCAGTTTCAATACTAATAACGACACATATCAGTGAAATATTTCGATAATTTTTAATATTTTTCCGTTTTTAAAAATATCATCTAAATCGCCCGCGGGATGAGCATGGGCATTATTGACAGCGAGACCACTAAACAAAGATGCTCCTATAAAGGTTGATAGAAGGACTTTTTTCGCGATAATCCATTCTTTTGTAATATCTCTGTCAATGGAGCAGACACATGGAACCGAGAATATTATGCAGCAGATCGGTAAACATTCGTACTCATTAGGTGCGCATTTACGTTCAGGAGTTAGACTTCGAATCGAAATGACTGCTCGAGTGGCTACAATGGTTGACGGCATGCCGCCACACACCAATGCATCCGACTTCATATGAATTGTGAAAGCGTGCTTGTCGATAAGACATCTAATCATAGGGGGAATTTCATGAGCGAAGACCAACGCAGGCTGGAACTCGGACGATTTTTACGATCGCGCAGGGTGCGTCTGTCACCGGAAACGGTGGGCTTGCAACACTTCGGTATGACTCGGCGAAAAACGAAGGGGCTGCGGCGCGAAGAGGTGGCGGCGTTAGCCGGCATTTCGCTTCCCTGGTACACTTTTCTTGAACAAGGCAGAGACATTAATGTCTCCGATCAGGTGCTTGAGAGCCTTGCCCGAGTGCTGCGCCTTAACCAAGATGAACAAGATCATCTGTTTTTCCTTTCAAACCCTCGCCGTATGAAAGAAATAGTAAGTGATGAAAACTCGATTACATCAACTCCATTAAGATATATGTTGGATCAAATGTCACTTTGTCCAGCTTACATCTCTGACGAGAAGATGAACATACTGGCCTTGAACGGGCTGGCATCCTTAGTATTCGGCCCCTTTGAGGAAGAGGATGGGCACAAACGAAACATGATTTGGCGCATGTTTATGCTGGAATCGTACCGAGTACTGGTTATTCGTTCCCGTAACATTGATATTGATCTTTGCTTTCCGAATGAGCCAAAAGAAGCGAATTGCCACGAATGACCCTTGAAGTGAATACTTGTACTATTTCACTATTTCGCCTATCAATCTTTTCACGAAAACCGGATAATTCTCCCCAATGTTTAGGTTGATCTTTTATTGCGGGAATGTTTTACTTGTTGTCTCCGTATAGCTGACCGCATGCTGCATCAATGTCCGTTCCGAATTGAGTTCGCACAGTGACTTGGATTCCCTTTGATTTTAAGATACTGACAAACGTTTGAACCCGATCTTTGTCCGATTGATGATAGCTTTCAGGCGTCACATCGGTTGAATTGTAGGGGATCAAATTGACGTGATATAAATGTTCCCAAGGACCTCTGTGCTTTAACAAAACAGCAATGGCTTCTGCATGCTCGTTTGAATCGTTTTCTCCTCGAAGTAATATATACGCAATATAGACTTTTCTACCTGTATCACGAATATGCTGATCCAACTTGTTCAACACATCATTAAGCGGAAACCGATTGTTAATGGGCATTAGCTCGCTCCGCTGTTCGTCGAACGGAGAGTGTAGTGAAAAGGTCAGGTTAACCTGTGGAAATTCCTTTGTCAGACGATCGATACCCGGCAAAATTCCGATGGTGGAAACTGTAATTCTTCGATGCCCCAAGCCAAAGGTTCGTGGATCTGTTAGAATCATAAGCGTGTCGAAGAGATTAGGATTGGCTAGCGCCTCTCCCATACCCATAAACGAAACACTATCCAAGGCTTGACCATTTAAATGAAAGTATAACAGCTGATCGGTAATTTCATCAGCGGTCAGATTTCGTTTCAGTCCGATTGTACCTGTAGCACAGAAGCTACAACCATATCCGCATCCGCACTGGCTGGAAATGCAGTATGATTTCCAGCCGCGCTGATAGCTTAGTTGAACTGCTTCTATGCGTTCACCGCCCTCAATGGAAAAAAGCACTTTATTCACTTGCCTGGATGTCTTTTGCATGACAGGGGTTAAGTTCAAAACGTGTTCGCCAAGGTTCTTAATTAATTCGTTTCTTATACCCTTGGGGAGTATGGTCATTCTGTCATATTCACCAATTCTTTGCTTGAAGATCGCATCCGCAATTTGTTGAAACCGATATGCAGGTTGTTTCAATGCTGTCAATATGTGTTGAATCATTTCGTATTTCGAAGTTGATTTCATGTTTTTTCTCCTCTTGAGCCGGAGAAAATGCCTTAAGCACCAATAAAGGGTGCCTAACATCTACATTAACCAACTAAAATAAAACCCACGATGCTTGCAGTTCCAGTCGCTACGTGCATCTATCTATAGATGGATAATGCTCCGGCATCCGTTTAGTTTGATCGTGAACCGTACTAACGGACAATGAACGGTTCACATGAACATTTACAACTTCAAACATTTATTTCAACCTCCTAAAATAATAAAGAGCTACAAGAAAGTTACCTTTCTTGTAGCTCAAATAAACAAAATACGAAAATCTAACCCAATGAATAGATTAGATATTGTTATTTTATTTGAGTGAAGAGAATAAGTAACTTTCTTGCTTAACAAAGAATAAAACAGTTTTTGTTTTATCATTCGTAAAATAAGCAAGAAATATTACATTATTCTCATCATCTCCCCTAGATTAATTGCTAGTATTGTAGCACAGCCAATGTCACATTTCAACTTTGTATCAATCAAGAAATCCACTCGGGAGAACAGGGTAGAAAAAAGATCGCCCTTTCTGTAGAATATTATTTGTACCAGCAAACTGAGCAGGTTTATACCCATAATATTATTTTGGGATGGCAATCTTTAGGTCATCCCTCCTTTAGAGGTGAAGTAATGGCTGATGTTCTTTTTGATTGTACTCAATTTCTGACGTTCGAAGCGAATGAGTGCGGAGATGTTTTATCATTCCTACTACCATTGTTTGAAAAAAGTAATGATTTTAAGGTGCTTCAAGAAAGAGAGATTTCTGAAAGAAGGATGTCCCATCTGAATGAATTTCTAAATAGACATACGGTCGAACTTATAAATCAAGAATTTATAGGTGAATTTGATGAATGGTTTGAATTTGATGAGATACCTCAACCAATCCAACAGTTTGGTCAAAATATTAAGGAACTTATAGAAAGAAATTCCATTGAACAACTTACAATAATACTTGTCCGGCATGCTTATGATGAAAAGGCGGCTGATAATATTTTTGTAGGTGATTACCGAGTAGAGAATATTTATGATGGGTTATATCATGCATCTTGTTTTGTTAACTCAGGGAATATTGTGGTGATTAGGTTAAGAAAGTCTTAACAACATGGATATATGGAGGTGAAAAATAAGTGAATGACGATATAATTTCGCCACAAGAATTGAGATTTCGAAATGAACTTAATCAAATATTACCAAACGCATATGATAGAATAGACGACATTGAAAGTTTTCCCGAAAGCATTGGAACAGAAATTCTTGCTTTTTTTGTTGGGTATGCTTGTCATCCTCAAAATTGGCCTCTAATTGAATTAGCAAGAAATAAAATCAAAACAATTCCTTCGAAATGGTTGCTAAAGCATCTTCCTGAAGTAGCTAGAACGACCATTTGTTTTGAAGACGATTGGGAGTATCGTAGATTGTTGGAACTTATTTCAGAAGCAGCTCCAATACTATTAAATTGGGGAATTGAGCAAGGGGTCAATTCAACAAATGAAGAAGTTAGAGAAGCGGCTGAAGACTTTATGGGACAATAAAAAGATTTTAAGTCCGAAGTAAACACATAGGTGATGTCTGTAACCTACTTCTCATCAGGTTTGCTGGCTATGAACTCCTGGTTTAACACGTTGTTATGAAACGGAAGCACATGCTTCGAATTCGTAGTTGCCTTATACTTTTTGACGGTTCATGTCCCGCTAGTTGAATCATCCTTGTGTTTTTCGACGGTATCCCTCTTCGAGGATTTGTTTTAAACCTTCGGTTCTTTTTTGAATAAATGTGTTCCAAAAAGTCTTACCTTTTTCAGCCAGTTCTTCATGTGAATAAATCCCTTCTTCAAACTTTCCCCAACACCCATCCTGAGTTAGCTTATCCCACCCTAAGTAATCTGCATAAAGACGGTTTTCTGAAGGTATGTCTGAACCCATTGAATTGGGTTTAACCAATTCAGGACAAAGCCACATAGCTGTACAAACGGACAATAAACCACCATGCATTTCGTTTAAGCCTGTTAAACCTGCCGCTTCAATTGCTTCTTCCCATGCAAGATGATTATTATGATTTGCGGAAATCAAAATAATCTGAGGGTACTTGTAATTAATATGCTTGACGAAAGCTCCCTCCCAATATGATCCGCCATGTCCAGTACAAACCAAAAACTTCCTAAACCCTTGTCTTATTAGGTTGCAAATAATCTCTTCCAACATAGCTGTTAAAATATTGGGGCTTACCGTAACTGTCCCCTTGAAATTGGCATGTTCTTCAGAGGTATTAAACGGGATTGTAGGCAACACGTAAGCATTTAATTCTCTCCCATAAGCATCCGCGTATAGCTCTGCGATAAGCGTATCTAAATGCATTGGCAAGTACGGTCCAAACTGTTCCGTAGCCCCTACCGATAGAACAGCTGTATCAATCCCACTAATTGAAACTTCCATTGTCGTGTTCTTAAAACTAAGCATACTAGCACTCCCTATAAAGGCTCGATTTCATAATACGCATTAAATTGTACCATTTTTGAGCGGTAGAAAACGGCTATAACCAAACTATTCCAGTAATTTTTTCTTGAAAAAAAGGGAAATTGTAGGTGTTGTCGAATAAAAAACTGAAGTAAACATCCAGGGGGTTATAGAGAGCGGAGGGGCTTGTTGTGATAAGAAGACCAACAATAGAGGATATAAAAGAGTTAAATGAGTTTTTTAGAATTGTAATAACTGACACGTATATTAAAGAAGGCATAGGGGATATGTTGAATGATTTAGAGGTTGAAATAAAAGCTAAGGAAAACTATCTACATAGAGATCTGGAAAGCGACGGAAAAGACAGATATTTTCTAATTGCTTTAGATGGAGAAAAAATAATTGGATCAATAGAATACGGTCCATCAAGTGAGCTTATAAATCATTGTACAGAACATGCATTAAAAGATGTAAATGAAGTGGGTACAGTTTTCGTGCATCCGGACTATCAGAGGCAGGGAATTGGTAATCAACTACTTGTTGAAATGTACTTGACCTTAAAGAGTGAAGGAATAGAAGAATTCTGTTTAGATAGCGGATATACTAATGCACAAAAAATCTGGAAGAAGAAATATGGAGAACCAGATTATCTGTTAAAGGATTATTGGGGAGAAACCGCTCATCATATGATTTGGAGGGTAAAGGTTAATGATTTATTAACAAGAGGATGAGCTTCGATGATATACAAGCCAAATTCCCCCCTTGTCGCTAATGTTACTACTACAGCTTGCGGTCCGGATTGCAAATGCTCGTCGCTTCTTCTGCAACCTTGACCGCAGCTTTTTGTCCATTTTCATTGTTCAAGGCAGTTCAGCCGGATATACAGGGGGGCGAAACCCGTCGTGCGCATTTCGTTACAACCGATGCAGCGGCTCGATGCGGTAGGCCGACTTCTCACCGGCCGGTCCTTGGTGCTCGCCGTGGATGACCCAGCCGTACGACACCGTCGAAGCCAGCCGGTCACGCTCTTCTACACTCAGTTGGGCGGAGACCGACTCTTGTCCGGGCTCCAGGCTGAGCTCGGGTTCCTCGCCCAAGGCGAGCAGAATCCAACTGGAAATGCCCCGCAGTGTGCTGTACTTGATCTGGTAACCGTTGAAGACGGCCTCTTCGAAGACAGCCGGATCGCTAGCGGCCGTGGCGGTCAATAGCTTGTAGTCGAACTGGAACTCGCTCTCGTCCTGAGGCAGCTCGCCTGCATGGATGCGGCGGAGTAGCTCCTCCTTGGACCAACCGTAGGCTTTTAACGATTCCAGCATGAGGGCGTCCCATTGCGGCAGCTTGGCTTTACTTTTATCAGAAGAAGACACGGATGATCGCTCCTTATTTTATAGGCGTTGGCTTTGTGAAGAAAGAGACCGCCCGTTTGAGGCAGTCTCTTTTCATTATCGCTGAATTCCTTATTTTTTGCCAGCTTTATAAGCGTTCAGGAACTCTTTGGCTTTGCCGGCATCGGCTTTGAGCTCAAGGCCGGTTTGGACGATCGGGCTAAGCGTCGATACGGCTTTGAATTTATTGTTTTTGTAGTAAGCGAGGAACTCATCTTGATTGATCGAGTAAAGCACCGCTTTTCTCAGATCGGCGCTTTTCGCCACTTCGCGGTTTTTCGTATTGAACAGCAGGTACGAGACGGCGTTGCTTGGGGTTGTCTGCAACGAAAGCTTGCTGTCGTTTTTGACGATGTCGAACTTCGTCTCCGGCACGCTGTAGAACAGGTGAATCTCGCCGCTGCGCAGCGCGGACAGCGAGCTGTCGGCGTCTTTGATAAAGCGGGTTTTGATGGTGTTCACCTTCGGTTCGTGCTTCGTGCCCGCCATATAAGCCGGGTTTTTCTGGAAGATCGCTTCGTAATCGTTCTTGTAGGACAGGATGTACGGACCGCTCGTGAACAGGGTGTTGTTGTATTTAGCGCCTTCGGTTACCGTGTTCTGATCGCCGTACGGGATGTCTTTGTTCACGTCGAATTTGGCAACGTCATACTTGTTGATGCTCTCGACTTGCTTCTTGGACACGATACCGGCCGATTGGTGAGCCAGATAGTTCAGCACTTGCGGGAACGGATTGATCGTTGTCAGCTTCACGACCTGGTATTTGCCTTCTTTGCTGTTGGCTTGTTTCTTATCCGGGACCAGAGCGGAGATTTTGGCGCCAAGGCCTTTCTCCAGACCGCTTTTCACCGTTTCGGAGCTGCCGGTTTGCTTGATCGAATCCAGAACAGCCGGGTCGGTCACGAGCTCTACGTTCTTGATGTGTTCATGTAAAGTGTACGTTCGATGGTTCGGCACCGAGTTTTTGTCCTTCGCGCGCTGTAGGGAGAAGATCACGTCGTCTGCGCCTACGCGCTCACCCGTATCGACGGCCAGCTTATCCTTGATTTGAGCGAAGTTGATATCGTCCCGCAGGATGAAATAATAGTCGGTATTGCCTTCGGCGATGGCGAAGTTATACGACAGGGAGCCTTCGGCGGTCAGTTTGTCGTCATCTGTCAGGTTGAGCAAACGCACGTACATATTGGTGTTGATGATGTTGATCGAGCCGTCGTTTCCTTTGATCGGGTCGAGCGACGTCAAGGTCGGTATCGGCGATTGCAGGATAATCGGTTCTTTCGCGCGCTTTCCGGCATCATTGAAATCGAGCTCTTCCCATGGAAGGGAGCGGGATTTCGACAGCCGTACGGCATCCTTCTTGAGAACCTCCTGATTAAAAGCTTGCGATTTGATGGATGTAAACAGAGGCGCGATATAGGCCTTGTCGAATACGAGCTTCTGCTCAAGCTGCTTGTACGTATCCGTATACTGCCCTTGCGTCTGCGTCGAAGCTTTTTCAATCAGCTCGTCGATTTCCTTGTCGGCCATGATGCTGTAGTCGCCGCCCGTTTTGAACAGCGAGCGTACGGCGTAATCGGGGTTGCCGGTTACGGTGGTCCAGCCCGACAGAACGATGTCGAAGTTGCCTGCGTCCTGCTGTGCCTTGTACGAGCCAAAGTCCGGCTGAAGGTTCAGCTTGACGTTGAAGCCGTTCTTGGTCAGTTGATCGCGGACGATGTTGGCGTCCGTCTCTCCGGAGCTCAGAGCGAGCAACTCGATGTCGAATCGGTTGCCGTCGCCCGATGGTTTGGAATGCGCCTGTTCGTCCTTGGTTGTTAACGTGCACCCGCTCAGCATAAGCGATACGCCGAGAATCGCCGGAATGAGCAATTTCCTCTTTTTCTTCAATGCAAGTCCCTCCTGATGAAATAAAGTTATGAAATATGAACTCACACACATTCAGTTATCGTCCCTGCAGGATTCAAGCACCTGAAAAGGAGATAGAGCATGGATGAGGATTCCGCATGTATTGCCTGCCCGAAACGGCGGCTTTACTTTAGCTTCGGATCGAGCGCGTCGCGGACACCGTCTCCCAAGAAGTTGAAGGAGAGAACCAGCGCGATGATCGCCAGACCCGGGTAGATGGCCGTAAACGCATGCGACTCCAGATACGCGCTGCCGACTTTCAGAATATTGCCCCACTCCGGGATATGCGGCTCGACGCCGAGTCCGAGAAAGCTCAAGCTGCTGGTCGAGATGACTGCGGTGCCGATGGTCAACGTCGATTTGACGATCATCGGGGAGATGGAGTTGGGAATGATATGCTTGAACAGAATCAACAGATCGCTGGAGCCGAAAGCCCGTGCCGCCTGCACGTATTCAAGCGTTGAGACGAGCATGACGTTCGCCCTCATCGTCCGGGCGTAAGCGGGGATCGCTCCGACGCTCAGCGCGAGAATAAGGTTCGTCGTGTTGGCACCGAATGCTGCGATGATCGCAATCGCGAGCAGGATGCCCGGAATGGCGTACAGAACGTCGAGCGCCCGCATGATCACGTTATCCGTCTGCCGGCCGAAATAACCTGAGATCGCACCCAGCAAGCCCCCGATCACGACGGGGATCAGCGTGGATAAGAAGCCGACGAACAGCGAGATCCGTGCGCCGAATACGATTCGGGAGAACAGGTCGCGTCCGAAATTGTCGGTGCCGAGCGGGTAAGCCAAGCTCGGAGATTGCAAAATCGCCCCATAGTTGTTGTCGATCGCCATTCCATAATCGAACATCAGGTAGCTGCACACGGCGATGGTAAGCAGGAAGCAGATAAAAAACAGCCCGAGCATCGAGGCGGAGCTTCTGGACAGGCGCTCGACGGCATGGTTAAGCTTCGAGTCCGACATATGCTCCTTGTCGCGCAGCTTGGCGATCAACAGGAGGCCGAGGAACAGGGCGAACAGATTGCCTGTTGCGGTGGTTGCCAACAGCGCGATGGCGACGATCCACATCGATTTTGGAAAAATCTTGTCTTCCGCGTAGCGCGCCACCAGCAGCAAGGCGACCAGTTGGACCACGGCTGCCACGATAAGCAGCGCCATGCCTGGCAGGAACGTATTGGCGACGTAAGGCTTGAATACGTTCAAGGCAGAGACGGCGAATACGGACAAGGTCGTAAGCAGCGCATAAAAGGCCAACGTGTAGGCGACGCTCTTCTTGCGTTTGATCAGTTGTAAAGCGGCGGTCCCGACGAAGATATTGGCTGTCAGCAAGCTGAGCAGCAGCACATAACCTAATCGGCGCGTGACCTGCCGCAGCTCGCCGCTGCGAAGCAGGTCTCTTTTGATAAGGAACCTGACCGCTAACTGCAGCAGCCCAAAAACCAGATAGGCGGCGAATGCGGCCAGGACGGCCGGCTTCCAGACCGCGCCGGACCAGTCGTAGCTGTTCAGCAGCAGTACCAAAGCGATTCCGAGAGAAGCGATGCCGGAGAAACCGGCTTGACTGTATTCCGGGCAAGAGGCCAGCCGGAAGTGAGCTTCATGTTTGGTTAGTTGGTTTGTTTTCACGGCTGACACCTGCTAGTATTGTTTCATTTTTGAACGGATTCTTGGATCGAAAAACGCATACAGAATATCGATAACGACATTGACGATAGAGATTGCGATTGCGGTGTAGACGACGCCGCCCATAATGGCGGGGATGTCCGGGATGAACTGCTTGTCCACGATGTAGCTCCCGATGCCGTTAATATTGAATACCTTCTCGGTAACGGCCGCTCCACCGAGCATCCCGCCGAACTGAAGTCCGATGATCGTAATGATCGGGATCAGCGCGTTGCCTACCGCGTGTTTCCACAGGACGCGCCTGCGGGACAACCCCTTGGCTTTGGCGGTCGTAATGTAATCCTCGTGTATGACCTCAAGCGTGGAAGAGCGGGTCATCCGCGCGACCGCCGCCGTTAACCCCGTGCCCAGAACGATAATCGGCATGATCATCGAT
The DNA here is from genome assembly GCF_900100345.1 of Paenibacillus tianmuensis. Taxonomy (GTDB): domain Bacteria; phylum Bacillota; class Bacilli; order Paenibacillales; family NBRC-103111; genus Paenibacillus_G; species Paenibacillus_G tianmuensis. The sequence continues at coordinate 105,756 of NZ_FMTT01000015.1, read as the reverse complement.
AGCGAGTTCTCCGGGCTATAGGTGGCGGGAAGCCATTGCAGCTTGATCGAAAAGTTCAGGATGAAGATCAAGCCTTGCCAGAAGCTCGGGATCGACAAGCCGAGTAAAGCAATGAACATAAACGTATAATCGAAAAACGAATTCGGCCGCGTCGCCGATATAATGCCGATCGGCAGGGCGATGAGCACCGCGACGATGGTGGATATGACAGTAAGTGTCATCGTCACGGGAAACTTGTTGGCAATGGCTGTCATCACTTCCTCGTTGCCGGCAAACGATTTGCCGAGGTCGAAAGTCAGGATGCCCCGCAGCGTATTCCAGAGCTGAACCAGATAAGGCTGATCCAGTCCATACAGCTTATTGAATGCGGCGATCTGCTCGGCGGTTGCGGTTTCCCCGAGAATATTGGCGGCCGGGTCCATCGGCGATATATACAGGATGGTGAAGACCAGAAAGGCGACGCCGAAAATGACCAACACCGTCATGATCAGCCGCTCCACGATGTGTTTCAGAAATGCGTTGCCGTAGATCCCGATCAGCGCATACATCAGAATCCCCGGCAGGAAGGTCACAGCCAGAAACGCCGGGTGATGGATCAGCATCCGGAACGTCTCCGCAAATGTGACCTGTGTCTCGTGGCGCTGCTCCAGTTGAGCCTCGACCTGCCGCTGCAGAGCTTCCTTGAACTTCTCGGCGGTAATGCGCTCCGCTTCATGCTCCAGCTGCTTCTGATCGACCTGTTGGTTGAAAAAATGATGCTTTCGGGTCAACTGTTCTTTCGTTTCCGATAAAATCCGGTCCCGGTAGCCGGACTCCAACAGCTTACGTTCCAGACTTCGACGCAGTTCCTGATGCGCCTTCCGCTTGCCTCCATATAGGTAGACGATGCCGACGAAAACATTTATAGGCGCCCCAGCGAGCAGCAGCAGGAAACGATAAGCCGGATGTAGAAACATTTTAGAGTAGATGTTCCCGATTCGGTCAACGAGACGGGAACCTGTCATGACCGTTTGCCCTGTCAAGCTTGTGCGCTCCCCTTCAAGTAAATTAGGTTGAAAAAATTTGCATTATTCCGATTAATATAGTAGATTTTAAGATAACGCTCGAAAAATGTCAACAATTAATACGACGAAATCAGGTCTTTCAAAATTTACGATTTAACGCAGGTGACTTCATGGATACGCTACTGCAGGTGAACCAATTATCCGTTTCATTTTATTCTCGTGACAGGGAAGTCGAAGCCGTCCGGAATGTAAGCTTCGAGGTACGTAAGGGCGAGACGCTCGGGATCGTCGGAGAATCCGGCAGCGGCAAGAGCGTCACGGCGCGCACGATCATGCGTCTGCTGCCTTCGCCACCCTCTATGGTGAAGGGCGGAGAGATTTTATTCCAAGGCCAGAATCTGGCCTATAAAACCGAACAGGAAATGGAGCAGATCCGGGGGCGGGAGATCGGAATGATTTTTCAGGACCCGATGTCCTCGCTTAACCCGACGATGCGGATTGGCAAGCAGATCGAGGAGAGCTTGATCAAGCATCGGAAGCTCTCCAAAACGGAGGCGCGCAGGGAAGCGATCGAGATGCTCCGGATGGTCGGCATCCCGTATAGCGAGGCCCGCTATATGCAATATCCGCATGAATTTTCCGGCGGCATGCGTCAGAGGGTGATGATTGCCATCGCGCTCGCTTGCCGTCCTTCGTTACTGATCGCCGATGAACCGACAACGTCGCTGGATGTTACGATACAGGCGCAGATTCTGCATCAGATGAAGGAGCTCCAGCTAAAGCTCGGCACCTCGATTATCCTCATCACGCACGATCTGGGCGTCGTTGCCGGTATGTGCGACCGTGTCGTCGTCATGAAGGAAGGCGAGATCGTCGAGACCGGCACAACGGAAGAAATTTTCTACTCGCCGAAGCATCCTTATACGGTCCGGCTGCTGAACGCGCTGCCCCGGTTGGACGAGAAGAAGAAGCCGAAGCCCGCGCCGCTCATCGCGAGGTCGGCCGACGATCGTCCGCTGCTGGAGGTCCGGTCGCTGAAGCAATATTTTGATCTCGGGAAGGGTCAGATCGTCAAGGCAGTGAACGATATCAGCTTCGATATCCGGGCCGGCGAGACGCTTGGCGTCGTGGGCGAATCCGGGAGCGGCAAGTCGACGACGGGGCGGGCAATTCTGCGTCTGAACGAGCCTACCGGGGGCGAGGTGCTGTTCAAAGGGATCGCGCTGAACCGGCTGAACCGCGGTGAAATGAAGACGATGCGGCGGTACATGCAGATGATTTTCCAAGATCCGTACGCCTCGCTGAACCCGCGTCTTCGCATCGTCGACATCATTGGCGAAGCGTTAGACGTGCATGGGATCGCAAGAGGGAAGCAGGAGCGGCAGAAGCGGGTCGAAGAGCTGCTCGATATGGTTGGGCTAAGCCCGGCACATGCCATGCGTTATCCTCACGAATTCTCGGGAGGTCAACGCCAGCGGATCGGCATCGCCCGTACCCTTGCCATCGAGCCGGAATTTATCGTGTGCGACGAGCCGTTGTCGGCTCTGGACGTCTCGATCCAGTCGCAGATCGTCAAGCTCCTGGAGGAGCTGCAGCAGCGACTGGGTCTTACCTATCTGTTTATCGCGCATGATCTGTCTATGGTTAAGCATATCAGCGACCGCGTGGCGGTGATGTACAAGGGCAAGATCGTGGAACTGGCTGAAAGTGAGGAGCTGTACGAGAACCCGCAGCATGCCTACACGAAGTCGCTGCTGGCCGCGATCCCGGTTCCCGACCCGAAGGTGGAATCGCAGAAGACGTTCACCGCTGGGGAGGAGTCCTCGAAGGCGGACCCGTACGGCTTGGAGCGCTCAAGCTTCGTTGAAGTGAAGAAGGGGCATTGGGTGGCAGTTGCTGAAGCATAGGGTTAGGTGAGGGTTCGGGAGACGAACGGCTGCTTAGTGGGAACGACTACAAGCGAATGTAAGTGAATTGGGTTGGAAAAAGGTGGACAAAGCTATATAATTGTAAATGCGCGTTTGTGTCGTCGACCTCCAATGCTGCAAAAAAGCCGGGGGGTCGACGACAACGATTGTCGCGCGGGAAAAGGGATTTTGGTAGTTGGTGTGGGTGAGATTTGTTTTGCAAGTATGCGAGAATGGCGTAACGACGGCGGTTTTACGGGGTTTGAACGTACCTATGAGGAATTGGAACTTGTCAATGGCGACACAGTTGTTAGTGACAGCAGACAGGTTTTGAACGTACCTATGAGGAATTGAAACAAAGTCTTGCGAGGCGACTGGTCTGGAGCGTGGGAAGGTTTTGAACGTACCTATGAGGAATTGAAACACAGTAACCTGATTGTCATATGGCATTCCATCAGCTGTTTTGAACGTACCTATGAGGAATTGAAACTCCAATCGCTCAAGATATGGTTAGATGGCTTGAAGAGGTTTTGAACGTACCTATGAGGAATTGAAACGCGATTTGGAAAGCCGCTCTAATATTGTTGCTTGTACTCCTGTTTTGAATGTACCTATGAGGAATTGAAACTTTTACTAATCTTCATATATTTAATGTACCAAAACTGTTTTGAACGTACCTATAAGGAATTGAAACTGCAGATCGGAGATGTCGCCTTGATATTCTCCAGTCAGTTTTGAACGTACCTATGAGGAATTGAAATCCCAAGCTGATGTTCTCTTAGCGGACGGCAGACGAGTGTTTTGAACTTACCTATAAGGAATTGAAACATCTCCGCCTCTGCGAGCAGGTTGTCGTATGCCTTCACTGTTTTGAACGTACCTATAAGGAATTGAAACTTGTACAGAAATAAAGCCGTAAAAATGACAAGTACCCAGTTTTGAACGTACCTATGAGGAATTGAAACGCATAGCGTCGTGGGCGAGGCGGTGCGCCTGGTCGAACGTTTTGAACGTACCTATGAGGAATTGAAACTACCATGCGAACGAGGTTGGGATGAGTATAATAAAAGTAGTTTTGAACGTACCTATGAGGAATTGAAATTATTGTAATGGATACAGCAGGAAGTGGTATGTCTATTTGTTTTGAACGTACCTATGAGGAATTGAAACTACCCTTCAGGACCAGGCATCGTTCGATATTCACGTAGTTTTAAACCTACCTACGAGGAATAGGAAGTTTGGTATAAACTCAAGGAGGCAAGCTTAGTGCGTATACGAATCAAATTCCAATTCAAAGAAAAGTTAGATGTTCCGGTTCATCATCAGGAGCTACTCCACGGTATGATTTATCATTGTATTGGGGATGACGAATTTCGGGATCGGCTCCATAACATTGGATTTCCATATGAGAAAAGGCAGTTTCGCATGTTCTGCTTCTCCAAATTAATGGGAGCCCATCAATTCGAAAACGGCAGGATCGTCTTTACGTCGCCGGTATCGTTTCTTTTTTCGAGCTCTCATGATCGATTGGTTAGCGAATTGGCGACTACGTTGTTTGCCAAAAAGGAACTGTATATCGGCCAAAATCGCGTAACCATGGCAGGCATCGAAGTGGTGGACGAAAAAATAAGCTCCGCCATGCATATCCGAATGATAACGCCTGTAACGATGTACAGCACCTTGATCGAAAATAATCGTAAAAAAACATACTATTACTCACCGGCAGAAGAAAAATTTTCCGAACTGATAGCCAATAATGCCCGCAAAAAGTACGAGGCCATTTACGGTAATCCGGCTCCGGAAACAAGCTTAGAGCTAACACCGCTGGATTCTCGAAGCCTAAGACCCAAAACGGTTCTATTCAAAGGTACGATTATCAAAGGGTGGATGGGCGATTTTCGATTAACGGGTCATCCGGAACTGCTTCGTATCGTTCATCAGGTAGGCATCGGGGCTAAGTGCTCGAATGGGATGGGTTTGTTTACAGTGGTTCGTGAATTGAACGAAAAGTGAATAAACGATAATAACAAAAAGTCGTTCATCTACAGAGATGAGCGATTTTTGTCGTTTATTAGGAAAACGTGGAAATATTTTTAGGATGAATGGAAGGAAAAAGGTTTTGTGTGTCAAATATAGTAGTATTGGTTCATTTTCACTTTTTTTATAGGGCGGTGGAACTATGGCAATCGTGTTGGCCAATATCGGAACTTCCGATGTACAAAGAGACGGTTCTCGAATACCAGAAGAGGAACGCCTTAATGCATTCAACTTTATGAATGAAGATTTACTGGGGCAAACGAATGTATTTCAACCTGAGTTCCCGATTATGAGGTCGATTGAAAAACTGCTTAGCTCCAAAGAGGAGTACCTGGAATATCTCATTTTGTTCTATACGGAACAGGAAGGCTTAGATTTCCGCAGTTCGGATACCTATAAGGATTTTGAATTTATTCGCTTAGCGATAGCACAGCAGAAGTTGTTCGAAAGTCATAATCCGATACTTCTGGGGTATCCGATTCACAAAGCACCTTATTCTTATGATCGGATGTTTTTTCATTACCGGCAGGCGATGGAGCAAATTATGCGCCAACTGACTGAAAAACATGTAAATTTAAACCAACCGTTTTATGTTTCGGTGGCGGGAGGAACGCCGGCGTGTAATTTCGGACTGCTTCATGCTGTTAATGCCACGAGAGAGCTTCCCCGCAACAAGCAATTCATCTACTCCCCGCGCCCAGCGAGGAAAGAAGATCCGCAGCCGCCTGCGGTGGAGATTGAGGTTGACGCTTATTTGTCTGTCGACGAGCTTCTGTATAACTTTCGGGAATTGTTCGAAGGGCATCATTACGGTCAAATCAAGAAGCTGCTGGAAAGCTTCAAGCTGCTTCAAGAAAAGGATGTGACAGAGGTCCATTTTCTTGATGCGCTGCTCTTGCGTAAAAATTTGCAGTACGATAAGGCTGTACAAAAGTTGAACCGTATAACGAACGCTGACTTTAAAAAAGAAGCATTTTTCAATAAGTGCTTCGTTGATACACAGAGTTTGATGAACGGAATCAAGATCAACGAGGAGCAGGTGCAGGAAAAGCTTCACAAACCGGAGATCAAGAGGCTGCTCGAAGAGCAATACTGGAAGCTCGAAAACTATTATGCTCTTGAGCAATATAACGACTGGGTTACCATGTTCATGAATTTGTATGAGAATATGCTTCGTCTCAAAGCAATAGATGGGATTGGAACAGCGCCAAATGAACATAGTTCCGGTCAGTTGAGGGAAGCCATTCGTTCGTGGGCGACGATTCATGGTGTGGATTCACTTCGAACAGATGATTTTATATGTGGAAAAAGAAGATATCCAACACGCCACACCTATGAGAAGATCGTTTCTGCTCTGGAACCGGACAGCTTGCTTGGCAAGAATAGTCCGCTCGCATGCAAGCTGGATCATATTTATGAAGAACGTAACAATCTGATACACCGTTTCGGGGGCTTGACCAAAGAAGTGATAAAGGACACATTCAGCCTGGCCAACTGGCAAACCGAGCTTAAAGGATTGCTGCACAAGGAGTTTCATTGTCAGCTAAAAGAGAATCCGCTCACTGAAATTCATGACGGTTTCCTTCATTGGCTCCGTCACCGGCTTCACCAGCGCGTAATGTCTCGTGAAATGTATAGGGAACAAGGAGGTGAAAAAATGCAATGAAAGAGACGATAGTCGCTTCGTATTATTATCTGCTATATCATACATTAAGACATTCTCTGGCTGCTTCCGATTTTGAAGCTCATATGGAGTGCATGCGTCAACAGCAAAAGGCAGTCCAAGGAGAAAAAGTGCTTCAGATCCTTGAACAATTACAACAGGGACGCGAGGATCAGGCGAGCCTACCATCCATTCGTAAAGCTCTTGACATCCTAGGCATCATGCCTGAAAACGATGCTGACTCGCTGAGAAGATTATCTTCCGTTTTTTGCTATATCGAACTGGAGCAGCGTTACGAGCGGCAAGCTGTCTATGATTTCGCGGAATTGAGTGAGCGCGCTATTTTTCCGAAGGAGGAGCAGGCGGAGCTTTCGGCCGATCCTCAGGCGTACGTTCAGAAGTTTGTGAGTTCCTTGAACCGGCTTTGGAAGCGGGAGGACTTATCGTTTGAAGCGTTTTTCGCGAAATTAAAGAATACGGTAGAGCATTATGCCTGGTGCATAGCATCCGGATCTAAATCGTCCCATCAATACGTGCCCGTCTCGGAACAATGCAGTATGCTTGGGGCTTTGGCCGCAGCGTTATCCAGCGAAAGAATGGAAGATTCGGGACGGATGACGTTAGTTGTCGGTGATCTGTCCGGTATTCAAAGATATATTTTCGATATTGCCCAGACAGGGGCAGGAAGTGTAGCAAAGCGTCTGCGGGCCCGTTCGTTCTTTCTTAGCGCGCTATCGGACATCATTTCCCATCGAATCGTTCATCGTTTCGGTTTGCCGCTTTCGAATATTGTGATGTCTTCGGGAGGCAAATTTTATATTTTACTTCCGGGCGGGACAGCTACGCTTCAAGAACTGGAGCGTCTCCAGAAAGAATTAGACCATTGGTTTCTGGAACAATACCACGGAGAAATCGCTTGTAATCTGGCTGGCGAGGTCATTGTTGCGGATGACTTGACCCATATGGACAAGATTATGGAACGATTGAACCTTACGCTGCGCCAACGCAAAATGAATCCCCTACTCCAAGGGCTGACTACAGGGGAATGTTGGGATACGAACAATTGGCTTGTTCAGCAGCAGGAGACGGGCCGCCGATGTTCGGTTTGCAAGAAATTCGCGGTAGACGAAGGGGAGCTATGTAAGCACTGCCGGTTCGATGAGGAAATGGGACAGAGGCTGGTTCGAGCGCGTTATTTTGTATATCGCTATCCTTCGCAGCGCGGCCTTCCCGTTGTAGACGGATATAGCGTAGAGGCTGTGGAGTCTCCTCCGGCCTACGAGGACAGTATTTATTTGGTATACCGGTTGAATAGTCCGGCCGTGGATACGGATGACCGTCTACCGATGGTAACGAAATACGCTGCAAACTATATTCCTGTAGCAGACGAGAACGGTTGCCCGCACTGTCTTGCTAAAGACGATGCTCACGATCCGGTCAGACCGGGCGCTCCTTTGCAGTTTGAGTGCATTGCGGAATCCGCAATCGGGGCCAAGCAGCTTGCTTACCTGAAGGCGGACGTCGATTATTTAGGCAGTGTTTTCGTGTTTGGCTTAAATAGGGATGGTCAGGCAGTCCAGCTTCAACAAATCGCGGTGCTTAGCAAAATGCTGGATTTATTTTTTTCAGGTTGGGTGCATAGGATCATCTCCGAAAAATACCGCAGGGTATACACGGTTTTTTCAGGTGGAGACGATCTGCTTCTAATCGGGGCTTGGGATGAGATCGTTCATTTGGCTCAAGAGCTTCATCTGCGATTCCGTGAGTTTGTCGGGGATAACCCGAATTTGACGTTATCTGCCGGGATCACGTTCTGCAAGTCGCATCAACCTGTGGCCAGGCAGGCGGCAGTTGCGGAGGAGGAATTGGATCGGGCTAAGGAAAGTCCAAGCCGAACCCGCCCGGAGGGCCGCAATCAAGTGTCTGTCTTGCAGCAGGCCATGAACTGGGAACAGTTTGCTGAGTTTTGCGAAGAGGCGAAGCGTCTGGCTGTGATGTGGGAGCAAAAGCAGGTTACCTCGGCGTTTCTCTACCGTTTGTTGGATTATGCGGAGATGTATCGGACTTATGAGGCTGGGGACACTCAGGGGCTGCGGTTTTACCCGAAGCTCTCTTATGATATTGCGCGCAATTTGTCCGACGAGAAGGATAAAGAGGTTAGAATTTGGGCCCAGCGTTTTCTCACAATACAGGAAGATCATCCTTTTTTAACGTTACGACCTTTAATTCAGATGAGCAGATTGTATCGTTTAAATGACGTCATCGGAAAGGAAGAGATGTAAATGTGGCCGGAACGTTATCTGGAAGATGGGTATTACGACAAGAAGGGGTACCTGCGCAGGGAAATTATCGTCGAACATGCAGAGGAAGTCGCAGACATGCTGGCGGAGAAAGAACTAACGAGTGCTACACTACATCGCTTTTACAATATGGTGCTTGGGATCGTGCAAAAGTTTCGTACTACAGGAGAGTATGATAGGGTTCGTCCCCAAATCGATGAATTAGAGAAATTCGCTGCGCAAGCGATGAAAAGAAAAGCATCAAAACCTGCACCTGTGGAGTTTAAGCAGTTTATTCAGAAAAACGTTACGCTTGCTAATAAATCAGAGGAAGGACTCTTGGGATTTTTTCAGCATTTTCAGAGCGTTGTTGCTTTTTTCCCCAATACAGAGGGCGGCGGTCCAAGAGGAAACGGAAATTCAGTACACCGAAACCATGAATCGGAAAAACATAACAGTAGCAAGAAAAATACTTCTTTTCATAAAAACCAATCCACGAGGAGGTAATGTAAGATGAGGCTTGAAAAGCATATAATCATTCGCGGAGTAATTCATTGCCTTAGCGGCTTACGAATTGGAGGTGCTAAAGAACAGCTCGAAATAGGAGGGGTAGAAAATAATATCATTCGACATCCTTTAACCAAGCAACCTTACATTCCAGGTTCTTCTATAAGAGGAAAGATGAGAACATTGCTGGAGTACAAACATTCAGATAAAAATTATAAAGTTCCATGTAAATGCAACACTTGCAAAGTGTGCAAATATTTTGGCGCGTTGAATGCTCAAACTCCAACAAGGGTTTTGGTACGTGATGCGGCTTTAACCGAAAAGTCTCAAAAGCTTCTTCAGGCAGCATTATTTGAGTCGGGTATTCATTTTGCAGAAATAAAAATGGAGAATGTTATCGAAAGAAATACAGGGAAAGCGAATTCGCCGCGTGCGATGGAAAGAGTCCCAGCTGGGACCGAGTTCGATTTCGAGATCAGTATACGTAAATTCAAATTTGATAACGAAGAAGATATCGTGAATACAGTATTTGAGGGAATGAAATTGTTGCAGCAGGATTACCTCGGAAGTTCAGGCGGGCGAGGATATGGGCAAATCGAATTCCGCAATGTCACAGTTGACGGCAAGCTTGAGGATTCGTTTAGGCACGATACTGGCGGGAACGATAAATGAAACTGATACGTTACCGCCTGCACTTTCGTTCGGGATTAGTAACTCCGCTTCAGAGCGATACGCTGATGGGGACATTAGCATGGGCAATGTTGCAGCATTACGGGGAGGGTGAACTGAGCCGGTGGATACAACAGTGTGAAGAGCAGCCGCCTTTTGTTATTTCCAACGGTTTTCCCGGAGACCTGCTGCCGAAATTAATTATGCCTTCGCCTGTTGCCGTATATGGGAAGAATAGCAAACAAGACATGATTCGGGAAGTCAAGTTAAACAAACAGCGAAAAGACCGTAAATGGCTGACAATAAAAGAATTTGACGCGGTGCGAAGCGGACGTGATGTTGATTGGGAGGAAGCAGGGAATCCAACTGTCGTTCGTATGGAGCCTCACGTCATTATTGACCGGTCAACCGGAACGAGTCTGGAGCAAAACGGGCTTTTTGACATCGAGGTAGAATACACTCAAGTATATTCTTTGTACGTACGGTTTCTGGATTCGTCGTATCAGGAACGGTTTGAAGAGCTTCTTACAGCAATCGGACAAGTCGGCTTCGGTGCGAAAAAGAGCAGTGGCAAAGGAGTTTTTCGCATAGAGCGAGTTGATGAGAGTCTTGCCTTTTTGGATGAATGTAAAGATAGCAATGGTTATGCACTTTTGTCCAACTGTGTACCTTCGCGACATGATTCGATGAGAGGATATTATAAAATTGCTACGAAATACGGGAAAGTAGGGGAAAACGCCTCCGGCGGCCGCCACCCGTTCAAACGTCCGTTACTCATGATTCAGCCGGGATCTTGTTTTTATTCGCCAAGCTTGCCTCCTTACTTTGGCACGGTGGTGAGAAATGTTTTACCGGAAAATCCAAAGGTCGTTCAGTTTTGTTTTGGTCTGACCGTTCCCGTGAGGCTTCCGAAGTCAGAAGCAGGAGAGAATGGCTAGGTTTTCAATTGGTTTGAGATATGAGCGGAGAAGGAAGTCCTCGTCCACGAGTGATAATTATTTGAACTGGAACTGAAACTCTGTGCTGGAATGAGATTGAAAAAAAGGTGGAAAAAGATTTATAATTTAACTGTGCATGTTGTCGTCGACCCCCGATGCTGCAAAAAAGCCTGGGGGTCGACGACAACGATAGCCGTGCGGCAGAAGGGTTTGTACCGTTAGCTGAGGGAGAGACGAAATTATGGGATATGTGGAAATGGCGTAGTGGCGGGATTTTTATGGGTTTTGAATGTACCTATGAGGAATTGAAACAATAATTTAAAATTGTGTCAGGAGGTTGATACAACAGTTTTGAATGTACCTATGAGGAATTGAAACCAAATTGGAAATGTATTCGTCTCTGAGCCTTGTATCTTCGTTTTGAATGTACCTATGAGGAATTGAAACCTTGTAATTATCACTGCCATTACATCGTCAACTCCCAAGTTTTGAGCGTACTTATGAGGAATTCTATAGACGGTAATGGACACACTAGTTTATTTGAAAAGGAATTGAGCCATTATGATTAAAAAATCATTGATTTTAGGAATAGGTGCTCTAACAATTAGTGCATTGCATTCGCAGGCGTAATTACTTCTAATGTTCAGGCCAATCGTGACGAGCAAAAAAGTGTGCAAGATGTTACTTTCGATCCTGTACCTCCTGTGCTCTTGGAGCATCATAAACACCCCGATGCTATTCAAACAAAAGATGGTTTTTTCGTGAAAAAGCAAGTGGGTCACAATGATTACAGCAAAGTTGAAACAGTAAACGATCCTTCTAATACGAATGGTAAAACTAAGATAATCATTTATGATGGCAATGTATATGTTAAAGAGGAAAATACTATGTAAGAGTTGATTAAAAGGCTATTCTATTGGATAGCCTTTTTTAATGGCTGTAAGGTGGATATCTGCGACCATCGCGATAGCTTGCGCTGGTAGGCTTAGGCCCGTTCCGCTCGGGCCTCGTCAGGCGCAAAAGACTAACTTGGGAAAATCTTTCTTCCCCCGCTGGTTCAAGGATGGCGGGGATTTTTTTGCTTTTTGTCGAATTTGTGGAGTCGGACATGTTCATGATACTATGGGTAAAAATGTAAAGGAGACAAGCTATGAAAAAGTATCTCGGACTCCTCGCCTTGGTAGTAATGATCATGACTGCCGGGTGTACACAAGCAGAGCCTCAAGCAGTTGCAGCTTCAGAGCAGAATACCGCGCCCGCATCGGTTACGACCCTGCAAGATACACCAAAAGAAGCAGCGAAGCAGCCTACGCCTACGAACGTAGAATTTGCCTTTACTAGAGCCGGGCAGCACCCAGAAAAGGTCCTTATTGATGTGATCAACTCAGCTAAGGAGACGCTGGACGTTGCGATCTACAGCATTACGCATCCGGACATTGTAGCGGCTATCCAGGAGGCAAAGAAGCGTGGCGTCGCAGTTCGAGTCCTTACGGACAAGACCAAATCCGAAGGGAAAACGCAGGGAAAGGCTTTGAAGATTTTAGGCAGCGCGGAGATTCCAATAAAGATCAACAGCCACAGCGGCCATATGCACCTGAAGGTAACGATCGCAGATAAGAAGGTTGTGACTTCCGGATCGTTAAACTACAAGGCTTCGAGTACAAAGAACGATGACGTTCTGGTTGTGATTCGCGAGGAGGGTGCCGCAAAAACATTTACAGATGAATTTGAAAAGATGTGGAACGATACCAAGAATTTCAAACCGATTGAGAAGAAGAAATGATGGTAAAGGGAGCGAAAATCATGTTTTGCATTCCTTCACACGTGCTAAGCTTCATTATTGTCGTGATTTTGTTGGCAGTGATTATTCCTGTTTTGCTTGGTTTTTACGGAATGAATTTTTCTTAGTCCTCAAGAGAGGCCGTAGTGGCTTGGTCGCAACACGGAAGTCGACTTCGCAGGCAAGTTCCCGGTTCAAAACCGATAGTTACCCACACGGTTATACACACAACAATCAGCCTATAGACGAGGAATCGTGCCTATGGGCTTTTATTATTCACATATTCACAGAACAGGTTATGCACATGGATATGTGAAATTGCCGGTTCCCATGAGCAGACTTTTTTAGTATGGTATACTTGTAAATAACAGGGAGGTCCGACGATGAAAAAAGCCTTCGTTTTACTCTTTTTACTGCTGCTTTTACAAGGATGTGCCCGAGATGATCATAACAACCTTATGTTCTCCGGCGAGAGCGAGCATTGGACGGGGGAGCTTGAAGTTTTTCGGATTGGCGACAAAGCGGAGAAAAGATTCACGCTTCGCTATAAATCTAACGAGCAGCTTACGGTGCCGATTGACTTCTCCTATTCTTATTCCGGGGGAAACTACTCGGCAAAAGGCCAGAACATAGAAAATAATAAAATCGTCGCCCGCTCCGTTTCCTCGAATGTCCCTCTTCAAAAGAGCGAGGAAATCCCCATACATGTCGAATGGGACGGAAAAAAGGAGGACGTGATGCTTAAGTCGAAATAATGCTGCTATGATGGAGAGTCCGAATAAAGAAAGGCTGGAGCGGTCTTGCGTTTGGAACGGATACTTGCTGTTTTGATGCTGGTTGTCAACAGGAGAAGAATATCGGCCGCGGAGCTCGCGGACAAAATGGAAGTTTCGGTCCGGACCGTCTACCGGGATATCGAAACGTTGTGCCAAGCCGGGTTCCCGATCGTCGCCTACCAAGGGGCCGGGGGCGGCTTTGCCGTCATAGAGGGCTACCGGCTGGACCGGAACGCGCTGACGTTTGATGAAATCGCCTCGGTCATTTCGGCGTTGAAAGGGATGACGAAGACACTCGACGATGCTCGTCTCGGAACGACGCTGGAGAAATATACGAGCTTGCTCACCGACAAGGAGAAAGAAACCGCCCGCTTCTGGCAGGAGCGGCTCGTCATCGATATGAATCCGTGGGGGGCGGACGGTGCGATGAAGCGGAAGGTCGCCCTGACTCGGGAGGCACTCCAGAAGGAGGTGACCCTCCGCTTCGCTTATACTTCGAACAACAGGGTGACGACCGACCGTGAGGTCGAGCCGATGACGCTTTTGCTCAAGGGCGCAGCTTGGTACTTGTACACGTATTGCCCGCTTCGCGGCGATTTTCGCATGTTCCGGTTGTCGCGGATGTCTCAAGTGATGGTAACGAATAGCCCGTTCGAGCGCAGGGAGCATGCCGGCCTGGAAGAGAAGGACTTGGAACAGATGTGGAATAGCGGCTCCCGGACGGTGACGATGGTGCTGCGCTTCGCGCCTGAGGCGAGAGCTCGGGCGGAAGAGTTTTTCGGCATGGAGGAAGGGCAAACGGGAGAGGACGGTTTCTTGACGGTAGTGCAGACGTATCCCGAGGACGAGTGGGTGTACGGCTTCCTGCTCAGCTTCGGGGACCAAGTTGAAATCCTCGAACCCGAGCGGCTGCGTGTGCTCATCCGGGACCGCGCGGAGCGCATCTGCAAGATATACGGGAAATGAAAAAATAACATGACAAACTGTTGTCATAGTTAGGGGTGTATGCTGTAGCTATTCCCAATCAAATGGAGGTTGTCAAAATGGACAAACAATTTTGTCAAAGCTGCAGCATGCCCCTGAACACTGCCGAAGATTTCGGCACGAATGCCGACGGAAGCCGCAATGAAGAGTACTGCACCTACTGCTATCAAGGAGGGGCCTTCACCTCCCCGGACGCTACCGTGCAGTCGATGATCGAGGAATGCGTTCCGCATGTGGTTGAAGGTCAAGGCATATCGGAGCAGCAAGCCCGCGAAATGCTGAACCAAGTGATCCCTTCGCTCAAACGATGGGCGTAACAGACTAACGTTCCTGTACCAAAGCTTTTCATCATCAGATCCCAAAAGAAGCCGCCGTCGTGCTCTGCGTTATTCGCAGGCGCGTCTGCGGCTTTCATCTTTTTGCTGGACCGTTCTTCTTAACTGAACCGTCAATGAAATGATGGAAAACGGCATATATAGGATATAGAATGGATTTATAATTGGAGGGGTACGATGGGGATTGCTTTGGTGCAGGTTGTTCTTTTTGCATGGGGTCTATGGATGGCAAGGCGGAGAGCGATAAGCAGAGAGGACGGTCTTATACTTCCGCTGTGGGTACGAGTGCTGCTCAGTCTCTCACTGGTTGCGGCGGCGTTCGTGATTTGGCGATCCGACCCGGCGTCGCCTTATGGCCAGTGGGTATTTTGGGGAATGCTGCTGTCGTTCCTCGGCGATCTGTCCATGGCCGGCGTCATTCCTTGGCCGCAACGGCTAATTGGCGGCATGCTGACCTTCGCAGTTGCGCAGAGCTTCTATATGACGGCATTTATTCAAATGATGGCCGCAAGCGGAGGGGCTGCGGGAGGCCGCGGATTATGGATCGGCGTGACTGGCTACGGTTTGCTGCTGGTTGTCGGGTGGCTGTTCTTCATTCGCAATCCCCGTAAGCAAGCCATCCTTAATTATGGAGCGCTTGGATATTGGGTCGGCGGAATGGCCTGCTTTGCTCTTGATCTGGCAATGATGCTAGGGGGAGTCTGGTGGCTGACGGCTCTCGGCGGGCTGATCTTTGTCCTGTCCGATCTGCTGATCGGCGTGACGGATGTCGGAGGGTACAGAATTAAACATAAGGAACTATGGATTTGGTTCACGTATGTCGCCGGGCAGATGGCGATTATTTACGCCGCGGCAGGATGATGTTCGGCGAATAACATAATTTGTAGTGAAATGGAGAGATCGTGGTGGCGTGGAGAGCGGTAAATCCTGCGACAGGAGAAGAAGGAGAGGAAATTCATGCAACGCCGCTGGAAGCGGTAGACCCTATGATGCAGAAGGCCAAAATCGCTTCGACCCGCTGGAAGCAAACGCCGGTAGCGGAACGATTGACGTATTTGCGGCGGATTCGTTACTACATGACGGAGCATTTTGAGGAATGCGCGGAGCTGATTGTTCAGGCAACCGGGAAGCCGCTCGTGGAAGCGGCGACACACGAGCTGTTTATCGTGGCGGATGCGATTAAACATATGGAAGACTGCGCAGTCAGGACGCTAAAGACGCGCAAAGCGAAGACGCCGCTCACCTTGTTCGGGAAGCAATCCACGATTTCCTACCACCCCCGGGGTGTCGTTCTTGTCATTGCGCCGTGGAATTTTCCGTTTCAACTTGCGATGATACCTGCGTTAAGCGCATTAACGGCCGGAAACAGCGTCATTGTCAAGCCTTCCGAGGTGACGCCTACTGTAGGGAACTTGATGGAGCGTATATTCGCGGCGGCGGGATTGCCAGAAGGGCTTGTGCAAATCGCTCACGGGGATGGCACGCTGGGAGCCGCACTTATTGAGGCCAAGCCGGACTATATTTTCTTCACAGGCTCCGTGCAAACAGGCGCCCGGATTCAGCAAGAAGCGGCGAAGCGGCTCATTCCGACTACGCTTGAGCTCGGCGGCAAGGACCCGATGATCGTCTTCGCCGATGCGAATCTCGAACGGGCCGTGAGAGGAGCGGTATGGGGATCGCTCGCCAACAGCGGGCAAGCCTGCATTTCAGTGGAGCGAATCTATGTCGAGCGGCCCGTCTATGCGGATTTTACCGCGCGACTTAAGCAGGAAGTGAGCCGGCTGCGCCAAAATGGAACCGAGGATACGGACTTGGGCTCGATGACCTTCTCGAAGCAGGTGGATATCGTTAGCGATCATGTGCGCCATGCACTGGAGGAAGGGGCCGAGCTGGAGTGCGGACTTCATCCCGAGCAATGGCGGCTCACACAAGGCTTGCAGGTGCAACCTATCGTACTGACGCAGGTGAACCCGCAGATGAAGGTGATGCGTGAAGAAACGTTCGGTCCCGTCATGAACGTCATGCCTTTTGATCATGAGGCGGAAGCCATCGAATTGGCAAACGATTCCTCTTTCGGACTGAACGCGAGCGTCTGGAGCCGGGACTTGAACAAGGCCCATCGCGTCGCCGACCTGCTGGAGTGCGGCGGGGTGTGCATTAATGATGTGATGGTTACGATCGCGAATCCGTACTTGCCTTTTGGCGGGATAAAACAAAGCGGTATAGGACGCTACCATGGGGAAGAGGGTTTAACATTATTTTGCCATCAAAAGGCGGTCGTGCTGGACCGCGGAACGAAACCAGCGGAAGTCAACTGGTTTCCGTATGCGGGCAAATATCCGGTCTTCGGCCGTCTGATTAAAAGCTGGTACGGTTCCAGGAGAAGCCTGTTTGGTTTTATTCGGGCGTACCTTGAGTTGATGCGAAAATCCAAATAAGCGAGCCGGGCAGCGGGAAGGGGATGCGCGATGAGACAACATATCAAAGAGTTTTTTACCCATTTTGATATTAGCGTGATGAGCGTATTGCTGGTGGTGGATTGGATGGTCATTTTGCCGCATGCGAATGAGGGGAAGATATGGCTGGCTCTCGTCCTTGGGATGGCCGGTTATGCATTGAGCGAATATATGATCCATCGTTTTTTGTTTCATATGAAGCCGCCGAAGCATCCCCTGCTGCTTGCTATGCTCCGCCGTCTGCACTATGACCATCATATTTACCCGACCGAATTGCGCCTGCTGTTCCTTCCCGTATGGTACAGCCTCCCGATCATGGCCGGACCGGCGCTTTTCGCTTACTTGGTGACGCGGGATACGGTGCTGACCATCGCTTTTGTTATGGGAGTGATCAGCTTCCTGCTTTATTACGAATGGACGCATTTTGTCGCCCATCGTCCCATCAAGCCGATCACGCCCTGGGGGCGCTGGATGAAAAAAGTTCATCTCTGGCATCATTACAAAAGCGAACATTACTGGTACGGCGTAACCAACCCGCTGTTCGATGTCATGCTGGGCACGTTCCGCGACGAGCAGCAGGTGGAAAAAAGCGAAACGGCGCGCAATCTGGAAGGAAAAGCGGATGCGCGGCTCTAGTCCTGTTCTCAATACTTGGCAAGTTCAATGACCCGTAGACGGACGCTTTGCAAAAAGCGCCCCGCTTACGGGTCATTTTGTATTTAGAGCTTCAAGGCGAGCTGTTCGGTAATTTTGTCGATCATAGCGAAAAACTGCGTCTTCTCCTCGTCGCTCAGCGGTTCAAGCATATCGGTAAGCAGCTGCCGCCGGATTTCCATGGCGCTCTTCACGAAAGCAACGCCTTGCTCCGTGAGCGCGATCCGTACGGTGCGCCGGTCCGAATCGCTGCGCAGACGGACGATCAGGCCGTCTTCCTCCAACTGATTCAGCGCGATCGTCGTTGCGCCGGAGGAAAGCTGCAATTGTTTGGCGATATCGGCGACCATGCAGTTTTGGTTGTGGTAGATGGTCTTAAGCATGTAGTATTTCGTATTGTTCATCCGCATATGCGGCTCTTTGAGCTTTTGTTCGACGAGCTTCATTTTGTATTTCTGGAACGTTTCCATCAGTCTGTTCATCGAGTCGAATTCATGAGCAGACGTGTCCGGAGGCTGGTTTGCGGGCATGGGGCTTCTCCTTACATTTGTTCGAAATCGGGCAGATAGATCAGTATACCGGATTTTATTACTAATTGTGTTCCGTTTTTTTTCATGCTAAAGTTGTTTTATTGCAAAATTACTTTATAACAAAGTAATTAACATATTAAAATATTATGGAGGAGAAATCGAATGAAAGGTCGCATGTTTGCAGCCAATATTATTGGCGTTGTTCTTATTGTATTGTTAGCCTTCGGCGGATTTTATTATTACGATCAGACGTCCAAATATATTAAGACCGAAGATGCCCGGGTTGCGGGCGATATGATCGCCGTATCTGCCCCGGCGGCCGGTACGCTGTCGTCCTGGAGCGGGAAGGAAGGCGGGACCGTCGCCAAAAACGGCAATGTCGGTCAAGTCTCCGAAGGCTCGAAAACGGTGAACGTCGCTGCCCTGATTGACGGCACGATCGTCAAAAATCAGGCCAAGGAAGGCCAAATGGTACAGCCCAGCCAGCCGCTGGCGCAGCTTGTCGATATGAAAAACCTGTACGTGACGGCCAACCTGGACGAAACCGACGTGAAAGACATTCAAGTCGGCTCGGCGGTGGACATTACGGTGGACGGCGATGCCGGTACGACGCTGAAAGGAAAGGTCGAAGAGATCGGACATGTGACGAACTCCGTGTTTTCTTTGCTGCCATCCGCGAATACGAGCGGGAATTATACGAAAGTGACGCAGAAGGTACAGGTCAAAATCTCCATGACCAACTATTCGGATTCTGTCCTGCCCGGAATGAACGCAACGGTTAAATTGACGAAAAAATAATGGTTGATTTCTAATATCTTACCGAGAAAGGAGCTGCGATGATGGCTTCTCCGACAGAAACGAAAGATAACCGGGGCGGCTTGTCAGGTTATGGGAGTTTATTGACGGTGCTGATGCTGGGCTTGTTCCTGGCGATTCTGAACCAGACGCTGCTGAACGTCGCACTCCCCCATTTGACGGCCGATTTCGGCGTCAGCACGAGCACGGTGCAATGGTTGCTCACCGGCTATATGCTGGTGAACGGGGTTCTGATCCCTTTGTCCGCGTACTTGATTGAACGGCTTGGGGTCCGCCGATTGTTTCTGATCGCGATGTTTTCCTTTACGGCAGGGGCGCTAATCTGCAGCATCGCTCCAAGTTTCCCGGTCATGCTGACCGGACGTTTGATCCAAGCGATCGGCGGCGGCGTTCTGACTCCGCTGGTGATGAGCGTCATCTTGTTTATATTTCCGCCGGAGATGCGGGGGAAAGGCATGGGGCTGTTCGGGCTCGCGATGATGTTCGCCCCGGCGGTCGGACCGACCTTGTCCGGATGGATTGTACAAAATTACGACTGGCATTGGCTGTTTACGGGAATGCTCCCGTTCGGCGTGCTGGTGCTCGTCATTGCTTTTTTCAAGCTGAAAAATATCGAAGAGCCTAAACAAATCAAGCTGGACACCTTCGGCACGGTCACATCGATCTCGGGGGTGGGGCTTCTCCTGTACGGGCTTAGCGAAGCCGGGTCCAGAGGATGGACGGATACCGTTGTCTTGTCCTGCATCGTTGCCGGATTCGTTCTGCTTATCGCGTTTGTTATCCAGCAAATACGCTCGGAAAACCCGATGCTGGATATGCGGGTGTTCCGCTATGGCGTCTTTTCGCTGTCGACCGTGATCAACGTGTTCGTCACGGCCAGCATGTTTGCGGGGATGATTCTTCTGCCGCTCTATTTGCAGAACTTGCGGGGCTTTACGCCGCTTGATTCCGGGCTATTGATGCTGCCGGGGGCAATCGTGATGATGATCATGTCGCCGATCTCCGGAACGCTGTTCGACAAGATCGGTCCGCGCCCGCTGGCGGTTATCGGAATGCTCATTACGACGGTGACGACGTACGAATTCACGACACTGACTCTGGATACGTCTTACGGTTATATTGTTGCCATTTATATGGCGCGTTATTTCGGTATGTCCTTGTTGATGATGCCGATCATGACGGCCGGCATGAATCAGCTTCCGCGGGAGCTGAGCAAGCACGGGACGGCGATGTCCAATACGCTGCGCCAAATCAGCGGTTCGATCGGGACAAGCTTGATTACGACGATTTTTACTAATCGTTCGACCGTTCATTATGCCGCGTTCACGGACCGGATGGATACGACGGACCCGGGCTTCATGGACTCGTTCGGTGCGCTCGTTAACCGGATCGCCGCGGCGGCGCATCTGCCGTTGACCGAAGCGAAAACACAAGCGGCAGCGGCGTTAGCCGGGCAAGCGAAGCTGCAGGCGACGGTGATGGGGATTAACGACGCCTTTTTCTGGACGACGATCATTTCGGTGGTCGGGTTGGGCTTGAGTGTATTCTTGCGCGATGTGAGAAAAGATAAGCCAAAGCAAACCCTGCATCACCCTGAGGAGACGAATGCGCGTACGGAGGTTATTCTGCTCCCGTCGCCAGGACAAACGGCGCAATAAGAAACAGATGAACCCGGAAAGAAACGGTTTGGACAAGGAGGGGATCAAGGTGAAACTATATATCGTATACGATAGCGAAGGCGGACATACCGAGGCATTGGCGCATGCCATCGCGGCGGGAGCAGCCTTGGTCGAGAACGCCGAGGTGGAGGTGCGCAGCGTGCAGGAAGCGGACGTTAGGGCTCTACCGGAGGCGGATGCGATTATTTGGGGCTGTCCCGGGCATTTCGGAACGATCAGCGCCGGACTTAAAGCATGGATCGACAAGCTTGGCTATTTGTGGGCGCAAGGGAAGCTGATCGATAAAATCGGCGGCGTGTTCTGCACGACGGCGACCGAGCACGGAGGCCTCGAATCGACAATGGTCAGCCTGATGACGCCGATGCTGCATCAAGGCATGATCGTGGTCGGTCTGCCCGGCAATCTTCCGCAAAACGCCACCTATGGCTCGTATTACGGTGTAGGCGTGACGTGCCCGATCGATAGCGATGAGCTGCTCAGCGGGCAGGGCGAAGAGCTGGGCCGGGCTTTCGGGAAGCGGATTGCCGAGGTTACGCAGAGATTTGCGCGTTCTTGAGCGGATGACGCAGGCGGACGGAAGGAGGAAGCGAGATGACCGTTCCTGTCATTTGCATCGCAATAGCCGTCATTCTGGTTATTGTTCTCATCATGTATAATATGCGATCGACGACGTCTGCACCGGTCCCCCGGAGCGAGCGGCAGTTTCCCGGCCATTCGGAGGAGGCGCCGGAGCAGGGGCCACAAGCGGAAGAGCCCGCGGCGGATCAGGAGAGAGTCAAGGCCAGAACGGTCCAAAGGACTTCGGCGGCGGAACAAGGAGCAGAGGTTCGTGCGGCACATAAGCCCATAGCACAATCCGGCCGGGTGCTTGCTCCCGAAGCCGATGCGGAAGCCGCGCGGACTTCGGCCAAGCTTGCCGATCCGGAATATCGTCAGGCATTACGCGGGTTCACCCAACCGGCAAGGTCTGAGACGCTGTCCGAGAAAGCCGGCGAAGCTCCCATGAAGGACAACGACTTCCGCACGGCGCTGCGGTCGATGCACAACAAGAAACAATAATACGATTGCGGAAAAAGACTTCATGACCTTAGGTGATCGCATAGGCGCCCTGGGGGAAGAAGTCTTTTTGCCATGCTTGAAGCCAAGTTAATTACCAATTTGATGCCCCGCATCTGGGCGAATTTCCGGTCCGAGTACATAGTTATCCACGGAATTATACACATAATAAACAGCCTATAGACGAAAAAAACTCGCCTATGGGCTTTTGTTATTCACATATCCACAGAACGGGTTATGCACACCGGGATTTGGAAATTTCGTTTCCATGGGTCTGGTTCTTTATTGTTCCAATATTTGTAAAATGTGACCATAGACAGAAAGAGACCCACAAGCAACGGGCTGTGGGTCTAAAGGTTTTATATATTAAAAAGGGGGTCAAGGATTATTATAGCCTGCGAACATTAAAGAACGATGAAAATTATATTTCAATTAGATTACAAATCGATAACGAACAGAATAATTCACGACAGGCCGCATAGCGTATTAGGAAGCAAACTTGTAGAAACATATCGCAGCGACTCTCTAATTCCCGGACAAGCGCGAATGCAAAAAAACTGCCGCGCAGCAGCAGTTTCTGTACAAAAATGAGGCAATGGGAATTAATTTTTGATAGGCTTGCCTTCAGAATCGGTAAAACGCCCAAGGCAGATCATGATAAAATCAATCAATGTCCAGATACCGAAGCCGCCCAAGGTAAAAATCATGAGAAAAGCGGTTCCGACCTTGCCTGCATAGAAGCGATGCATGCCAAGCGATCCAAAGAAGATGGCAAGAAGCAACGTGCTTACGAAGCTTTTAGAACTCTTTTCCTGATTTTGTGGTGCATTGTAATCCACAGCAATTCCTCCATTAACAACAGTAAAATTTGACTTTCCTTTCAGTCTATCGGCAGGGACCTCGCCAAAAGTTAGTGTTCTTTTCTAAAAAATTCTTTATAATTTCAAATTTATTTTGTTCCACGGGGATATTTGCCTTTACGTACGGAATGTGGTAAAATAAAAAAAATGTTATAAATGAAACCGAAATTCACATATTGAAAAAGGTTACATTTTTTACATGATACTTTTTTCAATGTGTGAATTTTTTAATTTTGGTTAAAAATGAGCATATTAATATCATTTAGTGGAGGTCACACTCATGCAAACAGGTACAGTAAAATGGTTTAACGCAGAGAAAGGCTATGGCTTCATCGAAGTTGAAGGCGGCAACGACGTATTCGTGCATTTCAGCGCGATCCAAGGCGAAGGCTTCAAGTCCCTGGACGAAGGCCAACGCGTTGAATTCAACGTTGTTCAAGGCAACCGCGGACCGCAAGCCGAGAACGTTGTCAAAGTTTACTAAGCAGCAAGCCCGCTCTTAACGCAAGTTAGGGGCGGTTTTTCTTTTAGTATTGAGATCGGAAAGGGGAATGGCCATGAATTATCGTAAAAAGATGTTTGAGGAGATTCCCAAAGAAGAGACCAAGATCTGGTCCTGTACAAAAGAAGATTGCAACGGGTGGATGCGGGACAATTTTATGTTCGAGCATAACCCGACGTGTCCGTTGTGCCAGTCCCCTATGGTCAGCGATACGAAAATGCTGCCGGTGCTCGTGAACTCGACGCTGGATCAGCGTCCGGCTAACGCCGGCCAAGAGGAATAGGCACGCATTTGACAGCCGCCGTTCAAGTTGTTAACTTGGATAGCGGTCTTTTTAGGTTTCGAGTGAGGTGACGAAGATGCTCGAATGGACGGGGGAACGAATTATTCCCAAGCAGATGAAGCCGACGAACGGCATGCTGCTGGAGCATATCGCGAGATATTATTTTGCCGCTCCTTACGTGAAGGGGCGGGTGCTGGACATTGCCTGCGGAACCGGATACGGGAGCCATATGACGGCCAAGGAGCGGAAGCGGGAAGTGACGGAAATCGTCGCCGTCGATAACGATGAGGAGACGCTGCGGTATGCAAAGCGGGAATATCATCACCAGAAGGTGACGTATGTACAAGGGGACGCGACGGACTCCGGGCTTCCGGAGCGGCTTGGCCTGTTCGATACGATCTTGAGCTTTGAAACGATCGAGCACCTGAAGGACGATAGGACGTTCACTGACAACCTCTACCGCATGCTGAAGCCGGGGGGGATTCTGGTCCTGTCCAGCCCTTTCGGCCGGGGGCGGGGTATGCCGACCAGCGAACCGTTTCACGTTCACCAGCTTACACCGAGCGAGTTCGAGGAGCTGTTCACCGGCTTTGCCGAGGTGGACATTTACTATCAGCGGGGCGTAACCTTCGAGAAGCCGCGGGACGGAATCCGGTATTTTATCGGCGTGGCGGTGTGTCGGAAGTAGCGGGACACGGCGCAGCACCTGTCTCCTCCCACTTTTCAAACGTGGTGCCCTACGGGTATATTTATCGTCATAATATTCCATACCGCCGGCCGGGAACGCCGGTTCCCGCTTCAGGCGTAACGAAGCGAGGCTGCGACCGATGTATAAGCTCATGCTTGTGGAAGACGAAGAAGATGTGCGCGAAGGCATCCTGCGGGAGATCGACTGGGCCCGCCACGGATTCGAAGTGATCGAAACCGCGGAAAACGGTCAGGAGGCGGCGGAGCTGTTCGAACGGCAGGTGCCGGACGTCGTCGTCACCGACATCCGCATGCCGTTTATGGACGGGCTGCAGCTCGCGGCGTGGATTAGGCAGCGGTACGAAACGACGAAGATCGTCATCCTGACCGGCTTCGACGAGTTCGAATATGCGCAAAAAGCGGTCAAACTGCATATCGACGAATATGTGCTCAAGCCGTATTCGGCACAGGAGCTGATCGACGTGCTGGCGAAGATCAAGCGCCGGATTGACGAAGAAGCGGCGGAGAAGGAAAACGTCCAGACGCTGCAGGAGCACTACCGCCGAAGTCTTCCCGTGCTGCGCGAGGTATTCCTGGCCTCGCTGGTCGCGCGGAAGCTGCCGCGGCGCGAAATCGAGGAGAAGTGCCGCAGCTACAATCTGGAGCTGGCGGCGGACGCCTACGTCGTATCCGTCATCAGCATGGATACGGGCGACAGCGAACAAACGGACGAGGCAGCCGAAGCCTCGCTCAAAGGTTCGAAGGACACGGAGCTGAAGCGCTTTGCCGTGCTGAACATTGCCGAAGAAATCGTCGAGAAGCACCGCTTGGGGCGGGTGTTTTTGCACAACGATACCTTGGTGCTTTTGACGGTAGCCGGACAAGGGACGGAGGGCGAAGCTTCCGCACTTAAGAAAACGCTTACGGCGTTGGAGGACATTCGGCAGAGTATTGAGAAATATTTGAAATTCACCGTCACGATCGGCGTCGGCACCGTATGCGGCGAATTGACGAACGTATCCTATTCGTACAAGGATGCGGTATTGGCGCTTGATTACCGCGGCATTCTCGGCGGCAACCGGATCATTTGCATCGATGACGTGGAGACGCGTTTCGTCGAGAAGCTGCGCTTCGACGAATTGAAGGAGCATGCGCTGATCCGCTGTCTGAAGGTCGGCACCCCGCAGGAAATTCAGGAGACGGTGGACGGCTTGTTTCACGGCATCGGCGAAACACAGGTATCGATCAAGGATTACCAGATTTATTTGATGGAAATGCTAACCGCCATTCTCAAAGCAGCTAAAGACGCGAACGTCGATTTGGATGCGGTGCTCGGGACGGACTTCATACCTTTCGCGGAACTGCACAAGTTTACGAGCCTTCAGGAAGCGAAGAGCCGCATTCTCGGGCTGTGCACCGCGATTATGAACAGCATCGCGAGCCAGCGGCAGTATACGTACAAAACGCTGGTGGAGCAGGCCATCGACTATACGAAGCGCCATTACCACGAGACCGACATTTCGATCCAGAAAGTATGCAGCCATCTGCATATCAGCGCCGGCTATTTCAGCAGCATTTTCAAGAAAGAAGCGAAAATGACGTTCGTGAACTACCTGATGCACATTCGGATGGAAGCGGCGAAGGAGCTGCTGCGGACGACCGATCTCAAAGCGTTCGAGATCGCCGAGCGGGTCGGGTATGCGGAGCCGAACTACTTCAGCTTCAGCTTCCGCAAGCATGTCGGCGTCTCGCCGAAGGAATACCGCAGCGCCGCCATGGAGGGACACCGTGGATGAAATGGGTGCCCCGGTGGCTTCGGCGGAAGGCCGCATCCGTTGTCTATACGTGGAAGGTCAAGAGCATTCAGGTGATCATCACCGCGTCGTTTACGCTGCTGACGCTGCTTGTGATCGCATTCGTCAGCGTGATGCTGTACAACAAGTTTACGAAGACGGCGGAGCAGAACACGTTTCTCAGCAATGAACAGATCGTCGCGCAGGTGAAATACAATCTCGAAATTTACTTGCAAAATATGTCTCAGGTGTTTCAAACCGTGGAGCAAAAGGTGCGGATGAATTCCATCGTGTCGGGCGAACGGCTGACCGAGCAGCTCGGGACGATACTGGACAGCCGTACGGATATCGTATCGATGGCGCTGTTTACGGCAGACGGCGAGCCGATGGCGGGGCTTCCGGTCATGGAGATGCGCAAGAACACGAAGCTGACCGAGCAGAGCTGGTTCAAGACGGCGCTGGAAAACCCGAACCATCTGACCTTCTCGCTGCCGCACATCCAGAACCTGTACAAGGACAAATACACGTGGGTCGTGTCCATGAGCAAGCAGATTACGATCGAACGCGGCGGCGAGAAGCGGAACGCCGTACTGCTCGTCGATTTCAACTTCAAGACGATCGACGACCTGTGCCGCCGGGTCAGCCTGGGGAAGAAAGGCTACGTATACATCATCGACGAGTCCGCAGGCAACATCGTGTACCATCCTCAGCAGCAGCTCATTTATATCGGCCTGAAATACGAGAATGTGGAGCAGGCGCTCAAATACACGTACGGCAACTATCTCGATTCCTCCAGCGGCGACAAGCGGCTGATCACCATCGCAACGGTCAACAACATCGGCTGGAAAATCATCGGCGTTTCTTATATGGACGAAATTGTGACTGCCAAAAAGGAAATCGGCGGCTTTATCGCTTGGCTGCTGCTGTTTGTCGTCGTCTTCGTGCTGCTGATCTCGGCGTTCATGTCGGCCAAAATTTCGCAGCCGATCCGCCGGCTGGAGCGTTCGATGAGCAAGGTGGAGCAGGGTGTGTTCGATATTCACATCCAGGTGCAGGGCGACGACGAGGTGGGGCGGCTGTCGCGCCGGTTCAACTATATGGTGGCCCGCATCCGTGAGCTGATGGGCCAAATCATCCGCGAGCAGGAAGCGAAGCGCAGGGGCGAGCTTGAAGTGCTGCATGCGCAGATTCACCCGCATTTTCTGTATAATACGCTGAATTCCGTCGTACGTCTGGCCGGCGGAGGCAAGAGCGAAGAGGTCATTACGATGATTACGGCGCTGTCGAAATTTTTCCGCATCAGCCTCAGCAAGGGCCAGACCATCATCTCCGTGGAGGACGAGCTGGAGCATGTCCGCAATTATTTGATCATCCAGAAGATGCGCTACAAGAACAAATTCGAGTTCGCGATCGAAGCGGAGCCGGAGGTCCTGGGCTGCCGGACGCTGAAGCTGATTTTGCAGCCGATTGTGGAGAACGCCATCTACCACGGTATCGAAATGATGGCGGACGAAGGCTTCATCCGGATCACCGCAGAGCTCGCCGGGGAAAAGGTACGGCTGCAGGTCATCGACAACGGGCTCGGCATCCCGGTGGACAAGCTGGAACGGCTGCTGCCGGGCGAGGCGGCAAGCGGCGAAGGCTCTTCCGTCGGCCTGCGCAACGTGCATGAGCGTATCCGGCTTGGCTACGGCGAAGCCTACGAGCTGGAGATCGAGAGTCGGCTGGAGGAAGGCACCACGGTGACGCTGTGGCTTCCGGCTATTCGAACGGAAGGGGCGAAGGAGCGATGACAAGCGGAAACGCAGCGATTCGAACAGTTCCGGTGCTGCTTGCAGCCTTGCTCTGCCTCCTGTTGCTCCCGTCTTGCGAGAACGAGAATACCGAGCCGCACATCGCAGAGCCGAAGAAGCAAATTGCGCTTGTTCTGAAGACGCATAACAGCGATTATTGGAAAACGGTGCGTATGGGGGCGGAAGCGGCGGCAAAAGAGTTCGGCGTCGAGCTGTCGGTCGGGGCGCCCGAGCAGGAAGAGGATGTGCAGGGCCAAATTCAACTCGTGAACGAAGCGGTCAACTATAAGCGGGCTGCGCTGGTACTGGCGGCGAACGACGATCAAGCGCTGGCGGAAGCGGCCGGACAAGCGGCGGAGCGAGGCATGCCGGTCATCGCCATCGATACGGAGATCGACTCGCTGCAGGTGCGCAGTTTCATCGGCATCGACAACTTCGAGGCCGGGCGCAAGGCGGGACTCAAAATGGCGTCGCTGGTCGGGAATCGGGGGCACATCGCGGTGATCGGCTTCAAGCCGAGCGTGAGGACGACCGAGCAGCGGGAGCGGGGCGTGCTGGACGAACTCGCCAAGCACAGCCAGATGAAGGTGGTGGAGCAGGTCGAGTGCGCCTCGGACCCCGCTCCGTGCGCGGGGCAAATCCGCAGGCTCCTGCAGCAGCCTGTAAACGGGATCGTCGCGCTGCATGCCGTTTCGTCCATTGAGGTTATCCGGGCGATTGGGGAGATGGGGCTGGAGGGAAAAGTAAAGGCCGTCACGTTCGACAGCACGGCCGAAAATATCGAATCGCTGCAGGAAGGCGTCATTCAGGCGACGATTATCCAAAATCCGTTCAGCATGGGCTACCTGGGCGTCAAATATGCGGTGGAAGCCTTGGAAGGCAAGAAGGTGCCCGCCCACTTCGATACCGGAACGAAGGTGATCGATCAGGACAACATGTTCTGGTCGGACAACCAGAAGCTGTTGTTTCCTTTTGTGAAGTGAAAAAATGGAGAGGGCGGCCGTATGAGCGGTCGCTCTCTCCTGCATTCCGGCCGCATCAAACGGCAGCGATGGGCTGTCTTACGATTTTAACGTCATAGAACGAGATTTTGTTGGAAATAATATAATCCGGCATGCCTCCGCGGTGGGAGTGCGCCTCCCGGAACGCTTCGCTGCGAGTCCACGCTTGAAAGTCCTCTTTTTTGTTCCAACGGGTGCTGACCGTCACCTCGTCGTATTCCGGCGTATTTTCCGTCAGCAGCACCTCCAGACCGAGAAAGCCCTCCATATATTCCACTTTTCCGACCTTGTCGAACCGTTCGATCAGCTTATGCGCGTTGCCCTTCGTGATGTGGGACGTATTCGTTACAATGACCATATGATTTCCTCCTCAGGTTTATATGCGGTTTTTCGAATCGGGATGATGACAGGATAGTCGTCGTCGAAGGCGACTTTGGCTTCGATGGAGTACACGTCCTGCAAAAATTGCGGATTGATGATTTCTTTCGGATTTCCAGACCCCACCACACGTCCATGCTTCATCGCAATGAGATAATCGCAATAATTGGCGGCCTGCTGAAGATCGTGAAGCACCATGACAATCGTCAGCCGGGACGTTTGATTGATCCTTTGCAGCATTTCCATCACATCGAGCTGATGGGCGAGATCCAGATAAGTGGTAGGCTCATCCAGCAGCAGAATATTCGTTTTTTGGGCCAAGGCCATGGCGATCCGGACTTTTTGCTGCTCACCTCCCGATAAAGTGTGGAACATTTGCTGCTCTGCCTTTGCGGTGCCCGTCATGTTCAGCGCCCAATCAATAATCCGCACGTCGTCCGCCGTCATACGATCGAACATACGTTTGTATGGGGAGCGGCCGTAAGCGACCAGCTCCCGTACGGTCAGCTCGGGAAGCTGGCCTTTGGATTGGGTGAGCATCGATACGGTTTGGGCGAACTCCATCGATTTATAGGTCTTTGCCTGCCGATTATGAACGTACACCTCTCCCTGATCGGCTTTAAGCAATCGCGCCATAATTTTTAATAAAGTGGATTTTCCGGAGCCGTTAGGCCCTATAATGGCTGTCAGCTTCCCTTCCGGGATTGAAACCGAAACGTCCTGAAGCCGGAAGGCGCCAACATGGAATTCCAGATGATCCGTATGAATAGCGGTGGCGGTCATCATACGATTCCCCGTTTCTTCAGCAAAAATAAAAAGAACGGCGCCCCCAGACCTGCAAGCAGAATGCCGACGGGCAGCTCGATCGGGTCGAACCACGAGCGCGCGATCGTATCGGCCAGCACGACAAGCGCTGCGCCTCCCACGATGGACAGCGGAAGGAGGAAGCGGTAATCTTCGCCGGCCAGCAGCCGGATGGCGTGAGGCACGACCAGACCGACAAAGCCGACCAACCCGGCGACGCTGACGGCTGCCCCGGCCAATAAGGAGGACAACAGGATCAGCAGCAGGCGCTGCACCTCCACCTTCTGCCCCAGCAGCTTGGCTGCATCGTCTCCGAGCAGCAGCAGGTTGGCTGGTTTGATCGCAAGGACGGACAAAGCCAGCCCTGTGATGGCGTAGGGCGCCATGAACTGCAGATGATGCCAGCTGCGGCCGCTTAGCCCGCCCGCCAGCCAGGGCAGAACGGCTTGCACCCGGTCGCTGTATGTCACCATCAACCCGTTGGTCATGGCACCCAGCAGCGCGTTGATCGCGACGCCCGCCAAAATGATTTTGAGAGGCGAGGCCCCTTTATTCCACGCCAGCCCATAGATGATCACGGAGGTGATCAGCGCTCCCAGAAAAGCCAGGGCGGGCAGCAAATAGCTGAGCTGCGGAAACACGATCATCGCCATGATGGCGGCAAGGCCTCCGCCCGCCGAGACGCCGATAATGCCCGGGTCGGCCAGCGGATTTTTCATCACGCCCTGCAGCAGCGCACCGGCTGCGGCCAGGCATGCGCCGGTCAGCATGCCGACGAGCACACGGGGGACCCTGAGATTCATGACGATTTTTTCGTGCGCAGGCGGGCCGCTTGCCGTAAAAACCGTCCATATCTCCTGAAGCGACAGAGAGACGGACCCGTAGGCGATGCCATAAAAAGCGACGACGAGGAGAAGGAGAGGGGCCGCAATGCATAGCAGCTTTCTTCTCAGGAGGCGTTGTTGTTTATTCATCGGGCGTCACTTCACGGCTTGAAGCATGGCTTTCAGCCGGTCAAGCGCTTCAATGACCCGGGTGCCGGGATTCGTGCCGAACAGGTCGGACGGCAGCACGTCCACGCGGTTATGCTTGACGGCGTCCAGGCTGTTCCAGGCTGCATTTTGCTGCATTTCCTTCAGGAATCCGTCCTTGACCTTCTCGGGATTGCCATGGCTCATCAACAGAACCAGCTGCGGGTTCGATTGGATAATTTTTTCGGTATTCAATTGCGCATACTGCGGGTAGTTTTCCAGCTTCGGATAGTCCGCAGCAATATTTTCCCCTCCAGCTTTCGCCAGAATATCGCCGCTTAAGGAATTGCCCAGCGCAGCCATGTAGGTGCCCGGAGCGCCGTAAACGAGCAAGACCCTCGGCTTAGGGGCAGCTGAGCCGGAGCTGATTTCCTTGAGCTTCGCATCGATGCTTTCGTTTAGCTCACGGGCTTTGTTTTCCTTCCGCAGCAATTGGCCAAACAAGGTGATCTGCTTCTTGATATCGTCGATCGAATTGGCGGAGGTCAGTAGCATCTTGGAGCCGATGCCTTCGACCGAAGGGATGTCTTTCGTGTTCAAGGGGTGGTTGCCGAGCACGACATCCGCATCCAGAGCAGCGATTTTTTCGAGATCGATGCCGTGGGTGCTGCCGACCTGCTCTGCGCCGGCCGCTTCTTTGACGGCCGCCGGACCTGCCGACGTCGGTCGGCCTACGACCTTGCCGCCCAGCGCATAAATAATGTCCACATCGCCGTTGCTTAATGCGGCGATTTTTGTCGGGACGGTGGGGAAGGTCACGCTGCGTCCGGCAAAATCTTGGACGGATAGCTTCGTATCGGCCGCCTTCGTTTCGGACTGCTTCGCCTCGGACGGCGCAGCCGTGGCACCGCTCCCCGTGGACGGCCCCGGACTGCATCCGGCCGCTCCGAGCAGCAGAACGGCCATGCCTATATGCCACAATCGTTTCACTTGCGTCCTCCTATCTGACGGAGCCGGATATGATAATCTATGATCGATTACAAATGATAATGATTATCACTTTCAATGTCAATGGGGCATTGGGGAATATATCCAAAATTTTTTTTGGAGCGTGATACAATAACCAAAATTTTGGTTGCTGCCAATAATATGGGTTGACAATTTCCTTGAATCTGGAATAAGATCAACCTGTCGGACAAAATTTTGTCTAAATATTCCCAAAAAATGAAACAAGGGAGGGGTGTCATGTTCAGAAAATTATGAAAAGAACAACAGAAGAAGCGGGAAGGGATCATTTTTTTTGTGTTTTAATTGAGAATGATAATCAATATTGATGATGGTGATTATCAACGAATTCTCTGTAAACTAACCGGAAAGGAAGCCCGTACAACGTGAAAAGGTCATTTGCTTTACCCTCCTTGTTTTTGACGCTGGCGTTCATCCTGAGCCTGTTCTTTGCGCCGGGAGCGCAAGCTGCGTCCGATTTGGCTGACGGTACGTATACGATTGACTATACCATTGTCAAAGCGGAGAACGACTCGGCTTCGATGGCGAACGATTACTTCGAGAAGCCGGCTACCCTGCAGGTGAAAAAAGGCAAAATCACCGCGCAAATTCAAATGAACCACAGCAAATGGATCACCATGTTCAAAGTGCCGGACAAAGGCGATTTTGCCGATGCGAAAGTGATTAAGAGTGATGAGAAGGAAGATACCCGAGTCGTCGAGTTCAAGCTTGACGATTTGTCCAAGCCGATGCTTTCCAAAATTCATGTGACGGTCGAATCAATTAACTACGACCATGACTACACGATCCGCTTTATTTTCGATACCAAGAAGTTAAAGAAAGTCGAATCGGCGGCCAAACCAGCCTCCGATAAAGCAGGCGCTCCGGCTGCGGAGAAGACCGGCGCTGGCAAAGACGCGAAGGCCGGTACGACAGCTCCGGCAGCAAGCGTGAAGCCGGAAGCGAAGGCCGATGCCGTCAAGGCGGAGAAGAGCGGCACGGCTCCGGCAGCGAGCACGAAGCCTGTGGCGGCAGCCGACGTCGCCAAGCAGCCGGCGGACAAAGTCATGCTGCCCGCCGACAACCCGCAAACCGGGGATCAAGCCCCTCTTGCTTTCTTTACAGCTTTGTTCTTCATTTCAGCATGCTATCTGGTCCGCAGCCTCCAAAACCACTAGACCCTAAAAGGAGAGAATCCCTTTGAGAAAGCAATTTACCAAAGCCATTGCCGTGTTTATGATGATGTTTGCGCTGCTAACCTTCGTTCAGGTCCCGCTGGCCGGAGCCAATCCTGCACTTGCGGACGGAAATTATACGATTGAATTCACTGTGTTGAAGGATCAAACCAACCAAACGTCCACCATGGACGGCTATCTCCAGAAGCCGGCTAAGCTGGAAGTGGTCAACGGCAGCAAATTTGTCTCGGTTACTTTGAAAAACAGCGATTGGATTCAATTTTTCAAAACTGAGCAGAACGGAAGCTACGTTGACGCGACCGTGGTAAGCACGGACCCGGCGGCCAACACGCGCGTCGTTAAATTCCCGGTATCCGATTTGACGGCCAAAACGAACGTGTACACGCATGTGAAAATTACAACGCTGCCATTCCCTTACGACCACAAGTACAACGTTCAAATTCAATACAATACGAGCACCATTAAAGCGCAATAAGCAAGTCATCCAAGTGTGTCATTGTAGCTAAGAAGCACCTGTAATTCGCTGCGGCCAGGAAAGCAAGGGGAGCTTGATCCCCGGTTTATTTACGAGACAAAAGGAGCGTTATGACTTTGAGCAGGACATTACAGAAAGCTTTATCCGTCTTTCTAACCGTCTTCGTATTTCTCGCTGCGGTTCAAATTCCGCTCGTCGGTGCGGCTCCCTCGCTTGAGGAGGGCAGCTATACGATCGGTTTTACCGTGCTGAAGGAAGATAAGGATGAGCCGTCGATGGTGAACGATTACCTTCCGAAGCCGGTCCAGGCCAAGCTGGAAGTGAAGGACGGGAAGCAATTCGCATCTATCACTTTGCTGAACAGCAGCTGGTGGCAATATTTCAGGACGGAGAACAACGAACAATTCGTCGATGCGGAAGTCGTAAGCCGGGACGAAATCAAGAATACGAGAGTCGTGAAGTTCGAAGTGCCGGATGTGTCGGCTAAGCTGAATGCCAAGATCCATGTGAAAATTATGGGCTTGCCGGGCATGTCCAACTTTGTCTACGACAATTATTATACGGTGCGTATCGTTTTCGATACGGACACCCTCGTAGCGGAGCCGGGAGACAAGAGCGGGCTGAAGGCACTCGTCGCTCAAGCGCAATCGGCGCATGATGCCGCCGTGGAAGGCAGCCTGAAAGGGCAGTATCCCGCAGGCTCCAAGAGCAAATTGAGCTCGGCGATTGCCCAAGCCAAGGCCGTCGCCGACAGCGCATCGCCTGCGCATGTGCAGCTGAACAAGGCAGCTGCTGCGCTGCAAGCGGCCCTCGATGCGTTCAAGGCATCGGTCCATACCGCGAATCCGGACCCGACGAAGGACGGCGTATACCGTCTTCCGTTTACGGCGCTTCATGCGACGGCGGATCAGACGTCGGGTATGGATTCGTACTTGGCTAAACCGGGCAAGCTCACGGTCCAGCAGGGGCGCAAGAAGGTATCCTTCACGGTGAAGCAGAGCTCGATTATTCCGCAATTCAAGGTGGAGCAGGGCAGCGTGCTGCTTGATGCCACCGTGGTCAGCCGCAATGCGGCGGACGATACCCGGGTGGTGGAATTTGAAGTGAGCGATCTGAACGCTCTCGTGAACGCCGAAGTGCGGGTGGAGACCTCGTACAACGGACAGCCTTACCAAAGAACGCACAAAATCCGCTTGAAGTTCGACTCCGCAAACGCCGAGAAAATCCCGTCCTCCGAACTGACGGGACCTGCGGCCGTGAAAGCCGGTCAGCAGCTGAAGCTGACGTTCGGGGTGAGCGGCGTGACGAACAGCGTGTACGAGCAGGTGTACACGCAAGAGCTGACGCTGGGCTTCGATCCGGGCAAACTGGCCTTGGTCGAAGCGTCCCCGCTGATCAACGGCCTTCGCCTCACGGAGCAGTACGAGATCGCGCCCGGACAAGTCCGCTTGTCGACCAGCTTGGACGAAGGCGTGCAGCCTTTGCCGGTGAACAATCGGTACATCACGCTCACCTTCCAAGCGCAATCGGTGACACAGGCGACTTATGCGCTTGTTGCGTTAAGCGATGTCATCGTGAACAACCATAACGGGCAGCTCAAGGTAGACGACAGCTGGCATATGCTCGCCATTCAAGCGGGTCCGGCCCAGAAAGGGAAGCTGAACGCGCTGATCTCGGAGGCCGAGGCGCTGCATAACGCAGCGGTCGAAGGCACGTTCCCGGGCCAATATGCCAATGGCGCCAAGAACGCGCTTTATGCGGCGATCCGGCAGGCTCAAGCCGCAGCCGGTCTGGACGAGGCGGAGCAAGGGCAGGTGGATCAGGCCGCAAGCGCTCTGGAAGCGGCGATTGCCGGATTTAAAGCTGCGATCGTTACAAGCCCCCGCAGTCCGGTAAATGTCGCGAACGGGCAGTACAGCTTCGATCTCGTTGTCATCTCCGGTGACCGTTTCGGCTCGTCCGTAAGCTCTTATCTTGAACATACGGGGAAATTAACCGTTCAAGACCGGAAAAAGTTTCTCTCGTTCCAACGGAAAAACGGCGTAACGATTGCGAATTTCCAATTGCTGCGCGCCGACGGGACAACCCAGGATATTCCGGCGCAAGAAGCGCCGACGTCGCGGGAGTCTGAAGCCGCCCGTACGTTAGCTGCGGGTGCGGCAGATGTCCGATACGAGATCGACGATGTGACCGCCACCTATCTCGTCAAGCTGGCAGTGGCGAAAGATACCGGAACAGAGGAGCGTTCGTTCCGCATTGCCTTGAGCAACCTTGTGCCTGCTTCGCCCGGAGGACCGGGGCCGGCGAATCCGAACACGCCGGCAAAAAGCCCGAACGGATTGGCCGACGGTACGTACAGCATCGATTTTAAAGTG
Source organism: Paenibacillus tianmuensis (assembly GCF_900100345.1). Taxonomy (GTDB): domain Bacteria; phylum Bacillota; class Bacilli; order Paenibacillales; family NBRC-103111; genus Paenibacillus_G; species Paenibacillus_G tianmuensis. Next base: position 69,563 of record NZ_FMTT01000015.1, on the reverse strand, counting down.
TTGAAGTACGGCACCGACAACAAATCCGTGATGCAGGATTACGTGAAAACGCCGGGCAGCTTGAAGGTTGAGAACGGTACGCAATATGTCTCGATTGTGCTCAAGCAAAGCAAGGAAATTACCGAGTTCAAAGTCGAGCAAGGCGGAAGCCTGACCGACACGACCGTAGTCAGCACCGATGAGAAAGAGAATACGCGGATCGTGAAATTCCAAGTGCCGAATCTGGATGAGAAAGTGAAGGGCTGGGTCAAGGTCGATTGGGCAGCGTTCAACTATTTCCATTCCTATGACGTGCACATTGCGTTTGATAAAAGCAGCATGAAGGAGCTAAACGGCAACTTGTTCAAAGTTCTGAACGCCAAGCCGTTTCCCGAATCGCTGAAAGCTGGCGAGTATACGATGGACTATGCGCTGCTTGACACGGAAGCCAGCTCGGAGCAAACGAAGACGGAAGACAATAAAGCGGATAAGAAAGCAGATAAGAATGCGCCGAAAAAATCGTTCATCAACGATTTGGTGAAGCATCCTGCCAACCTGACGGTTCAGGAAGACGGCAAGAAGCTCGTTACCTTCACTGTGAACAAAAGCAAAGAAATGCCGATGATCCAGGTCCAGCAGGACCAAGTGGAGAAGGATGCCGATCCGTTTGCCGACGTCAAAGTGGTATCGTCCAATGAACAAGAAAATACGCGGGTCGTCCAGTTTGAAGTGAAGGACGCCGGTACAAGAAAAGCCCGGATCAAGATGGACTGGCCGGACAAATACAACCGGGTGTACACCGTGGACATGACGTTCGATCTTGACAGCATCAAGGCTATCAAGAAGGAAGAAGAGAAGAGGAAGAAGGAAGAGTCTAAAGCAGAAGCCAAGCCTGCGGTGGAGGCGATCGCGCCTGCGAAGCTGACCGATATCGAAGACCACTGGGCGAAAGCTCTGATCGAGCGGGCTGCGGCACTGGGCATCGTTAACGGCTACGAGGACGGCACGTTCCGTCCGGACAACGAGACGAGCCGGGCCGAGGTAGCGACGATGGTCAGCCGGACGCTCAAGCTGAAAGGGAAGCAGGGCGAATTGAACTTCGCCGACCTCGACAGCATTCCCGCATGGGCGAAGGAGAATTTGGCCAGCATCGTAAGCTCGGGCATCATCAGCGGTTATGCCGACGGAACGTTCTCGGGCGACCGGAAGGTCAGCCGGACCGAAATCGCCGTCATGATCGTGCGCGCCCTGAGGATCGAGCCTGTAGCGAACGCGTCTCTTCCGTTCACAGATGCCAGACAAATTGCCGCATGGGCGCAGCCCTACATTGATGCGGCCCATAAGCTCGACATCATCGGCGCAAGTTACGACAACCATTTCGCACCACATGCGAACGTAACCCGGGTCGAAGCGGTGAATTTGGTTTTGAAAATGCTGAATCATGTCAAGTAATTGCAGCTGAAGCAAAAATTTGGATGAGCGGGGATGTCGGGTAACCGGCGTCCTCCGTAATTTTTTTAGGAAAGGAGGAATCGCCAAGATGAGCAAATGGTGCAAAGGGCTAAGCGCTGCCATCGTCCTCCTGCTGCTCATAACAGGCTGCTCGGCGAAGCCGAACACCGATGGTACCGCTGCTGCGAACACTGACCTAGAGGCGGCCAAGACGCAGCCGGAGCATCGGATTATCGCCACGACGGTGGCGGCTGCGGAAATCATGGATGCGCTGGAGGTCGATTTGGTCGGGATTCCGACCAGCTACAAGGAGCTGCCCAAGCGATACGCGTCCTTGCCTCAAGTAGGCAATCCGATGAGCCCGAACATGGAGCTTGTGAAGTCGCTCGATCCGACGGACGTGCTGTCCGTGACGACTTTGCAATACGACTTGGAGCCGGTCTTCAAAAACGCGGGGATCGAAGCCAATTTTCTCGATCTGACCAGTCTGGGCAAAATGAACGAGGCCATCAAGACGCTGGGCAGCAAATACGGCCGTCAGAAGCAGGCCGAAGCGATCGTAGCCCAATACGACAAGAAGCTCGCCGTAATCAAGCAGCGGATCGCGGGCAAAGCGTCGCCGTCCGTGCTTATTTTGCTTGGCGTGCCGGGTAGCTATCTGGTGGCGACGGAGAACTCGTACATTGGCGATCTGGTGAAGCTGGCCGGCGGGAAAAACATCGTACAGGGCGAAAAAGTGGAATATTTGGCCTCCAATACGGAATACCTCCAGCAGACGAACCCGGAAGTCATTTTACGGGCGGCTCACGGGATGCCGGAAGAGGTGATCAAAATGTTCGATAAAGAATTTAAGAAAAACGACATTTGGAAGCACTTCGATGCAGTAAAAAACAACAGGGTATACGATCTGGAAGAACGATTGTTCGGGACAACGGGGAATTTGGCGGCGATCGAAGCGCTGGACGTTGTGACGAACATGCTGTACCCGTAAACTATGGAGCGATAGAGGACGTTTGCACATGAACAAAACGATTTGGAGCCTGGTGGCCGTCATCCTTTTGCTCGTCGTCATGATCATCGTATCTGCAACGACGGGCAGCATCAAGGTCGGCGGCTTCGAACTGATTCAAGGCTTGGTTACCGGCGCGAACAAGAAAGTAGAAGTCATCCGCGACCTGCGTCTGCCCCGGATCATCGTAGCGCTGTTCGTCGGAGCGGCATTGGCGGTATCGGGCGTGCTTCTGCAAGCCGTGATGCGGAGCTCGCTTGCGGACGCCGGCGTGATTGGCATCTCTTCGGGAGCCGGGTTTATTTCCATTCTGATGGTCTCTCTATTCCCGGGCCTTTTCTTCTGGCTGCCGTTTTTTGCTTTTATGGGCGGCGCTTTGGCATGCTTTCTGGTCTATTCGTTCTCCTGGAAATCGGGCCTCAGTCCGATTCGGATTATTCTTGTAGGAATCGCCATCAACGCGATGTTTACCGGCTTGGGACAATCGTTTAACTATAGAGGCAGCTATGCGGTGGCCAGCGTCAATCAGGCGACGACATCTACATTTCCCTTGAAAACGTGGAGCGACGTCGAAGTGATGCTCATCTACGGTACCGCCGGTCTCGTGCTCTCGCTGCTGCTGTGCTCCTGGTGCAACGTGCTTGCGCTGCAGGACAAATCGGCCCGGAACGTCGGCCTTCCCGTCTCGGGCGCCCGGCTGCTGATCTCCGCCGTCGCCGTCCTTCTGGCGGCCGTCGCTACAGCCATCGGAGGACTTATCGCTTTTGTCGGGCTGCTCGTTCCTCATATCGCTCGGCTGCTCGTCGGTTCGGATCATAAGGTGCTCATTCCATTTTCCGCCTTGGCGGGGGCTTTGCTGATCTTGACGGCGGACACGCTCGGACGAACGGTGCTGGCGCCTGCCGAAATTCCGGCCTCGATTATTATGATGGTGATCGGGGGGCCTTTCTTAATATTTCTGCTTAGGAAGAGTGATCGGGTCCATGGACATTAAGTTGGAAATTCAACATGTCAGCTTTTCGTACGACAAGAAGCGCGATCAGCTCAAGCAGGTGAATGGCCGGATCGAGCCTGGCAAAATCACGACCATTATCGGCCCGAACGGATCGGGCAAATCGACGCTGCTCGGCGTGATGTCGCAAAACTACACTCCGCACAGCGGACAGGTCGTGTTGGACGGCAAGGCGATTCGCAGCTACAAGCCGAAGGATCTGGCTAGGAAGCTGGCTGTCGTCCACCAGCAGAACGACGCGCCCTCCGACATCACCGTGGAGAAGCTGGCGGGCTTTGGCCGGATCGCGCATCGGAGTATGCTTATCCCGCACCGCGAGGAGGACGACAAGGCTGTCGAGTGGGCGCTGTCCTGCACGAACCTGCTGGAAAAGCGTCAGGCGACGCTCGATCAATTATCCGGGGGCGAGAGGCAGCGAGCTTGGGTAGCGATGGCCTTGGCGCAAAGCACGCCGATGTTGTTTTTGGATGAGCCGACCACATTCCTTGATATTTATTACCAAATTGAACTGCTGGAGTTAATCAAAAAGCTGAATGCCGATCACGGCCTGACGATTGTCATGGTGCTGCACGACATCAATCAGGCGATCCGGTACAGCGACCGCTTGATCGTGATGAAGAACGGCGAGATTCAGATGCAAGGCCCGCCGGACGAGGTCATAACGGAAGCTTCGATCAAGACGATCTACGGCGTGGATGTGGTCGTAAAGAATGAAGAAGCTGCGGGGCTGTATATGATTCCGGTCGGCATTTGACTTGTATTGAGGTGATAAGTTGAACATTCGAAGATGGCTGACGCCGCTTTGCTTGGGACTGATGCTGTTTTCCGGGTATGAGTTAGCCGGTATTTTCCGAAGCTACCATGACAACCGGGTCGTCATGGCCGAAGCCCGGCAGCTGTACGGGCACGCAGAGCCCGAGCCGCCTCTCACTGAGGCCGTGGAGCCCCTGGGCGATGCCTTAGAGGCCCCGAAGGGGGAGTTCCCCAAGGAAGCCCGCGCTCAATTCAAGGCTCTGCTCGACGTGAATCCGGACGTGGTCGGCTGGGTCCGAATCGCGAATACAGTCATCGATTATCCGGTCGTCCAAGGAAAGGACAACGCTTATTATTTGAACCGGAACTATAAGGGCGAGGAGGCGGGCGCCGGCAGCATTTTCCTCGACTTTCGCAACGATATCGGCAAGGCTCAGCCGAACACGGTGATTTACGGCCATCGCATGAAGGACGGCTCCATGTTCGGTGATTTAAAGAAATTCCTAAAAGAAGATTTTTATAAGAAAAATCTCACTTTTCAATACGATACCTTGTATCACAGCTACCGGGCTGAAATTTTCTCCGTCTATCCGGCGACCGCGGATTTGAATTATATTCAGACCGGATTCGAGAGCGAACAAAAATACGCAGCTTTCCTGCAGGACCTGCAGGAGCGATCGCTGTACAAGACGGATACCGCCCTCGGGGCGGATGACCGCATCCTCACGCTCTCAACCTGCGACTACACGCTCGATCCTGCGAAGGGGAGACTTATAATCCACGCCAAGCTAATCGAGCAAGATTGAATGGCCCGCCCCTTACTTAACCCTACTTAATAAAAAAACGTCCTTTGTAATCCGAAGGGCGTTCAGCTTTTCAAGAAAGTGAACTTTACAAAAATAGAGAACCATACGTGGGTGGGGTATCCACTGGAGAAGCGATAGCGTCCGCCTTTGTCATCGGGAAATATCCGCTGCTAAGCAGCTTCCAATTAAAATTTCCCGATGACAACAGCGGTCGGAAGTGGATACCCCACCCCCCCCTCGTATACCCTCTCTATTCCCCCACTTTCCCTACACACTCAACGTCCTTTGAAATTCGAAGGACGTTTCTTTGCATTCCCCCAAACACATGAGGATTTCGATAGAACACATGAGAATTTTGCATGGGTTTTTTTCCGAAAATCCAAGATAATGGGAACGTAGCTAACCTAACGTAACGTCACGCAAAAAAACAGGAGGTCAGATGTTATGAAAAAGAAAGCTGTATCCATGATCGTCGCGGCAGCCCTGCTTACAACCGCTGTTGGCTGTTCCGGCTCCGGCAATGCCCCCGCGGGCGGCGCGAACACGAATGCCAGCGGAGGCGCCGCCAAGCCCGATGCCGCAGCCAAAAACCCGACAATCGGCGTCGCCATCTACAAATTTGACGACACGTTCATGACGGGCGTACGGAACGCGATTTCCCAAGCGGCGGAAGGCAAAGCGAAGGTGGACATCGTCGACAGCCAGAACTCCCAGCCGGCCCAGAACGATAAGGTCGATCTGTTCATTACGAAGAAGGTCAATGCGCTCGCCATCAATCCGGTCGACCGCACCGCAGCCGGCGTCATCATCGACAAAGCGAAAAACGCGAACATCCCCGTCGTTTTCATGAACCGCGAGCCGCTCGCCGACGACATGAAAAAATGGGATAAGGTGTACTACGTCGGCGCGAAAGCGGAACAGTCCGGCACGATGGAAGGCCAGCTCATCGTCGATTACTTCAAGTCGAACCCAGCAGCGGACAAAAACAAGGACGGCGTGCTGCAATACGTCATGCTGAAGGGCGAGCCGGGGCATCAGGACGCCGAGCTGCGCACGAAGTTTGCGATCAAAGCCGTCGAGGACGCGGGCATCAAGGTGGAGAAGCTGGCAGAAGACACCGCGATGTGGGACCGTGTCAAAGGGCAGGAGAAGATGGCCGCGTTCCTCGCTTCCCACGGCGACAAAATCGAAGCCGTCTTCGCGAACAACGACGATATGGCGCTTGGCGCGATCGAAGCTTTGAAAGCGAAGGGCTATTTTAAAGACAACAAATTCATTCCGGTCGTCGGCGTTGATGCCACGGCGCCCGCGCTCAAAGCGCTCGAAGAAGGCACGCTGCTCGGCACCGTACTGAACGACGCGAAGAACCAAGGGAAAGCGGCGTTCAGCATCGCGAACGTACTCGCGCAAGGCCAGACGCCGACCAAAGAAAACACCGGCTATGACATTACCGACGGCAAATATGTCTGGATCTCTTACAAAAAAATCACAAAAGCAAACATGAACGACGCGAAATAATCGGCTACCCGGCCGAGCGGCAAGGGGCAATGGCTGCGGACGTTGCCCTTTTGCCGTATGCGCACATCCTTACGCTAGGGGGCCTTGGCATGATGGAAACCCGATATTTGCTTGAAATGAACGGAATTTCGAAGGAATTTCCCGGCGTCAAAGCGCTGGACGGCGTCACCTTGAAGGTGCGCCCGGGCACGGTGCACGCCTTGATGGGGGAGAACGGCGCGGGCAAGTCTACGCTGATGAAATGCTTGTTCGGCATTTATAAGCCGGACAGCGGCGAGATCGTCTTGGACGGCCAGCGGGTGGAAATCAAGAACTCGAAGGATGCGTTGAGCTTGGGCGTCTCGATGATTCATCAGGAGCTGCACCCGGTGCCTCACCGCAATGTGATGGAGAACATCTGGCTCGGCCGTTTTCCGGTGAAAGGGCTCGGACCGTTTAACATCGTCGACGACAAAAAAATGCGCATGGATACGCTAACGCTGCTTCGGGATTTGGATATGGATATCGATCCGAACGCCTTAGTAGGCTCGATGTCCGTATCGAAGATTCAATCGCTCGAAATCGCCAAAGCCGTCTCCGTCCGTTCCAAAGTAATCGTGATGGACGAACCGACGTCTTCGCTGACGGGCAACGAAGTGGAGCAGCTGTTCAAGATCATTAACGAGCTGCGCGGGCGCGGCGTATCCATTATTTATATTTCCCACAAGATGGAGGAAATACTCCGCATTTCCGACGACGTGACCATCATGCGGGACGGCAGACTGATCGGCACGTGGCCGGCGGCCGAGCTGACGACGGATCTCATCATCTCCCGCATGGTCGGCCGCGACCTGAAGGAGCGCTTCCCGGAGCGCCACAACACGCCGGGCGACGTGCTGCTGAAGGTGGAGAAGCTGACATCGCCTTTTCCAAAGTCGTTCCGGGATGTATCGTTCGAGCTGCGGCAGGGCGAGATTCTGGGAGTCGGCGGCCTTGTCGGCGCGCAGCGGACCGAGCTGATCGAAGCGCTGTTCGGCCTGCGCTCGGTCGCCTCCGGCGAGATCCGTCTCCGCGGACACAAGGTCAAGATCAAATCGCCGATCGATGCCAAGAAGCATAAAATCGCGCTGCTGACCGAAGAACGGCGGGTGACGGGCATTTTTCCCGTGCTGTCGATTCTGGAAAATACGATGATCGCCAATCTGGACCGGTATATCAATCCGTTCTTCCTGCTGAACGAGCGGAAGGGGCGGGCGGAAGTCGCCGGGAGCGTCGAGAAGCTGCGCGTCAAGACGCCTTCGATTAAGGAACTGATCAAAAATTTGTCGGGCGGCAACCAGCAGAAGGTGCTGCTGGCGCGATGGCTTCTGACCGATCCGGACATTTTGCTGCTTGACGAGCCTACCCGGGGCATCGACGTCGGGGCCAAATTCGAGATTTATACGATCATCGCCGATCTGGCCAAGCAAGGCAAAAGCATCATCATGATTTCCTCGGAAATGCCCGAGCTGCTCGGCATGTCGGACCGCATTATGGTCATGTCGGAGGGGCGGCTGACGGGCATTCTGGACGGACGACAGGCGACGGAACAAGATATTATGCGGCTGGCCGCCAACTAGAAGAGGACATCGCGAAGGAGGAGAACCGGGCTTATGAGGACGGGAAAGCTGAATCATTTTTTTACGCAATACGCGATTTATTTCGTTCTGATCCTTCTCGTAGCGGGCATTGCGGCGTCCGATCCGCGGTTTCTGTCGGTCGATATTTTGCGGGACATTTTGCTGCAAAACTCGACCCGCGCCATTATCGCGCTGGGAGCTGCGTTCGTGCTGATTACGGGAGGAACCGACTTATCCGCGGGTCGCGTCGTCGGGTTGACGGCGGTATTGTCCGCTTCCATGCTGCAGACGGCCGACTACCCGCGCCGCTTTTTTCCGGATATGCCCGATCTGCCCGTCTGGGCGCCGATCTTGATCGGGATTGCTGCAGGGCTGCTCGTCGGCTTGATCAACGGCTGGATCGTATCCAGACTGAGCGTGCCGCCGTTCATCGCGACGCTGGGCACGATGGTCATCGTCTACGGGGCCAACTCGATCTACTTCGATTTGAAGCCGAACGAATCGCAGCCGATTGCCGGTTTGCGCCAGGACTTCACAACCATCGGCACCGGCTTCGTCGGACCGAACGGGCCGTATTCGCTGCCGTATATCGTCATCATCGCGATCGTCGTCGCTTTTGTCGTCTGGGTCATTTTCAACAAGACGCGGCTCGGCAAAAATATGTACGCCATCGGCGGCAACAGCCAAGCGGCGGTCGTCTCCGGGATTAACGTCAAGCGCAACCTGATCTATATTTATGCGATCGCAGGCGCGCTGTACGGCTTGGGCGGCGTGCTGGAAGCGGCCCGTACGGGCGGCGCGACGAACAACTACGGCAACATGTACGAGCTTGACGCGATTGCCGCGTGCGTGGTCGGCGGCGTATCGACGGCAGGCGGGATCGGAACCGTGCCGGGCGTGCTGGCCGGTGTGCTCATCTTCGGCGTCATCAACTACGGCTTGACCTTCATCGGCGTCAGCCCGTATTGGCAGCTTATTATTAAAGGGCTGATCATCGTCGCCGCCGTCGCTTTTGATATTCGTAAGTATTTAGCGAAAAAATAAGAAAGTCGCAAAAAGCTTGTCGCATAGGCGGCAAGTTTTTTTTGCGTTAGGCCCCAAGGAGGATTGCAATATCTTTATTTATCCGATAAAATAACTATGAATTAACCGAAAGGAATGGGTGATTCCGATGACGGCACGTTGTCCTCACTGCTCCGGCGTTCAGCCCTTGGACGCTTCGATCTGCCCTCACTGCGGAGCCGAGGCGAAGACGCAAGACCGGCTGCTGGACGCTTTGACTTATTGGGACGGCACGGCTGCCGCTTCCCGTCTGTATCCTTCTTTGATAGCCCTTCTGATCGTTGTCGTCACCGGCGGGGCGGCCGCTTGGCTGCATTTTCCCGCGCTTTTCTGGACCGGTGCCGTCATCGCGCTTCTGTACCGCCTCTTCACGATCAAAGTTTGAAGCCATCCCGTCAATCATAATAAAAGCTTATTTATAGCATCAAGGATTCGTATTTGTGTTTTCCCCCCGAATCTCTTACGATTACACCTGTCGGAAGTACATGGGGAATCGGGGGGAACACCTATGAATGGATTGAAATCGCTCGGCCCGGGTCTTGCGCTCACGGGAGTCATTGCGGCTGTGTCTTACGGGCTCGGCCTGCTGTTTCCGCTGATCGGCGGCTCGGTTTTCGGCATCGTGATCGGTATCCTGGTGAACAATCTATGGCGCAAGCCGCAAAATACATGGCAGGGCATTCGTTTTAGCTCCAAAAAAGTGCTGCAATGGGCAATTATTTTGCTCGGCTGCCGTCTCAGTCTGTCGGAGGTATGGAAGACCGGCACGGAGACGTTCGCGGTCATGATCGTCACGCTGCTGCTTTCGTTCGCCGCGGCCTACGGATTCGGACGGCTGCTCCGGATTCCGTCGCGCATGGCGACGTTAATCGGCGCGGGCACCGGCATTTGCGGAGGTTCGGCGATCGCGGCCATCTCGCCGGTCATCGAAGCGAAGGAAGAAGAGATCGCGTATTCGATCTCGACGATCTTCTTGTTCAACATCGTCGCGGTCCTTGTTTTTCCGGCGCTTGGGCACGCGCTCGGCTTATCCGATGCGGGCTTCGGTTTATGGGCGGGCACCGCGGTGAACGATACTTCTTCCGTCGTCGCCGCAGGGTATGCGTTCAGCACCGCCGCCGGGGATTACGCTACCATCGTTAAGCTGACGCGCACCACGATGATCGTGCCGATTGCGATCATTATGGCGGTCGTCGTCGGTTGGAGCAAGAAGCGGGAAGCTGCCGGCACGGCGGGAGGATCGTTTTCGGTCAAGCAGGTATTTCCTTGGTTTATTTTATGGTTTCTCGCCGCTTCGCTGCTGTACACGCTCGGACTTTTCGGGGAGCAGCTTTTGCAGTGGATTCATGTGGCGGCGCAGGTTATGATCGTGGTGGCGTTGACTGCGGTCGGCTTATCCGCCGATTTCCGGCAGATGACCGCAACCGGGGTAAGACCGATGATTCTCGGCTTAATCGTCTGGTTGGTCGTCTCCGTCAGCGGATATGCGGTCGGCACGCTGACCGGCCAAATGTGACGTTTCCGTTTTGCGGGAACGTCTTTTTTCTTTTGCAAAGGCACGGCAGGAGGAAATCCGTTCCATCTCATCGAATCTTTAGTCAAGTACGTAAGACTACTGAAGGAGAGATGCCCGTTGTTTAAAAAAATCGGCGCATGGGTCATGAGCGCAGCACTTGTTTTTACGGCCGGCTGCCAGCCGCTTGGCGGTTTGGATATGAATCAGGCCATTGAAAACGAATGGAAGACGGATACCTACGAGGCTTCGCTGTCGATGGGGCTTCAATACGATGTGGGAGACACGAATGCCTTGTCCGAATTCGACAAGGAAGGATTGGCCTTGTGGAACGGATTTCAATTAAACGTGTCCAGCTTGAAGGTGAACCGAAAAGAGCAGACGATGTCGGCCAAAGGCTCGCTCTCTGCTGCCAAGCTGAACCTTCCGTTTGCCGTTTCCTTGGATAAGAACGGCGCGGTGCTCAACGTGGAAGGCGCGAACAAGCCGATTGTTATTGCCGATTGGCGTACGAACGAGCTGACCGGTCTGTCTCACGAGCTGACGATGTACGATGACTATTGGTTCTATAGGCTGAAAAGGCTTATGAAGGAACTGCACTGGGCAGATCAACAAGAGGTGACCAAGAAAGCAATAGGCTTGCTTTCCAAAAATCTTCCAAACGCCACCTCCTTTGCTGTTGATAAGAAGACGGAAACGATTCAGGGGCAGACGGTAAGCGGACATGAGCTCCGGTTTGATGTATCGGAAAAGGAGTTTGCCTCGTTATTCCGGTCCATGTTTAAAAACGTGGCTTTGGACAACCAAGGCTTGCGTGAGCTGGCTGTCGTCATCTACGATAAGTTCCATCCGGAGCTAAAAGAACTGGGCTTCGCCGAGGAGCTGTTCCAAGACCGGCAGCTCGGTACGGAATCGGTCTATACGGGGGCGAAAGCGATTGCGCTTTATTTGACCTCCGAAGCGGGCAGAGCTTGGGAGCAGGAGATGTTGAGCCAAACGAAGCTCAAGATGGATGCCTTCGTCGACGAGAGCAAGCATATCCGCCGATGGAACGCCGAGATCGCCGTGCAAAGTCCCGCAGGTATGGAAGACGAAATCCGCGGCGGCAAGTTTACCGTTCGGATGGACCGCTGGAACATCAATGGAGATGTGAAGCCGGACATCATCTCCACAAAGGATGCGATCCCGTACGAGGATTTATCGAACGAGGACAACTTGAGACAGGCTGTGCAGCCGGATTCCGCGTTCTATAAGCTGCTCAAGGAACAGCTTCGGATCACGGAGAAATATTTGTACTTCTACATTTGGCCCGAATCCGATCTGGACGGCGCATCAGGGGCAGAGGCAGGGGGGACAGAGGCTTATCTGGCCTACGATTACACCGCTTATATCTCGTCCAATAATACCGCTTATGTGCAAGGGAGAGAACTCGGGGAAGGGCTAGGCTATAAGGTGGTATGGGATGCCGGGACGAAAACGATGACTATCGCCAGCTCCCAGACGGAGATCGTATTGAAAGCGGGCAGCGCGACGGCCCGGGTGAACGGCACAGACAAAAGCATGGGCGAACCTGCCGCGATGAAACACGGCGCGCTCTACGTTCCGGTCCGCTTCGTGGCCGAGCAATTGGGCGCAAAGGTGAAAACCGAGGGAGAGGAAAGCGTGTACTCCATCGAAATATATAAACCGTAGTACAGGACTCAAAGAGAAAAAAACAAAACGCCTGATTCTTCATCCTTCGCGGAAAAAGAATCAGGCGTTTGTCGTTTTTTTATGAAGCGGGTCATGATTTTGGCTTCGTAACAGGCACGGCGTTCTTAACGTATTCTTCCAGCGTCACGCCTTGCTTGGCGATCGTTTTGGCGGTGTCTACGCCGACATAGCGGAGGTGCCAAGGCTCGTATTGGTAACCGGTAATGTTTTCTTTACCTTCCGGATACCGGATGATGAACCCGTAGTCAGCCGCATGCTCGGCAAGCCACTTGGCTTCCTTGGTCGCGCCGAAGCAATCCTGCGCCGCGCATTTGCCCGAGCTGCCGGCCACGTCGATGGCCAGCCCTGTCTCATGCTCGCTGTGTCCCGGTTTGGCGCTGTATTTGTTCGCCGCGGCTTCGCCGTCTTTTTGCACGTAACGGTTATACACCGTTTTCTGCGTTTCATGGGAGCGGTAAGCGGAGACGCCGGCCAGCGGAAGGTTGTCCTTTTTGGCCGCTTGAAACAGCTTTTCGAGCGCCGCGGCCGCTTCCTTGCGTATTTTGCGCTTTTCAAGCTTTTCTTTGAACGTAAAAGGAACATTCGGGTCAACCAAGTCCTGCGGCTTGTAATTGTCCGGCAGCTTGTATGTTTTGTTGACGAGAACCGCAATGTCCGCCGGGCTTGCGACAACCTGAACATCACCTGTTTTCTTACCGGATTTGGTATCCGTTTGAGCCGTCTGCTTTACCCCCGGGGTATCAGAAGCTTGAACCTGTCCGTTCGTCGAAGCAGCAGGTATCTCGGACGGTTTTGACTTGGATGCATCTGCGCTAGTGCCAGTCGAGCCGGTATTCGATGAGGCGGGAGCCGCCGAGGTTCCGGCTGCGGTGTCGGCCTGCGTTTTGCCGCCGCCGTCTCCGCATGCGGCGGATACGAGCATGATGGCGGCCAGCAGCAGTGCTGCGGCGGTCGTTCGACGAGAGTTCAATAGAGCCAAATCCTTTCTGTACTTAAATGCACACGCGTTATAGCGGTCTTATTACATAGACGACGTACGGATACGAAAAGTTCCGTATTTTTCTCCCTAAGGTGAGAGATTGGATTCCGGTTCGTCGTCTATACAGTATAGAGCGCTAGGAGGACCGAGTGGTGGAAGAACGCGAGATTCGGCAGGAGTCGGAACGAGAGCTTATTCATCGGATTGTGGCAGGGAGCAAGCAAGAATTTTGCTTTTTGGTCGATCGCTATAAACAGAAAGTTTACGGCCTCCTTCGGGGAATGGGGGCGAGTCCTATGGATGCTGCGGCTTGTTACAGCCGGTAGTGATCCGCCCGCCAAGTCCGGATCGCTTTCTTGATGTCATCCGGCCGCATGTTTTCTTCCGCCGCTTTACGGCACAGCTCCGGGTATTCCAGATCGTCAGCGAACCGCAAAGCGACGATTTGCCGCAGCGATAGTCGGGAATCCATAGGCTTTCCGGTCAGGATAAAGTGCCGAAGCTGCTCTTCCGCCCGGATGGCCCGATCTTGAGCCTTAAGCGCGTACGTCCGCACCAGCATGACCAAGATGGCAGCGATGACGCTCAGCCCGAGCAGAAGCAGCGCAACGGAAACGCCTTCTCCAGCTATCAGGGAACGGACGGCATAAACCAATGCGCCGACGAGAACGATCAAAGTCAGCCAAAGAAGCACGAAATGGAACAGCGGATCAAATTTACGATGGTTGGCGTACTGTTGGGTTTCCAAACGATTTTCCTCCCATAGTCAGGTTAGTTTTATTCGGCTGGGCGCTCCGGGAATATTCCAAGACAGACGAAGCGGCGGTCCGCAGGTTCGTCTCCGAAACCGCGCTATCGCCGCTCAGTATCCGTGAAGCGCTCAAATATGTGGATCGACGGAAGCCGCAATAGCGCTATTCCAGCTTAAAGCCCCGGGCTTCCAAGAAGCTGCGCATATGTGCACGTACCGGCTGCCGGAATTTGTCCGCCATCCCTCTGGACCACGCGGTCACCGTTTTGCCTCCGGTTCTCTCCCGGTAATACTCCTGCATTGTCTCGTCGTACGTTTCGATCTGCTGCCGTACATCGTCTACTTGATAGCTGTTATAGTGCAGGACGGCCTGCTGCGGCAGCCGCGGCCGGGACGAGGGCTCTTGATCAGGCACACCGATACACATGCCGAACACCGGATAGACGAGCTCGGGCAGTTGGAGCAGCCGGCTGACGTCCTCTGGCGCGTTGCGGATTCCGCCAATGTACACGATGCCGAATCCGAGCGATTCGGCGGCCACGGCGGCATTTTGCGCGGCAAGCGTCGCATCGACGGTGGCGACGATGAAGCTTTCCGTATTTTGATGGAACGTTTCACCGTTCAGCTCAGTCGCTTCGTGGAGCCGGTACAAATCTGCACAAAATACCAGGAACAGACCGGAATGCTCGACATAGGCCTGTTTCCCGGCGAGCCGGGCCAGCTCCTGCTTTTTCTCCGGGTCGGTCACGGCTATGATGCTGTAGGCTTGGACGCTGCTTGAAGTCGAGGCCATTTGAGCGGAAGCGACGATGGCGTTGATGTGCTCCGGCTGCAGCGGAACGTCCTTGAATTTGCGGATGGAGCGGTGGCTTTGGAGCAGATCAATTACGGCGTTCATGAAATGGTTACACCTCCGAATGGAATGGAATGCGAATAGGAAAGACCCCCTGTCGGGGGCCTCCAGTAGACTGGTTGACATGCCTACCTTAAATTGTAAATGTTTAGATTCATATCGTCAAACCGGGCGGGAAAATGTGCGACTATTCTCGCGCTGACGCTTAGTTTCAGAGACAAGCGGACGAATTTTTCGCGCTATCAATGCCGGATCTGATTGACGATCACATCATACATGCTGCCTTGAATTTTGACCGGCACATCGTCGGTCTGAACCAATCCGTTGCTCCAATACACGCGGAAACGGAACGTGTAGGTTTGGCCGCTGCGCAGCGATTGGGCATGATCCGGATTGACCAGTTGCCCGCTGAATCGAATGCGGTCGGAAGAGTCAAGCTCGACCTGTTCTCCGGTATCCAAGAGCGTCGCGTCGACCGACTGCGGCTTGGTTGCGCTGGTGCCGGTATCGGTCACCGTCGCCGATAGCTCGAACGCTTCCCCGGCCCAAAAGACGTCGGCTTCCCGAGGCGCACCCGGGTGCTTCTCGTTCCACAGCAGCCGGTAGCTTTCCCACTCCGGCGTATGCGTGACATAGCCCTTAATCGACAAAGGCAGTACGACGAACGAATAGGTCTGGTTAAACGTTCCGCCCTTGCCGTCGCTGAGGGATAGCCGCAAGGTGTAATTTCCTTGAGGCAGCGGCCCGTAGGTGAACGCCTTGCTTTGGCCGGACGGAACGCCGCTCCATTGCTGAATGATTCCGAACGCGCCACCGTTCAAGCTGCTTTCCACCATGACGTCGATCGCATCGCCATCCGGATCGGAGACAGATACGGTGAATACGGGCGTGTCATGCTCGTAAATCGGCGTGACAAACGTAATATTTCCCGTCGGAGGGCGGTTGGTCAGCAGCCAAGTTGGAGCAGACCATGTCGACCATACGAAACCGTCAAAAGCACGCGCCCGAACCTGAACTTTGGCTCCTGCAGGAAGTGGACGGTCCTTAGGAACGGAGACGCTTTGTACGGACACTTGCCCTTGAAGGTGCTGCCCTTGTTCTCCCGTATCATAGAGCACGGTATTTCCCGCTTCATTGATGAATTGGACCTGATATTTTGTGAACGTCGTATTCGGGTCAGGGTCACTTTGCGTGAACGAAACGGTCGGCGTCGGGCTCATCGGCGTCGGATTCGCTTGCGTTCCGGAAGGAACGTTCATCGTCACGGTCGGCGTCATGTTGATGTAGAACCATACAGTGTTGCTCCATGCGGACCATAGGTTCGGATCGTCGTCGGTGACCTTCATCCGCGCCTGTAAAGGAACGCCTGTCGGCAGGTCTGTCGGTACTTGGAAGCTGTTTGTTGTTGCCGTGGTGTTCTGATACGCATTCCATCCGGTGTTATAGACCATGCCGCCGGTCTCGTTCAAAATTTCGATGTACATTTTCGCGTAATAGTTCTTCTGGCCGTCTGATTGAACCCAAGCAATCGACGGTCGCTTGTTATCCAGAATAAGCGTTGGATTATAGGCGTCGGGTCCACTCGGATTCGTAATGATAACCTTTGGCGCCGAATTGATGACCATCCACCCGATATTGGACCATTCCGTCCAATAGTACGGATTCTGCGCGCGTACCCGTACTTGATACAGCTCGCCGCGGATCAAATCCGTCGTTACCTGCCATGAAGCTGTGCTATGGGGCGGCGCATTCTGGTTTGCTTCCCCGCTGCTGATGACGAGACTTCCGCGCGAATCCATGATTTGAACCTCGTACCCTGTAAACGTATGGCCCGCCGGGTCCTCTTGCCTCCAATGGATCGTCGGTCTTGTTCCGTGTTCCAGTGTCGGATTGTCCCGCGTTCCGGTCGGATACGTTAGCTGGATCGTCGGTTTTGGAATTTCAGGGACGTTGCCTTTGAGCTGGATCGAAGCGTTGGCGGGGTAAGACCTCGCTCCGTACTCGTCAATAACCTGCAAATACACGGTATATGTCCCCGCCTTTTTCGGCCTGGTCAGCTTCTCCCCGATAAACGTACCGTCCGGATCGACATAGCCGTACTCCCGGGAGACGATCCCGCGCATGCTGCAATAATCGTAGCCCGTCACATCGGGCGGACTGCAGCGTGCCGGGTCCCCTGCCGCCCGGTTCGGATCGAACCGGTCCGGATCGAAGGACGTATCGTTCCAAGCGACCGTGCCGTCCCCGTTCTCCGTGAGCGTGAACTGCGCGATCGGCCTGCGGTGAACCGTCAATTTTTTCTGGAACGTATTGGACCATTTGCGGTATTGATCAAACACCATGCTCGCCCATAAGTAGTTCCGGTTCGGATCGTCTTGTGCCCGCAGCGTGAGCAGATAGACGCCGACCGCGTCAAAGGTTTGCTGTGGAGAATCGAACGTCTTCCCGTTCAGCGCCGACAGCCCCTGATTATTTAGGAACTTCGGCGTGTGCGTTACTCCCCAGCGGAAGTTGCCGGCCATCGGGTCGTTTTCCGGATCTTCGAACAAAATATTTTTATACCGGACGTTGGCCGATGCCGATCCATTTTCCCAAATCGCGTAGTCAGACATCCAATCCCGGCTGTCCTGGTTCTGCTTGACGGAAATGCCCGTGAACGTGACAAACGATTTGTCGGTGAACGGCCCCATTTTTCCATCGGTGAACGTGGTGTCCTGTACTTCAAAGACCGGAACACCGTTCATAAACACTTGAATCGTATCGCCCGACAGGCTGATCTTGAATAAATTATCCGTGTTATCGAACGGCCACGCCTGGCTGCGCAGCACGGTTCGGCTGCCGCCGACGTAACGGCTTAGATAGAGCGTGGAGCCGTCCGTTTCCAGACTGTACCGGTTCGTCGGGTCGAGCATCCGGAACGAAAAGCCGCTTAGGCTTGTATCCTCGTTCGGGCTTGTCATCTTCATTCGGAACGTAATGTCCGTGTCGCGATAGCGGTCAGGAGAAACGAACTGGCCGAGAACAAACCCTTTCCGTAGCTCCGGATCTTGATCTAAAGGACCGCTTTCGAGATACATGTACATATCCGTTTGCGTGAAGTAATAGCCATTGCCAGATTGTCTTTTCACCGTATTGTACATGCCTAAAAACAGGCCGTCCCCTACATAAAATCCGGATAGGTAGTTATCTCCCCGTTCTTGCTCTCCTGGCGATTCGAGCAATAATTCGTTCACATGCACATTGAAGCTGCTGCATTTTCCATCCGTTGACCAGGAGCAGCCTCCCATCCCATCGAATCCGCCACCAGGAGTTACGCCAACGGTGTATGGATGGTTGGACGGATAAGGTCCTTCTGATACCGCGCCGGTGTCCATATTGACGTATTGTCCATATTCATGATGCTCGCCATTGCCGTTCATAAGATCCTTATTGGTATGGCTCCGGGTCAACAAGGTCCGGTTGTATGGATTCACGACCAGCGCCGTAAAATTGTTGTATTGCATATCTCCACCCATCATCATGCTAGAAGGGTACCACCAATCCATACCCGCCAATCTGGCGGTCCACCCCATGCTCAAGTCGTTATTGATCCGCAGCAGATAAACGCCGATCGGGGCATCTTCGTTGTACCTTCTGTCGATTTTAATGTACCCGTCGTCCCGGTCGCAGGAACGCTTGATGTAGGTGTAAAACTCCCCGTCAGGCCCTTTCCATAACCCGTTTAGATCGCTGTATCTACATTGGTAATCTTCGACATACTGCTCCGGAACCGCGCGCCCCTCCATCGTATTATAATATTTTCTTTGATATTTAATCGTGCTGTCCGGGAACGATTGTCCGCCTCTTCTGACTTCCTGGAGCTGCGGATTCATCTCGATGAATCCAATTTCACGCGGCCGATTAGGGTCTCTTTGGTATACAATAACCAGGCTTTCGCCTTTGGTTAACAGCGAGAATGTTTTCCGCCCTGCTGCATACTCCTTTTCATCAACTGATATCCCGAGCTCTTCCCAGCCGGTCTTGAGCGGATTGTCCTTATTGCTTGAAATCAGCTTACCGGTATACGCGTCGTATGCCTCGATCACAAAGGAGTTATTCCTCTTGCCGACGCCGCACGTCGTTTGGCCTTCGCACTTGGTGAAGTAATCGTACATCATGTAGTTGGAAACTCGGTAGATTATTCCGCCTGCGACCTCATACTTTTGAGAACCTTGGTACTCGCTGGGTAAGTAAACTTCTTTGGTATAGGTTGGGCCGTTCTTCGAATCACGGAACGGGACGGGAACGCTATACGTGTCTGGCGTAAGGGTAAAATCATACGGGTCCCGATCCCAAACATGCGTCAAGTTGTTAGATGCATTGTTCCATTTTCTGCTGTACTGCGGCAGCTTCTTTTTATTCAAGGCATACAGCTTGGAACCCTCGTCAAAATATAGATACGTTTTGTTCGTGCGGACGAGCGAATTGAATTTCGCCGGAGCATACCCGGTTATATATGTCCTCGTATCTGGATCCCACAGGTTAGAAGGGACTAAGATAGGCGTACTGGTGAGCGAGGAACTGCCGTTCATCCACTTGTATACGGTCCCTTTGTACGAGCTGATAAAATTCGCTCCGAACCCGAGATCCGGCCATAGGAACGTGCCGAAGACGCTGGTGGGTCCCTGCATTGGATTATCTCGCTTGATGATGCTTTCCTGGCGCTCCATTTCTCTTCCCAAGCCAGCCCGCAGGACAGCGTTGCCTTGGGCCGCCCACTGATAAACATAGTTGTTGAGCCGGTTATTCGTGTTCGTATCGAACAGAGCCCACGAATTTACGATCGAATTGGCATTAAACATAATTGGCGGGTTCATGCCCGGCTGATCGTTCTGCCCTTCGATGGCAAAGGAAACGTGCGGCGCATTATTGACAATATCCAGCGTTCGCGGCGCTTCCGGCTGCGTATCGGATGCCATGGCGCTTTTCCCGTAGTCCTCCGTCACTTGGACATCGAACAGATACTTACCGATCATGTCGGCCTTAAATACAAGCGTGTTGTTATCAAAGGATACGACTCTGCCGTCTGTCCCAAGAACATCTAGCCACGGATCGTCCTGAAAACCGTTGTTAGCCGCGTCGTATTTAAGCCGCCATTTGACGGAGACGATCTGATCGCCGTCCGGCGAGTACGATTGGTTCCGGATGGTGACCTGCTGATTCCGGATACCGAGCGGCGGTACGACGATTTTGCCGATGGGAGGCAAGTCCGGATGCACGGTAATGTCGCAGGTGCTGGGGCTGGTCGATTCCAAGCCAGAGTAATCTACGACTTTGGCGAGCGTAACAGTCGCTGTAACGTCCTGCAGGGTGCCGTTATAGTACTTATTGAGCTTGTTAAACCATAAGTCCTTTGAGTGGTCGATAGACTTCCTTGCTGGGCTCCAGCTCTTATCTGCGTGAATCGCTCCAGGAGGGACGGGACGATTTTCTTTAATCTCCTTGGGTGCTGTGCAGACCGCAATAGGGTTTGGCTCCATCACAGTCAAGTAAGCGTTTTCCGTTCGCGTCCCGCCGCGCCCGTCATCCGCCGTAACTTTCACGGAGAAGGTTCCCGGCGTATCCGCTTTGATATGATAATAGCCTTCCGCGTCGAGCGTCTTGCCCCAATCTTCGTGCAGTTGCTTCGCTATCTTTTGAACCCAAGGGTGTATACCTGAATCGAAGTCCCATTTCCACTGGATCGGATCGTTGTCCGGGTCCGAAGGCGATTTCGGGTCTGTGTACTGGTTATGAATAACACGGACATTCACCATGTCGCCTACCAAAAAGTATTCCGGCGGATAGATCCCGTTCCGATCTTGATCGTAAAACCAGCCTGCCTGAAAATAAGGTGGTTTATTGTTCGGATCGGGGAGAACCGTTAACGGTTTTTCCTTAATCCAGTCCGTTTCGCCACAAGAAGTTTGAATTTTCAGACTTATGTAGTTGCTGCCTTCTCCAAAATAAAACGGTCTCCCGTTCGGATAGGGGAATGCGCTGTTCTGCGATTGCCCTTTCACCCGATTCGTCGACCATGTCTGGCCGTTATAGTTGAACCGATATTGATGACCGAAATAGGTACAGCCTTTCGGAATTTTAAAATCAACAGGCTCCAGCTCGAAATTGTCCCGGATTTTGATCGTCGGTCCGGGCCTAATTCGAAAATCGCCGTCGATGCCGATATCGACTGGAAAATCAAACGGCTTATAGTTGTTGTCTTCCCCGCCTGTCGTACCTTCATCGATCGTATTGTCCGAATCGACATAAAATCCGGTCAATAGCTTCCCGGGGTCCATCACCGTATACTGAAACGTACCCGTAATATCCACGTTCTGCTCGGCGTTTGTAAACGATGCCTTGTGAATCGTTTTGCCGTTGGAACGGTTTTGGATCAAGATCGCGAAGGTTTTGTTTTTGATCGGCTCTCCGACGTTACGGAACGTGTAAGTGAACGTCGTTGGTTCGCCGATTTTGACTGGCCCGTTCGATTTGAGATCGACAGGGATCAGGTCGGGAAAGGTCGGTGCTTTGTAGAACACTTCAACGCGGCCTTCGAACTTGTACGTTGTTGCGGTCCAGTACGTGTCCGCATCCATAACATAATTTCGACCTTGTTGGTGGGGTTTGATGTATTCTGGATCTTCAACATCCGGCCAAAGGAGATAGTCCGTAACCTCTTTATTATATGATGATGTAAGAGGCTTCGAGACTTTAAGGTATCCATAACCGTCTACTTTCCTACCAAAATCCTCAACCTTTAATCCATTATCAGGTACAGCAGCAATAGCATCTATGATCGTAATACTTTTAGGATCAATACGACTAGGATCGATACTCTCACCTTTCCGATCTTCATCAAAAAAGAATTTTGTTGGGGTTTCAATTTTATAGGCTGTCGTTACGGCTGAGCCGTCCCATTTCCGTAAATCCGGTTCGTTAAAAGGAACATAGTTGCTCGATGGATAGATCATCGCATCGCTTGGGAACAACCCCGGACATGGGGAAGGAACCTGATCGACGCTACCGCTGCAATGTCCGGGAAACTGGTAATGCTTCGTCCTTTCGCCCTGCGTATCCCAGTACCTGCCGCTCGGATCACGCCAAATAATGTGGCCCGGATTGGTATACTTGTAACCATATAACTTAACCGGTACGCCGTCCGTTAGGTTTTTGAACACGATCCGTTCATTTGACACTTCATACCTTCTTGCATCGATCTTTCTTTCTGCACCACTGGCATCTCGCATATACACATCGACTCGATCAATAATTTGAGTGCCTGAATTTAGAGGAACGGAATAGTTGGTCAAGGTTGACGTGGATTCGAACGTCTTAAAATTGGTGGCAGCCATGATGAAGTCTGGTCGTAGAAATGCGAACACGGAGAACCCTAAAATAAAAATTACGGCTGCTACAATGATTTTCTTCCATTTATTTTTATTACCCATAGCAGCCTCCCAGCATATTATCCTTTTTTGCCCAGCTCAATCATAGCTCCATTGTTTTCATTGAGTCTAAGATATACAAAACCAAATTTTTTCAAATCACTCTCTACTGCTTCTTTATTAAGTACAAAAAGGAACCACCCTGCAGAAGAATCCAATCTCGGCATTAAAAATTTTTTATCCACTTCGCGATTTGTACCCAGTATATTTACACGCTTAGCTCCTAAATCCGGTGAAAGCTGTCCCCACAATGAGTATTCCAGTGGGTTACCAGTTTCGTTTTTCATGTCAATTTTCAATGCGACTAAATAGTCATCGCCAATCGGTTTACGGTCAACTCTCTCCACTTGACCATCGAACATCGACCTAAAGGCCCCATCCTTTTCCTTTAAATCCATAATCAAAATCTGATGTATTTTCACCGTTGCTTTTGTATTCAGCAAAGGCATCTTATATGGCAGCTCAACCACACGGCTCCCCCACATGGTTTGCACGTTGCTGCCGGTCAGCTCCACTTCCGCATAGCTTGCCGCACGCTTGTCCACTTCGAGCTTCTTACCTTGGCTCACGTCCAAAATCCGCTGAATGATCTTCACAGATTGCGCCCTCGTGGCCGATTCTTCTTTACCCAGTTCGCCGCCGGCCAGCCCCGTAATCAATCCCTTCTGCGTCGCCAAAAACATAAACTTCTTCGCATCGGTGCTATCCTCAGTAGTCTGCAGCGATTTATCCGATGCCCGGACGGCGAGGCGGGCCATTTCCATCCGGGTAATCGGCGTATTCCAGTCACCGGAAGAAAAGTCCTTGTATTGGTGGATTCCGGTTTGCACAAGCGCTGCGACGTAAGGAGCATACCACTCCTTGTTATCGTTACCTGGTACCGGCTTCAAACCGGCTGCTTTTGCCGTCATGGTGATAAATTCCGCTCTCGTAACGGTGTGGTCCGGTTTGAACGATCCGTCGGGATAACCGTCGACGTACCCTGCTGCCACGATAGCCTTAATATCGGATTCCGCCCAATGCCCGGAAATATCGTTCAAAGACACATCTGCTTTTGGCTCCGCAGCCGCTTTCGGCTGCTCTGCGGCAACCAGCATATTGGCATTGGGGCTGCAGGCACTCATTAACATCATGGATACGACTAAAGGGACAACTCGCTTCATCAAAAATCTTCCTTTCGAGTGAATTCAAAGTTATGTATTTCCAGATCCAAAAGAACTAGGTCTATTGTACCATGACTGTGCTTTGTTTACAGATTTTTCTTCCGCCAAAACACAAAAACCGCCCTACCCACTAAAGCATGGATAAGGCGGTTCTTCCGCTCATCATTCGTTGTTATATTACCATCTTATGCCGAAACCTTCAAGAGGTTTTGCAATTTTTGTCGTAATTTCTATCTTGCGAAAACGGTGATTATACTTCCTTTTTTTTACAAAATTTTACCTTTTGCCCTTGGATCGGCTATAATAATAGTTAGGAAAAGAAAGGAGCCAAGCACACCATGGCAGGAAGAAAAGAAGGCGAGCTCGACTTGACGCTGCTCGGCAACCAGCAAACGAAATATCCGATGAACTATGCGCCGGAGATGCTCGAATCGTTCGATAACAAGCATCCGTACCGCGATTATTTTGTCAAATTTAATTGCCCGGAATTTACCAGCCTGTGCCCGATTACCGGCCAGCCGGACTTCGCGACGATTTATATCAGCTACATTCCGGACCTCAAAATGGTCGAGAGCAAGTCGCTCAAGCTGTATTTGTTCAGCTTTCGCAATCATGGCGATTTCCACGAGGATTGCATGAACATCATCATGAACGATTTGATAAAGCTAATGGACCCCAAGTACATTGAAGTGTGGGGGAAGTTTACCCCGCGCGGAGGCATTTCCATCGATCCTTACTGCAACTACGGACGTCCAGGGACGAAATACGAACAGATGGCCGAGCACCGGCTCTTGAATCATGATCTATACCCGGAGAAGGTCGACAATCGTTAAGTCGAGTGCCTTAAAACCCGGCATCATCTAACAGCAAAAACGAAGCCGCACCCCCTGGCAGCAGGGGAGATGCGGCTTTTTGGCATCCGACGGCGCCGAAACGCCTATACATCTCGTTCTTGTTCGTCGCTCTTCACCGTCAATTCCAGTCCGTAGAACGCTCCACTGGCAGAAGCGCGGGCGTCAGCAGCTATTTTTGTGAAAGCTACGTTGAGTGTCTTTTTCTGCCTGGGAGGCATGGTCAAGGTTTGATCCCCAAGGATGTCAAGGGATTCCAGAAACGAGCCGATGTGTAAGTCGCGATTGCGGATAGAAGAGGTGAACAAGATGTCTTGACCGCTATGATTAACGAAGGTCAGCGAGCATGTCCCTGTGACCCGATCCTCTTCTTTTTTGTAGTTGCAACGGCTTCCTTCCTTGACGTATTCCAAGGCATAGATTCCTTTAGCCCACACGCTTTGGTAGGCTACGATCAGTTGGGAGGGCAGCCAGAAGGACAATATTAAAGCGAGCAGGGTGATCTTTCTTGCGTGGCGCTGCAGCGCGGTTCTGAGGGTGAACAGACCGGCTAACAGCAGCAGTATCGAGGTGATGCCGACGTAGTTCAAGCCGCTGGAGCCTTGTGACCACACGGGCAGCCCTATCCATTGAAAAAGCCGCACGCCGAGCGCTTTGGCATCCGGATAGGACCAATTTAAAATAATGGTGCTTGTGATGAGCATAAAAGCGATAGCAAACCGTTGGCGCCTGCTCATTTCGCGTTCCCTCCTTCGATCGAGCATAGAAACCTTCCGACCGCTTTTGATATTAAATTAGACGAAAAATCTATGGGAAATGTTTCTTCCTGCAACCCATTTATGGCTTAGATCGTGAAGGAGGAGGGCAGCAACAGCAGTAACAGCAGCAACAAAAAAGGACCCCTCTAAAACGAAGGAGTCCTGAAAAATCTTATATGTAGCAAACGGCGGTTCCCCGTTCTACTTGGCAGCCGCAACAAGCTCCCGCGCTTCGGAGCGTCTGGCGACAGGGGAGGCGGTAGCGACCTGAACCGGCCGGCTGTGGCCCGCCAACTCGTACGGAATGCACAACGGAACGCCAGTGCGGGGGTCTGGCACAATATCCGCTTCGATGCCGAAGACGTTTTGCAGCATCTCCGGTGTCATCACTTCCGCCGGACTGCCTACCGCCGCTACCGTTCCGCGTTTAATCGCCACCATATTATGCGCATAGCGGGTCGCATGGTTCAAATCGTGGACGACCATCACGATGGTGCGCCGCTCTTCGAGGTTCAGCTTTTCCAGCAGCTTAAGCACTTCAAGCTGGTGAGCCATGTCGAGGAACGTTGTCGGCTCGTCAAGGAATAGAATGTCGGTTCCTTGCGCAAGCGCCATGGCAATCCATGCGCGCTGACGCTGTCCGCCGGATAATTGATCGACGGGACGGTCGTAAAATTCCTCCATTCCGGTCATGTCAATCGACCAGCGTACGATCTCGCGATCCTCTTTGGTCATCGAGCCGAATCCTTTCTGATGGGGGAAGCGGCCGTAGGTGACGAGTTCGGAGACGGTCAAGCCGTCCGGGGCCGTCGGGTTTTGCGGCAAAATGGCGAGCTGCTTGGCTACTTCCTTGGTCGATTGCTGATGAATCGACTTACCGTCCAGGAAGACGCTGCCCTGCTTCGGCTTCATCATGCGGGCCATCGCTTTCAGGATCGTCGATTTACCCGATCCGTTCGCGCCGACCAGCGCCGTAATTTTTCCCGAGGGAATGCTGATATTCAAATTTTGTACAATGGACCGTTCCCCGTAGGCAATATCCAACCGTTCCGTATATAACCGTTCCAATCCAACCACTCCCTTAAAATTTAGCTGAACTCCGAGGCAGGAGATCTTATTCAACAAGTGCCAGCAAGAGCACAATGACAATAACGATGATAATGAGAATCTTTATCAATTGAATTGTATAACAGAACATGCTGGGATTTCAACCCTTTTTGGGAATTTTCCTTGTCCGTTTTCCTACAAGTTGCGGATACCAGATCGAAAGAGGGAAGCGTGGAACGGTAAAAGTGCGCAACCGGGCTTCTAGGCGTATAATGAACGGAGAAACAAGTGGCATCCTCCGGCTTCATGAACGCGTCCGAACGTCATAAGAGGAGGGGAATGGAGGATTCGAATGTTAAAGCTGGGCGTATTGGATCAATCGCCGATTATTCCGGGAGAAACGGCGCCAGACGCGATGAGGCGCACGTTAGAGCTGGCCAAGACGGTTGAACGGCTCGGTTATACGCGATATTGGGTATCGGAGCATCATGACACGCCGGGTCTCGCCGGCTCTTCTCCGGAGATTCTAATTGCAGCCATTGCCGCGCATACGTCGCGGATTCGGGTCGGTTCGGCCGGCGTGCTGCTGCCTCACTACAGCCCGTATAAAGTCGCGGAAAATTTCCGGGTGCTCGAAGCTCTGTATCCAGGAAGAATCGATCTTGGCATCGGAAGGGCGCCCGGCGGCATGCCGATCGCTTCGGAGGCGCTGCGGTACGGCCGGCCGAAGGACAGGGAAGAGCATTTCGC
This sequence comes from Paenibacillus tianmuensis, assembly GCF_900100345.1. GTDB lineage: Bacteria > Bacillota > Bacilli > Paenibacillales > NBRC-103111 > Paenibacillus_G > Paenibacillus_G tianmuensis. The sequence goes on along the minus strand of NZ_FMTT01000015.1, from coordinate 42,530 downwards.
CGTGATGCTCCGCGATCTCGGAGGCTTTCTATCCGACTGGATGGAGCCGGGACACCGCTTCGAAGGCGTGCGGGCGACGCCACTCGTCGATACGGCACCGGAGCTTTGGCTGCTCGGGTCCAGCGGCTTCAGCGCGGATCGGGCCTCGGAGCTGGGCGGGGCGTTCTCGTTCGCGCATTTCATTAATGGGGACGGCGGACACGAAGCGGTTCGGCGGTATTTTGCCAATTACCGGCCCGGCCCGCTCGGCGCGTCTCCTCAGGCGAACGTATGCGTGATCGTCATCTGCGCTGACACGGACGAGGAAGCGGAACGGCTGGCGGCATCGACCGATTTGCGCCTGTTGCTGCTGGAGCAGGGGCAGTTCCGCTGGCCCTTCCCGACGCCGGAGGAAGCGGCCAATTACCCGTATACCGACTGGGATCGCATGCGGGTTCGGGCGAACCGGAGACGGATGATCGTCGGCGGCCCGGAGAAAGTGAGAACGCAGATGCTCGAGTTCAGCAAGAGCTACGGGGTGGAAGAACTGATCGTGCTAACCTACACGTACGACTTCCAAGCCCGGCTGCGCTCGTACGAACTGCTTGCAGATGTATTCGGGCTCGGCCGATAACACGAAAACGGGACTCCGTTCAGACCTGACAGGTCTTCAAGGAGTCCCGTATCGCGTAATGGCGAGCTCTTAGGGAAAAGGCTTGACGCTTTGGACGCGCAGCATGATCTGCTTGTCCAGCAGCTCGGGCCGGATCGCCGGATTGCCTGCGTTGACTCGCGGAATTTCCAGCTTCGGATTGGCGCGGGTCGCCATCTCGTTCACAATGGTAAAGGCGTACCGAAAGCCCGCTTGCGTAAGAAGGTCTTGCGCCGTCTTGGAATGAATGCCGAACGGGTAAGCGAAGCTGTCTGCCGCATGATCGCTGCCGTACAGCTCATTTAGCTGCTGCGCGCAGGCTTTGGTGTCCGCCGCCACCCGGGCGACGGCCTGCTCGGGCGTTTCCAGCGCGCCATCGTCCCGAGTAAGCGGTCCGGTAATCGCCGCCGTCTTCCCTTGTTTGAAATGCAGATTGTTTGAGTGGCATTGAAAATCGTAACGTCCGGGGCGCTCGCTCAGCATTTGCCGGATCTGGTCGCGGGACAGCGTCGGAATCGACGGGGCGAGCGGGTCGTCCAAATCTTTGGTGATGACAAAATTGACGGCCGGCACGTCAAGCTCTTTCAAGACCGGATACGCGTAATCGTAGAAGCTTTTGTAGCCGTCGTCAAAGGTCACGAGCACCGCTTTGTCCGGTACGGCTCCGCCGTCGTAAAATTGCTTGAATTCGCCCAGCGAAATGAAATGATAGCCTTTCGATTTCAAATAATTGAGCTGATCGCGAAACAAAGCGGTGGAGACGGTGCTTGAGCTTTGGTCCGTATCATGGACATGATGGTACATCAGGACGGCTACTTGGTTGCGGTAGCGTAGCGCGTCTTTATACGACCAAGCGTCAAGCGCGCCGATCAAGACAACGGCAAGCAGCAGAGCAGCCAACACTTTTTTGATCATATCAGGGTCTCCCTCGGGTAAAGCTGAAACAGCTTTCGGATAAAAACGTCTATAGTCAGTTATATCGGTTCCGGGGCCGAATTTCAAGTTTATTCCTACCGTCCCGGCACACCACAACCGGGCAAGAGAAGGGGAAGTCGTCGGCATGAAACTGGGGAAGCGCATTGGACAAGGATATACGGCGGAAGTATTCGAGTGGGGAAGCGATAAAATCATCAAAGTGTTCCGGCCCCACACCGCAGACTTGATGGAATACGAATGGCGGATCAGCCGCCAAGTGGCCGGGCTTGGACTGCCGATGCCCGGCTTGTGGAGAGCATAACGGAGGAGGAGCGGGGCAAGCTCATCGCGTTGGTCGACCGGCAGCTTAACGGGTAAGGCCAAGCAATAAAACAAGCACCTCTAGCACGGGAATCTGCGATTCTAATGCCGGAGGTGCTTCTAAATGTAAGCCGACCGTCGTCTTCGATTCGCGCTTAGTCGCGGATTTCCACAATCAGCTCGATTTCTACCGGCGTGTGGAACGGAAGGTCGCTCGTGCCGATTGCGGAGCGGGCGTGCTTGCCGTTCTCGCCGAAGACGGCGACGAGCAGGTCGGATGCGCCGTTCATGACATACGGCTGGTCGCCGAAGCCCGGTGTGCTGTTGACGAAGCCGAGCAGCTTGACGATTTTGACTACGCGGTCGAGGTCGTCCAGGTAGCCTTTCAGCACGGCCAGGCAGTTGATGATCGTTTGGCGGGCCGCTTCCTGGCCTTGCTCGATCGTTACGTCCTTGCCCAGCTTGCCTTCGTACATCAACTCACCGTTAATGCGGCAATCTTGACCGGATAAGTAGAGCAGATTGCCCGTCCGGTTGCACGGAATGTACGTAAAGCGCGGCTCCGGGGACGGGGGCAAAGTAATGCCGAGTTCTTGTAAACGTTGTTCGATTTGGGACATAAGTAGGATACCTCCGATAGTTTCGTTAAATTAATGGGCGCAGCACGACGCTGCGCGAATAAGTCCGCCTTCGCGGGCATGCGTGTGTTGGTCGCCGGTGAGCGTGGTTTTGCCCGCCACAATGACGTGCGAGATGCCGTTCGGATACTGTCTCGGCTCTTCGAACGTGGCCAGATCCTGGATCGTATCCGGGTTGAAGACGGTCAGATCGGCGGCATAGCCGGGAACGATCAGTCCGCGCTTGCCGAGCTTGAAGCGCTGCGCCGGGAATGACGTCAGCTTGCGGACCGCCTCCTCCAGCGACAGTCCGCGCTGGTCGCGCACGTACTTGGCGAAGACGCGGGGGAACGTGCCGTACAGCCGGGGATGCGGCTTGCCGGTTTCGCAGGTCAGGCTGTCGGAAGCGATCAGCGACTTTTCGTAGCGGACCACCTGCGAGACGTCGTCGTCCGACATGTGGAAGTACACGATCGAGATGCGGCCTTCTTCTTCCAGCAGCAGGTCCATCATGCAATCCGCCGGATGCTGGCCGCGCTCCTCGCTGATTTGCGCGATATGCTTGCCTTCCAGATGCCGGTTTTTCTCCGTATGCACCGCCGAGATAACGACGCTCTGCCAGCCGGTGGAGCAGACGAGGTTGTCCCAATCGTCCTGCTCGCGGCCGAGCTCCTCGCGGATGCGAGCGCGCAGCGAAGGATCGCGGAACGCTTCCAGCGTGCCTTCGATACCGCCTTCGAGCACCCACGCCGGCTTTCTCCGCAATCCAGAGCACTTCCTTGACGGAAGGAATCAGATTGTTGCCTTCGCCGCGGATGTGCGTGGAGAACAGCCCATCGTACTTCGGCAGGATGGAGCACAGCTCCGCGAGTTCTTCCTTGGCCGTGTAGCTGCCGGGGGCGTATAACAGGCCGATGGACAGCCCGATGGCGCCGGAGCGGGCCAGATGCTCCATGTACTGCTCGACGGTTTCCCACGGCCAAACCCAGTCCGTCTTGCCCAGCACCGGCTGGACGTAGCTCTACAGCAGCTCGGCGCGCTCCTTCACGAAGGGAGCCGGCGCGAGTCCGCAGTTGCCGACGACTTCCGTCGTCACGCCCTGCCGGATTTTGATCTCGCTGTGCGGATGATCGAAAATCATCAGGTCGGAATGGCAATGCCCGTCGATAAACCCGGGAGCGATGACTTGGCGGTGCGCGTCGATGACGCTTCTCGCTTCCTGCTCCACCCGGCCGACGGCTGCAATCCGCCCATCTTTGACCCCGACGTCGCCGAAAAACCAAGGGTTTCCGGTGCCGTCCGCAATATGTCCGTTACGAATGATAAGATCCAGCATGTTTACGAGCCCTCCCCGCTTACTGCAGCTTGCCGCGCGCCAGAACGGCCCGCTCCTCATAGTTGTCGCCGCTCTTGAAATACACTTTGTCATGCAGATTGACCGTGCTGCAAATATGATTCGGGATGATGTGCAGCACATCGCCGGCCTTCAGGCCGGAAGCTTGGGCAGCTGGACCGAGGCGCAGCATGCCGTGCTCCTCCGACATCCGCTCCAGCACCGCGTCCTCCAACTCGACGACGTGCCCGAAGCCTTGCAGCTGCATCGGGTCCGTGTTCGGCTGCACGTCGGTGGCGAACGTCTTGCTTCCTCCGTCGATGACGGCGAGATCAGCGGACGGCCGGCTGACGACCGTCACGCGGACGCTGCCGGCGCAATCACCGAGCGAACAGACGCCGAGTCGGGCCTGCATTCGGTCCTGGAACACGTAAGTACCCGGCCGGGTTTCGGTCACGCCTTTGGCTACCGCGGCCTGAAGACCTGTCGGCGTGGAGCCGACGCTGACGTCCGCGATCGGCACGCCCTGCGCGCGAATGCGGTCCGCGAGCTCGGCCATCAGCCGGCCTTCTTCAGCGCCGGCCGCTTGCAGATCGAGCGTCGGCTTGCCGCCGAGCAGCGCGCCGCGGAACGTGTAGATACCCGTCAGGCGCAGGCCTTCCATCGCATGGATGGCGGATGCCAGCGCTTCCGCTTGGTCGTATGGTACGCCTGTCCGGCGCAGACCGGTATCGATCTCCAGGCGGACTTGCAGCTCGCGTCCGGCTTCAAGGGCGGCTTGAGACAGCAGCTTGGCCCCGTACAGACTGTCGACGCCGACGATCAGCTCGATTTGCCCGCTGAGCCGTACCGCCCGTGCGATTTTGGCTGGGGTGACGAGCGGGTAGGCGACGAAAATGTTCTTGATGCCGTGCTCCGCCATCACTTCCGCCTCGGACACCTTCGCGACGGTGATGCCTACCGCGCCAGCGTCCAACTGCTTCTGCGCGACCCATGGCATTTTGTGCGTTTTGGCATGGGGCCGCAGCGCGATGCCGAGCCTTTTGGCCGAGTCGGCCATGGAACGGATGTTACGCTCCATGATGTCCGTGTCGATGATTACGCTGGGAGTATCCAGTCGGTCGTTCATCGTCTCACTCACTCCCATAATATTTTGAATATTCTGATAAAAATAAGAGCGCCGCCCTGATTCGAGCCGATTTCCCCTCTTCAGACCGGTCGTTTCCGGGGGCTGGATGGTCCCCGTGTCATTCTGAAAAAGATACTAACATAATCCAGCCCGAAATCAAACAAAAAGTTTTTTTGGTTGAAAAAAAGTATGTTAGCTTCTCCCTGGAAATATGCTAGTATTAAGGCATCGCAACGCTTACAATTCCATTTTTAGACTAAACGGGGGAACGACACAATGAAAAGGTGGCTGTCGAAGTCGCTCAAACACAAGCTGTCCCTGCTGCTGCTGATTGCGATTGTCCTGCCGCTGCTCGCCACGGGAGCGGTTTCGTACAATATAGCGACCTCCGCCACGGAGGAGAAGGCGAAGCAATCGGGCATGAACACGCTGCGTCAAATTGCGGACAAGCTGGAGTTCGTTATACAGGACGTCGAGAACATGTCCCTGTTCATTATCGGCCAGCGGGAGGTTCAGGCGTATCTGGACAACGACCGGGAGGACGTGGCCCGCTATACGCTCAACGTCGGCTTTTTGACCAATCTGGCCTTTTCCAAAAAGTATATTTCCAACATCACCATCAATTCGGCCAACGGCTATCCGCCGCTGTCGAGCACGACAGTGCTTTATTCCGGCCTTCCGGACGTGCTGCGGAAAAACGAGGAGGTTTACCGCAACAGCACCAAATGGTGGACCCCGCTGTACGAGAATCAGACGACGGAAGGGCTGAAGAAAGTCGTCTCCCTTGTCCGTCCGATCCGCAACGTGAACAACTTCAAGCCGCTCGGCGAGCTGTCCATCAGCTTGGACGAAGCCGAGATTGCCCGCTACTTGAAGGAGTCCGGCTGGGAAGCTAAAGGCTTCGTTCTGCTGCTGGACGCGAACAACCGGATTTTATCCGGCGGCGAGTCCGCGTGGCTGAACCGTCCGGTCAGCGAGCCGTTCCCGGATATCGGGCTGATGGCGGAGGCGAGCGGCGTGCTCAATTACGGTCAAGGGGACGAGCAGAAAACGATTTTGTACCACACGATCCCGAGCCTGAACTGGAAGCTGGTCGGCTTTATCCCGACCCAAATCTATACGGCGCAGAACGTCTATGTGCTGACGGTTACCGCGGTAGCGGTCGGCATCTCCCTGCTGCTGGCCGCCGGACTGGTGCTTTATTTCATCCAGTGGGTGACGCGGCCGCTGACCCGGATGACGCAGACCATGAAGGACATTAACCCGGACGAGCCGATCCCGACGTACGAGGTGAAAAGCAGCGACGAGGTCGGCCTGCTGCTGCACAGCTACAACAAGCTCAGCGACCGGATTCAGCGGCTGAAGGAGCAGGTGCAGCTGAACGAGGCGAAGAAAAAGGAAGCCGACATCCTCGCGCTTCAGGCGCAGATCAATCCTCATTTTTTGTACAATACGCTATCCTCGATCCATTGGATGGCCTTGATGAACCAAGACCGGCAGATCGCCGAGATGATCGGGGCGCTCAGCGATTTTCTTCGGTTCAGCCTGAATAAGGGCGAGGAGTTTTGCCCCGTGCAGCAGGAGATCGCGCATGCGCAGAATTATGCGTACGTGCAATCGATCCGCTTTCCCGGCCAATTTGAGATGGAGGTTTATATCGACCCGGCCATGCTCCAGACGCCGATGCTTAAGCTGCTGCTCCAGCCGCTGATCGAGAACAGTCTGATTCACGGTATTCAGAAAAAGCAGGAGCCCGGCTTCGTGTATGTTCACGGCGAGCTGAGCGGCGCGCGGATGAAGTTTGTCGTAGAGGATACGGGCGTCGGCATCGAAGCGGACAAGCTGCGCGAACTTCGCCGGCAGCTCGCTTGGACGGGGAACGGCGGGCCGACGGCCAAAACGAGCTACGGCTTGCGCAACGTGCATCAGCGCCTGCTGCTGCATTACGGCAGCGAAGCGGGGCTGACGATCGACAGCGAGCCGGGCAAAGGCACCCGCGTTTCTTTTAGCATTCCGGTATTGGAGGAGCCCGCATGAAAATTTTAATCGTAGACGACGAAGTGATCATAAGGAACGGACTGTGTACCGTTATCGACTGGAAGGAGCTTGGCTTGACGCTGCTTCCCCCGGCTTCATCCGCCGAGGAAGCGTTGGCGCGCATCCCAGTGGAGAAGCCGAATATTTTGCTCACGGACATCCGCATGCAGGGAATGGACGGCATCCAGCTCGCGCGCGAGGTGAAGCGGCTGCTCCCGGATACGGAAACCGTCATTCTCACGGGCTACGACGATTTTGCGTATGCCCAACAGGCGCTGCGCGAAGGAGTAACCGATTATTTGCTCAAGACAAGCCGGCCCGAGGAAATTATTAAAGCGGCGATGAAAGCGAAGCAGCGTATCATGGACAAATGGGAGAACGCCAAGCAGGAAACGATGCAAAAGGCGGCTCTGCGCAGCCAATTGCTTGATCGGCTGCTGATCCAGGGCGACGAATCGTCATTGGCACCGGTTCAAGCCTGGTTCCGCAAAAACGGCGTGCAGCCGAACGACTCGACGCTGGCGCCGATGCGGGTACTGCTGCTCGCGGCAACAGGCTGGGGGGACGGAGCGCTCGCCGGTCTTTTGCTCGGAGCAGCCGAAAATATGCTCTACGAGCTGCTTCCGGCGGTGACGATGCTGAAGGCCGACCGAATCGTGCTCGTCGTGCGAGAGGAAGTCCGCGTGTCGGACCGCAGCAGCTTGGAGCGGGCGATCAACCGGGTGCGGCAGACGCTGAAGTGTACGGTTTTCGCGGCGCTTGGTCGTTCCGTGGCTTCGTACGGCGAGTTGCAGGCCTCTTATCGGGAAGCCGGGACGGTGTTTGCGTACCGCGGACTGCTCGGGGCCGAGGGGCTGTACACGTCCGAGGACATCACGGACCGCTGCGGCGGCCGGACCGTCTGTTCCCAGAAGGAGGAGTCGGAGCTGGCCGCTATTCTGATGAGCAACAACAGGGCCAACCTGCGGCATTGGGTGAACCGGAAGGTGCGGGAGCAGCTTGAAGATCCGGCGGCTACGCCATCTTCGGTGCAGGCGTTTCTGCAATCGATGGTCATTGCCGGCCACCGCTGGCTGGAGCGGTCGCAGGGCGGCGGGAAGCCGGAGGCGGCACCGGCCGCCCTCCATACGTTCGAGGTCGATTCGCGGGCCGAGGACGAGGTGTTCAAGCTGCTGTCCTCAGTGATGACGGCGTTTCACGAGGCGATTGCCGACAAGCCCTTTGCGTATATTCAAAAATCGATCGCCTACATCAAGGAGCATTTGGACCAAAACTTGTCGCTGCAGCAGGTGGCCAAATTCGTTCACTTGAACCCGAACCACTTCAGCGAAGTGTTCAAGCGGGAGACGGGGCTGAACTATATCGAATTCGTCACGCAGGAGCGGATGCGGCTGGCCGCGGAAATTTTGCAGGAGTCGCAGGCGAAAATCAGCGAAGTGGCTGGCCGGGTCGGCTACGAGGACATCAAATATTTTAGCCAGCAGTTCAAAAAGCATACCGGACAGACGCCGACGGAATTCAGGCAGTCGGTCAAGGCCTGAATTTTTTCCACCCTAGGGCCGAAATCTCTCCCGTTACGTATCCCGGGGATTGTCCTCTATACTGAAGCAGTACACACATATACAAGGAGGGTTCGGAAGATGAACAAAGCGGCTACAACGGGAGTCCTGTTGACCCTCTCGCTTTCGCTCCTCGCCGGCTGCGGCTCGGGTGGAGACCAAGCGGGTACAGGCGGCAGCGCGGGCGGAGACAAAGGAAAAGCGTCCGATAAAGTAAAGCTTTCGCTATGGCATAACTTCACCGGCGACGATCTGCGCGCCAAAGCGATGCGGGGGATCATGGAGCAATACAAGAAAGATCACCCGAACGTGGAATTGGATATTCAGGGCATTCCGCCCGATGGTTACAGAGCCCGTTTGAAAACGGTTGCGGCGGCGAACGAAATGCCCGACCTGTTTGTGATGTGGCCTGGCGTCATGACCAAGGAATTCGCCGGAGGCGATCTGCTTCAGCCGATCAACCCGCTGCTGGATAGCAAGGCGGATTGGAAGAACGGCTTCCTGCCGAACTCCTTCGACGACTTCACGCTGAACGGCAACATTTATGCCGCTCCGATGGGGCTGTCCCCGACGTCGATTTTATATTACAACAAAGCGATGTTCGATAAACATAATGTCAAGCCGCCGAAAACGTGGGACGACATGATGAGCTTGGTCGAAACGTTCAAGAAAGAAAAAATAACGCCGATCGCGCTCGGCAACAAAGCGGCATGGCTGGCGCAATCCAGTATTTTGAGCTCCTTGGCCGACCGGGTGACGGGGACGGAATGGTTCCTGAACGCAGCCGAGCAAAAAGGCGCGAAGTTCACCGATCCGGAATTCGTGCAAGCGCTGACATATATGCAGCAGCTTGGCAAAGCCGGCGCATTCCAGGATGGCTTCAACAGCATCGATAACACGCAAATGGAGCAAATGTTCGCGCAAGGCAAAGCGGCGATGATGATCGACGGCGGCTGGGCGCTGACGAACCTTGCGGCCAATGCGACCAAAGAAGTACTGGACGGGATTGACGTGACGGTGCTGCCTTCCGTTCCGAACGGCAAAGGCGATCCGAACTCGCTTGCCGGTGTCGTCGGAACCGGTCTTGGCATGAGCAAGAAAACGTCCGGCGCAAGTAAAGAAGCGGCGTATGAGCTGATCTACGCGATGTCCGGTCCGGCGGCGCAAAAAGCGACGCTGGAAAGCAACCAGCTCGTCAGCTACAAGGTCGATCTGGACACAACCAAAGTTTCCTCGCTGTTCGCCAAAGTCCACAACATGGCAGGCACCGTGAAGCGGACGCCGGTCTATGACGGACGGTTGAGCTCCGCCGCAGCCGATGTGGTGAACAACGGATTGCAGGAGCTGCTCATGGGTGCGAAGCCCGAAGACGTAGCGAAGAAAATTCAAGACGCGCAAGCCAAGTCGGTCGGCGCAAAATAAGATGGGCCGCGCGATTCCAGCTCTTCACCGGGGCTGGAATCGCCAGTTCCGGAAGAAGGAGGGGATTCCATGACGGCAGCGGCACGTATTAGAGGGTTTATTGCGATAGGTCTTCTCCCGGCCACGCTGATTTTCGTATTTTTCGCGATTATTCCGATTTTCTGGTCTGCATATTACGGCTTTTTCGATTGGAAAGGCATCGGGGCTGCGAAGTTCATTGGCTTCGACAACTACTTGGAAGTGATCCGCGACCCGATTTTCTGGCTTTCGTTTAAAAACAACATGCTGATTGTCGTCGCGTCGGTGTTCGGCCAAATTCCGATCGCGCTTATTTTGGCCCTTGTACTCACAAGAAGCTCGCTCTTTCAACGGATGATCCGCGCTTCGGTGTTTATGCCGATGGTGCTTTCCTCGGTTGTCGTGGGGATCATTTGGAGCTACATTTACCACCCGCAAATCGGCATTTTGAACTTCCTGCTCGACGGCCTCGGCCTCGAATCCTGGAAGATGCAGTGGTTGTCCGATCCGAAAATATCCATGTATATGCTCATGATTCCGATCATTTGGAACTACATCGGGCCGTACATGATTATGTTTATCGCCGCGCTGCAAAATATTTCCCCGGAAATTGATGACGCTTCGCGAATCGACGGTGTCGGGCCGGTGCGGAAATTGTTCTCGATCACCCTGCCGATGATTTGGGACACGATCAAGGTCGCCGTCGTACTTTGCATCTCGGGCAGCTTGAAGGCATTCGACCTGATTTACGTCATGACAAACGGAGGACCGGCGCACTCGACCGAACTGCTCGCTTCGTATATGTACAACAACACGTTCAACGTCTTCCGCTTCGGCTACGGCAGCGCCGTCTCGACCGCGATCATTATTCTCAGCCTGCTGCTGATCCTCGGAAGCCAATTCCTCATGAAACGCAACTACCGATAACCGAAAGGAGGGACCCGTCATGGAACAAGCTTTGTCAGTTAAAACGGGAAGCGCCGCAGGCAAAGCCGGGGCAAAATGGAGCCGCGGGCTGATTAACGTCCTGCTCACCGCTTACGCCCTCGTTACGCTTTATCCTCTGTTCTGGCTGTTCGTCAGCGCTTTTAAAACGAACGAAGAGTTTCATTCCAAGCCGTTCTCCTTGCCGGAGGTATGGCAGTGGGACAACTTCGCCCGGGCTTGGGAAGTTTCGGCGATGGGTACGTCGATTGTCAATTCGACCATCGTTACCGTTTTGTCGCTGGTTTTGACGCTGGTGCTCGGCGCGCTGGCGGCTTATGTGCTGGCACGCTTTGATTTTAAACTGAAGCCTTTGTTCATGGGCTTGTTTTTGCTCGGCATGCTCATTCCGGTTCACAGCACGCTTGTGCCGCTCTTCGTCCTGATGAAAAAAGTTGGGTTGCTCGATACGTACGCGGCGCTCGTGTTCCCTTATACGGCGTTTGAGCTGCCGCTGGCGATCTTCGTCGTCGCGGCCTACCTGACTGCGATTCCGAAAGAGATCGAAGAAGCCGCGCTGATCGATGGCACGGGGTATTGGGGCATCTTCTTCCGCATGATGCTGCCGCTCAGCCTGCCGGCCTTGTCGACCATAGCGATTCTTGGCTTTTTACGGTTCTGGAACGACTTCGCGTTCGCGCTCGTCTTTATCAGCAAGCCCGCTTTAAAAACGATTCCGCTCAGCTTGTCCGTCTTTGCAACCGGGTATTCTACCGATTACAAGCTGACGATGGCTGCGATGTCGATCGCGGTGCTACCGACCATTATCGTCTACCTGCTGTTCCAGGAGCAGATTATGAAAGGGATGACGGCCGGGGCGGTCAAGGGATAAATTGATCTCAGGCGGGGAGAAAAAATTGCAATTCACAGACTTGGACAAATGTGGTAGTATCCGGGTGGAGAGAGGGGGATCAGCATGGCTGGTTTGAAAGTAGCTGTGATTGGCGCAGGCTCGATTTCGGAAATGCATTTAACTTCGTACCAAAATCATCCCGAGGTAGAGCTCGTCGCCGTTTGCGACTTGGTGGAAGAACGGGCGCGGCAGGCAGCCGACAAGTTCGGCGCGAAAAAGGTGTATACCGATTACCGCGAGCTTCTGGCGGACCCGGAAGTGGAAGCGGTCAGCATCTGCACATGGAACAATTCTCATGGCGAGATCAGCATCGCGGCGCTCGAAGCGGGCAAGCATGTACTGTGCGAAAAGCCGCTGTGCACGACCGTCGATAAGGCGCTTGAGGTGGAAGCGGCGGTCCGCCGGAGCGGCAAGCTGCTGCAGGTCGGCTTCGTGCGCCGGTACGGGACGAATACCAAGGTGCTGAAAAAGTTCGTCGACGCGGGCGAACTCGGTGAGATCTATTATGCGAAAGCATCTTACCTGCGACGCCTCGGCAATCCGGGCGGCTGGTTCTCGGACATTGAGCGTTCGGGCGGCGGACCGCTGCTCGACATCGGCGTGCATGTGATCGATTTGTGCTGGTACTTGATGGGCCGTCCGAAAGTGAAATCGGTGACGGGCAACACGTACAAGAAGCTCGGCAACCGCTCGAACGTGCAAAATTTGAGCTATTATCAGGCGGCGGACTTCGACGCTTCCAAAAACTCCGTTGAGGATATGGCCAACGCCTTGATCCGTTTCGAGAACGGCGCTTCGCTGATGGTGGACGTCAGCTTTACACTGCATGCGAAAAGCAACGAGGTGGCCGTGAAAATATTCGGCGACCGGGGCGGCGCGGAGGTCGAGCCGGACTTTACGATCGTTACGGAAAAGCACGATACGATTTTGAACGTGACGCCGCAGATCGACAATTCGACCTTTGATTTTGTAGCGGGCTTCCAGAACGAAATCAATACGTTCGTCGACTGCTGTCTCGGACGGGCCGAACTGATCAGTCCGGTCGAAGACGGCGTAGAGCTGACCAAGATCATCTCCGGCATTTACGAGTCGAGCGAAAAAGGTATCGAAATTCAATTCTAAACCAAGTCCGGTGAATGGCGCGCTGCGCGGGTAGAAGAAAGTTCCGCCTGTTCCGCTTTGTTCGTCGGACTTCTGAATATGGAGGAGAGCGGAGATGAAATTGACGAACAAAATCGGCGTCATCGTCGACAGCTTCGGTGTCGGGGTTCGCGAAGGGCTGCGTAAGGCGAAGGAGGTCGGCGCCGACGGCGTGCAGATTTATGCGGTCAGCGGCGAGATGGACCCGGCCGGGCTAACGGCAGAGGCAAGACGTGAGCTGAAAGCGTACATCGCTTCGCTGGGGCTTGAAATTTCCGCGCTCTGCGGCGATCTGGGCGGGCACGGCTTTCAGGATGGCGCGGCCAACGCGGCGAAGGTCGAGAAGTCGAAGCGCATTCTCGATCTGGCGCTTGATCTTGGCACCAACATCGTAACGACCCATATCGGCATCGTGCCCGAGGATACGAGCGGCGAAGTATACCACAATATGCAGACGGCCTGCGAGGAGCTCGGACAGTACGCGAAGAAATGCGGCGCTTATTTCGCCATCGAGACCGGTCCGGAGCGGTCCGCTCATCTGAAAAGCTTCTTGGATACGCTCAGTACGAACGGTGTCTCGGTGAACTTCGATCCGGCGAACATGGTCATGGTCACGGGAGACGACCCGGTGGAGGGCGTGCGGCTGCTGAAGGATTATATCGTCCATACGCATGTGAAGGACGGAATCCGGTTCCGCGAGGTGGACCCGCGCGAGGTATACGGCGAGCTCGGCTTCGAGCCGATGGATCATGGCAAAATTGCGCAAATGGTCACGTCCGGCGAGTTGTTCAAGGAAGTGCCGCTCGGCGAAGGGCGGGTGCCGTTCAACGAATATTTTGCCGCGCTGCAGGAGATCGGTTATCAAGGCTATCTGACAATCGAGCGCGAAGTCGGTGTGCAGCCGGAAGTCGACATCCGGCTCGCGGTTGATTTTATTCGTCGCTATAAATAACGAACGCGAGCAATGGAAGCTCGGTGAACAACAGTGGAGGAGCGACGAGCATGAAAATTGCGCTGAGCGTATGGAGCGTTCATGCAGCCGGTTCAATCGCAAACCTGGACCGAATTTTATCTACTATTATATAGGCGCAAAAAAAGAGGGCATCCAAGCCCGATTTTTTGCGTTCACTCCGCAAATCGGTCCGCCACCGAGCTGGCGCCGAACGACATCGGTTTAATCCGCGCTTCGTAGCCGACGGACGTGACCCAGCCGCAAATTTCCTGAATCAGCACCTTCGTCTCGCCCTGCTGGCCGATGTCGATGTGAATTTCCAGCGGCCACTGGGAAGTCAGGTCGCTCATTCCGCTGCGGTTCAACAGCTCGACCAGTTCCAGGCTGAGCTCGGTTTCGCGGTAAATTCTCGTGCGCAGGTCGAAGAGCGGACGGCTGCTCCGTTTGCGGTAAAAAAAGCGGGCTCCCTTGCCGATCCGGTGAATGATAACGGCCGTGACGAGCGTCGTGCTGCGCCGGGTCGTATGGGAATCCGTTCCGATAACCAATGTATAGCTTGCTTCCTGCTCTTCTTGGACAAAGTCGTGCAGGATTTTAACCATTTCCTCCAATGCAACGGAACCACTAGTCGGGCTAAGGAACATCATCTGTTATCCAACTCCCTCCAAGATTGAAAATGACCCCATAGCTATAGTTTACACCAAAAATCGTTAAAATAGTTTAAATTTGCAGCGGATCGACTGGAATCGGAACTTGGAACGCAACAAATAATCAACGGAAAAGCAAAGAACAAAGCGAGGTTCAAAAGGAGTTCGGTGGTAAGAGAGTAGAGTGTGTTAAACGATAGTCGCTTGTATAAAGGAGCCGGGCCCCTGTAAGAAAGAGCCTAAGCCTTGCGGCTTAGGCCAATGAAAAAAACATCCTCTTTTATTGTAAAGTAACGGGAGATCAAATTCAAATCGTTAAACATCAGTAAATTTTAATAAAAATGTGAAAAATCATACAAAATAGAGCGCTTTCATCATATAATAGAATTAACCTGTCAGCGGTATCGCTGTACAAAGGAGGCTTGGCGCCATGGAGGGAAGATTTTCCGTCGGATTTGTTGTCGGAACGATGCTCAGTATACCGCTATGGATATCCGCCATCGGCTGGATGAAGCTCGTAGGCTTCGTTGTAAAATATGTATTCCGCCTTCATATTATTTAATGATCGGCCAAAGTGCTGCGAAGATGGCCTGAGGACCCGTCCCGGACGTCTCGCTCCTTTGCTTGTCTATCGTCATAAGATCGCACTTTCCGCAGGCGAAAGCTTTCGGAAAAACGCGGTCTTTTCTTTGTCTTCCGCATAGGGGGAGCATGTTCCTTTTTGTCGAAAAAACAGGTAAAATAAAGGAAATACGCTTGGTATTCGTACGAATAGGAAGGGGGTAGCACGTATGAAAACGATGCCGCGTCCGTTCAAAAAAGCGGGATGGGGAATCCAGATCAAAGCGGGGACGGCCTGCCTTTTTTTGCTGCTGACGCTTCCTTGGCCTGTCGCGCAAGCAGGCTTTTTGGACCGGGTGAAAGACATTTACGACATGCCGGAGCAGATCGGACAGCTCCAGAATCAATATAACGAGACAAAGCAGGAGCTGGAGCGGAACCGGGAGAAGCTTGAGACGACGCTTAAGCGCTCGGAGGAAGCCGCGGAGCAATACAAGGCGACGGAGCAGCGGCTGATGGAAGAAAATCGCGAGCTTCGCAGCCGCAACGAGCAATTGGAGCAATTGATCCGGCGGTTGGAAGAGGCCGAGCAGGCGAGTGCGCAGCGCACGAGACAAATCGTTCGGACGGCGTTGGCGGGAGTGCTGCTCGTTGTGCTCTATTTTGTTCTGATGCGCGTGATCCGGCTGGTCGTATGGCGCCGGAACCGCGGCGCAAGCCATCGGGGAGGGAACAGATGAAGATTCATGTAGAAGAAGGAGCTGGGAGCGACGGAAAAGCGGCAGCCGTGGAACTTGCCGCCGGTGAAGCCGCCTTGGTGCTGCATCCGAAGCAAATCATCGCTTTTCAGGGCCGTTCAGGAAGCCGGGAAGATCGACTGCTGAATGTGGCCGGGGTTTATCGGAAGAAGCGTTGGATCGAGTCGCGTCTGACCGGACCTGCGCGCTTTGTGCTGGGCGTTCCGGCAGGCTTCAGCTTCCGGGCGATGGAGCTGCCGGAGGATAGCAGCCTGCTGTTCGACATCCGGTATGTGCTGTTGTACAGCGAAGGGATGAAGCTGCAAAGCCGCTTTCAAAAAATCAAGCAAGCTGTTGTAACGCAGGACTGGATTCGGATGAAATTTTCCGGCGGCGGCACGCTCGGTCTGCTTAG
The DNA here is from genome assembly GCF_900100345.1 of Paenibacillus tianmuensis. Lineage (GTDB taxonomy): Bacteria > Bacillota > Bacilli > Paenibacillales > NBRC-103111 > Paenibacillus_G > Paenibacillus_G tianmuensis. The sequence goes on along the minus strand of NZ_FMTT01000015.1, from coordinate 26,259 downwards.
CTGCGGCCCTTTGTGCGAGCTGACGATCGATCCGTCGGAGCCGGTCTATGTCGATATCGGCTGTCTCGTCGCTTATCCGGAGGAAGCCAAGCTGCAGCTGTGTGTCTACGGCAATCCGCTTGCAAGTCAGCGCATGAACTACCATTGGGAAATTACCGGCTCGGGCAAGGTGCTTTTACAGCCTTCCAGACCGAGATTCGGGCTGGCCGATCCTTTGCAGGGCGATTCCTTGTTCAAACGGATTTTGAGAGAAGCGCTTCCGTTCGGCGGAGTCATTATAAAGTAAAATGGTTGAAAAAACGCCTCGTTTTCCAGCGATGAATCGCCGGGAACGAGGCGTTTGCTATCGAGCGGAATATCGATTGCCGAGTCATAATTTACGGCGATCTCGCATACTTAATCTGAGACCGTAGGACAAAAAAGCGTCATCCTTCAAAGCCGAATTGCACAAAGGGGGTTGCGTCTTGATTCAATTCCGGGATGTGAACAAGCACTATGGTCATTTTCACGCATTGAAAAACATCAATTTGACGATTGAACCGGGCGAAGTCGTCGTCGTGATCGGACCGTCCGGTTCGGGAAAAAGCACACTGCTCCGCTGCATCAACCGGCTGGAGACGATATCTGGAGGGGAGCTGACGGTGGACCATATCAAGGTTCACGACAAGAAAACCGACATCAACAGCCTGCGACGCAACATCGGCATGGTCTTCCAGCATTTTAACTTATACCCGCACCGCACGGTGCTGGATAACATCACGCTGGCCCCGATGAAGGTGCTCGGTCTCTCGCGTCAGGAGGCCGAGGAAACGGCCATGACTTATTTGAATAAAGTCGGCATTCCCGATAAGGCGAAATCCTATCCGTCGCAGCTGTCGGGTGGGCAGCAGCAGCGCGTGGCGATAGCGCGCGGGCTTGCCATGAAGCCAAAGATCATGCTGTTCGACGAGCCTACGTCGGCGCTCGATCCGGAGATGATCGGAGAAGTGCTCGACGTCATGCGCGACTTGGCCCAAGAAGGCATGACGATGGTTGTCGTCACTCACGAGATGGGCTTTGCCCGTGAAGTGGCCGACCGGATCGTCTTTATGGATCAAGGGCAAATTCTCGAGACGACGCCTCCGGCCGAATTTTTCCAGAGTCCGCGCGAGGAGCGGGCGCGTACGTTTCTTAGCCGGGTGTTAAATCACTGATCTGATTTTCAAATTCCAATTTCGAGAGGAGATAGGATGGTGAAAATGCTCAAAGTGAAAAAGCTGTTTTCCTTAACACTCGCTTCGATGCTCATGCTGACGATGATGGCAGGCTGCGGGGCCAAACCGGCGGAGCAGGCGGGAGCCGGGGGCGGAACGCCCGCGAAGCCGGAAGCGGCCGCTTCCACGATGGAAGCCATTAAGAAACGAGGCAAGCTTATAGCCGGGGTCAAATATGATACAAAGCTGTTCGGGCTGAAGGATCCGGGCACCGGCAAGGTCGAAGGCTTCGATATCGATATCGCCAAGCGGCTGGCGAAAAGCATTTTGGGCGACGAAACGAAGGTTGAGCTGAAGGAGGTTACCTCCAAAACGCGTATTCCGATGCTGCAAAACGGTGAAATCGATATCATTATCGCCACGATGACGATCAACGAAGAGCGCAAGCAGCAGGTTGATTTCACGGACGTGTATTTCAAAGCGGGCCAGTCGCTGCTTGTGAAGAAAGGCAGCGCGATTCAATCGATCGCCGATCTGAAGAAAAGCACGAAGGTAATGGCGGTCAAAGGCTCCACGTCGGCGATCAACATTCGGGCCAAAGCGCCGGAGGCGACCGTGCTGGAGTTCGACAATTACCAGGACGCGTTCACCGCGCTTAAGGCCGGTCAAGGAGATGCGCTGACGACGGACAATGCGATTTTGCTCGGGATGGTAAAGCAGGACCCGAACTTCCAACTGGCCGGGGGTAACTTCACCGACGAGCCGTACGGGATGGCGATCCGGAAGGGCGACAGTGAATTTGTCGCTTACATCAACAAGTTCCTGAAGGAGTTGAACGCGAACGGCGAATACGACAAACTCTATGAGCAATGGTTCGGAGAAAAGCCGGCGAAATAACAAGCTAAGCTTACATCCTTGTTGCCCGAAGGGAGGCTGAACCGGACATGAACGACCAGCTCTTGCGGTTCGATATTTTGATCAAGCATTGGGATACCTACATGCTCGGCTTCGGCAATACGGTCAAAGCGAGCGTGATTGCGCTGCTGGCTAGCTTTGTTTTGGGAACGGTCATCGCCGTATTTCGGATCGCTCCGCTGAAGCCGCTTAACTGGTTAGGCACGGCCTACGTGGAATTTATCCGCAACATTCCTCTGCTGCTGATCGTTCTGTTGATTTATTTGGCGGCCCCGACGCTCGGTCTGCCGTTTGACGGATTTACGTCGGGGACGATCGCACTATCGATCTACACGGCGGCCTTCATTGCGGAGGCGATCCGGGCGGGCATCCTGGCCGTTCCGCAGGGGCAGACGGAGGCGGCTCGTTCGTCAGGACTCACGTACCTGCAATCCATGCGTCACGTGGTGCTCCCCCAAGCGATCAAGATCGTCGTTCCGCCGCTCGGCAACCAATTTTTGAATCTGGTCAAAAATACGTCCGTGCTTGGGGTCGTCGCCGGTCTCGACCTGATGTACTTCGGCGATATCGTCTCAACGCAGACGTTCGTCACGTTCAGCGTCTATATTTTTATCGCACTGTTCTATCTTGCGCTGACGGTTCCATTAAGCTTCGGCGTTCGGTATTTGGAGAAACGGATGGCGTTCTAACAACTGGCGCAGGAGGAGGGAGAAGCGACATGGACTTCGCTGGAGCTTATGCCCCGGAAAATCTCAAGTTTCTGATGCAGGGGCTTTATGTGACGTTAAAAGTGGCCTTTTTCTCGATCGTTTTCAGCTTTATCCTTGGCGCTCTCGTCGGCACGCTCAGATATGCGCGCGTTCCCGTGCTTTCTCAGGCGCTGGCGGTGGCCGTGGAGATGATCCGCAATTTGCCGCTGCTGCTCATTATCTTTTTCACGCGCTTTGCGCTGCCCGAGGTCGGCCTGAAAATGTTTCAAAATGCCGAGTACGCGGCCATCGCTGCGCTTACCGTGTTCGAAGCGGCGATGATTGCCGAGATTGTCCGCAGCGGCCTGCTGTCGATCGAGAAGGGGCAGATGGAAGCGGCCCGTTCGTCGGGGCTCACTTACGTTCAGGCTTTGTGGCATATTATTTTGCCGCAGGCGCTGCGCCGGATGGTGCCGCCGCTCGTCAGCCAATTCATCTCGCTGCTCAAGGATACGTCGCTGGCGACGGTCATCGTGCTTGCGGAGCTCATGCACAATATGCAGATCGTAGCCGCCAAAAACTCAAACTGGGTCATCCCGGTTTTTATAGCCGGAGCGCTGATCTATTTTGTGGTCAACTATGTGTTGTCGCTGCTGGCCAAGCGGCTGGAAGTCCGGCAAGCGTAGAACCGAGGCAGGGTGTGATGCTATCGAGGAAAATGCATGAACGGGAATTGAAAACGAGGAACCAAGAGATCGCGTGGTTCCTCGTTTTTTCGTTAAAAAATAGCTTTTGTAAAAAATAGATTGACAAAAACGGGACACATCGTTTATTTTTGTTGTATTAGGGAAACTTTTTTAACTCGGTGCACATTATTTAGACTGAACAAATTATTTTGTGGATATTTAAAAAACTTGATATATCGCGCAATGGTGTTCAGCACTATAATCTGGGAATCTTCGAGAGGTGAGACAAAATGGAAAAAGCTATTACAGTGAGAGATCTTCATGTCTCTTATCACGGCAATGAAGCTGTACGGGATGTAACGTTTTCGATCGAACAAGGAAGCATGGTGGGAATCATTGGTCCCAATGGTGCTGGAAAATCTACTTTGATTAAGGCTCTTCTCGGGTTGCTCCCAAAAGACAACGGGACGATTCGTTTTTTTGGAAAAGAGCCCGAGGACATGAGAAAGAAGATTGCCTATGTTCCGCAGCGAAGCAACATCGATTGGACATTTCCGATCACGGTGATGGATACCGTCCTGATCGGGACTTATCCAAGCCTCGGGCTGTTCAAGAGGCCCAAGAAAAGGGAAAAAACATTGGCGCTGGAATGTCTGAAAAAGGTCGGGTTGGAACCCTACCGGGAACGCCAGATCGGGGAATTATCGGGCGGGCAGCAGCAGCGCGTGTTTCTGGCGCGGGCGTTGGTTCAGCAGCCCGAGCTGCTGCTGCTAGACGAGCCTTTTGTCGGGATTGACGTGGCCAGCGAAGAAACGATCATTCACATCTTGAAGGAGCTGCAGCAGGAAGGCAAAACCATCGTTGTTGTGCATCACGATTTGAGTAAAGCGAGCTCCTACTTCGATCATCTTCTTTTGTTGAACAAAGAGTTAATCAAGTATGGCGATGTCGAGACGGTTCTCAATCGAGAGGTTATGTCCAGAGCTTACGCTCATCAACTACGCATTTTAGAAGAGGTTGGATAGTTATGATGCAATTTATAGAAGCCATTCAACAATACGAGTTTTTGCAAAAAGCTTTGTTTACCTCGGTTGTGGTCGGAATCATATGCGGAGTCATCGGAAGCTTTATTATTTTGCGGGGAATGTCCCTGATGGGGGACGCCATTTCTCACGCGGTGTTGCCCGGAGTCGCACTCTCTTACGCGTTTGGGTTTAATTTCTTCGTCGGTGCGGTTGCCACCGGTGTGCTCACGGCGATTGGCATTGGCTTTGTCAGCCAGAACAGCAGAATCAAAAACGACACGGCCATCGGGATTTTGTTCACCTCGGCTTTTGCATTAGGCATTATTTTGATCACGATGCTGAAAAGCAGCACCGACCTTTATCATATTTTGTTCGGTAACGTGCTGGCGGTCCGGCCAACGGATATGTGGGTGACGGTCGGCATCGGGGTGTTTGTTGTTCTGGCTGTGTATGCTTTCTTTAAAGAGCTGCTGCTGACATCGTTTGACCCGACGATGGCCGCCGCCTACGGTTTGCCGAACAAGCTCATTCACTATCTGCTCATGACCTTGCTGACCTTGGTTACTGTCGCTTCCCTGCAAACGGTAGGCATTGTTTTGGTCGTCGCCATGCTGATTACCCCTGCGGCTACGGCCTATCTATTAACGGACCGACTGTGGGTCATGATTTATCTGGCTGCCGGCTTCGGCACGCTATCTTCGATTGTCGGCTTGTACTTCAGTTTTTCTTATAATCTGGCGTCCGGCGCCACCATTGTTATGGTTGCAACTGCGTTCTTTTTGCTGGCTTTTCTTTTCTCCCGCAAGCACGGGATTGTCTGGAAGTCAATAAGGGCGCGGCAAAAGCGGGCCCAACATTCAAATTAAAGGAGATCGTCATGAAAAGGTGGAATCTGGCTCTCGTCTTAGTTTTAGCCATTGTCGTCTTGGCTGCCTGCGCTGCTCCGCAAAAAAACACGGCTTCCCCGGAAAAAACGGGCAATGATAAGCTGCAAGTCATTACGACCTACTCGATTTTATACGACATCGTCAAAAATGTAGGGGGCGACCGTGTGGAGATCCATAGTCTGGCTCCTATTGGCTCCAATCCCCATGAATATGATCCATTGCCTGTCGATGTAAAAAAAACAACCGATGCCGACGCTGTTTTCTATAACGGGCTAAATTTGGAAGCCGGAAACTCGTGGTTTCCAAACTTGATGCGGACGGCAGGTAAGTCGGGGAAGGATGCTCCGGTATTCTGCCTTAGTGTTGGGGTAGCTGCCAAGCATTTGACCACGAAAGGGAAAGAAAGCGAAGAAGACCCCCATGCTTGGCTTGATGTCCGAAACGGAATCAAGTACGTCGAAAACGCACGGGATGCCTTGATCAAGATCGACCCGGCTCACAAGGAAACCTATGAGAAGAACGCCAAAACGTATATCGAGAAGCTGAACACGCTTCATGAAAATGCCGTAAAGCAATTAAAAATGATTCCGAAAGAGCAAAGGGTTCTGGTTACAAGTGAAGGAGCGTTTAAATACTTCAGCGAAGCTTACGATTTCCAGGCGGGATATATTTGGGAGATCAACTCGGAAAATCAAGGGACCCCGGACCAAGTCAGCGCCATTGTTGACCTGATCCGAGCGCAAAAAATTCCTGCTCTTTTTCTGGAGACAAGCATCGATCCTCGCAGTATGGAAATGGTTTCACGGGAAACCGGCGTGCCGATTGTCGGAAAAGTGTTTACCGATTCGCTCGGAAAGCCTGGCGAAGACGGCGATACGTATATCCAGATGATGGAATGGAATATTAAAACGATTTACGAAGGATTAATGAAGAAGAAATAAGTGAAAAGTGACCTCTAGCAAGCAGCTTTGTTGCTGCTGAGAAGTTTAGAATGAATGATGTCCGAGGGGCGCCTAAGGGTGCCCCTCTTCATTATGGCGCGGAACCAAGCTTTAGGTGCGTCGCCGGTTCAAATGAATGAACGTAATGGAAAGAGCCAAGACAAGCACCGATCCTTTGATGATGTCAAAGGCGTAGTAAGGCAGGTTGAGCATCGTCAGCCCGTTCAGCAGCACGCCGATCAGGACGGCGCCGAAAAACGTGCCGATCACGTTCGGCTTGCCTGCGCCGAGCACGGAGAAGCCGACGAACACGGCGGCGACCGACTCCATCAGCAGCGGCGCCCCGGCATCGATCTGGCCGGAGCCGACGCGGGCGGCGAACAGAATGCCGCCAATGGCAGCGAAGATGCCGGACAGCACGTAAGCGAACGTGCGCACGCGATTGACGGCGATGCCGGACAGGCGCGCGGCCTCTTGGTTGCCGCCGGTCACGTACATTTGGCGGCCCCAGCGGGTATACGTTAGAAACACGTGGACGAGGACGACGGCGATAATCATCAGCACGACAGGCACCGGGATACCGAGCAGCTTGCCTTGGCCGATCCAGAGGAACGTCTCGGTGAATTTGCCCGGCGCTTTCGTTCCGTCGGTCATTTGCATGTTGTTATAGATCGAGAAGCCTTGGGTATACGTTTTGTGCACGCCGCCGATGATGTACATGACGGCCAACGTCGCCAGCAGGTCCGGGATGCGAACTTTGACGATCAAGAGCGCATTCAGCAGTCCGATGACGATGCCGATCAGCAGCGGGACAATGAGTACGACGATAAGCGGGAACTGGAACCAGACCATCATCGTTGCCGTGACGACCGTCGTCAGCGAAACGGTAGAGCCGACCGAGAGATCGAACCCGTCGACGATCTGCGAAAAGGTCACGCCGATCGCAATAAATGTCACAATCGAGATGGAGCGGAGAATGTCCGCCATGTTGTCGTAGGATAAGAAATTTTCGTTGACGAAAGAAAAAATTGCAATGACGGCGGCGATAATGAACAAGGCCCCGTATTTATAAGAAACATCCAGCCATTTGCCTTTCACTTGTTTATGCCTCCCCGCTGCTTGCATAGTACAATATTTTCTCCTGCGTCGCTTCGTCACGGGACAGCTCTTTCACGATTCGTCCGTAGCTCATGACGAGAATCCGGTCGGCAATGCCGAGAATTTCTGCGATTTCGCACGATAAGTACACGATGCCTTTTCCTTCTTGAGCGAGTCGTCCGATCAAGCGGAAAATATCGCTTTTGGCGCCGACGTCGACGCCCTTGGTCGGTTCGTCGAACAAATATACCTCGGCATCCGTCGGCAGCCATTTGCCGACCGCCACCTTCTGCTGGTTGCCGCCGCTCAAATATTTGACCTGCTGCTCCCGGTTTGGCGGCTGAATCCCGAGCTCGGAGATGCGGGCGTCCGCATTCTCCGTTTCCTTGCGGCGATTGACGAAGCCGAGCCGGCTGAGCCGTTCGAGGAGCGTCAATGCAAGATTCGCCTTGACCGACAGCTCAACGAGCACGCCTTGCTTACGCCGCTCCTCCGGGATGAGCGCAAGTCCCGCGCGGACGGCGTCGGCCGGGGCGCGGAGCTTCAGCGCGCGGCCGCGCAGCCAGAGCTCGCCCGCGTCCAGTGGGTCGGCGCCGAACAGAAGGCGCGACAGCTCCGTTTTGCCCGCGCCGACCAGTCCGACGACGCCGACGATTTCGCCGCGGCGCACCGTCAGATCGACGCCGCGTACCTTGGTGCCGCTGGTCAGGCCGCGCACTTCGAGCAGCGGCTCGCCGATGGCGGCCTCCGCCTTCGGGAACTCCTCCTCGAACGGCTTGCCGAGCATCTCTTCGATGACGGCTTGCGCGTCCGTGCTCGCCACCGCTTTCGTCGAGATGCGCTGCCCGTCCCGCATGACGGTAACCCGGTCGCTGATGCGGAACACTTCGCCGAGCCGGTGCGAGATGAAAATGCAGCCGACGCCGTCGGCCTTCAGCCGGTTCATGATGCGGAAGAGCTGCTCCGCCTCTTCACCGGAGAGCGGGGCGGTCGGCTCGTCGAAAATGATAAACTTCGCCTTTTGCGCCAGCGCCCGGCCGATCAGCACCAGCTGCTTTTGCGCGATGGACAGCTCTCCAGCCTGCTGCCGGACGTCCAGGCCGGTCAAGCCGATGTCGGCCAGCACGCGGGAAGCTTCCTGCTGCAGACCGCTCCAATCGATCCAGCCGCGCCCGGCGGTGAGCCGGTCCAGCATGATGTTTTCCGCTACGGTCAGTCTGGGAACAAGCGCCGTATCGACCTCTTGATATACGCACTGGATGCCGCTGCGGATGGCGTCGAGCGGACCGCCGATCGACAGCGCGGCCCCGTCGATCTGGATGCTGCCCTCATCAGGCCTGTACGCGCCGGACAGCACCTTCATCAGCGTACTTTTTCCGGCTCCGTTCGCGCCGAGCAGCGCATGAATTTCGCCGCCGTGCACCTCGAAATCGACTTGATGCAGCGCCCGGACGCCGGGGAACGATTTGGATATGCCTTTCATTTCTAATCGAGCTGCGGAAGTGGTCATCGGGACAGTCTCACGCTCCTTCAACGGAAAATCCCACCGGCTCTGCAGCAGGTGGGATTGGGATATTCAGATGGTTACTTGGCCGCCGGTTTCTCGGCTTTCTTCAGCCAATCGGTGTAGCCTTGCTGGCTATTGCCCCAACCTTTTACGTGCTCGCTCAGCTGAGCGGTTGAGATCTGCTGCTGCGGCAGCTGCTCGCGGGAGACGAACATCGGGTCGAGAATGACTTTATCCGGCGTTTGGTCGCCGTGAAGCTTTTGGTACAGGTAACGAACCTGAATGCGGCCGATATCTTTCGGATCGACGGCGGCGGAAGCGACCCAAGGGCTCTTTTGATCCTGAATCATTTGCAGGTCCTCGTCGCTCATATCGATGCCGTAGACTTTAATTTCCGTGCGGCCCGCTTGCTGAATGGCCCGCGAGGCGCCTTTGGCAAACTCGTCCCAAGCAGTCCATACGGCGGCGATGTCGCCTTTGTTCGGGTATTTCTTCAGAATCGCTTCCATTTGCGCTTGCGTGTCCAGAGCGGTGTTCTGCGAAGCGGCGCCGAAAGCGGCGATTTCCTTAATGTCCTTGTTTTTGTCCTGGAACTCCTTATAAACGACTTGACGGCGTTCCATCGGGGCGAAGCCCGCAACCCAGATTTTCACAATATTGCCTTTGCCGCCGATGTCTTTCGCCAGCTTGTCCAGCGTCATTTCGGCCATCTTGGCGTCGCCCTGCTCCAGCACGGATACGCCCGGAACCTTCAGATCGGTGTCGAAGGCGACGACCGGGATTTTCTTCTCCAGCGCCCGCTTCACGCCTGCTTCAAGCGCTGCCGCGGTACCGTGGTCAATCAAGATGCCGTCGACCTTCTGGTTGATAGCGGCGTCGAGGTTCGAAGCCATCTTGGCAAGGTCGCCGTCGGCCGGAGTGACGGTTACTTTGCCGCCGAGCTTCTCGACCTGCTCCTTCACGCCTTCAATATACTGCGCGGAGAAGGTGCCGAGGTTGATTTGCATAATAAGCGCGATCTTTTTATTCGCGAGCGGGTTGTCCGCGCTGCTTTGGGCGTTCGCGCCATCCGCTGGCTTGCTGCCTTGCTCGGCAGCCTGCGGTTTCGCGCCGCAAGCGATCATGCCGATCGAAAGCACGAAGATGAGTACCAGCAGAACGCTTTTTCTCCAATGAGACATGATGATGAGTTCCTCCCCCGAATCATTATAATTATATAATTCCAATGGAATTAGTAGGCGATTAATACTTTACCATTCTTTTTCATAAACGGTCAATATGCAGGGGAATATTTTTAGAGACGATTCTTCAAAAAAATACAAAATACGACAATTTTCCAGCCGGCATACCCCTCATAGTAGCACAGTCCTCTCCGGATGGGAACGGGGAAAAGGGTGTTTTCCGAATATTTATTCGTCAACAGCGGTCATTGTACGGATTCGTACCGGGGACGGGCAGATAAAGCGGCGCGGTATCTATCACAGCTTATGCGTCATTTTTCGGAACATGCCTCGAAATGGGCGCTGCTGAATCGGCTTTCCTGCAACCTTGGACAGGCTCCGTCCGTCTAGTAAATAACTTTGGAATAACCAGCGAAAGGTGGTTCTTGATTATGATGAAAAAAACAGTGGCATTCCTGTCGGCGGCGGCGCTGTTCGGCAGCTTGGCAGCCGGTTCGGCCTTGGCATTTAACGATCTGAGCGCCGATCAGAAGGAGCCGATCATGGCATTGAAGCAGCGCGGAATCGTCAGCGGAGTGGACGGCGAGCATTTTGTCCCGATGGGAAAAGCCAGCTATGCGCAAACCGTTCATATGATGGTCAAAGGGTTGAATTTGAATATCGATGAGATGCGCTTCATCAAGAAGCCCGAAGCTTCGGACTACTATACGAACGTTCCGGATGACGCGTGGTACGCCGAGTCTTTCGTAATCGCCCAATTGAACGGCCTGCCGATTCCGAAGGATGTCGACCCGAACGGCACGATTACCCGCGAGCAGTACGCGGATCTGCTGATCCATGCGATCGATACGAAAGGGATGTATCCTGTCGTCAACATGGCCGTCGTCTTCGCCGATCAGGACGAGATCGATCCGAAGGTGAGCGGCAGCGTGCAGCGGATGGTGCTGCACAAGCTGATCAAATTGGGAGAGGATGCGAAGTTTTATCCAAGGCGGGAGTTGACCCGCGGCGAGGCGGCCGTCTGGCTGCATAGCGCGATCAAGTTCGTCGAATCGCACGCGAATGCGCCAAAGCCGGCACCGCAGGAAGACGTTCAAGTAACGGTAGAAAAAGTGAACGACGGCGTGAACAAAGTCATACTGTCCCGCGGCGAGAAGCCGACCGGCGGCTACGGTATCGCGATTAGCGGCATCCGGTTCGAAGCGGACGGCAGGGCAGTGATTACGTACACCTTAAGCGATCCGAAGCCGGGCAGCATGAACACCCAGGCGATTACCGAGCCGACAGCGGAAACGTACGTATCGTCCAAATATAAACCGGTAGCCGAGCCTGCTGCTTCGACGAGCGTCAGCCCGGCCAATCCGCAATCCTAAGCGGCCTGAGCGCCGCCAGGAACCGGATGTCCGCCAATCCCCGTCGGGGGAGCGGACATCCGGTTCTTTTTCGTGCTGCCGCTTCTCTTGGCGCCGCTTCAGATTCAAGGCGGAAATTCCCGGGTAAAAACGGGTATAATACCCTTAAAAGCTATCTATCGATAGCGTGCGAAAAAAGAGGAGTGGTTCACCATGGACAAGCGGTATGCGGACGTAAACGGCGCGAGGCTGGCCTACATCGATCGGGGACAAGGAACGCCTGTCATTTTGCTTCACGGCTTTTGCGGGAGCTCGGCCTATTATGACGAAGTCGCGCCGCTGCTCGAAGGCCGCTGCCGGTTGATTATACCGGATCTGCGCGGGCACGGCGCATCCGACGCCCCCGAAGGGACGTATACGATGGAGGCGATGGCCGACGATATCGCCGCGTTAATCGACCGATTGAATATCGGCCGTTCGGTCGTGCTCGGCCATTCGCTGGGTGGGTACGTGACGCTCGCGCTGGCTGAGAAGCATGAGGGCAAGCTTCTCGCGTTCGGCTTGCTTCATTCGACCGCGTTTCCGGACGACGAGAAGGGCAAGGAAGGCCGGCTGAAGGCAATGGAGACGATCCGGGAGCAAGGGCTGCCGGCGTTTATCGAAGGATTGATCCCGAAGCTGTTTGCTCCGGCCCATTGGGAGACGATGCCGGAGGCGGTGCGCAAAGCGAAGGAGATCGGGCTGGGCACCAGCGCGGAAGGCGCGGTCCGTACGCTGGAAGGGATGCGGCAGCGGCCGGACCGCAATGCCGTATTGTCCGCAGCGCAGGTGCCGGTGCTGCTTGTCGCCGGAACGGGCGATCAGATCATTCCGCCGCAGCGTACGTTCTCCGTCGACAAGGAGACTTTTCAGCGCCGCCAGATTGACGGGGCCGGCCATATGAGTATGATGGAAGCTCCGGGCGAGCTGGCGCAGGCGGTCCTTGCGTTTACGGCGAAGCTTTAGTCATTCGATGAAGCAAAAGCAAGATCCCGCTTGAGCGAGCGGATCGGTTTAAAAAAAGGGATGACGGCGACCGTCGGCAGGCTGAGCCTCGACACGCGGACGCTTGTCATCCCTTGGCGTTTATTTTAATTCATCAAATCGGACACATGCTGGATCTTGATGAGGTTGGTCGTGCCCGTGCTTCCGAGAGGTACCCCGGCCGTTATAACGACCAGATCGTCGGCTTCCAGCAAGCCTTCTTTTACTCCGCGGCTGACGACAGAGGAGAACAGCTCGTCCGTCGAGCTGACCGGTTCGCCCAGGATCGGGACGACGCCCCAAACCAAATTCAAATTCCGCATGACCGTCTCGTTCGGCGTGATCGCTACGATCGGAGCGTCAGGACGATATTTGGAAACCATGCGAGCGGTGAAGCCGGTCGCGGTGGAGGTCAGAATCGCCTTGGCGTTCAGATCGTCGGCCGAACCGACGACAGCCTGGCTGATCGCCTCGGTCACGCTGCTGCGGACCAGCACGTGGCCCAGCTTGAACTTGCCGTAATCCGGCGACGATTCGGTCTGCTCGGCAATGCGCGCCATCGTGGCGACCGATTCCACCGGATATTTGCCCGAGGCCGTTTCCCCGGACAGCATCACGGCGTCGGAGCCGTCGAGCACGGCGTTGGCGACGTCGCTTGCTTCCGCCCGGGTCGGACGCGGATTGTTTTGCATCGAGTCGAGCATATGCGTCGCCGTAATGACCGGCTTGCCGGCCCGGTTGCACTTTTGGATCATCTGCTTTTGAATGATAGGCACGTCTTCGACTGGAATTTCCACACCCAAATCCCCGCGTGCTACCATCAAGCCGTCCGAAGCTTCCAGAATTTCATCCAGATTGTCGACGCCTTCCAGATTTTCGATTTTCGAAATAATTTGAATGTCGGGCGCTCCGTATTGCTCCAGAAGATGCCGCACTTCCAGCACGTCAGCCGCTTTGCGGACGAACGACATCGCGATCATGTCGATGCCTTCCCGCACCCCGAAACGGATGTGCTCAATATCCCGCTCCGTCACGCCGGGAAGCGAGGTGCTCACGCCGGGAAGGTTGACGCCTTTGCGCGCCTTCAGGACACCGCCGTTCAAGATCCGGCAGCGGATTTCCGTGCCAGCGATTTCTTCCACCTTCAGCTCGATCAGCCCGTCGTCGATCAGGATGGACGTACCGACGGACACATCCTTCGGGAGGTCCGGATACGATACGGGAATGCGCTGCCCGTCCCCGAGAATCGGCTCGGTCGTCAGCACGACCTGCTCGTTTTGCTTCAGCGTGCACGAGGCTTCAAGCAGCTTGCCGGTGCGGATTTCGGGGCCTTTGATATCGATCATAATGGCAATGGGCCGGTTCAGCTCTTTCCCGGCTTGCCGGATATTTGCAATGCGGCTGCTGTGCTCGGCCGGCTCGCCATGGGCAAAGTTCAGCCGGGCGACATTCATCCCCGCCTCAATCAGCTTTTTCAACTGCTCCACCGTCTCGCAGGACGGGCCAATCGTACATACAATTTTCGTTTTTCGCATGGGTCTCATTCTCCTTCGGCTTGTCCGGACATCCGGGATTCCGTCATCTCCGAATTTCCGGGCAGGTGCATGATGTCTGTAATGAATGTATTGTAACGAAAAAATTGCCGTTGGACTATGAAATATAGTACACTTTTTGTAAAATAGTTTGATCATCTTGTGAAGGAGGCGCGGAAAAATGATTCGGCTCATGGCTTCGGCGCACGATTTGGGGCACGGGTGGAACATCGACTGCGAGGACAACCCCGCAACCTATTCGCTTCATGCCGTGGCCTACGGGAAATGCTGCTACTGGGTCCGCCACGAGAAGATTGTAATGGAAAAAGGCGACGTGCTGTTTGTGCCGCGCGACGTGCCGTTTTACGCCAAGAGCATTCCGACCGTCGCTCACGAGAAATACCGCGTCGAGTTCACCGCAGAGCCGGAAGCGGGCTGGCTGCCGGTGCTGGACGAAGCCGGGCCGATTGTGTTTAAGCCGAGAAATATGGACCTGCTGCTGCGGTTGATGAAGAAGCTGCATGCGCAATGGACGGACCGGCCCGATTATTACCAGGTGAAGTGTCTTAGCCTTCTGCTCGATCTGCTGGCCGAGTTCAATCGGGACTATGACGCCTTCCGCAGACCGGATGCCAAGAGCACGCAGACCGCCCAGATGAAAAAGTATGTACAAGAGCATTACCGGGAAAAAGTAACGAAGGAAGAGCTCGGCCGGTTCATCGGCAAAAGTCCCGCTTATGCGGCAACGATCTTCAAAGAAACGACTGGGCAAACGATCGGGGAATACGTTCATGCGCTGCGGATCGAAGCGTCCAAGTATTTGCTCCGGCATTCGGAGCTGACGATCGGCGATATCGCCGACCATCTGGGCTACTGCGACCAGTCGTATTTTCAGCGCATCTTCAAACGGATCACGGGCGAGAAGCCTTCCCTCTACATGGACGAACGGGAAAAGAAACGGTAGGCGACAGCTCTCGATTGACGCAAGGTCAGAGGGCGGAGTATACTGAAATCACAAAAATGAGTGATCACTCATTTTTGGTTGAAGTCACGATCTTCGCACAAACGGAGGCGATAACGATGGTTCATCGCGTGATGGAAAAAGACGTTTGTATTGCGGGAGGCGGCCCGGCCGGACTCATTCTCGGCATGCTGTTGGCCAAAGCGGGCGTCGATGTCGTTGTGCTTGAAAGTCATGACAACTTTGACCGCGAATATCGCGGGGAGGTGCTTCAGCCGCGTTTTCTGCAGCTGCTGGAGCAGGTGAATTTGCGGAGCTACATCGAATCGTTCCCCTCGTCGAAGGTGCGCAAAGGCGCTCTTTATTACAAAAACAAGCGGCTCGGTGAGTTCAGCTTCGACAACATCTCCGAGGAAATCCCGTATGCGCTCTGGATGCCGCAGCCTATTCTGCTGCAAGCGCTTTACGACAAAGCGAAGGCCTTGCCTTCCTTCGAGCTGCTGTTTCATGCCGCAGTGAAGGAGCTGCGCTACGAGGGAGAGCGGGTCACCGGAGCAGTTGCCCAGACACCCGAAGGGACGCTGGAGGTACGCGCCCGCGTCACGGTCGGAGCGGACGGCCGCTTCTCGGCGGTCAGCCGGCTTGGCGGGTTTGAGATGGAATACGAGCACCTCGCGGGCGACCTCGTCTGGTTCACCGTCCCGAAGCCTGCTGATTGGGGCGACGAGTTGAGGATGAAGATTACCGACGGTTACAGCTATATCATATTGCCGAAATACCCAAATTACCTTCAGGTCGGCGTTGCCGTGCCGTCAGGCGAATGGAAGGCGATCCGGCAGCACGGCATTGAGCCGTTCCGTCAAGAGCTGCTTGCCGCGCATCCGGCATTTCGCGAGTTTGCCGAAGCGCTGACCGATTTCAAGCCGTTTGTGCTGCTGCAGGTCAAGGATTTTTACGTCAAGCAGTGGGCCAAGGACGGCTGTCTGCTCATCGGAGACGCGGCGCACTGCGCTTCTCCCGTCGGTGCGGTCGGCGTATCCTTATCCGTCACTACGGCCGTCATTGCGGCGGACGTCATTTACGATGCGCTCCAGGACGGCGACGTGTCCGCGGATCGTCTCAGGCGCGTTCAAGCGCTGCGGGACGGCGAAATTCGTTCGGTGCACAAAATGCAAGCGCGCGCGGCGAGAATGTTTTTTGCCTCGACCCCGTTCATTCGAACGCTTGCGCCGGTAGTTATCTCCCTGGTTACGCGGACTAAGCTGCTGGCGGCGGTTCAGCGCAGGATGCTGAGTCTGTCCGGCAAGGTGCCGATTCATGAGCGGTTTACTTTTCAAGACTGAAATGTGAGATGGGGGTTTTACCACCCACCACCGGTCCCGGAGGCGCAGAAGTCGTCTACCGGAACCGGTCTTTTTTTAGAAGCGCCAAAAGAACACGTATGGTGTACAATAGAATAAAGTAAGGCTTGCCGAAGGAGGCTGGACGGCGATGGAGAACAGCTCGCGCAAGGATGCGGAAGCGGAGCGGCATCCGCTTGTGTTTTACGACGGGGTATGCGGATTTTGCCAACGGGTCGTGCAGTTCATTGTTCCCCGTGATCGAAGTGCCGCCTTCCGGTTCGTCGCCATCCAATCCGAGACTGGAAGTCGCCTGCTGCGGCGGCACGGGATCGATCCCGCCGAATTGAATACGTTCGTGCTGCTTGAGCAGGGCCGGGTGTACACGCGCTCGACCGCCGGTCTTCGGGTGCTTCGCAGGCTGGATGGGGCGTGGCCTTTGCTTTATGCATTTATCGTCGTTCCACGGCCGCTGCGGGATTTGGTTTATCGTTGGATCGCCACGAACCGGTACCGTTTTTTCGGAAAAAGCGATTCCTGCTTGCTGCCGCCCTCCGAAGTGCGGGAACGGTTTCTTGATACGTGAGGGGATGCTGCGCATCGTGTTTTTTCCGCTTCGTTTTATCGGTTGCGGTACTGCTCGGGGGAAACCCGACAAGCCGCTTGAACATGAGATACTCTACCACTGATGAAACTAGGTGAACCTTGTGAAACGTTTAGGTACGGCTCTGATCGGCTGCGGCGCGATTGCCGGCGTTCATTTGCAAGCGATTGCCAAGCTCGGCTTGGCCGATTTGAAGGCGGTTGTCGATACGAACGAAACGGTCGGGCGGCAAACGGCGCAGCGGTACGGCTGCGATTATTACGCGGATTACCGCGACATGCTGAAGCGCAGCGATATCGACGTCATCCACATATGCACAGGCCATGATCTGCATGCTCCCATGACGGTCGATGCACTGGCGGCAGACAAGCATGTGCTGACGGAGAAGCCGATGGCCGAGAACAAAGCGTCGGCGCGCACGATGCTGGAGGCGGCAGCGAAGCATACGAACGTGCAGCTCGGCGTCATTTTCCAGAACCGGTACAATCCCGCTTCCGTCCGTATGAAGCAAGCGATCGAGTCGGGGGAGCTCGGCAAGCTGCTCTGCATGAAAGGCATCGTGACCTGGCACCGTAGTCCGCAGTATTACGAAACCGCATGGAAGGGGCGCTGGGCGACGGAGGGCGGCGGCGTGCTCATTAACCAAGCGATTCATACGCTCGATTTACTGCAATGGTTCGGCGGCGAGGTAGAGAGCATCAAGGGCTCGATTTCGACCGATGCGCTCGAAGGCGTCATCGAAGTCGAAGATTCCGCGCATGCCCATTTGGTATTTGCCAGCGGCGCGACGGCGGTGTTTTATGCGACGAATGCGTACGGCGTCAACTCCCCGGTGGAGGTGGAGCTGGTGTTCGAGCAAGGACGGCTGCATTTGCTGGGCGATACGTTGTTTTTGCATCAAAACGGCACTTCGGCGGTTCTGAGCGAGCCGGTGCCGAACGATCTTGGGGAAAAATCGTACTGGGGCGTCAGCCACGGCTACCAAATCCGCGATTTTTACGAGCATGTACTGGAGGGAAGGCCTTACCCGCTGAACGGGCCCGAGGGCTACAAAGCGCTCCGGCTCGTGACGGACATTTACGAATCGTCCCGCAGCGGGCAGCGGATTCGCTATCCTTCACTTCTGAACGCATCGACTTAAGTCACACCAAAAAACGAGCCTGCAGCGCACAAGGCGCCGAGGCTCGTTTTTCTGAATTTTACAATTTTTCCAAGAAAGCCGTCACTTTCTGCACATACTCTGCTTTGAGCGGCGGATAGTTTCGGGCATGCCCTTCCGTCGCAGTCGTCCACAGCTCGAATTTGTCCTTGTGCTTCTCCCACAACGACTCGCTGTTGCTGTAGGGAATCGAGGGGTCGTTCGTGCTGTGAATGAACAGCACCGGCCGCGGGTAAATGCGGTCGACCGCCGCCAGCCCGTTGACCTGATCCGTATCGACTCCGGTCAGCGGAGGCAAAATGTGCAAGATCAGCGGCGTAAAAGGGAAGTTGGGCAGTTTCGACCAAACGGACAAATTGTTCTTCAAATAGCGGGTCAAATGATGAAACGGACTGTCCGCTACCACGCCGAGAACGGACGGCTCTTCCGCCGCGGCAAGCAGCGAAGTGCTGGCTCCCATCGAGAAGCCGAGCAGCGCCAGCTTGCCCGGATGATTCTTGTTCATCCAATCGATGGCGCCAAGCAGGTCGTGCTTTTCATAGTAGCCGATCGATGTCACGCTGCCTTCGGATTCCCCGGCGTTGCGAAAATCGAACATCAGCACGCTGTAGCCCCGGTCCGTCAGTTCTTTGGCTAACGACAACGCTTCGGCGCTTTTTTGCAATCGGTTATTCTTGTACCCGTGGGCCATAATGATGTTCGGTTTGATGGCTGCGCCTTCTCCCTCCGCCACTTTGCCCGGCAAGTACCATCCTTTCAGGGTTAGTCCGCCTTCGCGGCTTGGAAATTGTACGTTTTCATAGGCGAGCTCGAGGCGTTCCGGGGAATCATCCAGAGCCTTCGGCACAGGGTGAGACAGCTGCCATCCTACATAGACCGAGATTCCTACGCAAGCGATCACCGCTACAGCCAGCAGTCCGACGACGATCCGCAGCCATAACGGGCTCTTCGACATTCTCCTTCGCCTTCGCGGCACTCTCGAAATCGCAGGGGTTGGTTTCATATGTCACGCGTTCCTTTCTTTATCCAAAAACGGTCTGATTCTCAAGGCAAACCCCATTATACGACAAGATCAGAGAAGGGGGACAGACTCTATTTCTTTTTTGCGGCTTTCTTCGCACGCATGGTCCATCTGGTGTACCCGTAAGACAATACCAGCCCGGCGCACAGCGTCACTAGAGCGTATCCGGGATGGGACATCGCCCACAGCAGAGGCACGCCAAGCAGAAGCAGGCAAGCGACATGAATGCGGAAGCGGACGGCTGCGGCCGAGCGCATATGCAATTCCGGCGGAAGCGGGTAGATGTACGACCAATCGGAGTGACGGTACACTTTTTGCAGCTCTTTAAGCTGGAGCATCGTTAGTCCCGCAAACAGGGCGAACAAGAAGGCGGCAAGCGCATCGCTGCGGGTCCAAGCAATCAGTAAGAAGCCGAGCGCCGTCAGCCGCATCGTAATTCCACCCAGCTCGGAGCGAAGCCATACCAACGTGAACAAGTAACGGTAAGTATGAGCCGAATCGTACCCGAAGCCTCCCAGCCCCCGGAGAAGCTTCATCGGCGCGCGAATCGGCGTCGGACGGTTCGGGATATCCGCCACATCGATAAAATAGTTCAGAAGCCTGAAAATCCGCGCACGCTGTCTTTGCTCCGTTTCGGCGAGCCTTAGCCAGTTTAAGATTCGTTTGCCGCCCATGAACCGCAGCGCCCCGAGGTAAACCAGCAGCACGGCGGAGACGGCCAATGTCCCCGTCCATAGCGGCAGGCGGAGCAGAAGCAGCGCCGCTGCGGCGGAAACGATCCAACGAAGCACCGACCATAGAGCGATCGGCAGACGATCCGTCAGCTTGAGTTCCAGCCATGCGCCGTGGATCAGTACGCGTTTCGCGAAAATCGCCATGATCAGCACGTGAGCGAATTGAACCAGGCTTCCACCGGCCGCCATAGCATACATCGGCCAGACCGCCATCCACACGGCAAGCACCAGGAACGATTGCATCCAAAATGACCGCATCACCGCCCGATGCATATAAACCGACAGCTTCGTTTCCATCGGAAGCAAATAGATGAAGTCCGCTTTCCTTATGTAGGTCCGAACCGGGGATAAAGCCAAGAAGGGCAGGAGCACGAGCGCTGCGGTCTCGCGAAACGGAAAATCCGGCGGCGGCTCGTTCAGAAGACGGGTATAAAAATACATTCCCGCCAGCATAATCAAAATAGCCGCGTAAGAGAAGCTTTGCAGCGCATACCCGGCATAGGGGCGTACTTCCCGCCAAAACTCCGAAGTTCGTTTGCTCCACAGTCCTGAAATATCGGAAGGCAGCTCGTGTTTCTTCATCGCAGCGTCACGTCCCGGGTAACCAGGCTGCAGAACAAGTCGTCGAGCGAAGCGCCGGGCATATCCGCCTGCTCCCGCAGCGCTTCCACATTCCCTTCAGCCGTCAGACGGCCTTGATGGAGCAGAAGGAAACGGTCCCCGTACCGTTCGATCGTGGACAAAATATGCGAGCTGATCAGAATGGCTCCGCCGCTTTCTTTGACACGGACCATCAGCTCCAGCAGCGCCCGGATGCCGAGCGGGTCCAGACCGAGAAAAGGCTCGTCGATAATATATAGGGCAGGCCGCACGAGAAAAGCGCTCATGATCATGACCTTTTGCTTCATCCCTTTGGACAAATGAGCCGATAAACGGTTCCAGTTGGCGGTCATTTGGAATTCGTCCAGCAGGGCGGCGGCTCGCTCTTCGAAGGCGTCTTTCGGGATGCCGTAGGCCATCGCCGCCATTTCGAGATGCTCTTTCACCGTCAATTCTTCGTACAAAAGCGGGTTTTCCGGTACGTAGGCATACGTCTGCCGATAGGCTGTCGGGTCTTGCTCCACTGACCTGCCGTTGAGCAGGATTTGACCGCTGTGCGGCTGCATCAGGCCGAGAATATGCTTGATCGTCGTGCTTTTGCCGGCCCCGTTCAATCCGATCAGGCCGACCATCTCTCCCGGACGAACCGAGAACGACAGCTCGTGCAGTACCGGTTTTTTGCGGCTGTAACCGCCGGTCAGTTTTTCCACCTTCAATAAAGGTTGCATGTCCATTCACCTCATCGCTATTGTACCTTGTTTTTCCCGGAAAAGAAAAAATGCCGCAGTCGCGGCAAAGTTTTCTTGTCTTCATTTAAAGTTTGCTTCGCACGGGAGAGATGAACCAGTAAGCCAACCCGACGAAAAGTCCTCCGCCGACGATGTTGCCGAGCGTGACCGGAATCATATTGTTAAGCCAGCCGCCAACCGAGATCGTTTCGGGATGCTGCGGCAGCAAATAGGCCAAACTAAGGAGTGTCATATTGGCAACGCTATGCTCGTAGCCGCTGGCGATAAAGGCATACAGGCACCACCAGATGAGCACCAGCTTGGCGATGTCTTCCTTGGCCCTTCCGGCCATCCATAAAGCCAGGCAAACAAGCCAGTTACACAGAATACCGCGGAAAAACGATTCCCAGAACGGAAGCGCCATTTTTTTGGCGGCAGCGGCGAAGATCAGATGCTCCGGCCCTGCCGTTTTGAAAAGACCGGTACCGACGATCAGCAAGGAAAGCGCTACGGCTCCGGCCAAGTTCCCAAGGAACACGATGCCCCAGTTTTTCAGCGTATCGTTTACTGTCGTTCGGCGGGCAAGCGTGCTCATTGTAAAAAACATATTATTTCCTGTAAACAGCTCCGAGCCTGCGAAGACGACGAGAGTGAGCGCCAAACCGAAGGACATCCCCATCACCATGGGCTGGAAAGGGGACTTCGCAGCCGCAAGCGGCGCTCCGACGGAGAAAATCAATATAATGCCGAGCCCGACGTACGCTCCGGCCAGCAAAGCCGACACCGCATAGCGGGCGAGGTTCTCGTTCATTTTTTCTTTCTTTTTTACAGCCGCTTCTACGATCGCTTCTACGCTTGATGTAAACATACGGTGGTCCTCCCCGGTTGCTCTTCTGTGTTGCAAGTCGGTCAAGCTTTTCAGCTTTATGCGGTTTGGACTGCGGGCGCAGCGATGTGAACCTGACCGTCTTCCACTTTTGCCGGAAATGTCAGAACCTGTCCTTGATCAGGCTGCTGTACGAGTCCTGTGGTCAAATCGATTTTCCAGTCATGAAGAGGGTCATACAGGTAATGCCCCGATACGATCCCTTCTGCGAGCGGTCCGCCTTTCGGATGCGGACTGCGATTTTCCAGTGCATAGACTCCTCCGTCGGAAGTTCGGAAAACGGCGATTTCCCATTCGCGCCATTTCACGGTACGGCCGATTTGCGGCAAAAACTGATCAAGCGTTCCGATCGGATAAAAAGTTTCCTGCTCTTTCATATATTCCATACTCCTTCCCGTATACAAAGTTAAGTTTATTGGGCTGTCGGTTCCAAGTCTTGGAACAAAGCCGTGCGCGTATCCGTATCGTTCAGCATTTTGGTCCAAGGATCTTTAACCTGCGTCAATGCGAATTCGATCCGTTCCACCAACGCTTTGCGGTTTTCCATATCGTCAACGACCGCCTTGCGGATCGTTTCCAGGCCCATGCGTTCCACCCATTCCGAAGTTCGCTCCAAATATTTTCCGGTCTCCCGGTAATATTGAATGATGGCCGCGCACAGCTCGATCAGCTCCTGATCCGTTTTTACTTTGCAGAGCGAATCCGCTAAGCGCGCTTTAATTCCTCCGTTGCCACCGATGAACAGCTCCCATCCGCCGTCATTGCCAACAATGCCGATATCTTTGGTGCATGCTTCGGCACAGTTTCGAGGGCATCCGTTAACGGCTATTTTGAATTTGGCCGGCAGGTCCAGGCGCTCGAATTTGCGTTCGAGAAATGCGCCCATGCTCATCGAATCCTGGGTGCCAAAGCGGCAAAATTGCGAGCCGACGCAGGTCTTGACTGTCCGCAGCGATTTGGCGTAGGCATAACCCGAAGGCATCCCCAACTCTTCCCAAACTTTGGGTACATCCTCTTTTTTCACACCGATCAGATCCAGCCGCTGTCCGCCGGTTACTTTGACGACCTTCACATCGTATTTCAGTGAAACGTCGGCGATTTTCTTCAAATCCTCCGGCGTCGTGACACCGCCGTACATCCGCGGAACGACGGTAAAGGTGCCGTCTTTCTGAATATTGGCGCTCATTCGCTCGTTTACGAATCGCGATTCCTTCTCGTCTTGGTACGTATCGGGATAAATCATCCCCAAATAGTAGTTCAGCGCAGGGCGGCACTTGGAGCAGCCTTCCGGCTGGTTCCAGTCCAGCACATGCATAATTTCTTTCGTTGAGGTCAGCCCTTTAGCTTTGATCTCTGCGACAATCTCGTCGCGGCCGAGAGTTGTGCAGCCGCAGATACCTTGCTTGACGGAAGTCTTGAAGCCGTCGCCAAGGACATGCTGCAGAATTTGCTCAACGACCGGCTTACAACCGCCGCAGGACCGCGTTGCGCCCGTGCAGGCTTTAATTTCGTCGACCGTCGTCAATCCTTTTTCCGTAATGACGTCGACAATCGTTTTTTTGGTTACGCCGTTGCAGCCGCACACGATTTCTTCGTCGGCCATAGCTTCCACGGAAGCCGCGCTTTTCGCTCCGCTGCCGCAGCTGCCGGTACCCATAAGAGAGTCGTAAATTTCGTCGGTCATTACGGTTTTTTGCTTGATCAGCTTTTGCAGATTGGCCGAATCTGTAATGTCGCCGAAGAGCACCGCGCCCACCATCACATTTTGATTCAGCAATATTTTTTTGTACGTTTGCTTCCATTCATCCTTGTGGGCAATAACGACATGCTCCGGACCTTCGATAAATTCGCCTGTGGAGAACACGTCCACACCCGATATTTTTAGCTTCGTCGATACGACAGAGCCTTCATAAGGGAGCGTATCTACGCCGCATAGATGCTTGGCAAGCACTAGACCCTGTTCAAAAAGCGGGGCAACCAGTCCGTAGCAGACGCCGCGGTGTTCATTGCATTCGCCAACCGCATAAACGTCCGGCATGGAAGTTTGCATATAGTCGTCTACCACAATACCGCGCTTCGTCCAGATTCCGCTTGCTTGCGCCACGGTCATATTCGGCTTGATGCCTACGGCCATGACGACGAACTCCGCCTCCAGCACCGTATTGTCGGCAAACCGCAGCCCGGCGACACGTTCGTCTCCCAACAGTTCTACGGTCTTTGCGCCCATCGCGAATTTGATGCCTTGACGTTCAAGCTCCGCTTTCAGCATCGATGCCGCCTGATGATCCAACTGGCGTTCCATCAAATCGTCCATCAGATGAACGACGGTCACGTCCATCCCGAGATGAACAAGCCCTTTGGCGGCTTCCAGCCCAAGCAGCCCTCCGCCGATTACGGCCGCCTTCTTGTAAGACTTGGCTACCTCCAGCATCTGCTGGCAGTCCGAAATATCCCGGAAGCCGATCACGCCTTGCTTGTTGGTACCGGGGATGGGCAGAATGAACGGATTCGAGCCCGTCGCGATAATGACTTTATCGTAAGGTACGCGATCTCCATTTTCCGCTACGACTTCACGAGCTGCTTCATCGATATGGGAAACCGTTGTTCCGGTATGGAGCGTAATGCCGTTTTCTTTATACCAATCCCATCCGTTTAATACAATATCGTCAAATGTTTTGCTGCCTTCCAGCACATAGGAGAGCAGAATACGATTATAGTTCGGATGCGGTTCACTGCCAAAAACAGTAATATCGAAGCGCGTTGTCAATTTCAAAATTTGTTCCACGGTACTGATGCCAGCCATTCCATTTCCGATGATGACAAGTTTCTCTTTATTGTGGGTCATTGTCCGGCCTCCTCGAAAGCTCTGATTTTCTTGTGTATAGAGAAAGTATACAGGGAATCCAACGAAAAATTAGTGATTTTTTTCACAACTATGCGATATTTATCACAGAGGAGCGTCAAATGTGACAAATCTAAGTACGACTGCAAGCCTTGCCTTATGTTTTCCGTTACCAAAACGCGAAAAAGACCGCTTAATTATCTGGCTGATCTAGCCGAAGGGCGATCTTTTTTCATATCTTCATGGCGAATTCACGGTCGAAACTTTACGGCGACACGCACGCTTGCCCGATCCCAGGTAATCCGTGAGGAGCGAAAGGGCGGAAGTGGAGCGCATCAATGGCCAGAAGGCCGAAGGTGATCGTCAGCACCAACAGGACGAGCACAATCCAATCCCAGCGACACGAGCCCGCTGATGCGCATCCCGAGCAGTTGGGCAGCGAGCGCCGCTACCAGAAACAGAAAGGCGAAGCCATAGAGCCATTCGCCTGCCAAACCGAAAACCGTAACAATATAAGAAGAAGAACAAGTCGATGACAGCACCGGACTTTTCTCCGAACGTCTGCTGCACGATCGTTACGATCCCGCCGTAGTTTTCGTATTTCAGCGCAAGTCTGGCAAACGTGTAGGCAATCGGAACGCTCAATAAGGAAGCAGGAGCCAAGAGATAACCCCCGCTGGCCCGGCGGCGTCCCCCGCTTCGTATCTTTTTTAATAGATTAAACATGAAAGAAGATATTTTTGAGAGCTCTTGCGCATAAGACAGCAATTGTGTTATAGTGTCATTCCGGCCGTTTGAGTCGGTCAAAATTTTTCACGCAGGAGTAGTGCAAAGGCTGAAAAAATTTGGACTTGCATCTTCTCTGTGAAATGTGGTAAAGTTACTTTCGCTGTCTCATGCAGCACTTGATTACAACTTCTACGCTTGCGGGTTCATCCCCTAGAATGGAAAAATAAAGTGCTTGCCAAACAGACAGCAAATGTGATAAAGTAATAATCGTTGTCTTGAAAGCCTCGCTTAATTGAAACGGCCGAATGGCCTGAAATTAACACTTGCAATCGGACAAGCGATGTGGTAAGTTAGTATTCCGGCTGTTTGGAACAAACGGTTCGGAGGCATACTAAAACTAAATTGCCCTTTGAAAACTGAACATCGAGTGAGTGTTATATAAGAGAATGAAAATTCTCGTCAGTAGTAACTTTTGAGCTTTATCAGCTTTTCTTTAATGGAGAGTTTGATCCTGGCTCAGGACGAACGCTGGCGGCGTGCCTAATACATGCAAGTCGAGCGGGCTTTGCCTTCGGGTAAAGCTAGCGGCGGACGGGTGAGTAACACGTAGGCAACCTGCCTGTAAG
>NZ_FMTT01000064.1 GCF_900100345.1 Paenibacillus tianmuensis | reverse complement strand
ATCCTTGTTACGTTTGCAAAAGGAGTTTCAAGGGCTCTCGTATGACTTACTCGTTAGTCATACGACGATTGTATTTTCCAGATACATTCTGCTTGCATGGCAGCATCGGCAAAGCACCGATCAGCGCACACTTGGCGGTTTGTTTTATTTGTTATGCGATGAGGTTAGCACCTTGGACTGGGTCGTAGCCTTGCAACAACTCATCGATTTGATTCATGAGGTGGCAACGAGGGCAAACAAAAAACTCTCCCAAATGATTAAAAGTCAACTCCAACAATGGATCGCAGGTTTGCCCAGTTATCTCAAGGCTTACCTGCCTTTTTCAAGCTGCGAAGTTTGAGTTTAGAATCTCCTCCGGGTTCACACGCCCCCGCTTGGCCCGCGGCTGAAGCTTTCTCAGCACGCCCTCCAGCTCGTTCAACTCCTCCTCTTCGACCAGATCGCACTTGTTCAAGATAAGCACATCGCAGAACTCGATCTGGCTGATCAGCAGGTCGACGACATCACGCGTATCGTCCGCGCCGACGGCCTGCTGCCTCTCCAGCAGCGATTCGCCGGAGGAATAGTCGTGCCAGAACCGATAAGCGTCTACTACCGTAACCATACAGTCCAACCGGCACCACTGGGATAGATCAATGCCGTGCTCTTCGTCGATGTACGTGAACGTCTGCGCCACCGGCACCGGCTCGCCCACCCCGGTCGATTCAATCAGAATGTAATCGAACCGGTCTTCGAGCGCCAGCCGCTCCACCTCGCGCAGCAGGTCTTCCCGCAGCGTGCAGCAGATGCAGCCGTTCGACATTTCCACAAGCTTTTCCTCCGTGCGGGACAATCCACCCCCGTCTTGAATCAGCGCCGCATCGACGTTCACTTCGCTGAGATCGTTGACGATGACCGCCACCTTCAAGCCATGGCGGCGATTCAGCACATCATTTAAAATGGTCGTCTTCCCGGCACCCAAATAACCGCTCAGCACCGTTACCGGAATTTTCGTTTTGTTGTTCTCCATCGTCAGCAAACCTTTCTTAAACGTAATTATTACTAATAAAATCATTTTACGGAGGCGCCCATCGTTTGTCAACGAACAAATTTCAGATGTTCGACTACAGGAGGCAAAAGAAACACTTACCTATGTGAAAATATTTTTACTCAATACAATATTTTTTGCATAAGGAAATTTTCTTATAGTCAATAAAATTTGTTATTTCAGGGAAACATTCAAGAGAGCCCTACGGCTCTTCACTTGTTTTCGACGATGAAGGAGGTCCTTCGATACATGTCCGCTGTTCTCGGCTTTACGTGTCTTTTCATCGGTCTGGTGATCGTCAATGCCGTCTACTCTTATCAAAGCAAGCACATCGATCCCGCCTTCGGGGCGACGTTTCTTTTTCAATTGAAGATGCTCCTTTTGTTTCTTCCGGCGAATCTGCTAATCGGGTACGGCGTCCGCTGGGTACAGCAATGCTTCGGTCAACTGACAACGGCTCTCGTGTCGGCCAAAATCGTCGAGCTTCTGGTATGTCTGCTTATGGGATATATGTTCATGCAGGAGATGCCTACGTGGAAAACTTGGGTCGGACTTCTCATTATCGTCGGCGGGTTTATGCTGATGAAGTGGAAATAAGCAGCGCTGCGTCTGGAAGACATTGTGGGGTGAAATCTAGCGATCCTCGTGATAGACTGTAAGGGCCCTTGAGAGACCGGGTGGGACGAGAATTTCGGCTTAACCGGTTCTATCGAGAGGACAACTACATTCAAGGCCGAAGCTTCTTTCGAAGCGCGGGGGAACCCATTTTTTGGGGTGAAGCCATACCATATGCTATGGCCGGGTGATTGCTCTTTGACCCGAACCCGTCAGCTAACCTCGCAGGCCGAAAAAGGAGAGGATCTTTTTTGAATCGCATGAAGAAAACTGCTTTGGTGAGTATGTTGGCCCTTACTTCGGTGTTCGGAGCTGGTATGGCATCTGCTTCCGCAGCACCATGCCCCGTTACCGATAACGATACGTTGTCGACGATTTCTCAAAAATACGGCGTTGATCTGTCCTCGCTGCTGAATTCGAACCCGCAGCTTTCCAATCCGAATGTCATTTGGAAAGGAATGGTCATCAACCTTCCGGGATTCGGCAACGGATGGCAGCAGCCGACGACTCCAGCGAAACCGCAGCCGACGACACCTGCGAAACCGGATTCCGGTTCCAAGCAAGGGACTAGCCAGTCTGCTTTTGCCAGCCAAGTGGTGAATCTCGTGAACCAAGAGCGCGCGAAAGCCGGTCTGCAGCCGCTTGCTTCCGACAGCGCCTTGACAGCTATGGCCCTGGACAAAGCAAAAGACATGTATAACAACGGTTACTTCGATCACACATCCCCGACGTACGGGTCTCCATTGGATATGATGAGATCTTACGGCATCCGTTATTCGTATGCGGGTGAAAATATCGCAAAAGGCCAGCGTTCGCCGCAAGAGGTAATGAATGCATGGATGAACAGCCAAGGTCACCGTCAAAATATTTTGAGCCCGAACTTTACAAAAATCGGCGTAGCTTACTATAACGGCGTATGGGTTCAAGAGTTTATCGCGAACTAATCGTCTATTCTCGTACAGATATCGGATCGGTCCCCTTGCCTGGGGATCGATTTTTGCTTTTATTTTCGAATTCTAAAATTTTCTTTAGAAAATTCCGTATGAAACGATACAGACATATTCTATTGTTTGCTGGTATCATGAAGTTAGGTAGGCAATGAATTCGAATCTGTATATGGGCACTTGGATTCGAAGGAGCTAGTAGTGCAACCGGACCATCTTTCTTAGCCATCGCTAGGAAAGATGGTTTTTGTTTTATAATCTTTTTCTTAACTAGGGGGTATCCTAAATGAAGCAACCGATAGATTGTCAACTTCTCATCGAACAATTAGAGATCCCGTTGGAAAAATTCGAAGCGTGGAAAAAAGAGCAGCTTAAACATATGAACAAAGAAATCCATGGCATAACCATGAACGGGACGGCCGATTATTTTGAAGCTTCGCTCAGTCCGTCTTCCGAAATTTGATTGAGGTCGTTTCACCCTCAAGGAGCCAAAACCTGACCATTTCCCCCTTTATAAACAGCACTTTCCCACCAGCCAGGATCGCCGTTTCCCAAGGACGGGGGCATCCCGGTTCTCCACATCCCCGCACTCGTCGCTCCGGGAGATTTGTCCCATCTTGAGGCGTCTCCCGGCGAATCAGACTAGTCGGCCCGCAGCTACAAACGACTCACTTTCGCTTCGTATATCCAATTGGGGACCACGTGAACTACCCGCCACCTACGCTTCGCTTAGAGGTGGGGGGCTTCTAAGGTAATCGTACCTAACGGTACGAAATTTACTTAGCTATCGAGCCTGTTCCATGCTCTATATATGATTATGCTAACAAACGCAATCCTTCACGCTTGATATTGATCGAAGCATTCCAGTCTCGATCTGCTACAAAACCACAATTGCAGTGGAATGTGCGCTCAGAAAGTGTTAGAGACTCCTTCACTTGACCGCAACTTGAACATGTTTTGGATGAGGGAAACCACTTATTTATTTTGATAAGCCTTTTCCCTTGCTCCTCTAACTTGTATTGGAGAAATGTCGTGAACATGCCCCAGGCATTATCGGCAACGCTTTTGCCGAAATGAAGGGCTTGTGACATTCCCTTCATGTTGAGATCTTCGATAACTACGCAATCATACCGTTTCGCTAATCTGTGCGATTCCTTATGTAGAAAGTCTTTTCTTTGGTTTGCAATTCTTTCGTGTAGTTTTGCAATGTTCAATCGCTGCTTATGCCAACGGTTAGAACCTTTCTTTCTGCGTGACAGAATGCGCTGTTCCTTTGCTAATTTTTCCAAGGCTCGACGATAGAAATGAGGGGAATTGGCTGTCTTCCCCTCTTCACTTTCAACAAATAAGCCATTCATGGAAAAATCCAAGCCAATAACAGCTTGTACTTCTTTTGGTACAGGTTGATGTTCGTATTCGGTAAGAATAGAAATATAGTGTTTTCCTGTTTTTGTTCGAGAGACCGTACAAGACTTGATGACCTGATGTGACGGAATTTCTCGATGCTGCTTCATTTTTACAAGTTTCAATTTCGGTAATTTGATATAGCCATCCAAGAGCATGATGTTTCCGCTGACCACGTTCGTTGTGTAGGACTGCTTTGCTTTGCGACTTTTGAACTTCGGAAATTCAGCACGTCTGGAAAAGAAGTTTTGGTATGCCTTTTGCAGATGGAGCTGAGCGTTTGCTAACGCAAGGCTATCTACTTCCTTTAGCCAAGGATGCTCACTCTTGTATTTTGCAGGTGTAGGTAACTTTTGTTTCTTCAATGCATCTTGATCATCCTTGAATTGCTCGTAGGTTTCCTTTCGTTCAGCCAACATTTTGTTGTAAACAAAACGAACGCAACCGAAAGTTTTTGCTAGCAGTTGTTCTTGTTGAGGCGTTGGGTACAAACGGAACTTATAGGCCTTGTTTGCTATATCGAATCACCTCACTTCATCCCCTGATTTTCGATATATTTCTTTATCACTTCAATAGGTGCGCCACCCGCTGTAAGTAAGCAAAAACTTCTTGACCAAAAGTATTCTTTCCAAAGCTTCTCTCTCACTTGTGGAAACTCTTTTTTTATCAGCCTCGAGCTTGCACTTTTATAAGCATTGATGAATTTTGACAATTCGGTGTTCGGGTGTGCTTTGAACAAAATATGCACATGGTCCAACTCATGATTCCATTCGACTAAGGATATATTATAGTTTTCACCTCATCGAACAAACATTTCTTTCACATAGTCAGATAGGGTATCATCCATCACTTTTCTACGATATTTCACAACCAAAACAAGATGATAATACAGAGAGAACACCGAACGAATTTCATCTCCCACTTTCATCAAGCTTCGCAAGATTTAGAAGTGGGAGACTTCTTTCGGAGGGAAGTTAAATAATGAACCAAGACCGTGTACATACTAACAACAGACAAAGGCAAGACGAACGCGACCACATTACTAAACGTTTTGGGCAATATATAGCCGCTTGTCATCACCTGTTCAATTGAATATTACCGTAACTTTTTACAATCGAATTTAAAGCTATGGCAGCATGCCTAAATCCGTTACTTACTCCCAAAGCGTACATTTTTCCAGATTCATCAATTCGATTTTTTTCTTCGTTACTCCAAATATGTTCAAGCTTCCGAAAATCTTCAAGCAGCTTATTTAATTCTTCGACCAATACCCTTATCCCCTTTCTGCTTTAACGCTTGTGGCTCTCTCGTGATTTTGTAAACATTTTGTGTTAAGATTAGGGAAAATTCTCTGCTAGATTACATTGTACTTAATTCTATTCAGTTTCGATTTATTTTACTTCGCAAATATATTATATGTTTTTGCAAACAAAAAGTCAAACATTATATTTGCCTTATTAAACAATTTATTTTTTATATATCAGACAACCATTTAAGGGGTACAAATATGCCTTTTTCCTATAAACCATTATGGAAATTGCTTGTCGATCGAGAATTAACGAAAACCGAATTTCGGGAAAGCTTGGGCTTATCTACCGCAACTCTTGCAAAATTAGGGAAGAACGAGTATGTCTCACTGGAAGTTATCGATAAGATTTGTACGCATTTCGGCGTCCAGCCTAACGATATCATGGAGCATAAAAAGGACTGATAAGCCTTCAATGTCACAAAATGCCCCCCGTCTCTGTCTTGTAGAATGAGTCAAATATAAGGCATATTTGAAATGCCATTCAACGGGAGGCAAGGAGTATGAAAATTTTGGTCGCCGGAGCAACCGGTGTCATCGGACGTTCGCTGCTGCCGATTCTGGTACGGGAAGGCCATGAAGTGATTGGCATGACGCGTAATGAAGCCTCGAAAAGCCTCATTTCGAAACTGGGGGCGTCCCCTCTGGTTGCGGATGCTTTAGACCGAGAGTCCATGATTCACGTTCTTCAGGAGGCGCGTCCGGAAGTTGTCATCCATCAACTCACTTCTTTAAGCAATTTCAACTTTGAAGACAATAACCGAATCCGAACGATCGGAACCCGCAATCTGGTTGACGCCTCGCAAGCGGTCGGGGTGAACCGCATGATCGCGCAAAGCATATCGTGGACCTACGAACCAGGAGATCATCCTGCCAAGGAAGAGGAATCTTTGGATCTGGAAGCACCGCAGCCGCGAAAAATGACGGTTGACGGCGTGCTTGCTCTGGAGCAAGCGGCCGCCGAAATGCCGGAATACGTCATTCTTCGATACGGTATGCTCTACGGTCCAGGAACTTGGTTCGACCGCAACGGGCTGATGGCTGAGAAGGTGCGGCGCAAGGAGCTGAAGGCAACGGAAGGAGTCACTTCCTTTCTGCATGTCGAAGATGCGGCGCGGGCAGCGGTTGCTGCGCTGGAGTGGCCGAACGGGCCGGTGAACGTCGTGGACGACGAACCGGCTCCTGGAACGGAGTGGCTGCCTCTCTATGCCGCAGCAATCGGCGCGTCCGCACCTGAGATTCAAGAAGGCAGCAGCCGCGGCGAACGCGGGGCAGCCAATGCCAAGGCGCGTAAAGACTACGGCTGGAAGCCGCTTTATCCGACTTGGCGCGAAGGCTTCCCGGCAAGCTTGCAAACGTAGATGAAAAAGGGCTGTCAGGATAATTCCCTGACAGCCCTTTACGCCGTTTTTATGACCCCTTCCAGGGTCGTATGTCAGTCCGTATTACACCATAATTTTGCAAATATCGTTCGTAAATTCGACCGGATCTTGAATCGGCAGTCCTTCGATCAAGAGCGCTTGGTTGTACAAGAGTGCCGTATACAGATTCAGCTTCTCTTTATCCTGCTCGTACGCCGTCTGCAGCGATTGGAACACCTCATGATGGATATTGATTTCTAGCACCTTTTCCGCCTTGACATTCGGGTTATTCGGCATGGCGTTCAATATTTTCTCCATCTCGATCGTAACGTCGCCTTCTGTAGACAGGCATACGGGGTGAGATTTCAACCGTTTCGAGGCTCTGACGCTGGATACTTTGCCTTCCAGTAGCCCCTTCATGTGGTCGAACAGTTCTTTGTGTTCATTCTTGTCGGCATCGTCGTTATCCTTGTTATCCTCCGCTTCGATGCCCAGGTCGCCGCTGGAGACGGACTTGAATTCCTTCTCCTTGTAGTTCATCAGCATCTTGACCGCGAACTCGTCGATATCGTCGGTGAAGTACAAGATTTCGTAACCCTTCTCGGCGACAAGCTCAGTCTGCGGAAGCTTCTCGATTCGTTCGTTCGACGGTCCGGAAGCATAGTAAATATACTTTTGGTCCTCCGGCATTCTCGATACGTACTCCTCCAGCGTAACCAGCTTCTTCTCCTTCGAGGAGTAGAACATGACCAGATCCTGCAGCACCTCTTTATGGCTGCCGTAATCGCTGTAGACTCCGAATTTCAGCTGTCTGCCGAACGATTTGTAGAACTGCTCGTACTTCTCTCTTTCATCCTTAAGCAGGCTCAGCAGTTGGCTTTTGATTTTGCTTTCGATATTTTTGGCGATCAGCTTCAACTGGCGGTCGTGCTGCAGCATTTCTCTGGAAATGTTGAGCGACAGGCTCTCCGAATCGACCATCCCTTTGACGAAGCTGAAATAGTCCGGCAGCAGATCGGAGCATTTGTTCATGATCAGCACGCCGTTGGAATAAAGCTCCAGCCCCTTCTCGAATTCCTTCGTGTAGTAGTCGAAAGGAATATTTTCCGGGATAAACAAGATCGCCTGGTAAACTACGGCCCCGTCGGCGCTGATATGGATATGCTTAAGCGGCTTGTCGAAGCCGTAATGCTTCTCTACGTAGAACTTCTCGTAATCCTCGGCAGTCAGCTCGCTTTTGTTTTTTCTCCAGATCGGAACCATGCTGTTAATCCGCTCTTCTTCCACATAGTCCTCAAATTCATTGTCGCTGTCTTCCTTCAAGCGTTTGCTGGGAATGTCCATCTTAATCGGATAACGAATGAAGTCGGAATATTTCTTGATGATCGCTTTCAGACGGTATACTTCCAAAAACTCGTCGTAGCTCTCGTCCTCGGTATTCGATTTGATCTTCAATACGATTTCTGTGCCGACCGTTTCTTTGTCGCAAGGTTCAATGGTATAGCCTTCCGCGCCTGTCGATTCCCACTTGTACGCGCTGTCGCTGCCCAAAGCTTTGCTGACGACCGTCACCACATCGGCGACCATAAAGGCCGAATAAAAGCCGACGCCGAATTGGCCAATGATATCGTGCCCGTCCTTTAACTCGTTTTCCTTCTTGAAAGCGAGCGAGCCGCTCTTGGCGATAACGCCGAGGTTCGCCTCCAGCTCTTCCTTGGTCATCCCGATCCCGGTATCGAGGATCGTCAGCGTTCTGCTGTCTTTGTCTGGAATCACTTTAATATAGTAGCTGTCTTTGTCGAAAACCAGCTTATCGTCGGTTAACGCTTTGTAGTAAATCTTGTCGATGGCATCGCTGGCGTTCGATATCAATTCTCGAAGGAAGATTTCTTTTTGCGTGTAAATCGAATTGATCATCATTTCCAATAGTCGCTTGGATTCGGCTTGAAACTGCTTCTTTTCCATTCGAAATCTCTCCTTTTTTACAATAAAAGGTGGCTATGGTTGCAAACGACCACGTTGTTAGCACTCTCTATCTTTGAGTGCCACTCCCTATTTTTATAACATTCCTCCTTTTTAATGTCAACCCAAAAGAAAAAACGCTTGGAAAACCCAAGCGTCTCGCGTGTTTATCCCTTTCTCACAGACGTTTCTTGCCCCTGCGTCATGGCGGCCAGTTCATCGGGCGTTCGGCGCCACGCCCCCGATGACAAAGCCCGTATGCTCCCGCACGAAATCCGCATCGGCCTTGACAAGCTTGTCGTTCATCCGGCTGGAGATGAGCTTCTCATCAACGCTGTTCACGCCGCTGGCGACAATCAAAAGCGGCTTGTTCGACGGCTTGAGCCGGAAAATGATCGATTTTGCAATTCGACAATGTGTCCTGCACGCGCTGCGCGCTTTCCTTTAACTGGCTGCTCAAAATGATTCCCTCCGATAGATCCAGACTGGATACTGGGTGTCCGGCCTATTTTTTAGTCTTTGACCAGGTCCAACAGGATGCCGTTAATCCCGTTCAGGAAGGCATTCGCGCTGGCCTTGATAATGTCCGTGTCCATTGCCCGTCCGGAGTAGATTTTGCCTTGATACTCGACACGAATGTTGACCCGGCCGACGGCCTCCATGCCTCGGGACAAGCTGTTGATCTTATAATCCTTTAACTGGATCTCCAGACCGACCAAGGTTTTGATCGCGCTGTACAAGGCATCGATCGGACCATCGCCCACGGCGCTCCCTTTCATCGACTCGGAGCCCTTATTCAATTTGACAGTAGCCGTCGGGTACAGATCGTTGCTCACCACCTGGAAGGACTCCAGCTCGTATAATTGCTTGCTGCTCTGCTCGACGGTCCCGTGATTCGTTACGAGATAGAATACGTCGTGATCGTAAACTTCTTTCTTGGCGTCGGCCAAGGTTAGGAACTTCGCGAACAGCTCCTCGAAATCTTCAGCGTCGCTCGTATCAAAGCCCATTTTCTCGACGGCGTTCTTGAAGGCGTGCCGTCCGGAACGGGCGGTCAGGATCAGCTCCATGCTGTCCGCACCGACCTCTTCGGGCGACATGATTTCATATACTTGCTTGTCTTTCAACAGCCCGTCTTGATGAATCCCGGAGGAGTGCGCGAAGGCGTTCTCGCCGGTAATCGCTTTGTTGACCTGCACGTCCAGCCCTGTCAAATGGCTAACCAACCTGGAGGTTCTGTGCAGCTCCGTCGTATTGATATTGGTATAGCCGTTGAAATAGTTCTCCCTGACTTTAAGCCCCATCACGACTTCCTCCAGCGAAGCGTTGCCCGCCCGCTCGCCTAACCCGTTAATGGTGCACTCGACTTTTTCCGCTCCATTCTTGATCGCGCTCAGCGTGTTCGCTGTTGCCAGCCCAAGGTCGTTGTGGCAATGGACGCTAAGGATCACGCGGTCGTCCAAATTTTTAAGCCGTTCGTTGATTTTGCGGATCAGCTCGCCGAATTCCTCCGGAACGGCATAACCCACCGTATCGGGCACGTTAATCATGGTCGCTCCCGCTTTCACGACGGCCTCGATCGTCTCCCACAGGTATTCAAAATCCGACCTCGATGCGTCTTCCGTGGAATACTGCACTTGCGGAAGCAGCGTCTTGGCATATTTGACCGCGTCTACTCCCATTTGCATGACCGCTTCCTTGGAACGATTGAACTTCTTCTCCACATGGATGTTCGAGGTGCCGAGCACAACATGAATGAGCGGATTCTGCGCCAGCTTGATACTTTCATAGACCGCGTCGATGTCGCTTTTGACCGCCCGGGCCAAAGCCGTAATCGAAACGCTGTTGCCTACGCTGCGGGCAATTTCTTGGACCGCTTGAAAATCTCCTGCGGACGAGGCGGGGAAGCCTGCTTCGATAATATCTACATTCAGCCGCTTTAACTGCTGGGCGATCTCTATTTTTTGATGAAGATTCAGCTTCGCTCCCGGAACTTGCTCGCCGTCGCGCAGCGTCGTATCGAACACCATAATTTTACGTTTCATCCTCTATTCCTCCCAAAATCGCATTTTTCGATATCTACAACATCTATATGTGAAGCGGTGCTGATTAAACCCGGGATTTAATCAAAAAAACCCCGTCTCTACGTATAGAGACGAGGTTGAACCCGCGGTACCACTCTAATTCATTTCCTGAAGAAATGAGCTCAAATTCGATGGCCATCACCATCTATCCCTGTAACGGTGGAACTCCGGCTTACCCTACATGTCAGGCAGCTGTTCATAGACGAGTTCGAAATGAACGACGTTACCGTTTCGCACCAACCAACGGCTCTCTGAAAAGTCATTGCACTTCTACTATTTCTAATCCTCACATTTGAATATTGAATTATTGGTTATTATAGGGGAACCCGATCAATTTGTCAAACCTAATCTGCGACGCCTACTTCCGCCAGAAATTGCTCGGCGCTTCTGACCTTGCAACTCCATCTTAGCATACAAAAGGGAACGCGGTTTCTTGTGGATTGCTGTTCTGTCTCGCGCATCGCATTCGCCGAATTATCCGTTAACGACTCCTAAGACGAACCCATCGTACCCCTTACTGCCAACGGTCTGAATCGCCGTAGCGGATATTCGGGCTTCTTGCGCCAGCAGGTCATAAAACTCCCTCACTCCATTGACACGGGGATCAGTGCTGGCTTCGTCAAGGATCTCGCCGCCGCGGATGACATTATCTCCAATAATGATCGTCCCGGGACGGGAAAAGCGAAGTGCCCATTTCAAATATCCGGGGTTATTCGGCTTATCCGCGTCAATAAATATGAGATCAAAAGGCGCAGCCCCTTCTTCTTCCAGCTTGGCCAACTGCTCAAGCGCGTTCCCTACCCGGATTTCCACCACACCCTCCACCTGAGCAAGGGATACATTCGCCTGCGCTACCTCCGCATGCCGCGGATCAAGCTCTAGGGTGACGAGACGCCCGTCTGCTGGCAGCGCCCTCGCCATCCAAATGGTGCTGTAGCCTCCCAAGGTCCCGATTTCAAGAATTCGCTTGGCATTTTGCATCCGGACAAATAACTGCAGCAGCTTTCCTTGGGCTGCGGATACGTCATACGGCGGCAAGCCCGCTTGCAGGTTTGCGGACAACACCTGCTCCAGAACGGTGTCGTGAGGGATGAGTTTCTCCGTTACATACTGATCGACCCGGCTCCACATCTCCAATGCATTCATGTTATCCCATCTCCTTGTTTTGATTTGACTTCAACATTGATTTTAATTGATTTGAAATCATAAATATAATATATTATTTTAATTGTTTCATATATTTTGTGTATAGATTAAGGAGACTTTCCATGAATCTGCATGCCCTGCGACTCTTTCATACGATCGCTTCCACAGGAAATGTAACCCGCGCCTCCGAACTGTTGAATATTAGCCAACCGGCCATTACGGCTCAGATCAAAAAATTTGAAAAGGAACTCTCCATTCCTCTATTGAAGCCCCGTGGAAGAGGGATTGCCCTGACGGATGCCGGTGAAAAAATGGCACTGCTCGCAAAGAGGCTGTTTGCGGTGGAACAGCAGATCGATCAATTTTGTCACGAATACCGCAACGGCACGAACGGACATATTCGATTGGCTGCGACCTATTTGCCGGCCCAGTTTCTGATTCCCGCTTGGATCGCGAAGTTTAAACAGCAATACGAACAGGTAGAAATGACGATTACAACGACCAATTCAAGCGATGCGCTCAAGCAGCTTTTACAGATGGAAGTGGACCTTGCGGTTTATGGAGGACTGGCGGAAGAATACCCGGATGCGATTCAAACGGAAGAATTGTTTCGCGACGAGCTGTGGTTTGTGGTAGCGCCGAATCACAAATATGCGAATCAGCAAGTATCGCTGGGCGAAATGATGAAAGAGCCTTTTGTCATGCGGGAGGAAGGAAGCTCAACACGGGAAAGGCTGCTGGCTTTATGCCGAACCTACAACGTATCCAAACCCCGAATCACGTTGCAATTCAATGGATTGCACGAAGCGATTATGGCCGTTATCGCCGGCTATGGCGCCAACTTCGTTTCTTCGTTGGTCGTACGGGAGTATGTACAGCGCGGCGAGTTATGCCGGGTTTACGTACAAGGCGTCCAGCTGCAAAATACAATTGCCATCTGTACCCGCAAAAACGAGCCTTTGCCCGCCGCTGCTGCAAATCTCGTACGGATTATTCGTCAGTCTGGGGGCGATGCCGCACAATAGACAAGTTTCTCCCGGCATCGAAGCGGCATCGGTGTGGCGTGTGGATGAGGTGCTTCAGGGCATCCGTTAGCAGCGGCTCAGCTTGAGCGAGCCGCCGCATCCGAAAAAAATTCAAAAGTTAATCGGCTCTCTTGGCAATACGGAAAGATATGAGAAAGCTCAGCACGATGAAGAGCAGTTGAGCCAATAAGGCCAGCATGATCCCCATAAAGATACCTTGGCTGAAATGCTCGCTTACAGCGATTAAAGCTCCCCCGATTCCGATGCTCACTCCTGGGAAAAAAGCGTCGACGAATTGAAGATACGCGGAAATTTCACCTTCCTCGCCCGAGCGGGCATGCTGCAGCGCAATGGCTCCTGTCGTCGGATTGGCCAACCCGATGCCGAAGCCCGTAAAGATTTGCGAGATGACGGCAAACCAAATTCCCCCACTCTCAACCCCTACAGCCGTGATGACCAGCGATACGCCGACGATCATGAAGCCGATCCCGGCTGTAACCCGTTTTTTTCTGCCGCGGCCGCTATCCTTTTCGTCCAGTTTGGATTGCAGCCAAGCCGCGGTGGACCAGCTTAACGCGCCTGCGGCGACGATTAGACCGGCAAGGTCTGCGGGCAAGCCTTTGACCTTCGTCAGCGCCAAGACGACATAGCTCTCGGTTGCAACATAGCACGCAACATACAGCCCTCTTGAAACAATGGTGGCCGGCAGCCCTTTTTTGACGGAGAACGTTCCCGCAGGGAGCAGTTGCTGCAGAGGCCGGACCATGATGATCAACCCGATAAGCGCAAGCGCAATGCCCTTCCAATCGGAGACAAAGCCCAACCCGCTCAGCAGCAGCCCCGTCCCTACCGTCAGCAGCACAGCGTATCCTTCCTTGCGGCCGCTTTTCTTGGCTGGAGCGCTTTCCGTTTGAAGCTTGCGAAAGGAAGGAAGCGTCAGCAAGACGGCCAAGACGATCAAGGGCAGTACAAGCCAGAATACGAATCTCCACGAGACATATTCGGCTAGCAGCCCGGCAATATAAGGACCGATCAACGCCGGCAAAATATAAGCGCTGGAAAATGCGGCCAAAATTTTCGTCCGGAGCGCATCGGGATAGCTTAAGGTAATGCTGTAGTACACGCATGTGACAATAGCGCCTGCGCCGAAGCCTTGAAACGCTCTCCCCGCGATTAACATCGGCATATTCACGGAGGTGGCCGCGATCAAAATACCGGCCACAAAAATAACGATAGACAAAGAAAAAGAGCGATACACGCCGATTTTGCCGATTTGCTGACCGATGACCATCGTGCCCAATATTTGCGTCAACAGAAATGCGCTGAAAATCCAGCCGTATAACGAAATGCCGTTCAAATGCTGCGCCATATCCGGCGCGATGGTCGTAATCGCCAAGCCCTCGAACGCTACGGTAGTCACAGCCAAAATGATACCTATGGTCAATGCCCGATACCGTGCGTCAAAAATGCTTGCCTTGCTTTCGCCTTGTTCCATTCCCTTATCCCTCCATCTACTTGCTAGAACATTAGTTGCTATAGCAACTATATGAGTAAAAAAAACCAAAACAGGTACACGGACAACTCTCTACAAATCCTTCACGTTATTATACATAACGGCAAGTATTCTTCTAAAGGTTTCGACTTCTTCCTCGGACAACCCTTCGACCGTTTTCTTATAAGCTTCAATGGACGGAGCAAGGATGTCCTCCTTGATTTCCCTGCCTTTCGGCGTTAAATATACCCGCAGCGATCTGCGGTCCGTCTCGTGGGTTACGCGATGAACGAAGCCCTTCTTTTCCAGCTTGAACAGCATCCGGGCGATGTTCGTCTGATCTTTATACAGCCGTTCCGCAAGCTCTTTCTGGGTGATCCCCTCCTTTTCCCAGAGAATGACCAATATCTCCCATTGGTCCACGGTAATATCGAAAGGGTTAACGACCTTTTGATAATAATTGTTAAGCTTCAAATCCGCCCGGTGCACGACGACGCCGATATACTTTTCTAACTCCAATGACAGCCTCCATCATAGTTGACATGATTATAGTTGCTATGATCATTATAATTCCCATACCTGCCAGTGTCAATCCGCAAAATGAGCTTCTCTGTGCGCGCTGCATAACAAAATGATCCGAGCCTGGTTCACTGCGCCAGGGAATCGGATCATTGAGCTGTTGTTATATCGTTTTCGTAGGATGCCCGGTTAGTGCAGCTGCCTCATGCTTCATTTGCTCTCCCACTTCAGGAATCGGCTTGAACGCAAGTGTTCCAAGCAATACACATACCGCAAGCACGATATAAAAGAAGGCCCACTCTCCGATTCCAGTCATGCTTCCCGCAGCCAATAGTACAGGGGCAATGGCAGGAACGAGCGATTGCGGCAGCGCGTTAGCAACGTTCATGAGTCCAAAGTCTTTCGCCGAATCTTCCTTGTTCGGCAAAATCCGTGCGACAAGCGCCATATCAACGGATGTAAAGCATCCTGAGGCCAAACCGATCACGATGGAAGCTATAATGAATGCAGTCGTATTCGGGACGAAAGAATATATCATCAGCCCGAAAAGCATAATAATGCCGCAAGCATATATAAACGGCTTCTGTTTACCGAATCGGTCTGACAATATACCGCCAATAATGCTAGTGATAGCGGTTGCAATCAAGGCAACAATCTTGATCGTACCTACGACATCGGTAGCTTCCCCTTGAGATAAGCCCATACGTTTCACGAGCATGACTGCCGTATAAAGGCTATAGGCAAGACCCAGATTGATCAAAAATTTAGACAGGAGCGCCCAGGTGAATTCCGGATATTTACGCGGATTAGGGTAAATTTTCCCAAGCTTTTCTTTCAATGAGATATTTTCTTTTACTTTCTTTACCATCTTCACTTTGCTGTCACGAATAATAAACAAACTGATGATCGGGCCCGCGACGCCGATGATCGAAATCAGCAGCCATTTGGACGAGGTCGGCATCGTTTTCAGAGCCATCATCATAATCATTCCAATTGTAAGGCTCAAGGGGATAGCGAGTCCAAGCAGTCCCGACATGGTTCCTTGCTTCTTCACTTCTACCTGGTCGGGAATCAGCGCCGTATAGGCCGCCATCGCAAAGTTAAAGAAGAGCTGCGCTATACACCATCCGACGATAACCTGCCATATTTGTGTCGCGAAGCCAATCCATACCAAGGCCAGACAGCCCATCAGCGGTCCGATCAGAATCCATGTGCGTCTGCGCCCAAAGCCAATATTGGTTCGATCACTGATAGCTCCGCCAAGCGGATTCCCGACAAGCGCGAACAATGCCCCGACTCCTGCGACGATCCCATACGAAACCTGATAGTTCGTCGGATCGATCTCAATCATTTTAAAAGAGAGCAACAACACCGCCGGCGTCAATAAGCCGATCAACATACAAACATACCCAAACATGATGCCAAAGGTTAATCTTCTAAACGGTGTTTGTATCTGGCTTTCTACTGCTTGTTCCCCCATATTTATTCCCCCTTACCGTTCATACATGTCGGTTGAAACGTTCAATCATTCCGTTCAGCATCTCTTCAGAAAAGGCGCCTTGACTGAAATGAACAATTCCGCGCAGTGGCATATATTTGAGCATGGCCGCTTTCATCTCGGACGCTTCTCCACCGCCCTGGTCTCCGATCAATGGGACACGTTTTGCTTGCGCCAACATTTCTTGCAGGATTGGCGCCAGTACCGGATCTGCAAGCAAATCGCCGAGCGGCGTATTCCGCGTTACCCGTTTACGGAGGTTGACTGAAGATTTTACATAGACCGTATTTCTCAGTACGATGTCTCTTGAAGATTTACCGATAAGAATCTCGAACTCGCCTTTTTCGA
The DNA here is from genome assembly GCF_900100345.1 of Paenibacillus tianmuensis. GTDB lineage: Bacteria > Bacillota > Bacilli > Paenibacillales > NBRC-103111 > Paenibacillus_G > Paenibacillus_G tianmuensis. Next base: position 8,659 of record NZ_FMTT01000064.1, on the reverse strand, counting down.
CATGCCAATCCTTCAGTTCCACGTTATAGTAAGCGAAAGATCGCTTGTTCAAGGTGAAGCTGGCCGTTTTCTCTTCTCCCGGCTGCAATTCTACTTTAGTAAAGCCCTTCAGTTCTTTTTCAGGCCGCTTGACGGCGCTTACTTTGTCATGAACGTATAGCTGCACAATTTCTTTTCCGGCAACCTTGCCTGTATTCTTAACGTTCACCTTTACCGTGAGGGTCTCGGTATCTTGAATCGAGTCTTGACCCAGCACCAGATTGCTATATTCAAAAGTCGTATAGCTAAGCCCGTATCCAAACGGGAACAAAGGCTCAATCTTCAGCGCATCGTAGTGCCGATAGCCGACAAACACGCCCTCCTTATACTCCACTCTGTCTCCTTCACCAGGAAAATTTAGATAAGAAGGATTATGATGCAGCTCTTCGGGGAACGTCTCCGCCAGCTTACCGCTAGGATTGGCGTCACCGAACAACAGATCCGCAATGGCGCCGCCCAACGCTTGTCCTCCAAGATACCCTTCCAGCACGCCTTTCACTTTATCGATCCAAGGCATAACGATAGGTGCTCCATTGCTTAGAACGACAACGATATTGCGTTGTACTTCGGCCACCGCTTCAATGAGCTTGATATGATTGTCCGGAAGGCGCAAGTGCTCACGGTCGTAGCCTTCAGACTCGTAGCGATCCGGCAATCCAACGAACAGAATGGCAGTATCGGCTTCCAACGCGATTTTCTTTGCTTCTTCAATCAGACTTTCGTCGATTTCATCGTGCTCCAACCGATACCCTTTCGCATACGCGACCTTTGTTCCCGGTCCGGATACTTGCTTGATTTGTTCAAGGATATTGTCCAGCTTGGTTGGTTTGATATGGGAGCTGCCTCCCCCCTGAAAGCGGGGTTTTTGGGCAAACTCTCCAATGACGGCCAAGTTCCCAGCCTTGTTCAGCGGAAGAATGGAATCTGCATTTTTCAAGAGAACCATGCTTTCTCTCGCTATTTCTCTAGCCAGTTGATGATGTGCTTCCTCATCAAATGTAGCATTCGATTTATGATTATCCGCGGCTCGATATACGATCGTCAGGAAACGCTCAATTGCCAGATCGAGCTTCTCTTCAGACAATTGCCCGCTGGCCACGGCATCGATAATTTTCTTCGCGCCAACTCCTTTGGTGGCCGGCATTTCAAGCTCAAGTCCGCTCGCGAGACCGTTCGCGCGCTCATTTACGGCTCCCCAGTCCGATACGACAAAGCCTTCAAACCCCCACTCATCACGGAGAATTTCGGTTAGAAGATAAGGGTGTTCTGAAGCATATTCGCCGTTTACTTTGTTGTAGGAACACATGACCGTCCATGGCCGACCTTCTTTTACAGCGGTTTCAAAACTAGCAAGATAGATTTCTCGAAGTGTTCTTTCGTCTACAATCGCATCTGTGGACATGCGGCGATGCTCCTGATTGTTGACAGCAAAGTGCTTGATTGATGTCCCGACGCCTTGGCTTTGGACTCCTTGGATATGACTTGTTGCCATTTCCGTAGAAAGATACGGATCTTCGGAAAAGTACTCGAAGTTTCTTCCGCACAAGGGTGAACGCTTTATGTTAACGCCAGGTCCAAGCAGCACGGCTACATTGAGCGCTTGGGATTCTTCCCCGAGGGCAACGCCCATTTTTTCGGCTAACTCCTTGTTCCAAGAACTCGCAAGCCCTACAGCAGATGGAAAGCAGGTTGCGGGAACGCTATCATAGATGCCTAAGTGGTCGCCCCCTTCTTCTTGCTTCCGAAGTCCGTGTGGTCCGTCCGCTAACATAATGGAAGGGATTCCAAGCCTTTCAATGTCTTTTGTACGCCAAAAACTCTTGCCGGAGCAGAGGTCGGCTTTTTCTTCAAGCGTCATTTGGGAAATGATCTCTTTTAGATTTCTCTTCATATTCAAGCACTCCTTAGTATGTGTTTTAAGAAAGTAACCGCTTTCCCACCTCTAGGATACCTTGTTTTGCCATCGATTTATTGTATATGATATAGAAAAATAGTATATTTTTCAGTTCATTGGCAGCATATTTGGGAGGCTTGGTTATGATGAATCATCCGCACATCGATGAGATGGATTATGTATGTAACATGATCTATACCACTTTCGATCTGCCCGTATACGCGATGAACGCAAATGGAGAACTCCTGTTCGAACAATCCGCTGCGTATATCCATCATCCAATGTATTTCTCCGAAATGGAAATGCTTAAACCGCTGTTTGTGACGGACGATCCACACCATTTTCCAGTTTTTAGAACGACGATGTTTCTGGAAAACTTTTTTTCGATTACGCTAAGGACAGAAAGAGCATTTCAAGGGATTATTATTGTGGGTCCCGTTCTCTATTCGACTCTTCATGAAGAATCGCTTACAGGTATGTTGAATGAACTTCAATTAACTAATGAGAAAAAAAGAATGAGCGAATATTTCGAGGCACTTCCAGTGATAAATCAACTGAAAGTAATCAGTATAAGCAAGCTCATGCATTATATGATATACAAGATGAAGCTGGATACGGTTGAAATTCTGCGGCAAAATGAATTGCTCCATACCAAAGCTATTGAAATCGAACATCTTCATGTTCATATTTCCGGGAGTGGGCAGCAGCATCGATTCCACGCAAATTCCATCCTTGAAAAGAAGATATACCAAAGCATTGCAAAAGGAAGAAAAGAAGAATTGACTGCCGCCTTGACAGCGTATCCTGAAAAAGGAATATTCGGAAAGCTATCCAGAACAAGTTCCAGCCGGAACAGTAAAAACCTGGCCATTGCCGCGATCACTCTGGGTACAAGGGCAGCTGTCCAAGGAGGACTGCATCCTGAGATCGCTTATACACTCAGTGACTTGTACATACAAAATCTCGAAGAGCTTAAAGATAGCAGAAGCATTACTCAATTTGCGAATAGTGCATTGCATGATTTTGCCGAACGCGTACTGAAGCATCGCGAACAGAAATACTCAAAGCCGATCAACGCTTGTAAGAATTACATATTCTCTCATCTTTACGATGAGATTAAGCTTGCCGATCTGGCCGAAATGACTGTCATGAATCCAAGTTATTTATCGGCGCTGTTTAAGAAAGAAGTCGGCACCACAATCAGCGAATACATTCAGCGTACAAAAATCGAGGAAGCCAAGTCGTTAATTGACTACACGACCTATACCTTGTCTGATATTTGTACTTTGTTAAACTTCCATGATCAAAGCCATTTTACGAAAACCTTCAAAAAATTCGTAGGCTTGACCCCTGGAGAATATAAGAACCGAACAGAACGCCTTTAACTTCGGGCCGTTTCATGAATACCCGGTGATCTTCATCAATGTATGTTTGTCAAAAAAGTGCTATAATAAATGAATTCAAGATGTTATCCAGTCCACAATAAGGAAGGAGAACTATTCATGAATACAAAACAATTGGAGCGAATCCATACGGAGAAGGGCTTTATCGCGGCCTTGGACCAAAGCGGCGGCAGCACCCCTAAAGCGCTGGCCCAGTACGGCGTTCAAGAATCGAGCTATTCCAATGAAGAAGAGATGTATGCCTTGGTTCATGAGATGAGAACGCGCATTATCAAAAGCCCCGCGTTTGATTCCCGGTACATTTTGGGCGCGATCTTATTTGAGAACACGATGGACCGCTCCATTGACGGTCAATTGACCGCCGATTATCTTTGGGAGAAGAAAGGGATCGTGCCATTTCTAAAAGTCGATAAAGGGCTCGCCGATCTGGAAGACGGGGTTCAGCTCATGAAACCGATCCCTGATTTAAACGACCTTCTGAAGCGGGCGGTTGAACGAAACATCTTCGGAACGAAAATGCGTTCGCTGATCAAAGAAGCCAATCCTACCGGAATCAAAAAAGTCGTTGAGCAGCAGTTTGCCATCGGGAAGCAAATCGTGGAGATGGGACTGGTTCCGATCATTGAGCCGGAAGTAGATATTTACAGCGCGGATAAGGTAGCATCGGAAAAACTGTTGAAGGATGAACTTTTTGCTCAACTATCGGCCCTCGACAAAGACGCGAAGGTCATGCTTAAACTTTCCATACCGACGGAAAACAATTTCTACAGCGATCTGATGAAGGACCCGCATGTTGTACGGATAGTTGCTTTGTCAGGCGGCTATTCGCAAGCGGAAGCCAACGATAAGCTGGCACAAAATCACGGATTGATCGCGAGCTTCTCGCGTGCTTTATCGCAGGACCTCACCGCTGGACAAACCGACGAGGAGTTCAACGCCGTGCTTTCCAAATCCATTCAAGACATTTATGAAGCCTCTATTAAATAAAAATTTCACGACCCCGCACTTGTTCTAAGCTCGGGGTCGTTTCTTATGTCCAACAATTTGTTATGATTCAGATATTGGAATCAGATAATATAGAAGATGAGACCTTTGCCCTCGGCTGCAGTTTGGCTGTAGAAACGCCGGATTTCGTTAAAATGCTGCAACATGTAGGCAAAGAAATAGTCCTCATCCTCACCAGAAACAGTGCCATATACCTCGTCCTTGACCATGGCCGGGAAATCATACCGCAAGCGGAGCTGCGCTTCATCCAGTTCAGTCATAGCCTGAAGCGCTTCTGCAACTTGCTCGGCGCGCAAGAAAAACGCCCCGAATTCGCCAAAATCGATGCCTTGGTCTGAGGTCATCGGAACAACATAGCCAAGAGGGGGCTCTCCATCGGCAATATCTCCACAGAGCAAGTAGTGAATCGCCTCCCAGGATCTATCAATGTCCAGTCTGGGAAGATCGCTTGGGTTCAAATCCACCAATGCAATTTCGCCTGCGGCGATTTGCTGCACCAGTTTGTCATCAATAGCATAGTAATATCCGTACATTCCCATGTTGTCTTCCTCCTTTCCATTTTTAGTAGTGACTGTGCTACCCTGTCTAAATGTAACATCCGGGAGTTGTGTATTTCAAGAAACATTGGACATAAGCGTCAAATCTAATACATATTATCCAGAACTTCCAAGCGCAGTCGTAATACTGGTCAGAAGCCCCTGAAAACAACCGGAAGCATGAGGATGCATGAAAGCAGGGCGAAACGTTGTTAACGAATCAATAACCCATTTACACTGGCATGTTCGGATAGTGTATTGGACTTCGCTTTGTGTAGCAAGCTCGTCCCATGCTTTGTGCCTGATGATGTTCGTGTTCCTCGAGTCGGAAGTTTGCCTCGAGCTTCCTTCAGATTCCACCTCGTGATGGACACCCTTGCCCTTGGTAGTGGTTGGCCACTACCAGCCCCCACAGCGGACTTTCACCGTCTAGATAATCGCCATGCGTGGCGCACACTACAAAAACGCAGCCCTTATCGGCTGCGTTACTTCTTTTATTGCTTAGTGGAACTTAATAATCCGCCACCTCTTGCTATTCCGACACCTTACAGGGATCTGGCAAGACGAAAGCCGAGATCATCAATTCGAAACGTAGGGTGACTGCGGCGGCGGCACGTCGCCCCACAGCCCCTGGCCTCTTCGGCCCAGCTGCCGCCGCGGAAAATTCTGTAGGAACCGTATACTTTCTCATCGTATATATCCCAACACCATTCCCAAACGTTTCCTAACATATCATGGAGTCCCCACGCATTCGGCCGCTTTTGACCTACCTGATGTACCATGCCCCCAGAGTTTTCATCATACCAAGCGATTTCATCAAGCTCCCCGTACCGGTAACCACCGGTTCCTGCTTTACATGCATACTGCCATTCCGCTTCCATAGGAAGACGATAACCATTCGCCTCCCGGTTCCAGACGACATTTTCACCGTCATCGCTTATCGAGTAACATTCCTGTAGACCCAAATGCCGGGAAAGCAAATTACAAAATAAGATCGCATCGTTCCATGAGACATCCACAACCGGAAGCTGCGGTTTGTCATAAGGTCCAACTGTCTTATGCACGATTGAGGAATATATCGCCGTTGTAACAGGAACCGGTGCAAGCAAAAAAGAATTTATCTGAGCCGTCCATGTCGTTTTTATCCGATCGTCCCTTAATTCAATTTCACCCGCAGGAATTGTAACCATTAGATACTCAGCATAACTACGCCGTTCGTTTGACACCTATCTTCTCCCCGTTCCTCATCCAGTGGTAAACTTTTTCACGTAATCCTCACAAATGTACCGGTTATCTTCGCCATGGGTCGGCGGAATATTCGCTACTCTAAAAAAGCTTAGACCCACTACCATCGCTAACAATCCATAGGCGGCGCTTTGGGAATCTTCTACAGACATTTGTCTATTCATGTTGCCGTAATCAAAAATCTTGGCTATGCCATGGAGATCAGCCAAATAGCTCTTGGATACGACTTCCTGCAAATTGCGATCCAACACGGCCTTTGAAAAAAACTGCAGAAAGAGCCTTGCCTGATCTTCATGCGGGATATACATCTTTTCAACTCCATCCAGCTGCGAAACGTTAATCCTCTTCTCCGTAACCTCACCGTATGGCGGTAGTATATGTTTCAACGTGACGTCAATCATTTCGCCGGCTGTCATCGTATATTCAATCTCGGATTCTATCTTTTGGCCATAATAGGCCAAGAACGACTTGAAGGCTTCGATCGTCAGATGATCCTTATTCTTGTAATAATAAGTGACAACTCCCTTAGAGCAGCCAGCATATTCAGCAACCTTATCCAGAGTCATGCCATCAATCCCGTGAATGCTAATGCAGGTTAGCGTGGCGTTTATGACGTCTGCCCGGCGCTTTGGTTCCATTCCTAATTTGGGCATGGTTTCACCTTATCCATATTTTTTATACCGAACAGTCGGAATAAATAAACTGTACATAATGATGGATCATGTTGTCAATTACAATCTTTTGACATCAATATAACTATAACTATTATGCTTGACTTCTTCATAACAACCATATATAATAAATCTTGTCGCAAATGAGGTCATAGTTCAGTGAGAGAATGCTTTGGTGACAGAGCAAAGCTCAATGGGATTATGAATGCATATGTGGGGAATTAGCTCAGCTGGGAGAGCGCATCGCTGGCAGCGATGAGGTCAGGGGTTCGATCCCCCTATTCTCCACCACTACCGTACTTTACACCCTCCATCATTGGAGGGTTTTTATTTTGCCTTGAAACGATACTGATATCCAAAAGTACTAAAAATAACGAGCGGCGCCAAGGAATCCAACTCCATTCCTTTGGAGAGCATCTTCGATTTCATCAAGTTCCTTATTCGCGCATCAAACTATCTGTTTTCCTTCTCCAATCTAACCTTTTTACCCTTTAATGTGAATCCGATTTCAAATAATTCTTGAACCCCTTTTAAAATGGCGAATTCAAATCAAATGAAGTCACAAGAATATCAAAATCCGCACTAATTTTTTCAGAATCAAATTGAATGAGTTCCTTACACATGATATTGGAACGATATGATAATTTGAATTTCATGAGTACTCCTTGTCTCAATGGCCGTTTCCCATTATTTCACTTTAAATCAAAAATAACAATTAATGGTGCTCTATATTGGTTATATAATAGTGCTTTTCTTTTTTAATTAGGTCAAATTCAACGTCTACTTTATTCTTTTGCTTATTTTGGGGATCGAAGTAGTCATATTCCGTTCCAGTAACTCTTACAATGACTTTTGTTCCTTTCTTTTCAATAAGCACCTTTAGATCAGCATGAATACTACTTGTTCCTTTTCCAAACCTTTCTGTTGGAATTGATTCGTAATTTCCTTGAGAGTCTTTCCTAAAATAAGTATTAAAAATTTCTTCTGATTCTTCAGGTACAAAATATGTATTCAGTCGGGCAATGATAGCATCCTTCGCTTTTCCTTCCAGCTTGCCTTTTGCATGAGTTAACCGAATTAAATCATCAGTCCATATTTGTAGCGTATTAAACCAAATCCACTTATATGTATCACCTTTTGCTTCTAGGACGCTATCGTCCAATACGGATGGTGAATAGTTATCAAGTAAGGATATAACTAAATTTACATCTTCAGTTTTCAAAATGTCTTCTTTCAACGGCGAGTTACTTTCTATAGAAGAAGCAATAGGTTTCACTTCTTCCTTAACTGGACTAGTAACAGGCTGGCTTGAATCACAGCCGACCATTGAAATGGACATGCATAGCAATAATGCTACAGAAATATACGTTTTTTTCATTCGGCATATTTCCTCCCATTTGATAAAAGCTCAGCTCAGATTAGCAGAACATGTCGTGAACTACCCGCCACCTACGCTTCGCTTAGAGGTGGGGGCTTCTAAGGTAATCGTACCTAACGGTACGAAATTGACTTAGCTATCGAGCCTGTTCCATGCTCTATATATGATTATGCTAACATTCGCAATCCTTCACGCTTGATATTGATCGAAGCATTCCAGTCTCGGTCTGCAACAAAACCACAATCGCAGTGGAATGTACGCTCAGAAAGAGTTAGAGACTCCTTCACCTGACCGCAACATGAACATGTTTTGGATGAGGGAAACCACTTATCTATTTTGATAAGCCTTTTCCCTTGCTCCTCTAACTTGTATTGGAGAAATGTCGTGAACATGCCCCATGCATTATCAGTAACGCTTTTGCCGAAATTAAGGGCTTGTGACATTCCCTTCATGTTGAGATCTTCGATAACTACGCAATCATACCGTTT
>NZ_FMTT01000063.1 GCF_900100345.1 Paenibacillus tianmuensis | reverse complement strand
ATCCTTGTTACGTTTGCAAAAGGAGTTTCAAGGGCTCTCGTATGACTTACTCGTTAGTCATACGACGATTGTATTTTCCAGATACATTCTGCTTGCATGGCAGCATCGGCAAAGCACCGATCAGCGCACACTTGGCGGTTTGTTTTATTTGTTATGCGATGAGGTTAGCACCTTGGACTGGGTCGTAGCCTTGCAACAACTCATCGATTTGATTCATGAGGTGACAACGAGGGCAAACAAAAAACTCTCCCAAATGATTAAAAGTCAACTCCAACAATGGATCGCAGGTTTGCCCAGTTATCTCAAGGCTTACCTGCCTTTTTCAAGCTGCGAAGTTTGAGTTTTCACTTATAGCTTTAATTATGTAAAATGTTTCTACAGACTACATTGGGAGATGATATGCATGGGTTCAGTTCATGCCTGGAAGTCCGAATTGTACGATACCAAACTCGGATATGTATCCGAATTTGGTAAGGGTGTCGTTGAACTATTAAATCCCACAAAAGGGGAACGTATTCTCGACTTAGGTTGCGGTACTGGGGATTTAGCCTATGAAATTAACCAAACCGGAGCCGCCGTAACAGGGTTGGATTTGTCTGACGCCATGATAGAGAAAGCACAAAAGAAATATCCGGATATCCATTTTATCACTGGCAATGCTGAGAATTTTACCTTTGAAGAACCGTTCGATGCTGTATTTTCTAATGCGGCATTACATTGGATGAAGAATGCCGAGAACGTGTTGTCATGTGTATGGAATAGCTTGAATACAAATGGAAGATTTGTCGCTGAATTTGGTGGAAAAGGTAATGTTGAAACGGTCATTAAGGCAATGAGCGAAGTGTTGTCTGAAGAGTATGGTATCGATGCTAACCATTTGAACCCCTGGTACTTCCCAAGTATCGCCGAATATAGCACCTTACTGGAAAAACAAGGCTTTCGCGTTTCTTATGCCGTTCATTTCGATCGCCCAACCAAAATGAACGATGGTGAGAAGGGACTGGATCACTGGTTGAATGGTTTGGCTGATGATTTCTTCAAAGAATTGTCGGAAAGTGAACGACGCCATGTATATGAGAAAATTGCCGTGAAAGCCAAAAAAGATTTATTTCATGACGGTGATTGGTATTTGGATTATAAAAGGTTGAGAATCGTGGCAATGAAACCGTAATGCTTCACCTATTTCTTATGGAGCGCTGAACGGCTCTTGTTCGCATACTTTGCGACAAGGGCCGATCTTTATTTTTCTCCCGATTTCTCGAATCTACCCTTCAATTAAGGATTGGATATAGATTTCAATCATTTTAATATTTTCTTTCCATAACGAAATAAGCCATTCCTTGTTTGCCATAGAGATAAAAAATGTTGCAAATCCACTTAAATAAGTTGCTAATAAATCATTTACTAACTCCAAGTCTTTCGCGTCGAGTTTATCGCCATAAAAATCATCCACTAAGGTCTCAAAGAAATCAAACGGTGTTTTTTCGCTCTCTTTACCATAGATAAGCTCCTCAAACTCCGCATCATACGAAGACTTCACTACAAATTGCATTTGAACATTAATTAAATTTAAGTAGTGTTTATTATTTTCTTCCATGAAGAAGAGAAAACATTTGAGCATAATATCCGCAAAAGAATCCGTTTCCTTAGCTTCTTGATAAATTTGTTCCAGTGCTTCATGCATTAACACAACAGCAAAAATAAAAGCTTCTTGCTGAATCGTCTCCATAGAATCAAAGTGATGAAACACGCTTGCCTTACTCACATTGACTTTCTTTGCTATGCTGCTAGCACTTAAGGCCTCTAAGCCATGTTCTGCTATTAAAGTGATTGTAGCGTTTAATAAAGCTTTTTTTGTTTTCATCCCCTTTTTTTCTCTACCATCTATCATTACCGTACCTCCCAGAATAGTGATCACATTTTTCTTCAGTCATTATAGCATAAAAAGAAAACTATTGACCGATTGGTTAATTTTGAATAAAATAAACTTGACCGTTCGGTTAATTTTGATATTGTGTACTAGCTTTTGATAAAGGAAATATGGGGAGGACCAAATGAAAAAGAGAAAGTTACTTATATTTGCGAGCATACTTGCATTGTTGACGATGTTTATAAGCTTTACACAATTTTCAAGGCCTTCTGAAGAGGAAGTAGGGAAAACAGAAAAGGATTTCTCATCAGATCGAGCTGTTGGGTATTTAAAAGAAGTAGCGAAGGAACCGCATCCCGTCGGCTCGCCTGCAAATAAAAGAGTGAAGGATTATATTGTTAAGCATTTTCAAAGTATGGATGTACCGGTGGAAATTCAAACGAAGCCAATTAAAGATATCCGTGATGAAAACTATGCTAAAGAAATTGGAGCAGAGAATGTTGAAAATATTATTGCAAAAATTCAAGGAACCTCAGGCGATGACAATGCCATTTTATTAACAGCGCATTATGATTCTGCGCCAGAAACTCCGGGAGCAGCAGATGATGGTTATGGCGTTGTGACCATTATGGAGACGGCAAGAGTGTTAAAACAAATGCCGGCGCCGAAAAATACGATTTATTTTGTTTTAACAGATGGTGAGGAGCAAGGCTTACTTGGCATAAGCGCGTTAATGGATCGAACGGATATTTTGGACAAAGTAGGCGTCATGTTTAACTTTGAAGCAAGAGGCAATACAGGTGTGCCCATATTATTCGAAACGAGCTCAAATGACTTAAAGCTGGTACAACTGTATAAAGATATTGTGCCTTATCCAGTAGCGTATTCATTTGCTTCTGAAATGTATAAAAAGATGCCGAACGATACCGATTTCACTGAATTAAAAAAGACAAAGAATCTAGGATATAACTTTGCCAATATTGGCGGTGTAGAAACCTACCATGCCAAGACAGACCGGGTCGAAAGCAGTGACAAAGAAACCATTCGACACTTTGGTGATTATGCGCTTCCTTTAGTAAAAAAATATATGACGATGGATGCCAAAGAATTTGAAACATTAAAGGAAAGTGAAGGAGATGCTATTTACTTTCCACTAACGAAAAAGACTTTAGTCGTATATTCGGATAAAGCAGTTATTCCGTTAATGCTTGTATTACTTGTATTAATCGTTGCAGCATTCTTCGTAAGCTTTAAAAAGCAAGTGCTACAAATGAAAGGCTTCATGCTTAGTTTGGCAGCAATGATTGGCAGTCTTGTACCTATTTACATTGTCTACTTCCTTCTCATTCGTCTGTTAACGACTGTATTTAATGGTGAAATAGACGAAGACGGCCTAGTGATGTTTGGCACGTATGACCCGTTCATTCTGGCCTTAATGGTTTTACTCGCTATTGTGTGCAGTTCTATTGTCGGTAAGTGGATTTCGCAAAAATTCGGTGTGGAAAACTTTGCTATGAGTACCCAAGTTGTTTGGGTTGTCCTGGCTATCATTACAAGCCTTACGTTCAAAGGTATTAGCTACGCCTTTACGATTCCGGCTGTCATTAGCTTAGTATTGATTTTGCCGATCCTGTTCAAACTAAACTGGGCGCAATCTATATATCGCTATGTCGTCGTTGCAGGGTGGACCGTTTCAAGTACTTTATTACTTGCGCCGCTCCTGTATATGATTTATGTGGCAAAAACAATTAGTATAATACCAATTATCGCCATTTTTACAGCACTTGTAGCTTTCCCTATAGCAGCAGTGGTCATGTGGTTAAATCGTGAAGCATCCTGCTCGCGAACACTTTGATCTATCCAGAGCAAACTTTTTGAAAAAATTACGAAACGTATACAAAAAATACTCGTACTAATTAATTATATGTATTTCCCATAAAGGAGTATTTTTTCCATGAACAAAAAAACCATTGTTACATCCGCTGTGTCGCTTATGTTGTCGTCTTCGTTAATTTTATCAGCATGCTCCACCTCCTCAAACAAAAAAACGCAGGAGGATAAAAATTCGATGCCGTTGGTTCAACATAATAATCAAAATCAACAGGCAACAGATGAAGCGATTAAACAATTATTTAACAAGACGATCTCACCAAATGAACCCGGTTTTGCTTATATTGCGAGTTTCGATGATGGAATAACTTATAAAGGGGCCGTTGGTTTAGATTCGATAGAACAAAAACTACCGCTAACGACAAAAACCGTTTTTAATATTGCTTCAGTCTCTAAACAATTCACAGCATTTGCAATTTTATTGCTAGAGCAAGAAGGTAAATTGAAACTGGATGATTCCATTTTAAAGTATGTACCTTCTCTTGGCGCATATGCTAAACCTGTGACACTAAGACATCTCATTCATCACACTGGCGGATTAGTTGATTATATGGAATTGGCTGAAGCAGCGAAAATTAAAGATACTCATATTTTAACTGCAGAACAATCGCTGGAACACCTTAAAAATCATCAAACCGCAGATTTTCCGGCCGGAACCCAATTTGATTACAGTAATACAGGATACTTTTTATTATCTTTAGTCGTGGAAAAAGTTAGTGGAAAAAACCTTCGTGAATTTTCGAAGGAACGTATTTTTAAGCCTTTAAACATGAGCGACACCGCAATCGTGGATCGCTATCCTACCCATTTCCCAGTTGCTCGCGGCTACTCGAAGAATGAGCAAGGGGCTTATGAAATCTATGAAAGCCCTTGGGAACATATGGGCGATGGAGCCGTTCATTCGACTGTTGAAGACTTAGTAAAATGGGGACAAAACTTCACTACAGGTACGGTTGGCGGGAAAGACCTTGTTAAAAGAATGAGCGAACTAGGCCCGAAAACTTCTCCATCCGGAGAGGCGATTATTGATAATGAAGATTATGCGATTGGCGTGTCTATTGGCAAAGATTTATATCGTCACTACTTGGAACATTCCGGAGGCTGGGCCGGCTACGCTTCACACTTTATGCGTTTCCCAGAAGAACGTTTGACTATTGCAGTAATAAGTAATTATGATGATGCTGATGCTGAGGAATATGCTAAAAAAATAGCGGAAGTGATTTTAGGAACATAGCGCAAAAAAATAACAATGCAAAAAACGGCTCTTGTTCGCAAAAGCCAACATTTTAACGAAAATATACGCTAAGGGATTTAGGGAGCATTAGAAGTGCATTTTTTTTACTCTAAGCCGATGGAAAGGCCGGCCAGCTACTTGTTGAGGCAAACCATCGTTATATATGTAACTGAGTTGCCAGAGGGGCACCGAAGTCGCTCAGCTCCTTACATGAAGGGCCCTGAACGACTACGGCGGCCATATACCAAGGAACGCAAGGACTTCAAAACGTATGAGGCATCCATTACGTTCTCCAAAAATCCGCTCTCAATGATCGAACGATACTTGTCTGAACAGGCATGCTATAAGCAAATGAGCCATCATAAATTGATGGCTCATTTTTTTGAAAAAAGTAAAAAGATGCCCCGACACGAAAACGGGCATCGTGCCACGCAACCTGTGTCTTATTCGCCTATTTTATTATCTCAGCTTATTATCACATTTTAATATAACTTCTTATTTGTACGAAGCATAGCACATAAAAATCCGCGGTTCATAACATAGATTATTTCTAATATATGCGCTATCTCGCAGTTTACAGGTCGGAGTGATTCGTGTAGACTACCTGTAGATAGATAAGGGGGCCTTATAATGGCGAGAATACCTGTTTTGGGAACAAATTCAGATGGTCTGGATGAATTAGAGGCGCTGAAGAGCCATTATAATCAATGGCGTCAGAACAACACCAATATGAAGGAACCCTTCTTTGCAGTGCTACGGGCATTCAAGGACAAGGAACTGCTCAAGGACCTGGATGAAGGGGCGCTTCGCCTTTATCTATATTTGGGGTTCGTATCTAATAATGAAACCGGCACCAGTTGGCATAGCATTCAAACCATAGCGAAGTACTTCGGGAGGCAGACCCGGACGATTGATTTTTGGATTCAAAAGCTAAGTGAGGCTGGCCTTATTTATCGCACGCGGCATGACAAAAAATCTGCAACCACATTTTTGATTCCTTACACGGATTCGATCATTAATGTGCAACCGGTCAAGAAACGCGAATTCGATGACCAGGAACTACTCAATGATCTGTTGGAATCGCGGGAGCAATTGGCTGCTGTTTATGGCGAGATAATCAAGGTCTATCATGTTTTCCATTGGGGATTGGACCAGAAGAAGAATCCTGATATAAACGCGTCTAAGACTAACTTTTTGTTCATTATTACGAAGAGGGAGGATGGCGTGCTTGTTGGCCATCGGCATCATCTTCGGAAATCTGGCGCTTTCGCCATTAGTCAGCTTCATGTTGATGATGTAGTGATATTCGAGAGTCCATTTGTATATAAGGATAAACCAGTATCGGGAATCGCCGTAAATCACATGAATCGACTGAGGCAAAAGGATAGCATTGAAACACTTATGAATATGATGAGGGATTTAGCTGTTGCAGATGACGAAATACTTTTACAACATCCAACGGCTATATATGGACTTATAGAGGAAGGGTTGGAAGTTGAAGAGGATGGTGAGGAGGATCCGACTGAGACAGATGAAGGGGGGGAGGATTAATGCCAGAAAAAATAGGCATAATAAAGACAAAAGAAATTCAGCATTTAGGTTTGACTGTCCCTGTGGGAACTCCGATTTTCATTGGTGACCAGAACAGGGAGCATATGAGGGACCAACACCCAGAAGACTACAGGAATTATGGGCATTATCTTAATGAAATCATCGCACAGCCTGATTATGTTGCGAAGCATCCTAAGGACGGATCCATTCAATACATTAAGGAATACGGTTCCCCAGAGGACCGTGTATTAGTGGCAGTAAGAATGACAGCAAAGGGAACGTTTTTTGCTCGCACGTTGTTCGTCATGTCCAAAGAGAAATGGACGAGCTACAGCGAAAACGAGTATCTGTTCCCGTATATCTAAGCAAAACCGACCGGAGACCTTGTATTTCAAGGTTTTTCCGGGTTGCGCACTTCCGAAGCATAGTCTATAATAAAGGAAGTTCAATTGCATATACTACTGAAGAGAAGGATCTGAGGTTGGAACAGGCAGCCAGCGCCCCGTGAGCAATCACGGTTAGGAGATCCGGGAATGTCACCCCGGCTATCCTTCTCTGAAGTATATGAGTCCGTAGCGCTATAAGCTACGGATTTTTGCTGTATTTCCAAAGACCTTGCGCTACAGATTCTGTGTAACCATCCATTGATCGCGACCCTTACTCTTTTTCCTGAAGACCTTCTTCCGTAAGTTTAGTGGCCATGTGTAGCGTTTCTCTATGCAGCTGCCGTTCAATCTTTGCTCCGACCTCGGATTTATCGCCGGTAAGGCCCATGTACTCCCAAAACGATACGCCCTGCATTCCCTCCCTTCTTAGCTTCCCATATTCTAGCAACAAACAGCTAAACTTCATATAAGAATAAATACTTATATGATATTAAAAAAAATGTAAAAACCATTGATATTGCGGCAAGGGCCGTTCTTCATGTACGCCCATGCTGCGCGTACTACAAAAAACAACCGCAGGACATGCCTGCGGCTGTTCCTCCAAGGTTAACCCGCCTCCTGCCCCCGTCCTCCGCCGGTAAACTGGCTGCGGTACAGCTCGGCATAGAAGCCTCCTTGAGCGAGAAGCTCCTCGTGGGCGCCTTGCTCGATCACGCTGCCTTTGTTCATGACGAGAATCAGGTCGGCCTCGCGAATCGTGGATAAACGGTGCGCGATAACGAAGCTGGTTCTTCCTTTCATCAGCTCGTTCATCGCCTTCTGAATATGAACCTCCGTCCGCGTATCGACGCTGCTGGTCGCTTCGTCGAGGATCAAGATCGCCGGGTCGGCGAGGATCGCGCGGGCAATCGTCAGAAGCTGCTTCTGGCCTTGCGAGATGTTCGATGCTTCCTCGTTCAAGACCGTATCGTAGCCGTCCGGCAGCGTCCGGATAAAATGGTCCGCATGTGCCGCCAGCGCGGCCTGCACGATCTCGTCCTCACTTGCGCCTTCGCGGCCGTACGCGATGTTGTCCCGGATCGTCCCGTTGAACAGCCACGTATCCTGAAGCACCATGCCGAACAAGCTGCGCAGGTCGCCGCGCTTCATCGCCGTAATATCCGTGCCGTCGATGGTGATTCGGCCGTCGCCGACCTCGTAGAAGCGCATCAGCAGGTTAATCAGCGTCGTTTTGCCCGCGCCGGTCGGGCCGACGATCGCGATCGTCTGTCCCGACTTGACGTCGATGTTCATATTGTCGATCAGCACGTCATCCGGCTTGTAGCCGAACCGGACGCCTTCGAACCGGACCTCCCCCTTCGCCGCGCCAAGGCGTTTCCCCTCGACGAGTTCCGGGTCTTCCTCCGGTTCGTCCAGCAGCTCGAACACGCGTTCCGCCGAAGCGATGGTCGACTGAATGACGTTGGCAATCGTCGCCAACTGGGTGATTGGCATGAAGAACTGCCTGGAATATTGAATAAACGCCTGAATGTCGCCGATCTCGATCGATCTCTTCGTGACCAACAGCCCGCCGACGACACTGACGAGAACGTAGCCGACGTTGCCAATAAAGCTCATCATCGGCATGATGATGCCGGAAATAAACTGCGCCTTCCAGCCGGACTCGTAGAGCTTCCCGTTAATGCCGTTGAACGTATCGACGGACTGACGCTCGCGGCCGAACGCTTTGACGATTTTGTGGCCCGTGTACATTTCCTCCACGTGTCCATTAAGCTCGCCGAGCGCTTGTTGCTGCTCCTTGAAGTAGCCTTGCGAGCGGGAAGCGACCGCTTTGGTCACAAGCAGGCTGAGCGGCAGCGTCAGGAACACGATCAATGTCATAATCGGGCTGATCGTCAGCATCATCACGATGACGCCGACCAAGGTGATCAGAGACGTAATCAGCTGCGTCAAGCTTTGCTGCAGCGTGCTGCTGATGTTGTCGACGTCGTTCACGACGCGGCTCAGAATTTCCCCGTTCGTCTTCGAATCGAAGAACTTGAGCGGCAGCCGCGCCAGCTTCTCGTTCACCTCTTTGCGCAGGTCGTACACCGTCTTCTGCGCTACGCCGGCCATCAAATACTGCTGCACATATGCGAACGCCGCGCTCACGATATATAATACCGCCAGAATCAGCAGAATATAATGCACATAGCCGAAATCGATGTGCGCACCCGGCACGCCTTTCATTTTCTGCATCAAGCCCTCGAACAGCTTGGTGGTCGCATGTCCCATCAGCTTCGGGCTGTAGATGCTGAAGATCGTGCTGACAATGGCCGCAGCAAACACGGCGAGCAATTGAAATTTGCGGGGCAGCAAATACCGGATGAGCCGTTTCAAGGTACCTTTGAAATCCTTCGCCTTCTGCACCGGCATCCCCATCCCAGGGCCTTTTCCGAACTGGCCTCCTCCGCCGCCGGGTCCCTGGGCTCTTCGTTGTTCACTCATCGGGCCTCCTCCTTTCCGGCAAGCTCGTCTTCGGAAAGCTGCGAGGTCACAATTTCGCGGTACACCTCACAGGTGTCCAAGAGCTCCCGGTGTCGGCCGATGGCCGCGATTCCGCCTTCGTCCAAGACGACGATCCGGTCGGCGTCGATCACCGTGCTGACTCGTTGAGCCACGATAATGACGGTAGCCTCTCCCGTCTCTTCTCGCAGGGCGGCCCGCAGCTTCGCGTCCGTCTTGAAATCGAGCGCCGAGAAGCTGTCGTCGAACACGTAAATATCCGGCTGCCGCACCAGCGCGCGGGCGATGGAAAGACGCTGCTTCTGCCCGCCCGATACGTTCGAGCCGCCTTGAGCGATAACCGAATCGAAGCCGTCCTTCATCTCGCTTATGAATTCCGACGCTTGCGCGATGTCGGCCGCATAGCGAATTTCTTCCTCCGTCGCATCCTCTTTGCCGTACCGGATGTTGTCCCGGATCGTTCCCGAGAACAGCACGGCTTTTTGCGGAACGAATCCGATCTTGGCGCGCAGCGTTTCCTGCGTCATCTCTCTGACGTCCGTGCCGTCCACCAGCACGCGCCCGCCGGCTACGTCGTAGAACCGCGGGATGAGACTGATCAGCGTCGATTTGCCCGCGCCCGTGCCGCCGATGATCGCCGTCACTTCGCCAGGACCGGCTTTGAACGTAATGTCCGAGATCGCCGGTTTTTCCGCGCCCGGGTAGCTGAACGACACCTGTTGAAACTCGATGTGGCCTTTAAGCGTCCCGCCGTCCTTGGCTTGCTCGGGGTCGCTCAGCGTGGGCACCATGTCCAGCACCTCGCGAATACGAGCGGCGGAAACCGACGCGCGCGGAATCATGACGAACATCATGGACACCATCATCAGCGAGAACATGATCTGCATCGCGTACTGCAAAAAAGCCATCAGCGAACCGACCTGCATATCGCCGCTATCGATGCGGAAGCCGCCGAACCAAATAATCGCGATGGTCGCAAAATTCATCGTCAGCATCATGACGGGCATCATGGCCCCCATAATCCGGTTCACCTTCAGCGCCGTCCCAGTCAGGTCGAGGTTGGCGTCATTAAACCGGCGCTTCTCGTGCCCGGCGCGGTTGAAGGCCCGGATGACGCGAATCCCGGTCAGCCCTTCGCGCAGCACCAGATTCAGCTTGTCGAGCTTCGTCTGCATGGCTTTGAACAGTGGAATCCCCCGGCTCGCGATCAAGAAAATCGCTCCGACCAGCACGGGGATAATCACGATGAGGACGAGCGACAGCTTGGCATCCTTCGACACGGCCATAATAATGCCTCCGATACAGAGCATCGGCGCGCTGACCATCATCCGCAGAATCATCGTAAGCACCTGCTGCACTTGCGTGATATCGTTGGTCGTCCTCGTGATCAGCGAAGCCGTGCCGATCCGGTCAAACTCCTGCAGCGAGAAGTTCTCCACATGCTCGAACACGCTGCTGCGGAGCCGCTGGCCGAAGCCTGCGGCCACCTTGGAGGAATAATAGCTCGCCACGACGGAACAGATCGTGCCGCCCGCCGCCACCAGCAGCATAAAGCCTCCGATCTGCAAAATATAAGGGGTATCTCCCTGCATGACCCCAATATCGACAATGTCGGCCATGAGCGTAGGCAGATACAAGTCGGATAAAGACTGCAGGAAGATCAAAGCCAGAACGATAGCGATAGGCACACGGTACGGCTTCAAATAAGCAAACAACTTCAACATGCTTCATGATCATCTCCGCTCGCTTGGACCCGTCTCCGGCACCAGAACATGCCGGCTAGATAGACCGCTGAATATTTTATACATTATTAATTAAACAATTTAATTTTATGTTTGGTTTTCGTCCATGTCAAATCCAAATTCGACTAAAAAAGAATGCCCCTCACCCGGTTCAGGCGGAACATTCTTTACCTACAACGATAGCCGAAGCACTATAATAATAGAAAAAAGGAGGGATTCGGATGCAGGATCGCACCGTGATCGTAACAGGGGCTAATTCCGGGATGGGGCTCGCTGCGACGGTGGAGCTGGCGAGGCAGGGGGCGCATGTCATTATGGCATGCCGCAGCCGGGAACGCGGCGAACAGGCGCTGCAGGAAGCGCAGCGGCAGAGCGGCTCGGACCGGCTGCGGCTGATGCAGCTGGATCTCGGCTCGCTCGCCTCCGTCCGCGCTTTCGCCGCAGCGTTCGATGAACAGCATGACACGCTAGACGCGCTGATCAACAATGCGGGCGTCGTCGCGTTCAAGCGGCAGACGACCGCCGACGGCTTCGAGGCAATGATGGGTGTAAATCATCTGGGGCACTTTTTGCTGACCAACCTGCTGCTGGAGCCGCTTCTGCGTTCGCCGCAGGGACGGATCGTTACCGTATCGTCCGGCGCCCATAAGATCGGAAACATCCATTTCGACGATCCGCACCTGACGAAAGGATACAGCGTATGGAAAGGCTACGCGCAGTCCAAGCTGGCGAACATTCTGCTCACGAAGGAGTTGGCGGAGCGGCTGAAAGGAACGAAGGTGACGGCCAACTCGCTGCATCCGGGCGCGGTCGGCACCGCTCTCGGCGTCAACCGCGCCACCGGCTTCGGCCGCAGGATTCACGCCTTGCTGCGGCCGTTTTTCCTGACCCCGGAGGAGGGCGCCCGCACGATCGTTTACCTCGCTTCGAGCCCGGAGGTAAGCTCCATCAGCGGCGAATACTTTTACCTCAACCGGATTGCGCCGGTATCGGCCCGGGCCCAAGACATGGAGCTTGCCCGCAGGCTGTGGGCCTGGAGCGAACAAGAAGTGGCTAAGTAAGTTTCCGAGAACAACCGACGGCCAGGAGCCCCGCGCTAATCACTGCCGCCACGATGGCAATGATGTGTAAACCTGAAGTCGTCACCGAGCCGCTGAAAATAAGCCCCAGCAAGCTTGTGGAAAAGATGCTGCCTACGGAACGGAAGGTCTGAAACAGCCCGGAAGCCACACCGGTGTCTTCCGGCTTTGTATTGCTGTACATTGCCGTAGAAAGCCCCATGTTGTTCATTCCATTCGAAATACCGATAACTGCAAAGACAAGTAGAATGATAGCAACAGGGGTATGAGGCCCAAGCAAGAGCAGCAGGAGCGTTCCAATCACAAGCACAATACTGCCGAGGATGATGGGCTGCCGATAGCCGGATCGGCCAATCATTCGGACGGCAAGAGGCGTCGTTAGCACACCGATACCTGCGAAAGGAAGCATTAATAATCCGACCATCTGCGGGTCATATCCTCTAACTTGACCTAACCACAAGGGCAAACCAAAGAAGAGAGAATAGAAGACCATATTCAGACCGGCATACTGAGCAAATACGGACGTAAGCCGGATATTCGATGCCAGCATCCTTACGTCCAGAAATGGCTTATCCGTGCGCAGCTCCCGCAGGATCAGGAGTGCCGCGGCAATCGGAACGATGATCAGCAGCCACCACTGTGTTCCTTTACCCAGCGAAACCAGGAAAAGCACCAGGCTTGTGAACATCCCGCTGAACAAGATAATTCCCGGCAGATCTATCAAGTGTAGTACGCTTTTTCGTTCATCCGAAGGCGGATTTTTGCTGTCCGCAGGGACCCACTTGAAAACCAGGAGTAGCACCAGCAGCGCAACCGGTATGTTGATCCAGAAGATCGATTGCCATCCCGAATAGGCAACAAGCAGACCGCCCAAAGTTGGCCCGAACGCGGCCATGACGTTCGCGGCGATGGAGATTAAACCGAGCGATGAAGTCGAGCTTTTGCCTTCGCTATCGCCCGCCGTTCGGGTAATGGAGCGTAAGATGGACAGACCTGCCGGAAAGGCGCCCGTAGTTCCAAACGCCTGCACGATCCTTAAAACCAGGAGCCAACCGAATGAAGGCGCCCATACAGAAAGGATACTGCTGACGATGACCAGAGCCATTCCGATGCTGAATACGCGACGAGGCCCGAATAAATCCGCAAGCTTCCCCATCAGCGGCTGGCCTACCGTCGCTGCTAAATAGAAGCTCGATATCAGCCAAGTTACAGTCGCTATGCTGATTCCAAATTCAGCCCCAATGTTCAGAAGCGCAACGGAGATCATAGATGAGTTCAAAGGGTTGAGTATAACGCCGAGCGCAATGACCCACGTGACCCGTTTAATTAATTGCTGATGGTCTGATCCTTTTGCCGCAGCCATCGATTTCGTAGAAGATGTCAACTTTTTTACCGCCTTTTCACCAAATTTGATTGTTCTGTTTCGGCCGATGAAAAAAGCAGTGACGGCCCAGACACCCGAAGGGCCCGGACTGCGACTGCTTTGATTGCCTAAGTTCCTGCTGGAACGTCAACGATCCTTTTGATGTCCTCGAATGACCGCTTCTTCCGTGGTCATAGTGACAAGTTGAAAGACTACACCGAACTTGTCGGTAACTACGGCAAGGCCAGGGCTAAAATGAGTTTGTTGCAGCGGCGTCTCCACTTGACCTTCTTGCTTCAATAATTCATAAAACTTTCTAGTTTTCTCTATTTCGTCGGTCGTAATACAGATTTGAACTTGGTTTCCGCTTTGATGAGGCTTACCGGGCTCCCTATCGGCAACCATGATGTTTGCCATGCCGACTTTTAAAACGGCGTGCGACACCAACTCCTTCAAATTTGCCGGTAGAGGGTTTTCGGGGTCTTCCGGTGCGTCGCCATAGGTTTGGATGAAAAGAACGTTGGCCTCCAATGCTTCTTTGTAAAACGCAATGGCTTGCTTTGCTTTTCCGTCCATCATTAAGAAGGTGGTCAATTGCACAGTCATCGTGAATACAACTCCTTTAGGTTTTGTAAGTAGCATGTTTGTTACGATTCCAATGTATATATGCCTATCCAACTGGACTTGATTCTTATTGTAGCCTATAATAGTGACAACTATTGTCACAAATAAAAAATAAAATCGGAGCCACGTCATGTCCAAACCCAAACGACTGATGGAATTGATGATGACCGTCAACCGAAAGAAGAAATTTACCGTCAAGGAACTGGCCTCGGAGTTTGACGTATCGACGAGAACGATTCTGCGCGATTTGCAGGAATTGAGCGAGCTTGGGGTGCCGTTGTATTCGGAGGTGGGACCTCATGGCGGGTATCAGGTATTGAACGAACGGATTTTGCCTCCGATCGCCTTTACCGAGGAGGAGGCTGTCGCGATCTTTTTCGCGTGTCATGCGCTGCGCCACTATGCCTACCTGCCCTTCGAGACGGAATCGTCCTCCGCCTTGAACAAATTTTATTTTTACATGTCGGGGGATGTCCGCGACCGGATCGATGAGATGAAGAACCGGATCGATTTTGTGATCCCGTCGAGACAGGCGAAATTCCCTTATTTATCGATCCTGCTGGACGGGGCCATCCGGCAGAAGGTGATCCGCATCGAATACGAATCGCGCGAGGGCGTGTCCGCCAGACTCATCCAGCCGGTCGGCATTTATGCCAGCAGCGGCTTATGGTACTGCCCCGCCTACTGCTTCCTTCGCGAAGATATCCGCTTGTTCCGGTGCGACCGGATCAAGTCCGCGGCGGAAGACACTTCCGGAACGCATCCGCTCGATCTCCGGAATCTCCACCTCGGCAACCGGGAGGCGCTGCTCCCGTCGGAGCAGGAATTTACCAGTCTGTATGCGGAACTGAGCGAGGAGGGAGTTCATCGATGCGAGGCCGAATATTGGTCGGCGACCAAGCTGCACCGCCGCGAGGACGGCACCGGATGGCTGGAAGGCAGCATGCCGAAGAGAGACATTCCGTTTCTGGCGCAGTTTTTCATCGGCTTGGGCGCCGATGCGACCGTGAAATATCCGCCGGAGCTGATCGATGACATCAAGCGGAGGCTGACCGAGATGATGGCGAGGTACGGTTAGCAGCGATTGCCTCGTTCGAATGCCGAACCCTGACTATACTCGATGGAGGTTGAAACGAGGATGCGAAGCGAACAGGAAATGATGAAGCTCATACTGGATATTGCGAGGAACGATGAGCGAATCCGGGCGGTTGGGATGAACGGGTCGCGAACCAATCCGAATGCGCCAAAAGATAGTTTTCAGGATTATGACATCGTGTATATCGTTTATGATCTGCCTTCTTTTATTGAAGATACGCAGTGGATCGACCGCTTCAGCAGTCGAATTATCATGCAGAAACCGGAAGAGATGAAGCTTATTCCTCCCGAGCTGGATGGAAAGTTCCCCTACCTGATGCTGTTCACGGATGGCAACCGGATTGACCTGACCCTGTGTCCGTTCGAGCAGAAGGACAACTGGAACAGCGACGATAAACTGGCCGTCGTTTTGTTGGACAAAGACAACTGTCTTCCCAATCTTCCGGCCCCGACAGACGAGGATTATTGGGTGAAGCGCCCGTCGGCCAAGCTTTTTGCCGATTGCTGTAATGAATTCTGGTGGGTTTCCACGTACGTGGCCAAAGGCTTGTGGAGACACGAGATGCTTTACGCTCAAGATCATTTGAACACCGCCGTGAGACCGATGCTTATTCAAATGCTGGAATGGCAGGTTGGTATCCAGACCGATTTTTCGATCAGCACAGGCAAAAACGGCAAATATCTGGAGATGTATCTTTCAACGGAAAGCTGGCACGAATTGCTGTCCACCTTCCCGAACGCGACTTATGAAGGAGCTTGGCAGGCTTTGTTTGCCATGGGGGATTTGTTCCGCCGAACCGCGCAGGATGTTGCGAACCGTTTGAATTACGAATACCCTCTGGAAGACGATCAGCGCGTTACCGCCTATCTAAGGCATGTTCGGAACATAACGCCGGACGCTGACCAGTGAACGGTATCCGACTGCTATGTAAAAAGGATGAGCAGGCAGGATAATGCAGCAACAGCCAAGAAATAAACAGTAGTTGATCTTTGATCTTGGGGGGTTATTATGGATAACGATTCTCAAAAAGCTCTTAGTAAATCGAAAGAAATTTTTCATGGTTTAGTAAAAAACATCGATGTACCTTGGGAACATAGTGCATGGTCAGAGTGCTATAAAATATCGCTAAATAATGACTCGACTTATTTCCTTAAAGGTACTCCTCGGCAACGGAAAGAAGCGTTGGTAACAAAACATCTTCATGTACTTTTACCTAACATTGTACCTGAAGTTATCAATGATGATTTGATCCCGGAATCTACATGGCGATGGTTTTTAGTTACAAACGCTGGAACATGTTGCTATGAAGGAATTGAGGTGAAGTATGCTTTAAAGGCAGCGTTCAATTTGGGAAAACTGCAGAGAATTACGTTTAATGAAGGTTCTTTCATTTCAAAATTTTTGCCACAGTGTGAGGCCCAACGTTTACAAGAAGCAGTGGATAATGTAGGCAGGTGGGCCCTAAAGTTTTCTAATGCTGAAGAGTCCGAAATCATTCAACGTCTTTTATCCATAAGTTCTGACTATTATGATGATCATGTAAAAAATCTGAATAGTATTCCATCTACGTGCGTTCATAAGGATTTTTGGTCAGGAAATATAGCAGTAACAGATGAAAATGTTATGATAATTGATTGGGGAGATGCATTATGGGGAGTAGGTGGCATCTCAATAGTTAATATGATCTTATCTGATGACGGTTTATCAAGCCAATCAAACATCATTTGGGACGAGTATTTCAAAGGACTTGATAGAAAATTCGATAAGGACTACATAAAAAGCAGTCAAATAGCTTATTTAGTTTCAGAACTTGTAACAGAACAAGAGGTCGCAGATTTACAACAACAAAAATATGGGCCTGGATTAATTCCATCCGTCAGGCGATTGTACAAAGAGCTAACCCAGAACTGTTAATACAAGTCAACACATTTTATTTCACTAACGGATACGTTAGTTTAACGAACAGGCTACAATTGGTACATTTATCGCTCATAAAGAGAACTATCAGAAGTGGAGGGTTCGTACAATTTTATCCATGTGTTTGCGGGCAATACCAGCGTTGCTTACACCAGAGGCAAACGTATAGGTTAAACTGGAAAACATTATACAAACTCCCTCGCTGTTCGTTCTGCGAGGGAGTTTGTCTGCAATCTTAAGTCAAGCTATTTTTCTACACATACGTCTCATTTTCTACTAGATTGCTGCGCGTTTTCATATAGCTGAAACATATCCATCTCCGCGTCCAGAGACTTGGCGTTTTGGAAAGCTTCCTTGACGCTTCGTTTGTTCTGAATGAGATCGTAGAAAAACCTCAGCTCAAACATGAGCGCGTCATTTCCATATGGATAATCATCTGTCCCAATATAGATTTCGCAACCACTGTCGAGAAATGCTTGTGCCGTCTCTAATTTTCCTAATGAGCACCCGGTGCTGATTACTGTTTTCCCTGCCAGCTTGGCAAATCGTCTGATCTCCTCCGGCCCAAAGTTACCCTTGGGTTCTCCCGGTTCATAGACACTTTCTCCCAGCTCTGGCATGATAAATTGGCCTTCATCGCCATGGAAGCAAAGAATGATCGTATCCGTATTCGGATACAGATCCTTACCGGATAGGATATCAATCAGATCATTTGGTCTGCCGAGCCAATAAGTAAAAACTCTTGCACCAAAATACTCCAGAGTGGCTCGGATTGCCATGACTTTCGTATCGCAATCAGGTCCGCATACCAATGCTACGTTCATTTCAGGCTTACTCATCTTCTTATCCTCCATATGATCTCAATTTTTGTATAAAGAATAGAGTAGAATCATATTTTACCATTAGACAATAAGTGAATACAATTTTCGATAAGGACTACGACTAACCCAGAACTGTTAATACAAGTAAACACATTTTATTTCACTAACGGATACGTTAGTGAAATAACAACTGCGGCAGTAGGAGAAAATCTCCCGCAAGGAAGTTTCTCGAAATAAAAAAATAACTATGACAATCCTTGTCACTATTAGCGATTATGATTGAGCTAGCTACACGAATTCTAAAATCTATTTTAAGGAGCGGGAAAAACAACATATGCTGAATTCTCACAATGAAATTGCAGCAACGAGAAAATATTTTAAATCCGGAAATCTTCAGCTTTCCTATCTTGACTTTGGCGGGAAAAGCGACCAAGTACTTGTTATGCTTCATGGGTCCATGGCTAATGCAAGAACATTTTCAGAATTAGCAGCTAAATTTAGTGACTGGCGGGTCATTTGTTTAGATCTACGCGGTCATGGTTGGAGCGAGCATTCTTCGGACAAGGAATACTCAAGAGATCATTATGTGATGGATATTCTAAACCTAATTCAATCAGAACTTGGCGGACAGCCTGTAACGATATTAGGGCATTCATTAGGCGGACTAAACGCTTACCAGTTCGCAGCCCGTTACCCTGAGTTGGTCAAGACCGTTATTGTCGAGGATATCGGAGCGGAAATTATGGACGACGTCTCCTTTGTCGACAAACTTCCGTTCCGATCAGCTTCATTAAAAGAACTGAGGGATTCGATAAAAAGTGCAGGACTTCGTGCGATCGATTATTTTTCAGAAAGCGTGTTTGAGGATGAACAAGGCTGGGGGTTCCGCACCGACATGGAAGGGTTGAAAGTCACCGCTTCGCATGTAGATGGAGATTGGTGGGAAGACTGGTTATCTTCCAAATGTCCCATCTTGCTGATTAATGGCGGAAAAAGTATCTTTCTTGACTTAGACCAAGCGAAACGGATGGAAGCAAGAAGGCCAAACACAAAACTTGTCGTTTTCGAAGAATGCGGACACGGCGTTCACTCCGATGATTTAAACGGTTTTTATCAAGTAGTGGACGAGTTTCTCAAGAAAGAATGCAGCCTTTAAAACAAATAATACAAAAACTTCAAGCGGCAGGACATATCGTTCTGCATGCTTGAAGTTTTTTTGCTCCCGCATGTGGAGGACTTGTTCCCTCGATATTGGACTTGACCGATCCGTCAATGATAGAATTGTCAGGGATAGGATATTTCCCTTAAAGGAAGTGCGAAATTGGAATTGAACACCTCAAATCGTGATTGGAATGATTTTCTTCGTGACATTTCTTGGTTTATTCATCCAAATGATAAAGTGACCTTATCTGAGACCTTCCAAGGCCGAGATTTCTTTCAATTCTCTGACTCATTCACAAATCTATATCCCATGTTGAGCGAATTATTAATGAAGTCACGCGTAACGAATGTACAGATAGACAATGAATCATTCCATTTATTGGGATGGTCTGACCATGAAGGAAATTCTTTCGGCTGGTTAGCTAAGCCTCCGGCATTTGAGATTAATAAGCCGTTATGCGAAGAACATAAAACACTTTTAACATGCTTCGGAGGAATTACGGAAAGATGGAACGAGTCTGAAATAAGCTGGCTAATAAATTTAACCTCGGCATTGACTCTTGAAGATGCACAAGAAGGCTTTCAAGGGTGGGAAACCTATATCCAAGATATGAGTAATGATGAGGGATTTGACAGTTATATCAATCCCAGTGATTACATCGCATTCGCCTTTGAGGCTAACGGTAATAGTACACTATACCATAAGCATAACTCATCATTAATTATGCTTGCTCATGACCACAGTTTTGAGCACATCACCCCCCTTGACGGTTATCCGGAATATACGATATACACAATTAATGGATGTCCAAATTTTGTGGCTTGGGTCGAAGAAGTTGCCAAGCAAGAGCTAAGCAGATTGATACAATAAGAATTGGAAAGGAAACATGGTATGAAGGATAAACTCCTTGAGAAAAAGCATGCGGAACTTGTTAGAAAGAAATTAAGTACATTATTATTGCCGCATGGCTTTATGAGAACTAAGCCGAGCTTTTATACAAGACTATACGAAGATAGAATTGAATTTATAAAATTGCAAAAACTCAACAACGAATACTTTAAAATTTATGTCGGAATACGGTTTCTAATCGATGATTTCGAAGCTGTAGCATTAAACGGAATCCAAGCGAATGGAATTAAAAATGAATACCCAATATGGTATAACTTCAGGTATCATATAGATGTTGAAACGGTTAATAGATGTGCAAATCAAATATTGTTATTTGTAGAGAATGAAGCACTGCCTTGGTTTGAACTATGGCGAAACGAGGATGCCTTATTCAATAGACAAGATAGCCCCTTAAAGGGAGAATTGATACCTGCTTATCGCTTATTTAAAGCTAGAGATAGCAGTATTGATCCAGATTTAATCATCCAAAGTAAAAAACTATTAGGAATTAAAAATTAATGGGAAAAGTTAGCGCGATCATACAAGACCCCAATTTTGATCAGCCTTTCTGGTTATCAAAAGCCGAGTATCAGAAAAGCGTTGTTCTTTCCAAATCATCTTCGCCAGATGATGCAGTCTTATTTTTTTCGTTGCTATGCGGGTATAACGACGTGGATGTGGCTAGAAACACTGCCGATGTATTGAATGAACTCATAACTACAGATGAAATATTAATACGTGGTGGAATCGCCTTTGAGGACAAAGATAAAATGATCCTTCCGGGCTGTTGTTGCGGACTTGAGAGTTGGAGAGAAGTGCTCGAAGCGGTGATCAATAAGGAGAATGTATGGCTTGGTCACGACCCTTACCCATCCGTAGAATACGTAGATCATATGGTAAGGATCTGGTCTGACGATTTTTCTGGCGCCATTAGGAAAGACCTAACGGAGCAAGAAATACAGAAGATGTATTATATCGAATACGACAGAGATGATTTAATAAAAAAATTGCAATCCATCGAGACGGATTTGTTGGACTTTTATAAGCACTCTTTTGAAAAGGCGCTTTGGATGGTTGAGGACTATCATAAAGAAATGTTGTTTTTGCAGTATTGTAAGTGGTTTCGGGTTTATCCCAAGGACTAAAATGACCTGGATTCCTTACAGCTAAGGAGTCCCGGTCTATCACTATCGCTCGCCAGGTCATATATTACCCTTCTACAGGCAGGTGCAGAACATGAGTAAAGTCTCGAAAACTTCCATACGCCAGTTGATTGCCGACATGTTCAACACGCTGGCGTTTACTTACCGGCAAGTTTTCATTTTTGAGCTTTTGTACAAGACGCTTACGCTATTCATATTTATTCCGGCGATTTCTTTCATCTTCCACAGACTTCTCCGCATGGGCGGGTTTGCCGGCGCCACGAATTACGAGCTCCTGGATTTCGCTATCAGCAGATACGGTTTTTTAAGCATGCTTATTCTGGTCCCGGTCGCTACGATGCTGATTTTTTTGGAGTTTTCGGTTCTGGTCATCATTGCATACTACGGGCAGAACAAACAGAGAATCGGGCTTATCCCGGCGTTCCTGCAATCGCTCGCCTATCTCCCGTCGCTTTTCAAATACGGGTTTGTGGGCTGGACGCTCTACTTGCTGCTTCTCTTTCCCCTGCTGAGTTGGGGTGTCGGTTCCTCCTTGCTGCCTTCTCTGCAAATACCGAATTTCATCTCGGGCGAGCTGTTCAAAACGGGCTGGGGCACGCTGCTCTATGCGGGCGTATTCGCCGTCTTGGCATACTTCAAGATTCGGTGGAGCTTCCTGCTGCATATGATCGTCATCGAGGGAACGTACAGCTTTCGGCAAGCCGCCAAAAAAAGCGCTGCCATCATGAAAAAAAGCTATTTCCAAATGTCTGTGATGATGCTGTGCGTCATTCTTTTGTTTATGATCGTCGAGGTCTTGATGATAGCCTTGATTATAGGCGCTGTGACTCTCGTTTCTTTCACATTGCCTCAAGAGACGGGATTTGCTGAAATCGTGCGATCCGTCGTTTCGAAGAGTGCTGTGCTTTCCATGTACCTTGTTACCTTGTTCGTAACGCCGCTTTATATCACCATCCTCACCAGGATGTACACGGCTAAAGCGGACCCGGGCCATGCCGTGCTGCAAATGCCTGACGGGAACGCCATGGAAAACCGCTCCTCTCAGAGCCGCGGATTGCTGCACAAGCATAAAAGAAAGCTGATCGTGCTCGGACTGATCACCGCCTTCGCGACAGCACTTGCGCTTGTCCCGGCTATCGGCGACGTCCACCTTGACGATAAGAAAGCGACGATTATGGCCCACCGGGGATACATGTCGAAAGGCCCCGAGAATACGATCGAAGCGATTCAAGGCGCCATAGAGGCCCATGCGGATTTTGCGGAAATCGACATCTTGGAAACGAAAGACGGGGAGCTCGCCGTCATTCACGACACCAATCTGAAAAGGCTGACGGGCTACGATGCGGAAGTGTATGATCTGACGATGGATGAGTTAAGGAAGCTGGAGGTGAGGCAGGGAGATCTTACAGGCCGAATCAGCACCCTTGCGGAAGTGATGAACGCGGCCAAAGGAAAAATCAAGCTGAATATCGAGGTAAAAACACATGGATACGAACGTAATTTGTTGAATACATTTTTAAGGACCGTGCGTGAAAATGGTTTCCAGACGCATTGCGTCGTGCAAACCTTGGATTATGAAATCGTGCAAGAGATCAAAGCCGCGGAGCCAGCGCTTCAGGTCGGATATGTCATTTTCGCCGGCATTCCTGATATAGAACAGATCAAGGCTGATTTTGTCGTCGTAGAGGAATATATGATCAACGAATCGGTCCTCGCTTCGGCCAAGCTACAGCGCAAACCGCTCTACGTATGGACGGTGAACGAAAAGAATAGTATGGAACGCTTCTTCAGCATGGGTGTCGACGGGATTATTACGGATTATCCCGAAAGAGCGATCGCCCTTGCGGAAGAACTGCGCAGCGGGTTCTTGCCTTCCTTGGTCCGGTGGCTCAACAATCTGCGGTTTTGAGCATGGAACGCAGTTCAGCGGTCTGCAGGTACGGTACAAATGCAAGCAACATGAGGGATCTGAACAAAGCCTAAGAGGAGTTGAGAAAATGTATTCCGTTGACAACGAAGATATTGTACTCCCGAATGAAAACATGCCCCAGTCATCAATTGGTGCGCCAATTCCAATCGTATTATCTGATGAAAACAGAACAGTAGTTGCCTATTACACTCAAGAAGATGAAATCGACAATGAGAATATGAATGAACCTATCGCAATCATAACCTTTAACAGATGCCATGCTACCATTTTGGGTCCTCCTAATGATGAGGCCTTTAGTGGACACCCCTTGTTCAAAAAGGGCTTAAGATCCACTTGATATTATGAGAGAGAAATTAAAATAGACGTCCATGCCGCTGTACAGAAAAAAGGGGAGTAAAATCCCCTTAAAACTACATTTCAACGAACAAGATATTGTATAGCTCTGTGATTATTCAGCGTTTATCTTCAACTTGCCTTTCAATTCCGGATAAATCCGATCGTATAGCTTTTTCCGTAATGAATAATAAAACAGGGCCAGTATCAAAGTCACTACAATCAACACGGCAGGTATAATATACAGGATGGGATTATCAACAAACAATCCGACTATATCAACCTTTCTGTCGATCCAACGAGTGTAGATGTAAGCAACAATAATAACAAGCAGAACAGGTAAGGCAAACACGCCGGAAAGAATATTGACTGTCTTCATTTTTTTGTGGGTGGATTGAAAAATATCTTCGCCGATATACTGTTCCAGCAAAAAGCATTGCTTGTCAAAGGAATCGCTTTTCTGTACGGGCAAATTGTTTTGAATCATGTGCTTATGTAATAGATCTAGCTGCTTACTGGATTCCAACGTTTCCATCACTCCTTTTCAAGATCCTCTTGTTCGCATTTTCATATTATAACAACGCAGATTGGAAACAACAATACCATGGCTTAATGGTGAAGAGTGGCGGATAATAACAATCAATGTTGGCTAAGAAAAAATATTGAATTGAAATGGAGGGTTACAATATGAGGGAAAATATCATAACGCTGTCTGACGGAAGAAAACTTGGCTATGCAGAGTACGGTCAAAGCGATGGTGAAGTGGTCTTCGAATTCCATGGAACGCCTGGATCTCGCTATCAAGTCGACGCCACCCGACTGGAGTCCATTGCAAAGGAAGGTCCGGTTCCTCTGCGAATCATCGTACCGGAGCGACCTGGGTACGGATTATCTGATCCAAAAGCAGGAAGAACTCTTGAAGATTGGTGCCTGGATATAGAAGCATTGAGTAACGAGCTTGGTGTAGAGCGTTTTTCCATTGTCGGTATTTCGGGAGGTGGACCTTTTGCACTTGCGTGCGCGTACAGGATGCCGACTCGTATTCGAAAAATTGCCGTTATTTGTGGATTTGGTCCCATTGATGTCCTTGGACAAGAAGATCTCTCGAATGAAGAAAGGACCTGTCTTCAAGGTCCTGAATTCACCCGTATCTACATCACTCAGTTAGCAAACAAGGTCAATGCTGACCCAGACGGGTTCACGGAGTACTTTATCTCTAACCTTCCAAAATTGGATCGGGAATTAATTTCGGATGACCTGATTCCCATTTTCAAACCCTACGCCGTCGAAGCGCTTCGACAAGAGGAAGGGATGGTACATGATTTTATTATTTTTGGGCAGCCATGGAACATTCCGCTGCAAAACATTCGGGTTCCTGTTGCTTTCTGGCATAGCGAAGCCGATCACAATGTACCGATTAGCCACGCAGAATACTTAGCGTCTGTCATCCCGCACGCGGAGCTGCATCGAATACAAGGCTATGATCACACAGGATCGGTTTTAGCTGCGCAACCTGAACTCTATCACTTTTTAACTACGGACTGAAACACAGCATAAACATTTTAGAGTACTAAAATTCAGATCAGCGGACCGCAAGTCAGGTGACTTCTTTACCCATACACACTTAACGGAGATGATATGCAGCCCCGATTCGGATAGATCTGAAAGAGTTATGAAGGCACTGCTTCAAACGAAAGCTAAAATCGATATGAAGTCGTTAGAGAAAGCATACGAGGGGTAATTAGATCCCATGGAGAAAAGGCCGTCCCGCAAAGAATGGCCTTTTCATCTTGCCGTTACAGATGGTGCGGTGAACCGTATCACAAATAGTGGTGAAGCGGAGAAGCGAGCTAAGTGTCGAAGCGGCAATGCTGAATCTGCAGGTTGGAGCTTAGGCTGCCGAGGCACTCGTCACATGTGGAGTCGGTAATATTGATGGTACGAAAATGAGATGTGGCAGGTTCGCTTATATGGATGTAGTTTAGTTGTGATTATAACTTAACTTTGGGGAAATGCTGACAGCAGGGTTTCAATCCTCTGTTTTCCTCATAAACTTTAAACGGCTGCGAAGCCGTTTGGGCTTTTCTTTTATGTGCGGAAATGACTTGAAGACGCTCCCGACTAGAGCTAACATACAACAAACTCAATGACCGGGAGGATTTTACTTATGAACGATAGAACCGTATCACAAAATAGTGGTAAAGCAGAATGCAGATAGACATTGGATAATAATGGCGACAGGATGGAACCCTGCGGAGTGCCGCTTTCTGTTGCTTCCCATGCCCCCAGGTTCATGAACAAGGGCAAGCAGAAGCACACGTACAGGAGAGGAGCCGTGCTGCCACCACCTGAATCCAAGTCAGCCATAGCGATTCCAGCGACCAGGCGGAAGAACGGAAGAAATGGATCAGGGTCTCGTAGCAACGGGGATGCAAGGGAAGATCCCGGAGGATGGAAGTCATACCAAGATGATCCGAGCGTAGCATCAAACCTATGACGATAACAACAAACCACTCGAAGGTGGCCGTTCTGGAAAAGCAGGGACGAAACGAACGCAATACGGAATCGACGAATTTCAGCATGGGTATAGTCAATTGTTAAGAAATCGGGTACACTATTTGCTGTGACCCTTTCGGCGATTGGATCTCCTTTTCGGTGTGAGAACCTTTAGGATATCATCTTTTCGCCTGATTGGGTTATTTTTCTGTGCGCGCTGTTCTCGCCACAACCTGAGCGGAAACGCCCAATAAAAGCGAGCGATTGCCTCCGGCAATCGAATTCTGTATTCAAATAGGCAGGGGAAGTACCTGCTTAGAACGAAGGTTGGCGTTCCTACCCTAAGCCCCGCGACGTGCGGTCAAGTTCTCTCTTGTCCCGTATGAGAGCTCGCTAAGGACGGCGAAACACGAGCCTGAGATGGCAAGTAAAGTAGTCGAGGGGTCATGGAAGCCTATGGTTAGAATGTGTCCATCGACACCGACG
>NZ_FMTT01000061.1 GCF_900100345.1 Paenibacillus tianmuensis | reverse complement strand
GGTTGAAGTCCTCTCTGGCGTCACACTGTCCGGAAGCGTTGTTTTAGCCGATAAAGCCTACGGCACCCATGACATTCGAACGTATATCGAATCCCAAGACGCAACGTTCTGCATCCCTCCAAAATCGAATACGGCAAATCCTTGGGAATGCGACTTTTACCAGTATAAAGAACGGCATGTTGTGGAATGTTTTTTCAACAAACTCAAACAATTCCGTGGGATCGCAACACGCTACGATAAACTTTCTCGAAACTTTTTGAGCTTTGCTTTTTTGGCTTCTGCCATGATTTTGTTGAAGTAGTTCCACTATCATGAGTTTTCAGACACGCCCTAAAAAAGATAAAATTGAAAGTATTTTTTGAATCCGCCTCATTTCTAACACCTTTCTTTATTACATTCAAAAGATGATGTAAATCGTTGTATGAAAATCGTCATTTTACTGAATTAGTAAGTTGAATAATTCGAGACTCAGAAAACAACCAATCTTTTGGTATAACATCGGGGACATACATATTGCCAGTCCAAGTTTTGTTTTCTCGTAAAACTGTATCCCCTAAACCGTTTCTAGCAGTCTTCATCAGATTTGCGATCTCATTCGGAGTTGCCAAGTAAACTCTTGGTATTTCATAAATATCTGTATTAATGAATTGGACAAGACTAAACACCGTCTTTTTAGAATGCTTCGCAAGCCACAAATCAATGGCATCATAATAGGAAACCTCTGAATTCTTGTATTTAGCTGTTAGCGCCCAACCTCCATCTTTACTCCCTTTTACAGATACTTTCATTACAGTATCACCTTTGGCAATCATTAAGTCATATTCCGGCTGATTTGCTCCATATTGTACAGATACATCATATCCAACACGAGCGAACAGATATGCAGTTATTGATTCTGCCGCTACTGAAACATGCCATGAAGTATCGAAAGAATTGGTTGACAAGATGCTCTCCCCTTATGAAATCATCGTTTCATTTCGTTACATTACATTCCAATAAATTCTTTACGCCTTCAGTAAGAAGTTCTTTGATAATATCGATAGGCAAACTCTTAAAATCAAAACCCTTGGATTCGGCTTTTTCTTTTGCGGCTGTTAAAACCTTTTCATTTCTAGCAGAATCTAAAAAATCATGTCCATAC
The DNA here is from genome assembly GCF_900100345.1 of Paenibacillus tianmuensis. Lineage (GTDB taxonomy): Bacteria > Bacillota > Bacilli > Paenibacillales > NBRC-103111 > Paenibacillus_G > Paenibacillus_G tianmuensis. The sequence continues at coordinate 27,788 of NZ_FMTT01000061.1, read as the reverse complement.
CATGTCATACCATTAATATAATATTTTCCATCAGCCAATGTCGAAACGTCATCAATAATAATTAAACCAGCTTCAGTCATGATCCTTAAATGATATTGAACAATCACATCCTCATAACCTTCATCTTCCAAACCTAATGAAAACGAACGTGATGTATAATATTCCTCTATAACTTTCAAAATTCTTATTACTAATTCCATATCTCTTTTCATAAAAATACCTCCTACTTATAAAACCGCTATTTTCTGTTAATATAATCAACTTGATGTTGAATATTGTCGATAAATTTATTTAACATTTTGACTTCATCTCTTACCTGATTCATAAACTCATTTAGACGATCTCCACTTAAGAAATAAAGATATTTATTTTTATGCTCAAAATGTACAACTTTTAAATTTTTATATTCAAGATAATTGATAAACGAATTTATGTCCCCATCATATTCTACTGACCCATATTCGTGTAATGTATTAATCAGAGAATCCCATTCTGGCATTTCAGGATACGGAATGTTAACTTCCAATCGAACTTTATTATCGATCCTGTCTGGATCTCTCAAGGCATTATAAGCTAGGCTCGAACCTTTTTCTTCATGAATGAGTGAGAATATTTTATCTCTTAAACCTTGATCTGTTAGAACCACTTTCTCATTCTTTTCGCTACTACCTTCATAACAATTTAAGTGCAATTTTAGAAACTCTGTATCAAGAGTGAATAAGTATCTTTCTTTATTGAATACAAATGCTTTTTTCATAATTCTTCTCATACGAAATTCAACTCTCCTCCTTTAAAATGGATTTTTCATTGGATACTTATTAAACCATTCATCCCATCCATTAGGGTCAGTTTTAAGATTAAAGTCACTAGCCGAATCTCCTCGTACACCGACTAATGGATATGTACCTTCCCTTTCTTTTATTAGCAAGTCATTCGCAATAATCTTAGCATCAAATATCTGATCTTTACGATATTGAATTCTAATGCCTGAATTCTCAGTACTAATTACATCCTTCTTGCATATGACTTTCACAAAAAACAACTCCCAATCAAATTGACCTTTCATTCCATCAATTTCTTTGCTTTCTCCAAACGCTTTTTGTATTGATGGAGTTTTGGATCTCGGTCTGGTCTCTGCTTATTTACTTTTTCAAAAACACTAATTGCTTTCTCAAGAATCCGAATCTCATCTGCAAATTTACCCTGTTTTCTGTAGATAATACTCAGTCGATCATACGGGAAGCTACCATCAAAACCTTTCTCAACATTTTCTTCATAAAGTAGTATCGCTTCATCAATTTTACCTTCTTTTTCAAGTACCTTTCCCAGAAGATTCTGATCTACACTCACTTTAAATGAATTCCCTTCCCATGAAAGTGAACTTTCATTTGGATAACCTACTTGCAAGTTGCTTGATTAATGTTAAATCATCATCACTTAATATATACTCATCAATAGCTTGATCAAACTTATCTTCATTTCCCAGTAACCAGTCAATGGATACATTCAACTCTTTTGAGATCGAAACTAACTGCTCTAAATTCGGTTCATAATTACTAGATTCCCATTTCGAAATAGTTGCATTATTTACATGAAGACGTTCTGCAAGTTGAATTTGAGTTAAATCTTTCCTAGTCCTAGCTTTTCTTAAATTCTTAGCAAACGTCTTTATGCCATTTCCACATTTCGTGATGAAAGTCAGTTTTTATTGTCTTTCTGTTTTTCAACCATGAAATCGAAAGATGGATAAACCACGCCGCAGTTTTCACACTGCGACATGTCACCAAATTCTTCTTCGTAACCAGCGTAAGTTATTTTCTTTGATTTGCAGCCAGGACATTTCAATATATCACCTCATGAAACTAAGGATATTACAATAATTCATTTATTCTATTACCCGTAATACTTCTCTCCCGTTCTTTTGTTCCTCATGTATTGTCGTCATCCACACATATTATCTGGGCACTCATTAAACTCTTGTCTTTTTAGTATTTCAGTACCGCAGCGAGGGCAAGAAGCTTTTTTGGTTTCCGCATCGATAATAATCGCATTTTCCATGTCTTCTAATTCTTCTTTTGAAAATTTCATATATTACAGCCCTCTATTCTTCAGAATTGTGTATGAAATTCAGGTTTTAAACAAACTTTTTGGCAATATCATCATACTTACCTATTGGTTTTTGACTGTTTCCATTATTCTTACTCCATCCCAAAGTAAAGACTGTGTTTTGATGGCGTTCTACTGGGTGACCATAGTCAGTGGTATGTAAGGATAGCAGTGTCCATCCAAGATTTAAGTATTTGTTGACCATATCAATATCAGTTTCTTGAAATACCTCAATAATATCTTCCAAGTTATTTTGATTGACTTCCATCTTAGAATCCCTCCTCAGATTTGAATCAAACAACTCTTTCATTTGATTAATCTTTATCTTCAAAGAATGTGATTCGGTTAAATAATGATACAATTCTTTTACAGATTTCTTTAGCTTGCTCATCGCTTAAATCAAGCTTGCCGTTTTGCATCTTTCTCTCTCGTAGTGGCAGCATAATGTCACTGAAATCTTCTTTTGCAGTATTACTATGAAAGTCGACTGTTCTCAAAGGAATCAGATGAGAAGTGTAGACAATCTCTAATCTTTGTTGAAGAGTACCAGTGCTACTAGCTAAATATTCTACCGCTAAAAATAATCTCTCCCAGGCAGCATGATGTTTCATTCAGAACTCCTCCATTTTATCAGATAATGAAACTAGTATTTTATCGATTATCACTTTTTTCTTCTAATGCAAGTTCCTTAATTAGAAAATCTCCGTTCTCAATAACCAATTGTTTCTTTTCCTGAGTATACTCCCAACCATTCTGGATTACGTACATAATAAGAGTTGAGCAAATGCTTGGTAAGTTAAGATTAAAGAACCATGTCCCCTCCCAGGAGAAGTGTACTTCAAAGAATGATGTTTTGGTGTTGTATGGATATACTCGAAAAGAAACATACTTATTTCTAAAATGCTCATCAATCACACAATGAAATTGAAAACCATTCACCATTATTTTTTTTGTACGCTTTCTAAACGGCTTCAATTATTTCGCCTCATTCCGATAAAACCAATCTTTTATCCCATTAATTCCATCGCATTTAGGAACACAACAATTTCATTCAATAATCGTATATTTTTGACATTTTTGGCAAAACTACCTTCATCACACATTTAAGGAGGATTCAAATTGTCTAGCCATCAGTATCTTCTTAATCGCCACCACCACAATTTGGAAAAACACCCCCATTTCGGCCATACGATCACCAATGACTCATATGGTCATCAACTCCATCCATTGTCCCTTCATGCTCCACTTGTGCACGTTAAGGCTACAATTGTAAAAGTATATCCTGATCAAGAACGAAGAGGAGCGATGCACCAACATTTTGATGTAAAGATTAATGAGCTAATTAGCATTAAAGGGGCCGATGCTTCTCTAGTTGATATGAAGACGGATACTTTTGTCGCTGTCCGCTATGGTGATAATATGGGATTAGCAGAGCCGATAAGTGGTATTACTGAGGGACAAGAGATTGAATTGCAAGGCGAATACATTGACCATGGTCATGCATATTCCTCAGAAGATAATCCAGATAGATCACCAGTAATCCATTTCACCCACAGACCTGTTGGATATGTTATATATCAAGGAAAAAAATATCACTAACTATTAGCCCATTAACCCGGAGCCTCTATTAAAAAGGCTCCCGTTTTTATATGTAATGAATTCAGACTTTTATTGCGCAAGATAAATCCAATTCCACTCCAACGGAAAAGTTTATCCTCTTTTCATATAACACCTTGAAGGTTACTCAACTTTAACAAGCAATAATCTTTCCCCAAATCCACCGCGCTTCTCTTTCTTCTCCTGCCTTACTCGTTCAAACTCCTCTATACTGATCCCCTTATGCTCCAATATGGTATAAATAACCTCAACCAAATCAGCCAATTCCGTTATTTTCTCAGCTTCTCCAGCCTCAATAAATTCATCGAGTTCCTCTTGAAGCTTACTATTCAACATTTTTATGTATTCCGCGCTATCTAAAACTCTAATTTCAGCTTGTTTCCCCGACGCTTCAATGATCTGCGGTATCTTGTCACGTACCAGCTTGTTATAAACGATCATCCTACGTTCTCCTTCCGGGATTAACCTTGGCATGAGATCCAAAACTTTCTGACTAACCCGTTGTTAATAGCCATTTCAAGCTCTGAAACATGTTTATTGCTTTGTCCCTGATTCATAAGCATGGCGAGTAACTTCGAATTTCTTTCTTCCAATCTCTGTATCGTTGTTTCGCTTGGAATGACATTTGATTTGCTTGAGTTGCAAGTTTGGTGAGAATAGACCAGATTCCATAAATCATCGCTATATAAATACGACCATGGAATTACATGGTCAATAGCGGGAGTCTCATCAATGATTTTATTCCCACAATGAAAACAAATATGGTCTGGATTTTCTGCAGCAATAAGTTGAAAAAATTTAGTCAATGGTTTACGCCTGACTTTATCTTCATCAATAATCTTTACCTTCTTGCATATGCGCGGCGAATGATTGAAATTTTCAAGCATTTGTGACCATCTGTAATTGATCGCGTCGAATACAATTAAACTATTTCCTTTCAGCTCTTTCATATTATTAGTAGCTATAGATAAGAAATCTGCGTTCCGTTCATAATTGTAAATATCATCAACCGTTTTTCCTTCGACAGTCAGAAAGCGGTAACTTACGTCAGCTTTCAAAGCGGTTTTCACTTGTTTTACCGTTTTTTCATACTGTGTTTCACAAATTAGCTCAATGTTAGACCGAAACCATTTAACAGGTTGAGCGCATTGCGTTGCTTTCTGGTACTCAGTAATTAACTCCTTCACTAAGGATACAATCTTCGGCGGTTTATTAGGATTGGGACTTTGCTTTAAATCAAAAAAGATCGTTTGCTCGAAGTAGTATCTAATTACCTTCTTAGCAATGTCTTCAAGCCCAATTTTTATTGTGCTTCCAATTGGTTCGTGAAAATCATATTCAACAGCAATTTCGGTGATTGCCTTGGCCCATGCTGCTTTATAACTGTTATCAAACGAACAGTTGCGGATGATATAGAGCCATTTCTCTAGGAATGTCATAAAACTCCCTCTATAGTTTTAGTTTTCGAATTGTATTTATAGTAAAATTATACCACATTTTTCATAAGACAGAAGTCGAAAAAAGTAGAAAAAAAGAAGATAGAACCTAAGACATATTTCCGTCTTTGGTTAGTCTATCTTCTGTCATTAATAAATGTATTAAAAACTAAAATAAACCACTCTTGTACAAGTGGCTTCCAAAATGTTACTCTAGAAGAGTGTATACCTATTTTTTTACATTAGGCATGCTCAATTTTTCATTCCCAAATAAGGATGTGATACTCCTACTCCACTATCCGAGATAAACACAGTATATACCGCATTAGTAAATTACGCAATAGTTTTATCACATTTTCCGTATTTTATTTTTAAAATTTGGGACATAAATCGCCCTAAATCTCTTGCCCCATAAGGGATGATCGTAAATTAAGATCAAAATGGACAGATTCATTCCTAACCTAAACAAGCAATTTATTCGGCGTTTTATCATCTTTCACTTTTAACTTTGGAGGGCAGATCAATTTGATTAAGAAACGGCAGTACTACATTTGGCAATATAGTCTTGATCATATTAAATCGGATGGAACGACATTTTCGTTGGATTACAACTTAGAATCAGCTACCCTCGCAACGGAAACACTCATGTACTACATCTTAAACGAGAAAATTATGAAGCGTAAGTACGAACCCATCATCGAGTATCAGACAAATAAAGATGGCTCACTCGTGAAATCGATAAGCGGAACTCCTATAAAAATCAAGAAGAACGTCCTTCCTATTATAACGATTGAAACTGGTCGAGATCGTTCAGCCAAAACAAATGAAAAGCTATCCAAACTTCTGAATGAAGGTTTTACAGCAAATTATCACGACTCCAAGGGAAATAATATATCAGTTCAAAAATTTGTGTTTTTGGACAATGTTTTATCAAGCTCTCAAAATAAAGAATGTCGGCAAATTTTCATTTGGGACAAATACGTTGACCAGTTAAAACGCCATATTTCTTTGGGGACAGAACCCACGAAATGTACGGTATCCAAGAACCTTACTCGTAATGCGTTAACTACAACAGATGTATACCTTTTCCCTGTGGATATGAAGGAGCTGACAATTTGCATCATCCCAGATAAAGAAGTGCCTGTCATTGAAGATGTGGAGATGATCAAACCATATCATCGTTCTCCTGAAGAAGAGAGTAGGTTTGCTGAACTTCAAGCCTTCATTGCTACGGAAAAAGAATATGACAAACAGCGTCTGATGATTTTAGGAAAAGTCAAAGAAAAAGAAATCGAGCTTCCCATCGCGCCAAATAGCAGAGACAAAAAATATAAAACGGTCGGTCAATGGAGGAAAGAAGGCAGACGAGTACGATTAGATGCACTCATCGATCCTCAATGGAAAGTAACCAAAAAAGATGGCACCCATGTCCCAGTATGGACGTTTGAGCAAACGGAGCCTTATGAGGAAAAAGAATTTCCCATTACCGAGTGGTCTACAGGGTTACAACTAGCAGAAGTGAAAGCCCATAAAGTAATGGAAAATGTTTTCGATGGCATGGGGTTGGTTTGTAAAGAACTCGGCCAGCGGATGGAACAATTTTTACAATCCGACTTTCCCATAACCGGTTATCAGTTAAGACTGCCTTCGATAAAAGGATTTTTCCCATGTGTTGATTTCCGACGATATTTTCGTAAACACCGAGTCAACAAAATTAAAGATATTTTCAATGAATGGCATGAAACCGAAAAAATCGACATTCTGGCCACGGAGTCTACGTTCAAAGCCAAGCTGGAAGTGGTGGGAAAAAAGCCTGACGCATCAGAAGATAAACGCTGGCTCTTCCCTTCTATCTCAGATTACAAGTCCAAGCTTCTTGATTATGGTTACGATGTTATCGGTATTTCGAATGTTGCCAAGCCTGTTCATGAAACGTATAGAAAATCTTCTTATCAGTTGTTGTTAGCGCTAAATGTTCGCTTACAAGATATATTTTGCTTTTCTAATGTGCTCGGGGATATGATTCATCGAACCTTAAGCATCTACCGCAAAGAGGAAACGGACTGGAATGATATCGCTTATGTTGAAGCCTTTCTGAATCAGGTTTTCAAAGAGAATTCGGATAACAACCTGGGCAAAAATTGCAGTGATGCCGTTAAAGCCATTCACCTGAACAAAAAGCTTGTCTTCGACCATAAGGTGATGCAAACGATCAAAGACGTGATCGATCATAAAATCGATGAAATGTGTTTGGGGAAATTTTATCTGAAAGCCAAGTATCTCTATGTAACGCAAGATATTTTAGCCTTCCTTTCCTATGCCGCGGCAGAAGATAAAAACGAATGGATGTATACAGGTTTTCTTGGTCCAAAGCAATGCTATTGCGGCGGCAGCATAAAAGGCCAGCGAATTTTGGCCCGAAATCCGATTATGTCGTTTAGCGAATTAACTCGGACTACATTCGTAGATTATGAGAACGAAGATGTTGAATTCATTCGTCACCTCACTAATATTGTCCAGCTCCCTCTCGGCACGGAACCAGATCGTCTTGGAGGCGCAGACCGCGATGGTGATGAATTGTTAGTGCTGGATACGGATACGAATTGGGCGGATACCTCCATTGAATATATGCAAAATTACAATGATATCGTTCAAGATACCGGTAGCGAAGATTACGGTAACAATAGGCTCGAATTGTTCAATGAACGGCTGAAGCTATATTTTAATGAACGGTTTCCATCCCAAAGCAGCGTTACCCTTCGGGATTATGTCATCAATTCTCTTGTTCAAATTAACGATGCAGATAAATCAACAGCCGAATCAGAGGAATGGACAAAACGAAACATCATCGATTTTATTATTCGCTCAGAGGACAAGACAGGCAAAATAACGGATATAAATACAACAATCGAAAATATAGCTAACTCGGAACAGGACTTAGTCAAATACAAACTGCCGATTGCCATCATGAAACATTTACAAGCGCTTTGTATTGATGCTTCCAAATCCGGACTGTTCGACAAAGTGGTCATTCCTGATGTAATTCAGTATCAATTTGGAAAATGGAAACCGCAATTCATGAAATTTAAGGACGGTAACGACTACAACAAAGATAAGAAGCATACCTCTGCTCTGGATAGCTTTTCACATGTGATGGCGAAGTTCAAAAAGTATATACACAGGATCATGATTGAAGAAACAGATCGTAAAGTCCAGAGACATAAGTTTGAAAATATTTATCGTTTTTTTCAGAACCCTAATCTGGATACAACCTATGTGGATCAAACCATCGCTGCGTTGCAGGACACTTATGCTTCATTCCTGCAAAAAAATAGAACCCTAACGAAACAGAAGCTGAGCCTGAATCAATATTCCAGCGACGAAAAACATAAACGATTACGGAAAGAAATCGATGAGAAGTTTGCTGAGTTATTCAAGGAGACCAGGGAACAAGCCGGGCAAATTTGTGATTGCCCCTCCCTGCTTGCTACGGCTTCCGTCAGAATGACCTACGTGGACTCGAAAGCGAAGAATGAGAATCAAAACTATTCATTCTGTTGGGTTGTTGCCAGCGAAGGTATTTTGCAAAATATCCAGTTGAACTATGAAGACTTGGACAAATTGTACATTCAATCCGCAAACCGTGATGATTCGAATGCTTTTGAATGGTTAGGTGAATATTATTGTGCGGTAACTAAACATGAAGCCTATGCGTTGGAATTCCCCGAAGGCAAAGACATGAGTATCCCTGAGAAATATCTCAAGAAGCAGGATCGAGCGTTGGTCGATCTCATCGATTACGAAGTGACATTGCTGAGCAGTGAAAAGAAACCGTGGGAGCCGAAAATAGTGGCCGAAAAGATTGTCGATAACACGTACACCATATTTGATGATCATGGATGGCTTGGTGTCGCTGAAGGACTCAGTATCGCTCGAAAAAAAGGCGATACCATGTTGGATAATTTCTTGGGGTCGCAGATCACGATTAAGACAATCGTGAATACCACTAACGCTTCTATAACATGTGTAGTTGATATGAAATGTTAATCTGATCCGGCTTGTCAGCCGGTAGAGCGGAATGAGGAGTATCTATAATTTATATTCCAAAAAATTTATGGGAGATAAGAAATCAATATGAACTATTTTTACTGCTACGATGGGCAGATGATGCGGAAATTGCAGGACAAACATATCCGGTACATCACTCGCGCCTTAACCATCGATAAGCATCAAAAGTTTTGGCTTTATGAGATTACAGATGAGTTTCAACAGGCATTAGAGGAGATTAAGCGTACACAAAAGTAAGGAGTGAGTCTTCATAGTGAATCGACAGATTGTAATTGAAAAAATGTTTGGGTATTTGACAGATGAACATAAACAAAATATACATGAGGAAGCATTTAGGGACATCGCCAATGTGTTTTTGGATTTATATGATGAGTACGATCATCAATGGGGTCAATATGTTGAGTTTAAGACAGGTGAACGAGAGGAGAAGCCGGATCGCCCTGTTTCTTGGGTATGTAATGCGAGTATGGGTCATGGTAAAACGACAGTGTTAATCTGTTTTTTGAAGTGGTTAGCTTCCGAAACAAATCGAAAAAAACGGATACCTGTACTGTTAGTCATACGTGAAGTCGGTATGATCAAAGACATCTATGATGAATTAAAAGCGTTCAATGATGAATGTATTGTGATGGTTGATTCGACAAACCGTCAAGAAATTGAACCTTATATCCACTGCCATCAATTTGTCATCATCACACACGCAAGGTTGGATAATTTAGCTCTCGGACTAGGGAATCTTCATACCTATAGACTTTGGAAGCAATACAACACATGGGCATGGGGAGAAATATTAGATGAAGACAATATCATTTCTAAACGTAACCGCCTTATGATTTTTGATGAAAAACCATCTTTTGTTAATGCCAGTGTTTTTGATATTGGAAGCAAACATAACACATTAGATTGGTTTGATGATTTGGCTACCCCATTAAAATTAGATGCACTTGAATCACAATGCATGAAATCATATATTGCTACGTTGGTGGCGTATCAACTTTCTCAAAATGCGACAAGTGTAACGACAGCTTTAGCGCAGAAAGATGATTTGTCTTTGTTTACTCAAACATTAAAAAAAATAATCATAAAAATAAAAAATCACGAGGACAATAAGGGGAAACTGGAATCTCTAAGGCAGTTAAAACACTTTCAAAAATTACTGAACAAAGACGGTGCAGGGAGAATCGACGATTATGAAATCAGGGGTCAATCTGGAAGAAAGATTATCATATCCGAACGAATTGATTACATCAAATTAAAGATGAACATGCTTGTCTTAGACGGTACAGCTATATTTACTTCGCAGCAATACAAAGGGTTTAAACTTAAGGAAGTGAACAATTATAATGATTATTCACGTTTTTATTACCATATAGAGACCATTAATACGTCCAAGTATGCCAGAAGTAAGAAAGGTCAAACCACGCAGAGGGCAATTTCAGAACGAATCATGAAACTAAAACAATCTCATCCAGATATGTTTGTCCTTCCTATGAAATCGGATATAGAAATTTATAAGCAATTGGGTGCCATTCTTGAGGACATCCAATATTTTGTGGAAAAATCAAACGAGGATAGCAAACCGATTAATTTGCTGAATACAACGGGGAAAAATGAATTAAAGGACAGAAAGGCGTTATATCTTACATCTTTACCTAAAATGAATGCTGATCATTATAAAAAAATAGCGATTTCATTATATGGTACAAAAGTAGATCTTGGGATGAATGATGAAGATGATGCGAATTGGTTTAAAGATAATAAGCTCGAATTGATTTATTGTGGAGAATTGCAAGCTGAATTATTGCAAATCATGCACAGAACGGCTCTGAGAAAAATTAAAAGCAAGGATGAAATTCATGTGTTCGTTGCTTACGATGACGAGGATATGAGTAAGTTAAAGTATCAAAAGAGTATCCCAGCTTTTTCTCATAGCATGAATCAAATTTACTGTGCGAATAAAGCAGTCCTTCAAGCTGATTATGTGGTAGATGAATCTCAATACGGTCGTGGTGATAAACTAAGAAATTATGCGGATCTAATTCATCATTGGATACATAAGAACATCACGGTTTTCAATCCGCTGCCTATGAGAATATCAGAGATCGATAAGCCAAATAAACTCGGGGAAAAATTTCGAGATTGGTTAAATAAACATTGGAATGAGCAAGAAGAATTAATCAACAAAATCTTTAGTGAGTTTGGATACGTCATATATGAGAAAAAAGACCGATACAGTGAAAAATCGAAATATATCACGACGATTCAGAAAAATCATGACAGGTTAATGTTTGGTGAATGACGCTCTGCCATTTCTCTCTCTTATAGGGAGAAACGGTAGAGGTTAAATTTAGAATGCTTATTAATACGTTTGATTTAAAAGCTACAGGTTAATGGCACGAGTTTCCTCTATATAATAAAGAAGGAGTGCCATTAACACAATATGCCGTGAGACGAAATTTAATCGAGCCGTTGAAAGGGGTTGGGTGTGGGAGGGGAAAACTTGCGGCAGGTCGGGTTGCTTTCGTTTACGTAGTGCAGCGGAGTGAAAGCAATTCCCGAGTTGGTTCAAGTTTCCCCCTATCCCACGAATATTCATAAAAGTGAAAGGAGAAATGCACCAATTATTTACATACTGGACACAGTGTTAGCTAGGTTAGAAAATTTCCATCAAATATCGAAAAAATGATTGCTAAACTTGATAAGACCTGATTCCATGTAACTATATTTAATTGTATGAATTGTACGATCGGGCTTGTCAGCCCGTAGAGAGGCAATTGCATTGTGAAAAAATTTTATGTATTCATATGTTGCCAATCAATTAATGAGCCGTATTCGTACGGTTCTTTTTTTATGCTCGAAACAGGACGCAGTTGATTTATTGCCCCCATCCCCTACTAAATCAATAATACGAGGTGAAGAAAATGAAATGGTACAACAATTTAAGTACTGGACATATCAAATCCAGTATTATAACGAAAGTATAGGAACTCTTCGGCTGCTGGCTAGGGTTCCTTTTCTAATTTGAAAGGAGAATGTACGTGAAGTTTATCAAATTAAAAATCGCTCAACTGGTTCATGCTGAATATAATCCAAGGAAGGATTTACGTCCGGGAGATCCTGAATTCGAGAGAATTAAGAATAGTATTAACGAGTTCGGATACTGCGAGCCGATCATAATCAACAGTGATTACACGATCATTGGAGGCCATCAACGAGCAAAAGTATTGAAGGCTCTCGGATACGATGAAGTGGATTGCGTGCTAATCGATATTGATAAAACGAAAGAAAAAGCTTTGAACATTGCGCTCAACAAGATTACTGGCGAATGGGATTTTGATGCCCTCTCCTCCCTGCTTGATGAGTTGAAGCATGAGGATTTCAATCTTGAGCTTACCGGTTTTGATCTGTCAGAAGCTGAGAAATTATTAGATGAGCTGTATAAACACAATGAACCAGATGAAGATGATTTCGATATCGATGAAGCATTACCGGAACAACCGATCACTCAGAAAGGTGACGTTTGGATATTAGGTAAACATCGGCTAATGTGCGGTGACAGCACCAGCGAACAGGACATGGCAACGTTGATGGATGGGAAGAAAGCCAGGTTGATTGTAACTGATCCTCCCTACAATGTGGACTATACAGGCAAAACAAAAGATGCACTGAAGATCGAAAATGACAAAATGGACAATGACCAGTTTTACGAGTTTTTATTGGCAGCATATAAACGCATGTATGAGGTAGCTGATGACGGAGCCAGTATCTATGTGTTCCATGCTGATACAGAGGGAATTAATTTTCGGCAAGCGTTTAAAGCTGCTGGATTCAAATTATCTCAATGTTGCATTTGGGCGAAGCAGACAATGGTGCTCGGACATTCTCAATATCATTATATGCATGAGCCAATTATTTTTGGGTGGCGTCAAGGAGCTGCTCATTACTGGAACAGTGACCGAAAGCAAACGACACTATGGCAATTTGATCGTCCATTTCGAAATGAATACCATCCAACCATGAAACCGATTCCACTTATCTCCTACCCTATCAAAAATTCAAGCAAAATTGGCGATATTGTACTTGATCCATTTGGTGGCTCAGGTTCAACTTTGATTGCTTGCGAGGAAACGGATCGAATTTGTTATACCAGTGAGCTTGATCCCAAATATGCAGATGTCATTGTCAATCGGTATATTGCCCACGTTGGTAATGATAACGGCGTATACTTGATTCGAGATGATGTAAAGGTTCCTTACCAAGAAATCGTTGCTGAGTCGGAAAGGTCAGAGGTATCATGTGCTGACTAAACCGAAAGAGGTGATCCTATGGGCAAGGCAAAAGTGAAGATGGTGATTCGGTTCCTCAAGAGGACGCAAGCCGAAAAGATTTGTGTACTTGGCGAGAATGAATCCAAAGCAGATGTTGAGCAGATTCAGAAGGTGATCGAGGATATTGAGGATTTTTACGAAGCGGAGTTGGAGTAGGTAATAGTGGATGGACAGGGGATGGCTGATAACGGCTCTCCCCTTTTCAATTTGATTGGAGGTGAGGTGACGATGGGAAAGAACGATGATGCGCCGAAACGGAACAAGCCAAAAATACTGACGAAATATGAACAATTTGTTGTTCCAAGATTAAAGGATATCCCCGTTTGGGTACGAGAAGGATTAACCGATGAGGAGCTTGCAAAGCGATTAAATATTCACATATGGACGCTTGGAGATTATAGACGTAAGCATCCGAAATTTGCTGAAGCATTAGAACGTCCAACCCTGTGGGAAACCCATGTGTATCCGAGATTAGCGGAAATTCAGCAGTGGTTTCAGGAGGGTATGAACGCAGAGGATATTATCGTGAAACTCGGCATAGGAAAAACAACTTGGTACGAGTATATCGATAAGCATCCGATGCTTGCAGAACTTGTTAAATGGAGCAGGTCTGTTACTATTTCTCGCGTGGAAAATTCGCTTTTGAAAACTGCTATGGGGTATGAGTATGAAGAAATCAAAACGATTGTCGAAGAGGAAAAAAACGGCAAGAAGCGTACCCGAATTGAAAAGGTTAAACGACATCAGCCCCCTAACCCGACCGCGATGATCTTCTATTTAAAGAATCGCGCCCCGAACGAATGGAATGACCGCCGCGAGATTGTCGTCGATACGAAAGCATTGGAACAGCAACGGAAACAACTATTTCTTGATATGATCGAAGCCGTTGTAATTGAAGCAGAGGGTGAATTGCTAGAGGAATCGGTCACGGTTGAGGATGGTTTCGAGGAGCCGAATGAGGATGCTCAATAAGGTTATGTCGTCAGTTATTCGATAGATAAACGCCAGTTTCTGCTCGAAATCAACGCTAAATTTAGCAGATTAGACTGCATAAGATAAGTTATGTATCGAGTTGACTGTCTCCCCCACCAACGGTATCATGTCACAGAATGAACCGAAAGGTGGGGACGAAATGCAGTATTTACAGGCGTATGAGACGCATTTACGTAGCAAAGACCGGAGTGAGAACACAATTTCCTGCTACATACGAGACGTGTTGCAGTTCATGGCTTGGTACAGGGACAAGACGGACTATGGCTTGGACAAACTGATCGAACTTGATGGTGTAGAGTACAAGAAGTATCTGCAAGCCATTGGACTATAGGTCATTACGATTAACCGGAAAATAGCCAGCATCAACGTATTCTGTCAATGGATGCTCAAACAGGGCTATATTAAGGAACCCATTCATATTGAAGCGGTACGAAACAAGGTGATCCGGCAATATAAAGGGCTAGAGGACAGGGATTTGTGGAAACTACGGAATGAAATCCACCGAATGGGCAACCGAATGCACATATGTATGATTGAATTGTTGATTGGAACCGGCATACGAGTAAGCGAATTAGTTGGAATCCGATTGAAGGATATCGAATTAAGTGAGCGCAAAGGAACGTTGATGGTGTATGGCAAGGGGAACTCTTTCCGAACGATACCGATGAATAAGGATGTGCGAAAAGCGATAACGAGATATTTGGAAGTCAGGCCGGAATGTGAGTCAGGATATTTATTTATCGGGCAACGCGGCGCATTGGAACGGAATGCGATTAACTTGATTTTAAACAAATACGGTGATCGGGTACAAGTGAAGGTGACACCCCATATGCTTCGGCACACGCTTGGATATAAGCTGGTTAGGACGACACCATTGACGACAATACAGCAAATACTCGGACATGATCATGTATCCACAACTAATATCTATACATTGACTACAAATCAAGATATGGAAATCGCGTTGGCGAATATTGAGTGGTAATGAGCCACTCTTTTTTGTCGTGGTCATGGGAGGGGGACTTCTAACGGTAAAAATGGAGCGGCCAGCAAGCGATGCAGAAATTTTTGTGGTGGTTTTTTGGCGAAGTTTCTTTTTATGATAATTACTTACGATAAGAACACACTAAAAGGAAAATTAAGGATTATGTCGAATAATGATACTATAAAAAAATGTGGAGGGTAAAATGAAACCAAATTATACGACTAAACATTTAGTAATTTCTTTCTTGTGTGGATCGATTTTCTTCTCGGGACTAACATTTGCCGCCAGTCAGAACATTGAAGTGAGTTTTGAAAAACTAAAATTTATAATCAATGGTGTAGATAAAACATCTTCTGATGGTCAATTCGATAATAATGGGACTAAGGTTCCTGCTTCTTTTATATATGATGGAACAACATATATTCCTATGAGAATGGTCAGTAATATGCTAGGGAAGTCTATTGATTGGGATGGTAAGAATCAAGCTGTTATTATTGGTAGTTCTATTGGAGAAGGAGATTATTTGAGTGACTTGCCTGTTGCAAGTAAGAAAGCTATAAATGAACTGGCGATTTCGGTAAACAAAGAAATGGTTATGCAAGGACAAAAATATAATAAGGGGATTATGCTTGGTGTAGCATCTTCAGTAACATACAACTTGAATGGTAAATATAATGGGCTTTCATTCTTGTTAGGGGTTAATAATGATATTGGGGCAAATACATTAGAGGTATACGGTGATGGAAAAAAAATATTTAGTCAGGATATTATGAATGGTTCGAAGCCTAAAGATGTCAATATTGATGTTACTGGAGTAAATCAACTTCAACTCGTAGCAACTTCATCCATGTTTCAGCTAAATATTGTTAACCCATATGTAACAACGAAGTAATATTAACTGAAAGGAGTCAGTATCATTGAAACAATAAATCAAGAACAACAACGTCAAACAGAACTTCTTAAACAATATATGGAGAAGTATTTCTCCCCATCTAAAATCAAGCAACTGGTCGAGGCATTTACATTTTCCGAACTCCGCAAATTGATCGGAGAGATGGATATCGAATTTTTCGCTCTCTGCTACTTTCCAAAGTATTTCGACCGAGAGTTTGGACGATTTCATCAGGAACTATTTACAGAGCTAAAACATATGCTTGCCAATACTGGACTGATTACGGCTTTCGGACTCCCTCGGGAACATGGAAAGTCGACGATCAGTTCTTTTTTATTTCCACTCTATGCGACTCTATACGATAAATCACAGTTTACGCTGATTATCTCAGCGACGGAGCAAATTGCTCTCCCCTTCCTCGATATGATTAAAGATGAGCTTGAGACGAACACCATGCTCATTGAGGATTTCGGCATTCGTAAAGGAAGCCGCTGGAACAATAACGAGATTTGGTTGAGGAGTAAAAGTGGACTCGATTCCTGCATCATGATCCGTGGTATAGACGGTTCCCTTCGAGGCATCCATTATAAACATCATCGACCTACTCTTGTTCTGATGGATGATTTGCTGAAGGAAGATACAGCACGATCCGAAACGAAAAGAGAACAGATTAAAAGCACGTTTACCGATGTCATTCTCCCCATCGGAACAAAGGATACGAACATTCTAATCTGCGGAACTATCCTGAATGAAGAAGACCTCATGGCTGACTTGCTCAAAGGCAAGATTCCCGGTGTCAGAAGCATCCGTAAATCAGCAGTCATTCATTTCTCTGAACGCGATGATTTATGGTCTGAATGGGAGCGACTATACAATAACCTGCAAGACGAAGACAGGGTCAATACGGCTCTGTCTTTTTTTCGTTCACAGCAAAGTGAAATGCTGAATGGGACGGAGATACTCTGGCCCGAATATCTGGACTATTACTATCTCATGTGCAAAAAGCAGGCCATGGGTGAAAAGAGTTTCTATAAAGAGTTACAAAACGATCCACGCTCAACAGACGATTACATCTTCCAGAACATCATGTACTGGGATCGATTACCTGAGTTCGAGGAAATGGAAATCGCCATGTACATTGATCCAGCCATCAAAGCCGGTAAAAAGAACGATTACTCTGCTATCACCATATTAGGTCAGCATCGAAAAACGAAACAGCTTTATGTGATTGACGGGAACATATATAAATTGTTGCCCGATGACCTGTTTCAGGTGGCTATTGAGAAGCTGCATACATTTCCAGTTGGTAAGATTGGCTTCGAAGTGAATCAGGCACAGAGTTACATGAAGCAGAAATTTGAAGAACAGCTTTGGAAAGCGAGAATATACACTCCAGCTGAAAAGTGTGAACTCCAAAGGACAGAAACACGAGCGGATAATCAGTCTGGAGCCAGACGTTAAGAAGGGGCATATCCTGTTCAATGAAGCAAATATTCGATATAATAGTCAAATAAAGGATTACAATAGAAACTGTAAGTATGATGATGCGCCCGATAGTTTGTATGGGGCTGTACAATTGATTCAGTCCGTTAAAAGTTTGAGATTTTATGATCGGAGTTTATTGTTTTGAACGCTTCAATAGAATAGGAGTGCTTTATATGAGTTTGTTTCATTATATTGGATCGAATAGAAAGTTGCCTTTAGGTGAAAGAGGGAAAATCAAATCCTCCGACGATAAGAGCAATGGAAAATCACCCAAAGCATTTAGATTCAAGTCTGCTATCTTACCGGAGGGGGCTACTCCTTCTGAACAAATTTTCGATCTATCTCATATAAAAGAGGCTCTACGCCATAATCAGTGCTTGACAGACAAAATGGCAAGTTGAGCGTTCAGTTATACAATCTTAATGCTTGATTTTACTGGTATCTGTATTCCTCGCATTTTTGTTGGAAGGGGTCAAGCACTGATTTCGGTTTTGAGCCGAAAATAAAACGAAGAAAAATAAAGATCGGCCCTTGCCGCAATAATGCGAACAAGAGCCGTTTTTTTGCATTGTTCCACGTAAAGCCAAAATTCACCATTCAAAGCAGAAGATTAAAAATCCTTCGTCTGTGAAGCAGCTTTCCCCCAGTATTCCCCATTAACATCATTATTGCCAGCGGACCACGTCAAAACATAACTTCCAGATGCCATACCTTGAGAAAATCCTTCATCCCAATTCTTCCAGTCCAAGGAACCGCCACCGGAAATAGTTTTCGAGAAATATACGAAATTGCTGTTTGTATGCTCCAAAGTGACAGTAACCGAATGCTGACTATAATTAACCATACGCAACTTCAAATGACCATAATTGTCATTAATCCTGAAACTCCTAACCGATGTTGACCTTCCATCATCAAGTTTGGAGCCCCATTCCTTGTCAACCTCCATAGGAGTTATGACGCCGCCTTTATCGCTAGGCGGAGGTATTACAACGTCATTCGCAAAAACAGAAGTAGAGAAGGAACAAACCAGAGCAGTAGCTACAATAGCGGATGCAAGTTTCTTTTTCAAAAAAATCCCTCCTGTGGTAATATGTATAATACAATTATACAATACTGATAATGGGATGTTTTGTCAAGAAAAGAAATAAAAATACTAGATTTCTTGATTATGGAGGGTCTTTTTCATTGCCAATACTAAATATACATAAGTATTAAAGGCTCTACGCCATAATCAGTGCTTGACAGACAAAATGGCAAGTCGAGCGTTCAGTTATACAATCTTAATGCTTGATTTTACTGGTATCTGTATGCCTCGCATTTTTGTTAGAAGGGGTCAAGCACTGATTTCGGTTTTGAGCCATAAAAGAAGAAGAAATTGAAGTGTATGATTCAATGGAGGATGCAGCAGGCATCTATATCGAAGAATTGGGAATTGGAATGAGGCAAAGGCAATCAGGAAGCACTTTAAGAATCCATTTGTATATCGGGTTTCACCTAAATGGGGGGGTTCTTCTTAAGTCCGGAATTGAAAAGAAAGTTCCCTGACGAATATAGAGCGAGCATAAAATGCATCAATGAGCTTTTTAAGTTAATGCACGAATATGGAGTTGATCATGACAACTTCGAGCTTTATTCTTGTTGGACTGATGAGGAAAGTAAGGTGAGGAACGACAAATTAACAAAAGTGATTGATCTGAAATCCTTTACCCTTAGTGATAATTTTGAATTGAAGAATAGACAGTACATTACAGTGAAAATATGAAATAAACAGTTTCAGCTTGTGCCTAATTGGTACAGGCTATTTTTATATAATTTTGAAAGGAAACGATGCAATGCAGCTTACCGAAACGATTATTCAAGAATGTCTAAACGAACTAAACACTGCCGCGCTAACCAAGCAAAAATATTTCGATTACTACAACGGCAAGCATGCGATTCTCAAAGATTACGCCATGCAGGAAAGTCGCAGCAACCGTAAACTTATTTTCAACTTTCCCAAAAAATTCGTCGACAATGAAACAGGCTATCTTCTCGGCAAGCCAGTAAACTATGTATCTAAATCTGATCACGATGAAATCACGCATAAAATCGATCTGCACATGAGTCACTGGGATAAGGAGCATAACATCAATCTGCGTAAGCAAAGCGAAATATTCGGTGAAAGCTTCGAATTGAATTACATCGATTCCGATGGCCAGTTTTCAGCAACCGTATTGTCGCCTTTGAACGCTTATGTGCTGGAGGATGGGACTACGGAGCGCAACGTACTGCTAGGGCTTCACAAATTCACACGCAAATTTGATAAGACAATTTACCTGGACGTTTATACCGACAACGAAATTTTGCATTATGAAATCGCCAGCGGCAACAACCTCAATAGCAAGTTTCCCAAGCTCAACTATATCGGCAAACACAATCACATCTTTGGAAGAGTTCCCCTTATCTCCTGTTCAGCCAATACGGAGAGGAAAAGCGGCTTCCAAGATGTGATTTCTTTATTTGATGCGTACAATGCCTTGAATTCAGATTTGGTCAATGAGATTGCAGATCATCGCAATGCGTATCTGGTCATTGAAAATGCCAAACTTGAAGCCGAGGACTTAGTCAACATGAAGAAGATGGGGATCATTCAGGTTCCTGCAGGTGGTAAAGTTTCATGGCTGACGAAAGAGATTAACGATACGTTTGTAAAGAACGAATTGGATAACATCGAACGTAAAATCTTTGACATGATGGACCAAGTTAATTTCAATGAAAACTGGGCATCGAACACCTCTTCCCTCGCTCTCCGAAACAAACTGCTGAATCTCGAAAACCGAGTGGCGATACGTGAAGCGTTAATGGAAAAAGCGTTAAAAAAGCGATTGCGGAATTTTTTTACGTTTTTGCAAATCAAAGAAGGCGTTCAATATGACTACCGAGATATCGCCGTAAAGTTCACTCGTAACTTGCCGACAGATTTGCCGGGACTAGCTGATGTAATCGTGAAGCTGCAAGATGTGGTGTCGCAGGAAACGCTGCTTACTTTGCTGCCGTTTGTAGAGAATCCGAAGCTGGAACTGAACAAATACCATGCTGAACAGCAGCGTGTAGAAAATGGAAATGAAGGTTCAATGAATGCACAATAAAAACAAAATCAAACAACTCGTCAAACATAATTGTGCCTCTTATCTCGGTGATAAGTATGGCATGTCGAATTATTGCTGCTGGAAGGAT
This sequence comes from Paenibacillus tianmuensis, assembly GCF_900100345.1. Classification (GTDB taxonomy): domain Bacteria; phylum Bacillota; class Bacilli; order Paenibacillales; family NBRC-103111; genus Paenibacillus_G; species Paenibacillus_G tianmuensis. The sequence continues at coordinate 6,662 of NZ_FMTT01000061.1, read as the reverse complement.
GGCTCTTGTGTATTTTTCCAACAGGACAATCCTCTCCCCGGCTGTCGGTATTTTGAAGATGGAGTGTTGCCAACTGATGAGAAGCTGGAACGTGACTATAAATCTGAACGGAATATGGACACTGAAGTAAAGACAGCGAAGCCGAAAGTGAAATGTAAGAAATGCGGTGATCCGTTTCCGGCTAATTCCAATCGTCAAGCTTACTGTGAACAGTGTAAGGAAAAGACGAGGAAGGAAAACATCCGATTACGAGTTCGAAAGTTGAGACAAAAACGTCTTGATGTAACGCTTTAGAGGTGTGAAAAACCGTATAAATCAAGGGTTTACAATAGGCGAAAATGAAGGGTTAAGGTGTTTGTACCTTTTCCCCATTTTTACAATTTCTAATACGTTACATTGTTGTCCTGAGCACGACATTAAACTGCTCTCAAAATAAACATAATGCGTGTTCGGTTCTGCAGAGTCGAATGGGCAACAAAGGAGATTATGAAAATGGATCTGGAACAAACTAAACAATTTATCGAGGACAACAAACAAAACGAGGAATTGCAATCGTATCTTCAGGGCTTGAATCCATTGAGCGTTGAAGGGATTGAGCAATTCATTCAATCCAACAAAGAAGCCAAGAGTTGGTTCGATAGTACCGTGGATAAGCGATCAGCAAAGTCGCTGGAAACGTGGAAGGCGAATCATCTTGAAAGTTTACTGGATGCGGAGATCAAGAAGCGCTTTCCTGCCAAAGATGAAAAGGAAATTGAGGTTGAACGTCTTCGTGCCGAAGTTGAGAATATGAAGCAAGAAAAGCTCCGTGAGCGATTAACTAGTCAAGCCATCAAAATAGCCAGTTCCAAGAATCTGCCGTTATCCTTGGTGGATTTTTTTATTGGCACAGATGAGGACAGCACGACAGCAAATCTGTCTGTACTTGAACAGTCGCTAAACTTGGCGGTTCAACAGCAAGTCGAGCAACGGCTTAAAAGCGACGGCTATACGCCTCCTGCTAATTCTACCGCTAAGACATTTACACTCGATGCCATCAAGGGAATGTCGCACGATGAGATCAACAAGAATTGGGATCAAATTAAACAAACATTACAAAACAAATAAAATCAAAAGGACAAGGTGAAACGATATGTCAGTACAAAATTTTATTCCTACCATTTGGAGCGCACGGTTAAATGAAAGTTTCAAGAAAAATTTAGTGTATGGCAATTGCGTCAATACCGATTTCGAGGGCGAGATCAAAGGTCAAGGCTCCACGGTCAAAATTAATTCGGTAGGCGCAGTCACTATCGGCAACTATGATAAATCCAAAGGTATTGGCAATCCGGAAGAACTCGACTCTACGCAAAAAAATCTGGTCATCGACCAGGCGAAGTATTTTAACTTTCAAGTGGATGACGTAGATAAGGCTCAAGCCAATGTCAATTTACTGGATGGCGGTATTGTAGAGGCATCCTATGGACTCGCTAATGTGGTCGATCAATATATTGCTGGATTTTATACCGAAGTCCAAGCTGGTAAGACCATTGGTGACGATACAACTCCGATTGTTCCAACCAAGGATACAGCTTATGATTTACTCGTTGATTTGGGCGTCATTCTAGATGAAAACGATGTACCCGAAGGAGATCGTTTTGTCGTTGTTCCAGCTTGGTATTACGGACTTCTCGTCAAAGACCCGCGCTATACCAAAGATGTTAATGTGATGCAAACAGGATTTGTCGGCAACATCGACAATATGGCGGTCTATAAATCCAACAATGTGCCCCATACGGCGGGAGCTAAGTACAAAATTATCGCAGGCCACAAAAGTGCCATCTCATTTGCTGGACAAGTGGATTCGGTAGAAGCGTATCGTCCTGAGAAGCAGTTTTCCGATGCCCTCAAAGGATTGCAGGTATTCGGAGCCAAGTGCATCAAGCCTGAAGCATTAGCAGTACTTACAGCAAATAAGTCGTAATCAGAAATACATTATATATAGAAGAAACACGTTCGGGGTGTCCGTTTGGATGCCCCTATTTTTATTTCAGGAGGCTATTGAACATGTGGTTTTTGAATAAAGAGACAGGTTTAAAGTGGGAAGTTGTGGATCAGGAATTAATGCTTCGATTGCAGGCAAACGTCAATTATGAACAAGTAGACGATCCAAAACAAGAAACGAAACAGGCTAAGCGGAATGAGAAAGAGGTTACGACATGAATGAGCAATTAGATCTGATGAAACGGTTGCTTGGCATAGAATTAACGGACGTTTCTAAAGACGACATTCTCACGCATTACTTGAACAAGGCCAGAAATAATATCCTTGGCTACTGCAACATTGCTCTTCTCCCTCCTGTTTATAACGAAGTAGTTGTCGATTATGCGGTATATCTGTATAAAAACAAGGATTCAGCCGGTCTTACAGACAAAAAGGAAGGTGAACGCTCAGTCAAATACGAACCAGGCATTCCAGCAAGTATTCGACTTTCCCTTCCCCTGCCTAGAATACAAGTGGGGTATTGAGCATGTTTTATGATACGAAAATGGAGATTCTGGATTCAGTCCATTTGGCAACGATACAAACGATCTATGCCGATGTGCAGCCGCATACTAAAAGCATCTCCTATGAAAACGGCTATACACTTGAAATCACCCATCGAGCCTTTTGTGATCAGGTATCTGGCTTACACTTGAACAGTTACGTCCGAATTGCCGATCACATTTTCATCATCTTGGACTTGAAGGAATGGAGCGATTATATGGAACTGTATTTGTATCGTTGTAAGCCGGATTTTGCATAGGGGGTAAAATTGTGACAAGAAGTATAGAACCACAATTAGACTTTTTCCTGCGTGAGAAAGGCGAACCAATACATATTCATGATGTACAGCAGCATGCTCTTGTTCGGGATGCGGCTGATCAATTGCTAAAAACTGATGATAAAATGATCCGAACAGCAATACCTTTACATACTGGCGATCTCATTGATTACCGAAATGAGCGATATATGATCGTAAGTCAAATTGATAGAAACGAACAATCGCATCGCGGCAGAATGCGGATTTGCAACTTTAAGATTGCGTTCAACTTTCAAGGCAATGTGAAATGGTTGGATGCGATTGTGGAGAGCAAAACATTTTCGCTTCAAACAGGTAGCATCATTTCTTTGCCCGATGGAACGATATTCGTCACACTCCAAGAGAATGCTGACACAAGGGATATCCAATTAAATCAGCGTTTCTATAATACGCATCAACCGTTTCAAGTGATAGGCATTGACCGAACTCAAACAGGAATCGTTAAACTAAGCTGCAAACTGGATTCGAAGTCCCTACCTTATGATGATGTCGAAAACAATATTGCTGACCGTTGGAAATATCATTTAGATGCCACGCAAATGGAAAAGCGAAAGAAGCACCTCTTTTAATTCGACGAACTGCGGCTTGCCTTCGGGTGAGCCTAATTTTATTTACTAAGGAGCCACTTACATATGAAGAAGAAATCCATTGATTATATGCTTAGCCTCAGCCTATTGAAGCAACTCAAATCGCAAAATTTAATCACGGAGGAAGAGTTTACCGAGATCGATTTGTTAAATAAAAAGTCCTTCAATAGCCCGTAGAATGGGCAGAAATGGACTTGATGATGTGCCGGGACAATTATAACATGACACAGCAATAAGAATATATCCGAAGGGAGAATCGCCATGGCAAAAGCAGCCACAGCAAAGAAAGTAGTCGTTGTACCGGTAAGAACGATTGAGACATTAGATGGGATTCCGGAATTTCACAAGAAACGAGTCGCAGCCTATTGCCGCGTCAGCACAGACTCGGAGGAACAAAAAGAAAGCTATACAAATCAAGTGAACCATTATACACAGCATATCCAAAGCAACTCGGAATGGGATATGGTTGATATTTATGCCGATGAAGGCATTACCGGCACGAATACGAAAAATCGAACTCACTTCAACCGTATGATACAGGATGCTCGAAATGGCATAATTGACCTGATACTGGTCAAATCGATTTCCCGGTTTGCAAGAAATACACTCGATTTGCTGAAATATGTCCGAGAACTTAAAAGTCTTGGTATCGCAGTATTTTTTGAACGAGAGAACATCAATACGCTGGATACTACAGGCGAAGTGCTCTTGACGATCCTTAGTTCCCTTGCTCAGGACGAAAGCAGGAACATTTCAGAAAATAGTAGATGGGGCATCTCGCGAGGATTCACTGAAGGGAAAGTATTCTGTAACACTACTCGCTTCCTCGGGTACGATAAGGACGAGAATGGAGAGTTGGTCATTAACGAAAAGGAAGCCGAGATTGTAAGGCGGATTTACCAAGAATATTTGGAAGGCAAAAGTTACGAAGCCATTGCCAAAGGCTTGATGCGAGATAAAATCAAAACGGTCACTGGCGGCGATAAATGGTGGGATTCATCCATCACGATTATTTTGACGAATGAGAAATATTATGGAGCCTTACTCCAGCAGAAAACAATAACGGTTGACTTTCTTACCCATAAGCGAATCAAGAATCGAGGGCAGGAACAGCAATATTTGATCGAAGAAAATCATGAGCCGATCATCTCAAAAGAAATGTTCGAAGCGGTACAAAAGGAAAAAGAGCGCCGCGCAAAGCCGAAAGGCAATATTTTAGGTCACCAAAAGAAATACTCAAGCAAATATCCACTTAGCAGCAAAGTATTCTGCGGATGTTGCGGAACCATTTTTAAACGCCGAACATGGAACAGTAACAACGCATCCAAGAAAGTCGTATGGCAATGCCGAACCTACGTGAACGAAGGTAAAGACGCTTGCGATGCCAAAGCGGTCGATGAATATGTACTACAGGATGCGTTTGTACGAGTGTTCAATCGGATGCATGAGAACAAGGATAGATTTATCCGAACGCTCAAGGCTAACATTGAAACGATATTAACTAAACGAACAGGACATGAACCACTATTGGAAATCGAGCGGCAAATGGAACAGCTAAAATTTGACCTCAAAGGGTTGGTAAACCTGAAGATCCGGGATCAGATCGACGAAGCAGTGTACAATGAAGAAAATACCAGAATCTCGGGTGAGCTGAGCGAACTTCGGCAAAAGAAATCCCTGCTGGAGAAAGATAATGACCAAAAAGCCCAAATCAAGGAACGTGTCGATGAAATCATACAAGTTCTAAGCTTACGGCAAGAATTACTCGAACAATTCGACGATAGCCTATTTCATGCGCTGGTGGAGAAGATAACTATTCTCTCGCCAGCGCATTTTGTTTTTACTTTAAAAAGTGGGATGGAAATAACCGAGTTAGCGAATTGATCGATAATCTGACGAGTGTAAGGCGGGGTAAATGATTCGAATCCCGTCTTGAACTCCTTGCATATAGAGCCACTCTTTTTCGATATTATGCTTGTGGTTTAGTGTATCCTCCCACTCGCTTAAAAGAACGAGTAGACCATCATCTGCCTGTTGTCTAATGGCATCGTTTAACGCGGCAAGCTTCTGATGGACCGGAAACAGAGCATATTGTTTTTGGGCAGTAAGCGCCGAAGCATCGAATCTTAACTTGAGAGCATCGAGAAACCAATTTGGCCATTGTTCCATAGGAAATCCCCTCCGTTGTTTGAGTGTGTGTATCTTAACTCTGTTCGGAGAGGGGGGCAAGTTATTTTTATCTACTCTACGCGGTAGAAAAGAAATTTTTTAGATAGCTGAAAAAAACGAAGGTTAGTCGCATTCATTTAATTTCCCAACTAAAAATCAAATGGCCATTTTCCAATTTTTCTCCATAAATAACAACAGTATATATTCCGGATTTCTCCGCTTTGATCTGCTTATGTTTTGTTTCCAACGATACACCACTTGGATCAAAAATAGATAATCCCAATGTTCCATGCTCGAAATTCCATATATTATTAAAAAATAATAATTGTCCCTTTTCGATCTGAATAGGGATTTCTTTTTTGCTATTAAAATAGGAGAAAGTAACTTCATATTTGTTTCCTTCGAGGTTCTCATTCCAATTAACCTTCTTATCGGTGAAAACATAGTAAGAAACTATAATCAACACTAGGATAGCAAGAGAAATTAAACGTTTTTTCAACCAGTAACCCCCTTGTTAAAAAGGACCTTCTCCTTGTATTTTCATATCGCCATAGCCGTCAACTAGATACTCAGCACCCATAGGCGTCAGTGGAGGTATATTAAACACTCTTTTATATTTACCATCTTTTCGCCTTATGTAGCATTCATAAGCAGGAAAACCGTCAGTAGTTCCTTCATATTTGTACGTTTTGTTATCTGGATCAATGTTTATTTTTATATTATTTGAATATCAAGTTAGCTCCGCTTGGCTTATTCGGTCAAATCGCCGTAGGTGACGGTATCAGTGGAAACACAAGCAGCCAGCAGGCGATTAAACATCTGACCTTCAAACTGCCGACGATTGGTGCGAAAGCAGAATTCGTTCAAATAGGATTGCAGATGTTTGGAATCTAAACCGTGAAACGTACCGGCGATAAAGGCTTTCGCGTTGGAAATCATCGTATGCAGCCATTTCAAATGATCAGGATTGTCCTTTACATTGAACCTGATCGGTTGGTGGTTATATTCTTTAGCGAGTGCATGGTACGAACGATGCGCGTCGCTACTGATCGTCGAACCTGGTT
>NZ_FMTT01000062.1 GCF_900100345.1 Paenibacillus tianmuensis | reverse complement strand
TGTACAGTCAAAAGTTCTCACGCTTAAGAAGCCGACAAATCGGCGTCAACAAAAGAGGTGTCCTGCTTGGAATGGATTATTTTCGTTATGGATAAATGCAGATTTTGGGCAAACAGGCGAAAAATCGACTTGCGTAAATACACCGTCACGGTCGCTTCCGAAACGATGGTCTTGGACGGGGTTCTCAAATAGCGAAAGAAGAGGTCGGGAACCCGCTCGGAAAAACGCAAGGCGATCAGTTGCACCAGTCCCGTCGCAATACAACTGCACATCACAAATCCTTCGATGGCCTGAAGAGTCAATCGAATCCGTTGTCTATCTGTTTCGTCCGTCACTTGCTCCAAGGGATGAGGCTCCCCCTTTCGGAGATACCGCTTCAGCTTTGGCATCGACTTGCTCCAGAAACGGTAGCCGAATGCACCGATCACTTGCTTCATTTCCCGAAACGTGCATTCGATCTTGAATCGATAGCCGGACAAGCGAATGATGTCCTCCGCTGCAAGCGTCAGATCGGTGCTCGCTAAAATGGAAAGTTGGTCACCCCGCCTGACCAGAACAAAGCGTAGTTCCTGATACAATCCTTGCCCCCACAACAGATCCAGGCACAGGAATTTCACCGTCTCTTCCTTGCCGTACATCGTCACGGTAGCAGTTCGAAACTCGGCCGCGCGATTGTGGAACAACTCGATCAGCTTCACCATCTGGCCTTTTTTCGGCGGACGGCCCCGTCCCTTTTTTCTAACGGCGGGACGCTCATAGGCTACGGCATTGGCTTTGACCTTCACGACGATGTGCAGACGAGCGGTTCTTGACTGATTCCACACGCCCAGCCTTACTGGGTCGTCAAATGAACAAGCCGCCCCGTCGGCAGTTGAATTGCTGGGAAGGGCGACTCGGTCAAGACAACGCGATGGTTAGTCTCATTGAGACTTGACTAGTCGTATTTCGGCAACTGGTTGTCTAAGGCGTTTTGAGCCTTGTCTAAAAACAATTGTGAAAAAAGATTATTCCTCTCATTCGAGTTGGAATAATCTTTTTTCCATAGTGTTCGGATTATTTGTTGTAATGCACAATTTTGTTATTAAATCAAAGGTGAGTTTACACAGAATAATTTACAGACTCGCTTTTTTACACTGGCAAGAGATAATACAAATCATATTTTTTTATCATTTTTCCTTTTTGCTCCATGTCCTCACACTCATTAATTATCGTTATTGCTCTGTATGGCACAGTGCTTTTGTTATTATCTCTAATGTAAGAATAAAACAGCATTGGATTAATCCCACACCATTTATCACCGAACCCAAAATCCCAGTCAATCTCGATATCTTTATTCGAAAATCTACATCCTCTCCCATGAAATGTATAGTAATTCATACCATCTAAATAAAATTCTCCACTTGGGCACTTTGCCCTAAATGTTCTTAATTCTTCTTTTGAACTAAGGCCGAGTCCGTTGAGCATTAGTGCACATACAGCATTCACATCATTAATGTACTGTTTTAACAAAATTTCCAACTCTTCATTCATATGATTACCTCCTATCGGCATCATAATCAGTTATTTATGCATACCAGCAAGTACATCTTCTAAAGTTCTATAATGGAGTTTTTCAATTTGATTTTTATGGATATATTTAATTGGAACTCTCTCATAGCCAAGTCTTCTAAATGCTTCTAGCCTATGATGGCCATCAACAATTATTGCTTGACTACTATGAACATAAACTGGGATTGGAGGCACCGCCTCAGGTCCCTTCTCTTGAATCACCTCTATTAAATCATTGATACCTGTCTCATGCGTATTATTGCTTGGCTGAGATTTATATAGCTTATTTATATCATAACTTGTTCCCTTAATAATCTTAGGAGCACTTTTACCTGTCCCCCCAGTGGAACAATTATGCACCCAAATCCCGAGATTAGATACAAAATAGGAGTTAAAGTCCTTAACCTCAAAATTGTAAACCGTTGCTTCACGTAGCTCTTTTTCAATCTTATCTATTGCCAGTGTAGCCCCGTCGCTCGTAACAAGCAAGTCGCCAACTTTCAGGTCTTTTACAAGCGTCCATCCCTTACCATCGAGCCAGAACGGATGCTCTGCTGTTGCTTCGATTACTTCATTACCAATGTACACCTTGTAGATTTTGTCAGCCTGTTTTTGGAACAGCCCAACGACCTCTTTATATGCCACTTCTCCGGTTTCATCAGACTTAGCGAGAACCTTATCCCCTACCTCGATTTCCTCGATAGGTTTCTCCCCTTTATCCGTGAGAACCTTCGTCCCGGCGGTAAAGCAGTTGCACCCGTTGACCAGCTTCTTAACGGTATTCTCCGCTTTTTTCATCCATGGCCCCATAAACAAGCGCTCAAGCTGCTTCTCCGCGGCGATGACGCCTTTGGTCGCATACTTGCCCGCATGCTTCAATCCCGGAATCGGGATCAGGCTCAGCGCACTGCCGATACCTTCCGCCCAGCGCTCCCCTGTAGATAAGCGTTCGCCGGTTACGAAGTTGGTGCCCAAGAATGCTTGCTGGAAGCCTTTGAGCGTGCCTACCCACGGTACTGCATCGACGAGGAAGTTGCCTCCCTGCAAGAGGAACGACGCATCGCCATCCCGGCTCAAGCCGAACGGGTCCACATAGGAGACCGGATTGCCGTTGACATAAGCGTACCGGTTTAGCGTCGAAGCCTCGGAGATCGTTCCGGTCACGACGTCGCGGTTGACGAAACGCTTGATCTCCGGCTGGTAATATCGGGCTCTCATGTAGTACAAGCCATTCGGGTCTGTCATGACCCCGTCGCGTCTGTTATATTGGAACGGGTTGTCTGTGTTCCCCCAATCGCGAGAAGTCATGCCCGCTGGAGGCTCCATGTCAAGTTCGGATCCCAAAATTTGGTATTTCCGAGTTTACTCAAAATTGTTGACAGACAAAGCAAAACTTGCTTCTTGTTCAAGAAAGGGGAGTACTATTTTTCTCCTTTCCTCCAACGAAATTTTAGAAACGTATGACGTCCCCCCCAACGGTAAAAACGGCAGCATAAGGGAACCCCAAAGAAGCTACCGTTTTTACCATGATGGTCTACTGTTTACTTTCTCAATAGGATATAGACTACCTGCCCCTGTGCTCTAAAAGAATCTAGTCTTCTTTCGATAAATGGTCATATTCGATTAATATTTCAAAATCATCAGTAGGACAATAAATACCAGGATGTTTGCCACTATCTTTTCCGAAAAACATTAAAGTTTGGCCACAATTCGGGCATTTTACTTCTTCGCCAGCCATAACCTTCTCCCTAATTCGTTGTATTCGTTTGACTTCTCTTAGTATTTCTTCCCGCGATCGTCTTGTCAACATGTCTCGCCCCATTTCACAAGTGCCCTCCTTTGCCTCAAAAAAGAACAGATGCTCGCCTTTAATCTAAATCCCGATATGGATTTCATAGATTTCGTTGGCTTGTTTTTGAAACAACCCCATGACCTCTTTATAGATCACTTCACCGATCGGTACTGGGTAGAGAAAAAAGCAAAAGAAAGACCCTGAAGATATTTCACCTCAAGGTCTTAAGCTGTGAATCTTCATTTCAAAATGATTGTTATTACATTATTTTGGCAAAGTAAAAATGACGTCAATCGGGTCTTTACCTTCAAAAAACGCTGAGTAAAGTTCCTCTCTTTTCTCCGGTGTTAAATGAACTCTCTCAAACAATAGCTGACCTAATTTAATTAATACCGTCGATTCCTGTGGAGTTACTATTTTCGAATTAACAATATATTCTGTGCTTCTTGGTGTTGCCCATGCCCAATCTCTAATAGCTGACTCAACAGTAGGGTAATTACATTTTAAACAACTGATATTAGAATGAACACTATAGAGCGGATGAACAATAAACATAAATGTTGAAATTACAAAGGTGCGATTTTGTAATTTTATTGCGTGAAGAACTTCTTCGGCAAATGTCCGGTATTCAGAAGGTATAACCCCCCAATCAGAATAACCCATTGAAACCAAAATCTCTATTGCGCTTTTTCTATCCGAAAATTGTGCTAGTCGCAAGAAAATCTCGTTCTTCATAGTATTGTTTGTCGCAAATACACCTAGACATCTTGCCGCATCTTCCACTCTAGTTTCACCCTGAGATACTAATGATAAATACTCGTCAAATATCTCACGATCGTAATTAAAAAATGGAAACTCGACGATTGTTTCGATCAGTGCTGCTTTAGTGCTTTTTTCCTTGGTATGTGGAAGGAGCTGCTGTAACCGCGAAAAAAAATCCTCTCCTAACTCTTCTAGCGAGTATTGGTCTCTGATGGACCTTAGAACTGAGAATAGGATACTATCCTCATCTCTGTCTAACATAGTATTCAATAAAAGCACTGTTGTTTCTTTAACCATGTCTACACACCTATTCTTCGTTTTAGTGATTCTGAATTACCTTCCACTCTATAGCCCCATTTACTTCCCGATAAAGAAGTCTCATTTTATTAGAATTACCATTGTTGGGACCAAGGTCAAGACTCCACCAACCATCATTCCGAAAATGGTCTCTATATTGAGATAATCTTTGCGCTGCGGAGGTATCTCCATTCTTACGTGCCAATAAATCTTCTAAATGCTGATTAGCTAATGTCTTTTCATTTGACGTTAGATGTCTTGTGGAACCTTTGGGCAAACTAATATCCCGAGGGATTTTCGCATCCAGCCTAGCTCTTAGATTTCCAATATTCGCATGCTCTATCCCTAACAATCGCTGAGGTGAAGGATTTACATCACAGTTATGCACCCAGATTCCGAGGTTGGATACAAAATACGAATGAAAGTCCTTAACCTCAAAGTTATAAACCGTTGCTTGTCGCGACGCTTTATCAATCTTATCTATTGCCAGTTTAGTGCCGTTACTCGAAACAAGCAAGTCGCCAACTTTCAGGTCTTTTACAAGCGTCCATCCCTTGCCATCAAGCCAAAACGGATGCTCGCCTGTAACCTCGATGATTTCATCTCCGATGTGGATATAGTAGATTTCATCGGCTTGTTTTTGGAACAGCCCAACGACCTCTTTATATGCCACTTCCCCGGTTTCGTCAGACTTAGCGAGAACCTTATCTCCGACTTCAATGTCTTCGATATTCTTCTCCCCTTTATCCGTGAGAACCTTCGTCCCGGCGGTAAAGCAGTTGCACCCGTTGACCAGCTTCTTAGCGGTATTTTCCGCTTTTTTCATCCAAGATCCCGCAAACACACGCTCAAGCTGCTTCTCCGCGGCGATGACGCCTTTGGTCGCATACTTGCCCGCATGCTTCAATCCCGGAATCGGGATCAGGCTCAGCGCACTGCCGATACCTTCTGCCCAGCGGTCTCCTGTAGACAAGCGTTCGCCGGTTACGAAGTTGGTGCCCAAGAACGCTTGCTGGAAGCCTTTGAGCGTGCCTACCCACGGTACCGCATCGACGAGGAAGTTGCCTCCCTGCAACAGGAACGACGAATCTCCATCCCGGCTCAGGCCGAACGGGTCCACATACGAAACCGGGTTGCCGTTGACATAAGCGTACCGGTTTAGCGTCGAAGCCTCGGAGATCGTTCCGGTCACGACGTCGCGGTTGACGAAACGCTTGATCTCCGGTTGGTAATATCGGGCTCTCATGTAGTACAAGCCATTCGGGTCCGTCATGACCCCGTCGCGTCCGTTGTATTGGAACGGGTTGTCTGTGTTCCCTTCGTGCTTCAACGTTTCCCCGTACGGACCGTACGTGTAACGATCTGTCACTTGTCCCTTGGCGTCAGTCAAGGCGATCGTACTGCCGCGGCGGTCGTAATGGTACGTCCGGTATTCGCCCGACGCTTCTTCCCGGCCGAGCAGTCCCAGACCGTAGACATAGTAAGCCTTGACCTTTCCTTGGTCGTCCTTCTCCATCAGCACCTGCGGCAGCCAAGCGTTCGGGTTCACGACATACCGCGTGGTCTGTCCGCCCGAAGTCACGGCAATGCGCTGGTTCTCGGCATTATAAGCGTAGCTTACTCCGCCTGCCGCAATCAACCGGTTGCGCGCATCGTAACGATATTCCTGCATCGTCCCGCCGAGTGGACCCCCAATCATGTTCCCATTCGGATCGTAGGTGACAGGGTTTCCGTTAAACGTCGCAAGGCGGTTATCCGACGTATACGTCATGGCGATATTTCCCGGAACCGCACCAGAAAGACTCGTCATGGAAGCATATGTTGCCGAGGTGACCGTTCCTGCCGCGCTTCGTCCATACACAGCCGCCGTGACTCCTTGCGCTCGGAGGCTCGCAGCTTCATTGCGCTCTTGAATGACGTTGCCCGCTTCATCATATCCGAATTGATATTGGCTGATATAGCTGCCGTCAGCGGCGCGGTCCCACAGCTTCGTCAACTGACCGGCTGCGTCATAGTCCCGAGTCTCCACGCTGCCGTCCGGGCGGGTAGTGGTCAGAAGGCGGCCGTTCGCATCGTATCCGTACGCGGTTTTGCGTCCCGCCCAGTCCATCACTTCCTTCATGCGGCCGGCGGCATCGTACGTATAAGTTACTTTTTTCCCATCGGGATAGGTCAATGTCGTCAACTGGCCGATTTCGTTATAGCCGTATTGCAGCACATTCCCATCGGTATCCGTATACTTGATCACCCGATCCAGTTTATCGTATTCCCGGGTAGCCGTTTTTCCCGATTGATCCGTAACGGCCGTGATGCTGCTGTTCGCATCGTACGTGTATGTCGCAGACCCTTCGGGATCGGTAAACCGGTCGAGCCTTCCGGCTTGGTCGTAACGGTAAGCCGTAGCTTGTCCACGTCCGTTCGTCTCTTGTTCAAGCCGTCCGTTTGCATCGTAAGCATAGGTATGAGCATGGCCCGCGGCATTCGTCTCGCTGAGCAGCCGCCCTGCTTTATCATAGACGTATTTCTTTTCATTGCGATTCGGGTCGGTAACGCCAGTAATTTGGCTGACCGCGTCAAAAATTTGCGCGGCTTTCCCTTGCTTGGCGTCGGTAACCTCGACCAGACGGCTTAACTTATCGTAGGCGAGCTGCGTCTGGCGTCCTTTCGGATCGGTCCACTGGGTTAGCCGGTTCAGTGCATCGAACTGCTGTGTGACTTTGCGGTTCAAAGCGTCCGTGATGGTGACCGGATTGCCCTTCGCATCGAACTCCACCGACCTGATTTTACGATTCATCGCATCATAGACGGCTGTCATTCGATCCTTGACGTCGTATTCATAGCGGGTGGATTCGCCAAGCGCATTGGTCGACCGCACCGGTCGGCCCTTCGCATCGTAGGCGTACAGATTGCTGTGACCGAGTGCATTCGTTTCTTTCACCAAGCGGCCTTCGCCATCGTACTCGAAGCGGGTTTCTTGGTTCAGCGCATTTTTCACGCTGGTAAGATTTCCGTTGCCGTCGTAGAAATACTGCGTCACGTTTCCTTTGGCATCTGTTTCCGTCAACGGGTTCCCCATCGGATCGTACGTGTACGAAACCGTCTGTCCTGCCGGGTCCGTGACGCTGAGCACCAGGTCGTTCGCATTATAGGTCAGCACGGTCTCTTTGCCGTCATTTCCCTTGATCCCGACGACGCGACCGGCGGTATCGTAAGAGTAAGTGACCTTATTGCCTTCCTGATTGGTTACAGAAGTAAGCAAACCGTTGGTATAGCCGTAGGTCGTTTGTCTGGACAAAGCATCGGTTGCTTGAGTCATTAACCCGTTCGCATCATACGTATAGGTCGTTAGATGACCTTCCGGATCGGCTACCCCGATCAATCGGCCTTTGGCATCATAATGGCTGACGATCTGCTCGTTCTGCGGATTGGTGACCGTGAGCAAGTTGCTGTCGTCATCGTAGGTCATGGTTACTTTCTGACCGGATGCGTCCGTCACGCTAAGCAGGTTCCCCCTGCCGTCATACGCAAACGTATCCGTCTTGCGTTCCGCATCCGTCACCTGCGTCCGGCTGCCTTCGCTGTCATAGGTGTAGCTCGTTTCCTGACCGAGCGCATCCCGAACGCCAAGCAGCTGGTAGTTCTTGTCGTGAGTCAACACGTTGACGCTGCCTTCACGATCGGTGACCGCCGTAACGAGGGTACCGTCTTTCTCGACATACTCGAACTTCGTAGCGCGATGCCCGGCTACGGCATCCTGCTGCGCAATGATCCGGCCCTGGCTGTCGTACGTATTGCTGAATGTCCGGGTGCCTTGTTCCGCTGCCGTGAGAATGCGGCCTTTGTCGTCATAGCTGTATACCGTTTCCTGACCTGCGGGATCGGTGATTTTTTCCAATTGACCTTTCGCATCGTAAGACAGCTTCACCTGGCGCTGGAGCGGGTCTTGCACGACAGCAAGCCGTCCATTGGCATCATAGGTTAGTCCGATTCCTATGCCGGATAGCGGCTCGGTTACCGAGGCCAGCTGCCCGGAGGCGTTATAGCTAAGCGATAAAGCCTGGCCCTGCTTGTTGCCCAAAGATAGCAAGCGGCCGGCTGACGAAAATTCATAGACGGTGCCGTCCTTGCGGGTTAAGGTATAAGAACCGTCCGCCCGGCGGACCAGTCTGTCCAGCTTCACGGCGGCTTCGTCGGAGCCGTAGAGCCCACTGCCTTTCGCTGTAAACGTATTTTTCCGGTTCGCGTTCCAATGGACGCTAAGCTTGCCATCGCCCGAATCCTCTACCCGGATGTCGTACAAGTGTCCCCAACCCGGGCCCATCACCCCCGAATTCAAGAGCAAAGAGTAATACTGTACCGTAAACGGCACACCCGCAGCGCCTTGCGCGGTAAGCAGCGTACGCTGGATGATTTGCGCTCCTGTTCCCGTGTCGACCGGGTCGGCATGCAGGGATCGCGTATCATATTGCGAAGGGTCCAGCTTGCGGATCACTTCGACAGCGCCTATGCCGGAGATCGGCTTGTCGGCCGTCTCGAACGCAAAAGCATCGGCAGGACCGAATACATCCAACTCGGCGGTTCCGGTATTCAGGATACCGTAACGCACGCCGGCCGGAATCGTAAGCGGACTTGCGCCCGGATGCCGGGTTCCGTCTTCTTTCACATAGGTGTAAGGACCTATTACCGCAATCGATTGCGGGCTTCCTGTCCGGTTGGCCGCTTGCATGCTTTGACCCGGTGCGACGGACGCCGAAACAAGCGCCGGCCCGCTACGGTCAGTCATCTGAAGCGTGTCGTACGGTCCCCATACCGTCAGACTCGCGCCTTCCGTTTTCGTAATCGCCGCCCGTTTTCCCGATGCGACGGTTAAAGCATAGCCTTCAAAAGCTTTTTGGTACGGATGAATGCTTCCGTTCTCGTTCATAACGGCATAGTCGAATTTGCCGCTGGTGCGCAGGCTCGTTCCAGCCGTTGTCGCTGCCTGAGCTTCGAGGCTTTGACCGGAGGCCAGCGTCTTGACCAGCAGCGCCGGATTGGCGCGGTCCGTTATGCGGAAAGCGTCCTTGGAGCCTGTCACCACAATCGTCTGACTATCCCGGTTGGTTATCGCGATCCGGTGGGCAGCGCCAAGAGGAATAGTTCCTAAAGTACCTTCCCTGTCGTAGAACAAAATATCCCCGGAGCTGTTGTATTTGACCACGTCTATGACGCCGGAAGCTTTCACGCTAAACTCCCTGGAGGAAATGTTAACGGCTTCCATGCTTTGGCCAGGGGCCAGCTCTTTCATAAATGCGACCGGGCCGCCGCCGTCATCGACCGTCACCGCATCGAAAGGAACGGCAATCTGAAACGGCGCCGTATTCGCGTAAGCGATCACGATCCGTTTGAACGGGCTGAGCAAAATACTTCTTGGGTTCGCTCCTTTTACAAAAGAAGACACGCTGCCGTCCGAATTGTAGATCGTATAGTCGGATACGCCCAGGACATTGATAAAAATCCCGGCTCCCGTTACGTTCATGAGCCCTACGCTTTGACCGGAGTCAAGCGTCCGGGTAAAGAACGCCGGATCGGTCCGATCCGTTAAGCGGAAAGCGTCGTACGAGCCCTTTAACCGAACGGGCTGTGCGTCGACATTCGTCAGCACAATTTGTCCGCCTGCACCGACTCCATGCGTTGTGGCGGCAGAGCCCCGCCCGTTGTACTCAACGTTTCCGCTGCTTTTATAAGTCGCATAGTCGTGCTCGCCATTGACTCTAACCGAGAAATGAGAGGCCGTATCGTTTTTAGCCGCCAGAGTCTGGCCCGGTGCCAGCATCTTGACAAAAGAAACCGGCGTTGCCCGATCCGTGATCCGGAACATATCATAGGGGCCAAAGACCTCCAAAACGTCCATCTCGGCATTCATAACCGCGATGCGTTCGCCGGGATTCACCTGTCTGTTCATATCGTTGGAGTCCTGAACATACAACTTGATCGGGCCGGAGCCTTCATACATGGCATAGTCGTGCGTACCTTTGAAGGAGACCGTCGTATAGCCGGTTCCCGTAAGGGCCGCTTCCATGCTTTGTCCCCGGGGCAATGCTTTCACGAACAAGGCCGGGTCGGTCCGGTCGGAAATTTGAAACGCATCGTAAGAGCCCTTCACGGTAATGCTCTGCGCGTCGGCGTTCGTCACGACGATCCGCTCGCCGGAGTCGATCCCTTTGCTTCCTTTGGGAACCGCCCGTCCGTAATATTCTGGCGAGTTCTTGCCTTTGTAGCCGGCATAGTCGAATGTGCCGCTCATCCGGATGGAGAATGATTTTTCCGCTCCGTTAAGAGCATGAACAGTCTGCCGGGGGGCCAACTGTTTGACGAAAGAAACCGGCTTCGCGCGGTCGGATACCCGAAAAATATCGTAAGGGCCGATCACTTCCAGGGCCGGGTCTTCCGTGTTCATGACGGCGATGCGTTCGCCCGGAGCAACCTGCCTGGGGCCGCTGCCGCTATCGCCCGAATACAGCTTGAGCGTACCGGCTGCATCGTAAATCGCGGAATCCGATAACCCGTCCGTCGTGATCGTTGACGATTTCGATCCGGTATGGACCGCCTCCATGCTCTGTCCGGCGGCTAACGTTTTCACGAAGAGCGCTGGCTCCGTGCGGTTCGCGAGCTGAAAAGCATCATACGGACCTTTGGCCTGAATCGTCCCGGCATCGGTATTCGTTACGATCAATTGATCGGAAGAGCTAACGCTTCGGGTACCGGCAGGATTCTTGCGTCCGTACGATTCCGCCTCCCCTTTGCCGTTGTATTTCGCGTAATCGTGCACCCCCGTCAATCTGACGGAATACGCTGTACCGGCTAAATTGATCGCCTTGAGCGTTTGTCCGGGGCTCAGCGCCTGAACGAACGTCACGGGCGCGGACCGGTCAGACACCGTAAACGCGTCGTAGGGACCCCATACATCGATGGCAACCGTGTCGGTGTTCATCACGGCGATCTTTTTGCCATGGGCGGTTAATACCGAGCCGATCGAATTATCGTCTGAATAGCTGACCATCGGGCCGGTGGACGACGAATAAGTGGAATAATCGTACTTGCCGGTCATATGGACGTAATAATCTTTGGCTGTCACATTGACAGCTTCCATGCTTTGCATCGGCGCAAGATTTTTCACAAACAGCGCGGGATTGACCCGATCGGCGGTCTGGATAACGTCGTATGGCGCCGATACCTCCAGGGCCGAGGTGCCCGAGTTGGTAAACGCTACCTTGCGCGATGGGCTTGCGGTAAAGGTTTCCGCATTCCGCTTTCGGCCGGACGTCGAAAGGTCGTCGGAATCGGTATAATAAGCGTAATCGTACGTGCCCAGCGTCGTGATGTCCACGCTTCCCGACGAAATGTTCGTCGCTTCCATACTTTGGCCCGGCGACAACGTTCGGATCGTCAGGGTGGGGGTTGTACGGGACGTAATCCGGTATGCGTCGGAGGAGCCGGAGATTTCCATTGAGCTCCCACCCGCGTTGGTGATAGCAATCCGTTCCGAGGCCTGGTTGTGCATGCTTGCGGCGGTCGATCTTCTGGCATAGCTTTGCAAGCTATCCTTGCCGCTGTACCGCGCGTAATCGTATTCGCCGTTTAAGCTAAGGTAAAACGCCTTCGCAGTCTGGTTCAACGCATCGACGCTTTGGCCGGGCGCGAGCACCGCTTTAAACGTAACGGGCTGCGTACGATCGGCGAAGGAGAACGTCTCGTAGGGCCCGAAAACCTCGAAAACGATTCGCCTCCGGTATTGGTAACGGCAAGCCGCTCCGAGCTATCCACCATTTTATTCGCCGGCTTCTGGGTCCGGGCATACGAAGAAATGCCAGACGAATTGAATAACGCATAATCGTGTGTGCCTTCAAGCGTCACATTCGCCGTATAGGCCGTCGTGTTGGATGCTTCCAGACTTTGTCCCGGATTCAGCATGCGGCTGATGAGCGCCGGATGATTCAAATCCACGACGGAGAAAGCATCGTAGGGCCCGACAATTTCGACCGGGGACGCACCCGTATTGGTCACATTCAAATAATTCGCCGCTCCGATGAGGTTGCTGCTCAGGCGCTGGCTGCGTCCATAGGCAACGACCTGACCCGTACCTCGATGCTCCGCATAATCGTACGTGCCGCTTAAGCTGACGTTAAAGCTTTTGGGCGAGGTATTAGTCGCCTTCAAGCTTTGTCCTGACGACAGCGTCCGGGTAAAAGAAGCCGGCTTCGCCCGGTCGGAAAACGTAAAGCCGTCATACGGTCCGGACACCTCGTATGCCTTGGAATCCGTATTGGTCACGACCATCCTTTTTCCCGACGATAACGATATGCTTCCCGGGAGCTTCTTCCGGCTGTAAGAAGATACCGCCCCGTCCGCATCATAGATGGCGTTGTCGGACAAGCCGCCCACCGCCAAGCTAAACGTTCTCGGCGTCACGTTGGCTGCTTCCAGGCTTTGTCCCGGCGACAGCGTTTTATAGTAAATGGCTGGACTCGTGCGCGTCGAAAATTCGATCATGTCGTAAGGGCCCCATACCTCGTAGCCCTTCTTGTCCCGGTTGGTTAACGCGATCCGCTGCTTGGCCGAGAACGTTAAACTCCCGGCAGCTTTCCGCTTCGTATAAGTAGCGACTTCGCCGACATCGTCATACCTGACTTAATCGATGATCCCGCCCGTTGTAATACTGCTGCTCTTCCCCGACGTATTCGTGACATCCAGACTGGCGCCCGGGTTCAACCACACTTTCTTTAAAGCGGGAGTCGAAGAACTAGCGATCTGGTAAGGAACTGAATTGCTGGACAAGGTAATTGACGAAGACGACGTATTCGTAAGTATGATCCGGTTCGTACCGGAAATGGAGTACGACGTCCCTTTGTCGGAACGCTTGTAGTCGGATACGGCTCCGTTGTCGAAATATCTGATGTAATCGTGCCCTCCGCTAACTTTAACTGACGCCATGATGGGACGGCTGTCAGGATAGGGGGTAATGACCACCGAAGAGCCGGAGGATAACACATAAGAAACCGGCTCGGCATAAGCTTCCTTCTCCCAATAAAGAAAGCTTGCAGCTAACAAAAATAAAGCGCAAACGATCCGTCCGATTGAAAACACAGGGTACCCTCCGCTATCAAATTAGAAAATGCTCCTATGATGCATGCAGACATCCGCTTTAGTCTAACGCGGTTCAAATCGAATGTGGTCCCAGCTTACTTGGCCGTTCCCGCCGGATTCCGAAAATACGAGCTCAAGCACAATCCGGGCGCTTACGGCTTGCGAAGGCGAATGTACGGCCTTATGAAACGAAATCCAACCTGAAGCGGGGGGATCGGCTACGACAGCCTTTGCCGTGTCTATAATCTTCCCGTCAGCATTCAGAAATTCCACGCCAGCCTCCATCCGGGCGTTTGTTAACGAATCGGCCTTAAATTGTCCTTGCAGCGAGAACCCCGTGTTCCCGTTCACGCGAATTTCTTGAGACAGACTCATACTTCCGGATTTGGCTGCCGTTCCGTTCATCGTCTGAATACGATTCACGGCGTAGACTTGTCCGTACACACTTGTCGTAACCACGTCGTAGCGGGCCTGAAGCCCGGGTGAAAAAGCGGCGCTCCAAGCTTCGCCAACTCCGCCGACGCCCACAGCCCCCTCAAAGTCACCGTTCACAAGCGCAGGCTGAGCTGCCGTAAAAGCTCTTGCCACAGGTGCGGAATGACCCTGCTCCACACTGGTAAGATTACCGGCTGCATCATAAGAATAATTCAAGGTTTCCCCGCTATCTGTCGTTGCCGTAATTAAACGGTTCAGCTCGTCGTACGTATACGAAGCGGCCATAACCGGAGTCGCCTGCAACCCAAGCGTCATCAATAAGCAAAACAAAACTGCCCGTAGTTTACCATTCACAGCCAAATCCTCCTTCTGATCCAAGCCTTAAGATAAATCACGCGAGCTATTTCCCGGTCCGTGTCTTGTCTGTGCGAGCATTGCCCCTTCTCCTCCTGTGCCAGCGTACCGCCTTCCATCGGTTACCATAAGATTTGTCGAAAAACCCTGCTATAACTTTACCTGCATATATAAGCAATTTATAGGCGGTCAGTATTATATTAACATCATCTCGAAATCCTAAATGCTACCAATCTCCTATTCTTACCATGGTAAATGCAAACTTGATCCCCCTTTTACCTTCCATATTGTAAAAAATATCCACAATCTGTACCTAATATATGGATAACTCCTCTTTCCTTGGGATATCTTAGTAACGACCTTCCTCCATTTTTCGACAAAATTCGCACATCGTTGCTTGACATGGGGCATTCTTTAAATTATAGTAATCCTATCGGAATTAACCTTAACTGACTCGTCAGTTAAGTGGAGAGGGGCGATGGAAGCTGCCTGCTTTACCGGAACAAGATCAGAACCGCCGTCAGCAGCTGATGGCCGCGGCACTGGACTTATTTGCCCGCAAAGGATATCACGGCACCAAAATTTCTGACGTGGTCAAAGCCTCGGGGGTGTCGCAAGGCACGTTCTACTGGCATTTTCACAGCAAAGAGCAGCTCGCGCTGGAGTTAATCGAAGGCGGCAAAGAGAGACTGATCCAAGTCATCGAGCAAGGCTACCGCAAGCACGCGGGCACGGTAGACGACATGGTGAACTCGTCCGCGCGGCTGCTTACGGATCTGTTCGCCTTCGCCGACCGGAACCGGGATCTGATGGCTCTGTTGCTTATGAAAGGCCAAGGCGCGGACCCGCCGGTACGGAAAGCCGTCTCGCAAACCTGGATTGCGTTCGAAGAAGCGTTCAAAAGCAACATTCAGCGGGCCATCGAGCTCGAGATGCTGCCGAGGGCGAACGATTTGTCGCTGCGGGCCAACATTCTCGTCTGTTTAATTACCGGCGTGCTGTCCAAATGGCTGTTCGGACCCATGCACGACGTCAATTTTCAATCCACGTATTCACCGGCGCAAATCGCCGAAGAAACCGCCAAGTTCGAATTCCGGGGCTTGCTCGGATAACCTATATCCCATCAACGAAAACCCATAAGGAGGCAACTGTTATGTCTATCAAACTAAGCAAATGGTTTAAATCCGCTTCGCTGCTGAGCGTTCTTGCGATCACGATCGCGGGCTGCGGAAGCAAGCCGGCTCCGACTCCGGATGCGAACGCCGGCAAGAAACCGGCCGAGACGACAACCGCCGCTAACTCGCTTGAGCAAATCAAGAAAGCCGGCAAAATCAGAGTCGGGCTCATGGGCACCTATGCCCCGTACAACTTCCTGAACGACAAGCACGAGATTGACGGCTTCGATGCGGACGTTGCCAAGGCAGTAGCCAAACGTCTGGGCGTTCAAGTCGAATTCATCACCGGCGAATTTTCCGGACTGATCGAAGGGCTGCAAAAGGATAAATACGACGCGCTGGTAAGCCAGGTCACGATCACCGAAGATCGTAAGAAAACGATGGACTTCTCGACACCTTACGTGAAAAACGCCGTGAACGTCATCGTTAAGAGCGACAACACCACGATCCAAAAGCTCGAAGACTTCAAAGGCAAAAAGATCGGCGTCGGGCTCGGCACGAACGACGAGAAATATTTGCGCGACGTCGCCATGCCAAAGGTCGGCACGTTCGAAATCGCTACGTATAACGATGTCATCACGTCGCTAAAGGACCTGAACGTCGGCCGCATCGACGCGACGATCAATAACGTATTCGCCATCAAGCCGTTGATCGAGAAAAACCAGTTCAAGGTCAAAGCGGTCGGAGATCCGATTAAAGAGGATTTTGCCGGTGTCGCCATCCGCAAGAACAACCCGGAGCTGCTCGACGCCATCAATAAAGCGCTGGCCGAGATGAAAACCGACGGCACGTTCAAAGAGATTTTCCAAAAATGGTTTGGCGTAGACCCGAACTTCTAATCAGCGCGGACCGGGAGGATGCACGGCATGGAACTGGTTTTACAGAACTTCCAATTTCTATTGACGGGCGCGTATTATACACTGCTGATCACGATCGTCTCGATGTTCTTCGGACTCATCATCGGGATGATCGTCGCCATCGCCCGTCTCAAAGGAAATTGGCTCATAAGTAATCTGGCCAAAGGTTACGTGTCCATCATTCGCGGAACCCCGATTCTGGTACAGATCTTCATTATCTATTACGGACTACCCGACTACGGGATTACGCTCGGGCCGCTCACAGCGGCCTTTATTTCACTTAGCATCAACATCGGCGCCTACTTGTCCGAGACGTTCCGCGGCGCGATTCTGTCCGTACCCAAAGGGCAGACCGAAGCAGCCCTGTCGCTGGGCTTGACCCCATGGCAGACGATGCGGCGGGTCGTGCTGCCGCAGGCGGCCCGCGTGGCGATCCCGCCGATGGGCAATACGTTTATCGGGATGCTGAAGGAGACATCACTCGTGTCCGTCGTTACCGTGACCGAGCTGCTGCGCTCCGCCCAATTGCTGATTGCGCAATATTATGTCGCCATGCCGTTTTATATCGCCATTGCTCTCATGTATTGGGTGATGAGCATGTTCTTTTCGTACATTTTAGACCGCATCGAATCTCGTTTGTCAAAAGCTTATTAAGGGCGTGTGATCTGCATGATCGAGGTAAACCAACTCGGCAAAAGCTTCGGCGATCTGGTCGTCTTCCGCGACATCAATCTACATATTCGCTCCCGTGAAATCGTGGTCTTGGTCGGCCCGAGCGGCTCCGGCAAAAGCACGCTGCTACGCTGCCTGAACGGGCTGGAGGAGCCTGACGCGGGATCGCTCCGGGTGGGCGATGCGGCATGGGACGCCTCCATGGACGCTGCAAGCAAGAAACAGGCGATCCGGCACATCCGCACATTAACCGGCATGGTGTTCCAGTCGTTCAATTTGTTCCCCCACATGACCGCCTTGGAGAACGTCATTATGGCTCCCACGATTGTTAAAAAGATGAGCCGGGCACAGGCCGTCGAAATCGGAGAATCGCTGCTCGCCAAGGTGGGATTGTTAAATAAGAAGAACGAATATCCTTCCCGGCTGTCCGGCGGCCAGCAGCAGCGGGTCGCGATTGCCCGGGCTCTTGCCATGCAGCCCCAGATGATGCTGTTCGATGAGCCAACATCCGCACTCGACCCCGAATTGACGGGCGAGGTGCTGTCCGTCATGAAAAAGCTTGCCGCAGAAGGCATGACGATGATCGTCGTCACCCATGAGATGAAGTTTGCGCGAGAAGCGGCGAACCGGGTTATTTTTATGAGCGACGGCAAAATTCAGGAAGAGGGCGCACCGGAGCAGTTTTTCGTCCAGCCGCAGACAGAGCGGGCCCGCAAGTTTTTGCGGCAAATCGAAGGCGCGCCGGAGACGGAATAACGAGGAAGATTGGAAGGAGTGGACATTGTGGTTCCGAGCAAAGCAGAGCATTTGAAGAACGTCGCGGAGCGTGCGCGGGCGATCATGGAGAAGGAAAATGTGGAAGCGCTCGTGGCGTCAAGCTGTGAAAATTTCTACTATCTGTCGGGTCACCCCAGCACGTTTATGTATACGCTGCGTATGAATGAAGTCGCGCTGGCCGTGATGTTCCGCGACCCGAGCCGCCGCACGGTGATCATCATGAACGAGTTTGAGGCCGCAGGCGTTCCGGCGGATTTGCCTGAGTGCGAGCTGCGCACGTACCCGACCTGGGTCGACGTCGACGATCCGCTCGGGCTGCGCGGCGGCAATTACGAGGGGCGACGGCCCGTAAACCATCAAGTGCAGGAAATGTTCGGGCTGCTCGGGCAGGTGCTGGCCGAACACGGAATTGGCGGCGGCAGGGTCGCCGTGGAACTGAACTCCATGCGGTATCCTGCCGTGAATGCGTTGCGCGAAGCCGTCCCGGGCTTGGAATTCACGGAAGCCGGAGCGATCCTGACCGAGCTGCGCGCGCTCAAGACGCCTTGGGAAATCGCGCAGCTGCGCAAGAGCTGCGAATACGCCGAAATCGGCATCGCCGAAACGATCAAGGGAATCCGGGCGGGCAGCTCGGCGGCGGAGATTGCCGACGCTTTCCGACTCGCGTTGCTGACGCATGCCGATGGCTCGTCCTCCCGCTTCCATATGATTTCGGTCGGAGCGCATTTTGCGCCTGCGCATATTTTCGATACGCGTCCGGGACAGCCGGGCGATCTGATCAAATTCGATGTCGGCGTCGATGTGGCCGGCTACGGCTCGGACATTGCACGCACGTTCGTGCTCGGCACGCCGTCGGATATGGTGAAGCGCATCTACAGCGCGCTGCGGGCCGGACACGACCGGCTGCTGGAGCTGATCGAGCCGGGGCTGCCGATGAAGCGCGCTTTTGACGAAGTGATGCCGTTGATCCGCCGCTCGGGCCTCCCGAATTACAACCGGGGCCATCTGGGGCACAGCGCGGGACTGAGTCTCGCGGCCGAGGAAGCCCCGTTCCTGAGCCCGTCGGAGGAAACCGTCTTCCGGCCCGGCATGGTCATCTGTCTGGAGACGCCGTACTACGGCTACGGTGTCGGCTCGATCATGATCGAGGACATGGTACTGGTGACGGACAACGGCTGCGAGCGGCTGAACAAACTGTCGCGGGATTTGATTTCGCTATAGATGGAAAAAGGTCAAAAAGACGCGTTTACGCTGTCTGAGCTTGTTGAGAAAGTGCGGCAATTGAGATAATAGAGGTTACGAGGGGGCGGGGTATCCACTTCCGACCGCTCTTGTCATCGGGAAATTTTGATTGGAAGCCGCTTGTCAGCGGATATTTCCCGAAGACAAAGGCGGCCGCTATCGCTTCTCCACTGGATACCCCGCCTCCGTATGCATCTCTATTTTTGTAAAAGTCCTCATTCTCAACAAGCTCCAGATACGTTCACGCTGTCCTTTTGACCTTTTTTTGCTTGGGCTATGGATGAAAGAATTGCTTTACCGTCCCTTTGCCGTCTTCGACCTCGATTTCGGCGTACGCTCCGTTGATGAACGTCATCTGCGGCGGTACATGGCCGCAATCGATATCGTAAACTATAGGGACCTGCAGCTCCTCGGCCAGCTCTCGATAAACGTCTTCAGCCGTGTAGCCTTCAACCGGACGATTCGCGCTGCTGCGGCCAAACATAATACCCGAACAATGCTCAAACCAGCCGGCCAGCTTCATTTGCACCAGCGACCTGCGTAAATCGGCTGTGGACAGCTCGCAGTTTTCCAAATACCAGACGATAGGGTCCTGATGAATAAAATGCTTCTGGAAATGCCGCACGTCGCCGAACGGGGTGCCAACCAAATGCCGGATGATATCGATGCAGCCGCCAAGCAAACGGCCTTGGATGTACGTTTTTGCTTCGGACACGGTTTTCCAATACGTAGGCTCCGTCAAATGGTAGATGCACGGCGAAGGGTCGGCGTGTGTCCACTCTTTTTGATACTTCGGCGAGGAATGCTGGAGAACGGATTCGCCTGATTTCGTCGATAAAACCGCTTGCCACATGGCGGTCGTCTCGTCAGAATATTCGCCTCGCAAATCGACCAGATTCGTTCCGTGAGCCGTCGCCATACCGGTTTTTAAAGTGATAGCCAACAGCAATACACTGACATCCGAATATCCCAGAATCCAATTGCCCAGCAACTGTTCAAAATCGATGTACTCCAGAATCTCAATCAGCAGCTCCCCGCCCCAGGGCGGAATGATCATATCGATCGCATCATTGTTCATCATGGCATTGAATTCATTCGCGCGGACTTGAGCCGACGAGGACTTGGCCTTCTCTTGCGTCCACACCGTTTCTCCGCAAACGATGCCAAAGCCTCTGCTCTGCATACGGCTGCACGAGAGCTTGAGCACATCATGCAGTTCCGGGCTCATCCCGGAGGACGGGGCGGTTACGCCAATCGTTGCTCCTTCTTTGAAAACCGGATAGTTCATCGCAAGTCCCCCCTCTTCCAATTTACATGATACTACCAAAACTATCTTTTCGGATCAACCGGGATTTCATCCGTTTTTTTATCCAACTCGGCTTGCGAACGGGCCTCGATCTGTTGCAAGGTCGTTTCCGCCGTGTCCTTACCTTTTAATAACTTCTCCATCTCCTCGTTAATAATCGAATCGAAGGTCATCAAAAAGCTCCTCATTCAAGGGAAGAATAACTTTTGAGAATATGGCTAATGCAGTTCAGCAACTGCTTATTCACCTTAGAGTAGAACGATTTATGTGTCTTGCACGATTTCGGTTGCCCGGCAGGTTATTTTTAGCGCTATGGGAGATTGATATTTCCAGAATGTTGACACTTGGGTTGAGAGCAGACGCATTAACGACCGTTTTCAACTCGTCTTTAGATGTGGGGGCTTAAGTGAAAATCAATTATTTTAAATTATAGGTATATGACGAAAATTGATTGATATTAAAATAAAAATGATAAATATTCAGTTAATCATGTATGTAAAACATCGAAATCATCCTGTAAACTATAAATTACTAAGCGGACATTCGCTTGGCATAGATCAACGGATCTAAAAATTATAGAGTTAGAGGTGCTATTAAATATGAACCGGAACATGGCTTCAGCCGCACAGAGTGCAGCGAGTAACGCTTCTTCTGACCGTCTTCCACGGGGCAAATTACTCGCTTTGGCGATGGCGGGGTTTATCTGTATCTTAACCGAAACGCTTCCTGCGGGTTTATTACCCCAGATTAGCGATGGACTTGGAATTTCGGAAGCTCTTGCTGGCCAGCTCATCAGCTTATATGCCCTTGGTTCCACCTTGGCCGCAATACCCTTAGTCACGGCTACACGCGGGTGGCGAAGACGGCCGTTGCTGCTGACGTGTCTCCTTGTTTTTCTTGTATTCAACACGATCACCAGCTTATCTTCCAACTATATACTGACATTAGCTGCCCGTTTCATCGCGGGCATGTCCGGCGGTGTTGTATGGGGAATAACCGCAGGCTATGCACGCCGCATGGTTCCTGAATCTTTGAGAGGACGGGCGCTGGCGCTGGCGATGACCGGTGCTCCGCTTGGGCTTCTGCTCGGTGTGCCTATCGGAACATTTATTGGGGGATTTGTAGGGTGGCGACTTGTTTTTGGGATCATATCTCTGCTGTCACTTCTGCTTATCGTTTGGGTGTCCAAGGGAGTACCGGATTTTCCAGGGCAAGCTGCCGAAAAGCGACTTCCCCTCCGCAAAGTGTTCATCCTACCTGGGGTACGATCCGTTCTCTTTGTCGTGTTGTTCTGGGTACTTGGGCATAGCGTCCTCTATACCTATATTGCGCCATTCCTTGCGCAGGCAGGGCTTTCTGGGCGAGTTGACTTGATACTGCTTCTATTCGGCATTACTTCCGTCGTTGGTATTTGGATGGTTGGTATGCTGATCGACCGTTGGTTGCGATTGCTCGTATTATTTAGCCTAGCCGGCTTCGCTGTGGCATCTGTACTGCTGGGTATCGGTAGCGATCAACCCGTTATCATCTATTTCAGCGTTGCATTGTGGGGGTTGACGTATGGGGGAGCCGGGACGTTACTTCAAACGGCGGTTGCAGATGCGGCTGGCGATAATGCCGATGTAGCTCAGTCGATGCTGGTAACGGGTTGGAACTTGGCCATCGGCGGCGGCGGTATAGTTGGTGGCATCCTCCTCGAAATACTTGGTATCAGCAACTTCCCTTGGGTACTGCTCCTCCTGCTACTGCTTTCTCTACTCATCACAGGGCGTGCCAAAGAGCATGGGTTTCGAATCATAAAACGCTGAAGCAGTATTCTATGAATAGATTCAGATTCAGTTCCCAATGAATCGCGATGTGAGAAATCCGGTTTGATTTCCGGATTTCTTTTCATATCTACATTCTAATTCTGATCTGCAAGCGAACTTTCATCTTCAGAAATGAAAAATTTATGCTCAATAGGAGATGACATCACAATTACAATCGTGTAAGATCCATATTTATCGCATTTTTTTACAAATTTCTCTAACGATTGAATGGAATCGGTAACGACTTTCAACATATAATTGTATTCCCCGCTTATACGATGACATTCGATCACTTCGGGAGAGGAACGGCAAAAATCAATAAACCCATCACAGTCTCTTGTATGAAACGGTACAAAGGCTGCGACATGTTTTCCGATTTTTTCGGGAGAAACAATCGTACGATACTGTTCGATTACTCCCTTCTCCTCCATCCGCTTTACTCTTTCCGTTACAGCTGGTTGTGACAAACCGACGCACTTGCCAAGCTCAGTCATGGAAATTCGCGCTTGATGCTGAAGGTGGTACAGAATATTTGTGTCAATGTGATCCATTGATAGAACCTCCTTTTAAAATTAAGGCTTCATGGTTGAACGAACTAATTTTCATTTGTGAAATAGTCATATTTTTTTGAATAGTATATGTCGTTTGAGGAGATTTATTATAATTATAAACAGACTGATCGGAATGAGTCAATGCTATGACTATTAATAAAAGATTCTAAAAAATGAACAGTAAGTCTGGAGGTCGGGTGGCTTTCCCTTGCCCACAATCTGCTCAGAAAGCCGCCGTGGACGCCAAAAACCAAGGAGCTAAGCGAGAACAGACCGCTTAGCTCCTTGGTTTTTTACGAATACCATCCTATTTTGTTGCTGAGGCTGTTCCAAAGTTTACTTTTGGGACAGCCTATCTTTTCCATAATATTCCTCTCAACCTTGGCTGTTAGTCGAATCTGCGGAAGGCGCAGCCGGACGTTGTCCAGGCTTACGGTCTACGAATTTGCCGATCGCTTCGTCCAAATTCGATTTGATTTGGCTGATGAGCTGGTCGCGGCTAATGCCTTTCTCCTGCGCGATTTCAGCCAGCGATTTGCCTGCTTTCATCGCGTCGGTGAGCTCCTGCTGGGTAATACCCAAAATCTTCGTCAGATTCTCGGGATTGCCCATCATCCCGAAAGCTCCTCTTTCGCCTTTTTCGCCGTGCTGACCTTGCGGCTTCGTCGCGGTCACGGCTTGCTTCAAGTGGTCTGCCAGACCGGATTTACGCTTGTCCGCTTGATTCTGCGTGATCTTGCCCGCGCTCACCGCATCATCAATCGCCTTCGTTTCGGTATCGGTCAGCTTTTGGATGAGGACATCTTCCGTCAAGCCCGCTTTTTCCTGCGCGACTTGCGCCAGCGTTTTGTTCTGCTTCAGCTCGTCCATCAGCGTTTTCTCATCCAGGTTAAGCAGCGTTGCCGTTTCTTTCAGAATGTTCACGCCGCCGCGGAAGCCTTGCTCTTCCCGACCGAAGCCTTTCTTGTCAAAGCCGCCCTTGCCGAACTTCCCGTGTCCGTGCTGCGCGCTATCTGCGTTTGTGCCGCTTTCCGTGCTAGTCGTTGCCGCATACGCTTGAGAGTAATACAATCCGGCTCCTCCGAGAAGAAAGCCTGCTGCAATAGTTCCTGCCATCAATTTTTTTCCGATTGTTTTCATGCGGTTTCATGTCTCCTTTGAATTGGAATTTGTGTTTCACTTACACTTCGAAGTATAGGAGCTGTACATTAATGGAACCTTAGTTTGGGCTGAGCGTTCGTTGAGCGGAAGCTGAATAAATGCTGAAAATGGAAAAAAATAAGCCGGATGCTGCCTCACAACGGGCAAGCATTAGCTTGTTTTGAATTTAGTTGCTGAGGAAGTTCCAGACCAAGTGCGCGACTTTCGCTCGCGGGCCCTCGGAATAAAATCGGCCGGCGAAAGCCATGATATCGGTAAAGGAGGGATTTCCCATGAATATTATGGACGGGATGGACGGGATGGACGCGGCCCGATACAATTCGGCGAACCCGGACGATAAGACCAAAGAAAAGAAAGCCGAGGAAGACCGCAAAGGAATGCCGGCCCAAGTGCTGAGAAACTTGAACAACAAGTGACCGCTAGAAGGAAAGGAAATGCGCCATGACCCCCGATCACAACAAAACGGCAGACGAAAGCGCAGGAGATATCCGAAGCCTGGAAGTCGATTCCGACGTCAATGACGATCCGAACCGCGAAGCTCTGCTTGACCAATCGTTTCAGAGCTATTACGAGAACATCAAGCGGCAGGTTCGGGCGAAAGAGGAAATAACCAGCGTCCCAGGAGAGTCCGTCTTCGACGCGGCGGTTGGGATGGACGAAGAGGCGGAGGAAGCACAATAAGCGCAGCAAACAAGAGAAAGCTTCATCTGACGGTGCCCGGCATCGTTAAATGAAGCTTTTGTGTATGCTTCCGGAGAATTTGTTGATACGCAGCCTCGACCTCAAGAGCACTCATCAAGTGGCATCGGCGGAAGCTACTGACAAAGTACTTGCCGGAGTACGCCCTGTCCACCCGTCTTCCCAAAGGGTTCGCCCTGATGCCGGAGCCGGTTGCCAAAACCAAACCCCTTCGAGTCAAGACCGAAGTAAATTTTTACAGCGATCCTGCGTATTTGCGAAGCGGCTTAATCCGGGGCATTCCCCTCATTCCCGCCCAACGGAAGGCGCGCTTACCTCAGCGTATCGGAAAGCTTCCAGCACATGGGATGTGTTCGGCACGTTGGTCATCATCATCCCGCTGATTGTGCTGTGCTTGATGCTGGTTAAGCCGTTCTGAGGAACGTCAACCAGCCATCACGCAATTAGCACAGGCATTATGAATTGAAAAAGTGAAGCTGGCTATTAGGAACACCATCAATCCCAGCATAATCCATAAAAACAAGCCTGGCTAACAAAGAAGGAGAGTACGTGCTCTTCTTCTTTGCATTCATGGTAGTTTAGGCCAATCCCTATCACTAGTGCTTTCATACTTTTCCATCACCCATGAGTCATTCTCTCGTTCCAAAATAATTGTATCTTGATATGCAACTTTCTTTTTATTTCGAATTGTATCGACCTTCATTTTTATTTGAAATCTATTGTTGACGACCTTTCTAACATTAATGGTCTTAAAACCTTGTATTTCACCATAATAAAATCTATAAAGAAGTAGTTGATTTGCATATTTATCAATCTTAATGTGCTTTGCAGCTTGATTCAATGAAGGGTCGGACATATATGCCGAATAAAACTCGTGTATAACTTGATTAACTTCATTTTCTTCCGAAGAATTTGGATCAGATTTAATAAAATAAACTAACGAAATTAATACGATAATCGAAAGAAGGATAACAAAAAAAACTTTCAACCTACTCACTAATTCACCTTCTAAATTAAGCTATTATGAATATATGCCGGAACAACATAATGTCCCAGCATATACATATTATATCAAAATGGCGCTGTTTGAATCCAAACCTTTTCATCACTTTGTGAAGTGTAATCAACTAAAATTCGATTTCTTGGGTATCCATAAAACTTACCCCAGTCTTGTGAGATACTCGGATTATACCTTTGACCTATTTTGACATTGCTCCAGTGAGCATATTTGAATACAGAACCCGAATTTAAGTCTTGATTTAATTGTGCAATGGATGTTATTCTTTTGACTTTCATGCCTTCTCCATTTGCATAAAAATCATATCTCCATGGAAGTTCTGCGGTTAAAGTAGAACCGACATAATAGCCTTGCCTATTATATCCGGCAGCAAAGAGAGCGACCGCATTATTTGCCCACACATAAAAATCAAGGGTTATATATTGTCCTCCTTGAAAGTTTTTTTCTGCTGGCAGAGTGACGTTGTTTGCACCTTTTATAGCCATCCCCCAAGTCTCATCCCAAGCATTTGGTCCTGATTCATAATTATAAGCGAGTCCAATATCAATGGAATCGCCGTCTTTATCTATTGCTCCAGTGTATGCCCATGCTTTTTCATTCCCATTGTTACTAATATATAAACCGTCCCCCTTCTTGGGTAACCATACATCAGCAACAAGTCTTGAATACCCTACGTTTGATAGCGCTCGCCTATAGGGACCTGTATTTACGTTCTCAGACTCGTCGTCTGGATGTTTCCAACCAGTAGATAATGATTCAATATTCACGGGTTTAATTGTATTTATATCCCTTATTCCCCAATCAGAGGCACTCATATTTAACTTACCGGTTGCATCAAGTTTTTCTTTATTACCTTCTTTGAATTTCTTTACGTTATCACTCTTGTTAGAAATGACGCTACCATCCCTATTAATATGAATTACATCTTGACGATGTTTTTCATCCAATTTAGACATAACAAGTTTAAGTTTCTGCTTATCCGCTTCTGAAATATCTTCGTCAAAGTAAGCCTCCAGCGAAGCAGACAGAGCAGAGTCGAGAGTGGTATCTGACAAAGCATCTATTATTTGATTAGAATCTTTTGAATCGACGGTAGACGCGGCAACAGGCAAGATACTAGAGGAAAAAAGTATCCCAGTTAACAATAGAGTGCTAAATCTTCTCATTTAAATACCTCCAATATTTATATTAAAATAACGTTTTCATTATATTACAATAATAACAAAATATATAAATATTATCAATTAATAAAAATATTGTAATAACAAAAACAACGCCGAAGCCATTTATAGCAAAAATGTGGAGATTTTCACATGAATTCAAATCCAAATATTACCAATATAAGGAACAAGTACTTACTAAATGGAAACACCTCCTCTCCAAGCATAACGAAACCACGGAAAAAAGGCGGTATGAACGATGGAATCTATGGACGAGAAAATACTCGAATGGAAGCAGCAGATCAAGGCAGGTGGAACCCCGCCTCCGGCCAAAGAAATGCTGTCGCAGGAAGAAGTGAGCGCGAGCATCATGGAAGGTGCGCTTCATATGAAATACGGAACGATGGAATTTGAAGAGATTTTCATCCCGGAGTACGCCCTATCTACCCGCCTTCCCAAAGGGTTCGCCCTGATGCCGGAGCCGGTTGCCAGAGCCAAATACCCCTTCGAGTCAAGACCGAAGTACATTTACAGCGATCCTGCGTATGATACCAGCCTAGGCTTTCAATACACCCCCCAGCCGCTGCAAGACGACGAAGTCGAAGCGGCCAAGGACGCTATGCTGGACATGATGACCAAATTTCAACCTTCCAACGTTTGGATCGATAACGGCGTCAAACAAGTGAACGATAAAACGATAGGTTACCTTCTCTTTCTCAGTCCCGCTTTGGACGGAAAGGTATTTAATCTCGTATATTTGACGGCATGGCGCGGCAAAGGACTCGTCTGCAATTTCAATTGCAGGGAACAGGAACGACGAATTTGGAAGCCGATTGCCATGGGCCTCATGGAATCGCTGAAAGAAATTCAGAAGTAACGGAAGGGAGTTCAGTACGAAATGAGTTCAAATCCTATTACATATGGCCAACTGGAAGTAACCCCCTACCAATTTAGCCGTCTGTCCGAGCTTCGGATCGAACAAAAACTCAATGAGCATGCCAGACTGACGTTAACGGGGATCGTTCCCGAGCAATTGCAAGACATTAGTTGAGTACGTAATTGACATTAATGGATTTGAGCGATATCCACACATTGAAGATGGTGGCTTAACAGAAGAAGAGATAAAAGAGCTTTTTGGGGTTGATAATGATTTAGATTAAGAACTCAAACTTCGCAGCTTGAAAAAGGCAGGTAAGCCTTGAGATAACTGGGCAAACCTGCGATCCATTGTTGGAGTTGACTTTTAATCATTTGGGAGAGTTTTTTGTTTGCCCTCGTTGTCACCTCATGAATCAAATCGATGAGTTGTTGCAAGGCTACGACCCAGTCCAAGGTGCTAACCTCATCGCATAACAAATAAAACAAACCGCCAAGTGTGCGCTGATCGGTGCTTTGCCGATGCTGCCATGCAAGCAGAATGTATCTGGAAAATACAATCGTCGTATGACTAACGAGTAAGTCATACGAGAGCCCTTGAAACTCCTTTTGCAAACGTAACAAGGATTTC
>NZ_FMTT01000021.1 GCF_900100345.1 Paenibacillus tianmuensis | reverse complement strand
TTACTACTGACGAGAATTTTCATTCTCTTTATGACACTCACTCGATGTTCAGTTTTCAAAGGGCAATTTCGATCGACAAAAGCCGTGCTGTTAGGCTATGCAACTTTGTCGGTTATTGTCGCCTCGTTTAGCGGCGACTTTTATAATATATCACATTCGCCCAGTAGATTGCAAGCATTTTTTTAGACTATTTTTTGGAGCCGAGGTTTAAACCCCAATGACCCACAATTTCAGCGCCGCCAAAGCAGCAAGTCCGGGCAAGCCCAGAACGCTCACGGTCCCAACCGTCGCTACGTTCAGAGGCAGCTCCAAATGCGTGTACGAACTGAACAGATTTAGAATATACAACAAAATCGAGGCAAATGCAATATGCAGGCAAATCATACCTAGCCATTGAAACGCATACCGATTGCGCAGCATGACCAATCCTAACAATAAACCGGACCCGACGAGCACACTCCACAGCAAATACGATTTCACGAAGACACCTCCATCGAACGGGCGGCACATGCTTCTCTAGCCGAGATATTCTGGTTTTTGGCTTGCTTCAACAGCATTTCGAATCGTTTCTCCGCCGCTTCGAGGGCAAAGATGGCATAATCGATCTGTTCTTTTTCAATGACGTATTCAAAGCGTCTCTGCGCTACTTCCCATTCCGTATGGGCTTTACGGATTTCTTCCACCAGCAGCAGACGGTCTTGCTCAACGGCTTCGCGCTGCAAGCGGTCTTTCTTGTTTCCTATTTCCCATTTCCAAAGCTTCATTCCCGCCAACCTCCCGATTCAAGTCTTCAGGTTTGTCCTGCTACTTAAATATCTATAGGGAGCTTAGCCGGGTTAGAACCAAAAAGAAGCCTTCTCAAAAGCATCCACGCGGCGAACCGCGCGGATCATGCTTCGAGAGCTTACAGCGATCCCGTGTGCGTAAACGCAAATGGACGACTGCAAGCCGGCTTCTTGTGGTATCAAACCAATATTTAATTACAGCTCTCTTCTGCCTTCTAGCGCCTTGGTCAAAGTAACCTCGTCCGCATACTCCAGATCTCCTCCGACAGGCAGCCCGTGTGCAATCCGGGTCACCTTGAGGCCGAACGGGC
This sequence comes from Paenibacillus tianmuensis, assembly GCF_900100345.1. GTDB lineage: Bacteria > Bacillota > Bacilli > Paenibacillales > NBRC-103111 > Paenibacillus_G > Paenibacillus_G tianmuensis. The sequence continues at coordinate 90,195 of NZ_FMTT01000021.1, read as the reverse complement.
GAACGAGCCTGGATAGATACATCGCTGTCGCTTCGCCTTCGATATTCGGATTCGTCGCCAGAATCAGCTCCTGCACCTGTTCGTCGCTCAACCGCTTCAGAAGATCGGCGATCCGGATTTCGTCCGGACCAATGCCTTCCATCGGGGAAATTGCCCCGTGGAGAACATGGTAGTAACCGTTAAATTCCTTGGTCCGCTCCATGGCAACCAGATCTTTGGGCTCCTGCACGACGCAAATGATGGAAGCGTCCCGGCTTTTATCCTGACAAATACGGCAGGGATCGGTATCGGTAATATTGCAGCATACCGAGCAATAGTGCAGATTGCGTTTGACATTAACCAGAGCTTTGGCAAAGTCGATGACATCGTCTTCCTTCATGCGCAGCACATGAAAAGCAAGACGCCCTGCCGTTTTGGGTCCGATCCCCGGCAGACGGGAGAAGGAATCGATCAGTTTGGCTAACGGTTCCGGATAAAACAAGCGATTGGCTCCTCACGCATTAAAGTTAAAAACCCCAGAGTAGGTTCTGGGGCTTGATCCGGCTTCGATTAGAACAATCCCGGAACATTCATACCGCCGGTTAATTTGGACATTTCTTTGCCGGCCATTTCTTCAGCTTTGGTCATCGCGTCGTTGATGGCGCTAAGCACGAGATCCTGCAGCATTTCCACATCGTCCGGATCGACTGCTTCCGGCTTGATAACAACAGCGGTAACTTTCTTTTGTCCGTTTACCGTTACGCTGACGACGCCGCCACCGGACGTTCCTTCTACGGTTCGGTTCGCGAGATCCTCCTGGGCTTTGAGCATTTGCTCCTGCATTTTTTTCACTTGCTTCATCATCTGATTCATGTTGTTCATAAAAGACACGCTCCTCGTCGCTTAATCTTCTTTAATTTTAACCAAATCTTCCCCAAACAATTGAATAGCCTCGCTGATCCATTCTTCCTTCACGCCGCCAGACGTCCCTTCGACCTCCGGAATGAGCTGGAGCTCCTCCTTCGGTCCGTCGCCCGGCTTCGCTTGGTCGGCGGCAGCCTGCCAATCCCTCAACATCATGGTCACGAGACGATACGGCTGACCGTAAATTTCGGCTAACGCCTGTTCAATCAGCTGCTTGTTGGCCGGTTTCTCGGTCGTCTCCCGGTGCATCGCGCTCTTGAAACCTACGAGCACGTTGCTGTCATGAACGGAGACGGGCTCCCCGTCCACAAGCCACGCATGAACGGTGATTTTGAGCTCTTTCACCCGCCCAAGCACCTGGCTCCACTGCTGAACGACGTTGCGGAAAGCCGGATCATCCCTGCCCTGCAGGTAAGCGTCCAGCTTCTCGATCTTCTTGGTGACGGCAGGCGCAGGCACCGGACGCGAGCTCGCACCGGATACAGGACCTGAGGCTGCGGGGGCGACTCCCTGCTTCAGCAGCTGGGCCAGCTGTTCCTCCAAGCGCTGAATGCGGTTCATCAGCTGCCCGACTACCCCGTCTTGGCGCTCCCAGGTCGGCGACCCGCCTGCCGGAGCGGACGAGGCGCCCGCCTGGCTGCAAAGCTTCATGAGCGCCACTTCCAACAGGGTCTGCGGCTGAACGGAATACTTCATCTCCGTCTGATAATAATTCAACGTATCGATCATGGCAATCAACGCATCAGCAGAAAACCGCTGCGCCACCTCGGCAAACCGTTTCACGTCGAGAATGCGCTCAGTGAGCGCCTGCGAGCCGGGAACCATTTTGACCATCAGCAGGTCACGGAAATAATAGATCAGGCTCTCCATGCACTTGTCGGCGCTTTTGCCTTCCTGCATGAACGTATCTATTAACCGCAAAGCGGCGCCTACATCCCGATCTTGTATCGCCATCACCAAGCGCTCGAATTGATCCGAAGCCATCCCGCCTGTGATCGACAATACGTCGTCATACGTCACCCGGGCGCCTGAAAATGAGATAATCTGATCGAGCAGGCTGAGTGCATCGCGCATACCCCCATCGGATAGCCGCGCGATGAACGCCAGCGCGTCATCGTCGCTCTCGATCCGTTCGTCGGCGCACACTTGACGCAGCCGCTCCACCTGCTCCTCAAGCGACACACGGCGAAAATCGAACCGCTGACAGCGCGAAATAATCGTAGCAGGCAGCCGGTGAGGCTCCGTCGTAGCCAAAATAAACATGACATGGGCCGGCGGCTCCTCCAACGTCTTGAGCAGCGCGTTGAACGCCTCCGTCGTCAGCATATGCACCTCGTCGATGATATACACCTTCTGGCGCACTTCGGTCGGCGCATATTTCACTTTATCCCGGATGTCGCGGATTTCATCCACGCCACGGTTGGAGGCAGCATCGATCTCGACAACATCCATGACCGTGCCTTCGGTAATGCGCACACACGCATCGCATTCGTTGCAAGGCTCAATGCCCGGACCGTTCAAGCAGTTGACGGCTTTGGCCAATATTTTGGCCGTGGTCGTTTTCCCGGTTCCACGGGGACCGCTGAATAAATAGGCGTGGCTGAACCGCCCTTCGCGAAGCGCGTTTTGTAAGGTTTGGACAATATGCTTTTGGCCGACCATATCGTGAAACGACTGCGGCCGCCACGTTCGATATAAGGCGATATGTGCCATCTTGCCCTCTCCAATGATTGTTTGTCGTCTATTATACTACACTTGGAAGGAGGATTGAAGCCGCGCTGCTTTTAAGGAAACGGAATGCTGACGGTAAACGTCGTGCCGTACCCTTTGGACGATACCCGGATGTGCCCTCCGATATCGTGAATGATCCGCTGACAGACCGACAGGCCCAGTCCCGTTCCTTCCGCTTTGGTCGTAAAGAACGGATCGAAAATTTTATCGATCACATAGGCGGGGATACCCAGACCGGTATCATGAATCTCGATATTGACCAAGCGTTCCTCTACATCGATCTTCTCGCTTATCGTCAAAATACCCCCTTCGCCCATCGCTTCGATTCCATTTTTGCCGATATTGAGAAACACCTGCTTCAGCATCTCACGGTCCGCGACCACATGCGGCAATCCATAGAGCGACTCATATTGAACGACGACCCGATGCAGGATCGCTTCGTTATTGATAATAGGCAAAATGTCCCGCAGCACTTCGGAGATGTCCACTTCACCGTATGTAACATGCTTCGGCTTGCCAAGCAGCAAAAATTCGTTGACCAGTTCGTTGATCCGATTGATTTCTTTGAGCATGACCACGGTATACCCGTCCTCGCGTTCCATGCCCTGCTCCTGAAACGTTTTGCGCAGTACTTGCAAAAAGCCCTTGATCGACGTGAGCGGGTTGCGGATTTCGTGGGCCGTGCCTGCGGCGATCTGGCCGATCATCGCCAGACGGTCGCTGCGCTGTACCTGTTCCTCCAGGGAACGCAGGTTGGTGACGTCCTTGAAAATAATATAAGCTCCGACGATCCGTTCGTCTTCATCCCGAAGTACACTGGAATCGACCAGCAGCTCGTATCGTTCCTGGTTATTGGTCCAAGACAAGGCCCGATTGCGTACGACCATCCCGTGCAATATACTCCGTTGCACCAGCCAGTGCTCGGCAGGCAAATCTGCAAAGATGGAATCCAGCGCTTGATGGAGTACCTTTTCTCTTTCTAACCCCAATACGCGGCAAGCCATGTCGCTGATATCGATCAACTCAAATTCGGTATTGATCAGCATCACTCCCAGATTGACGTCCCTAAGGAATATGCCGGCAAAGCGTTGAAGCAAGGTTAGTTCGTGCCGCATTGTCTTCCTCCCCCCATTTATCAGCGGATAGCCGAGCGCAATGGGTGTATGATTATGGTTTACTTAGCATGGTTAACTTTAGTATACAATTCTCCTAATTTTTTCATTTTCCTTCTTGCAAATACAAAAAAACACCAAGTTCGACAAGCTTTTACAGCTTTTGATCTTGGTGTTATGTTTTTGATTATGAAGGAAACCGCGCACCTACCTTGATATTACGATCCAAGCGGAATTTTTATCGCCAGCTCAAGTTAGGCCACCCTCCGGCACATGAAACTTCCTGCTTATGGCTGCTTCCTTCCGGACCTGACCAGATTCACAAGCATCCATTGCGGAGGACCCGACTCTCAACACCAACTTTAAAACCCAAACCTTACATCGCAATACCGCGAATAGGCGTTCGACCCCGCTACAGCGGATTGCGGGTTACAGGGCACCGCTACCTCCCCGTCTAGCACGGCATACATAAGTATAGTCGATTCGTGTCCAAATAGCAACCTCAAGGGGTTATTTAGCAGTAACGGTAACGTTAGCATTGTATCTCGGCGCGGCGGCGGCTAAAGCTTCGGCAGCTCCATGCCGAATCCGTTCGATTTCTTCCGGCGGGGTATGGACTGGAGCATTCAAACGAACGTAAGCGGTCGGCCCGTTCAAGCTGATGCTCGCGATGCTGACGTTCGGAAACCGCTGGCTAATCGCATTCTGCATGACGCGCAGATCATCGGGATACGTGCGGTAGCTGGCGCTGAGCGGCATATTCGGGTTCGTCTCGGTAATCCCGAGCACTCCGTCCCGGGTATGCGTCGCGGAATTTTTGCTGTACTTCTGCTGACACGCCGCAAGCCCGGACAACGCCAAAACTGCGCTCAGCAGAACGGCAAGCGATCTTAACAAATGAAAACACCTCCTGCAGCTCTAAGATCGGATGATCTTAGGATAGCCACAGGAGGCGCGCTTATGCCGTTATGCTGCTGGCAACAAATTACATGCCATATTTCTTTTTGAATTTATCGACGCGACCGCCGGCATCCACAAATTTTTGCTTCCCGGTAAAGAACGGGTGGCAAGCGGAGCAAATCTCTACACGAAGATTTTGCTTAATGGATCCCGTTTCAAACGTGTTACCGCATGCGCAAGTAACCGTCGTTTGATGATAAGTCGGATGAATCGCTGTTTTCATTGCCCTTTCACCTCTTTTGCCCTGAAACACCATGTGAATCAGAGTTATCATTTAAACACACATGAGCGATTATAGCACGTCTGTTAGTCATGCTGCAACTGTTTCTTACGCCGCTCCGCCAGCTCGTCCGGAATGTGCGTATACGACCCGAGCACGACATCCGGCAGCTCCTCCCGGAAAATATCCAGCATCTGCTTCATACCGTACCGTTCCCCCCGGGCCGCAGGAATGAGGCTCAAATAGCTCTCCGGGTCGATGTTCAGGTTGCGCAGCTGGATCAGCTTCAGATCGGTCCGGCGGGCGAATTCGATCATCGCTTCGATCTCTTCCTCCCGGTCAGTGACCCCGGGGAAAATAAGGTAGTTGATCGACGTGACAACCCCTTTGTCGGCAGCGTAGCGAAGCGATTTCTCGACATTGCGTAGCGTATAGCCGCGCGGCTTGTAATAGGCATTGTAGTGGTCGTCCAGCGCGCTGATCGTACTGACGCGCATCAGATCGAGCCCGGCGTCTACGATGCCGCGAATATGATCGGTCAAACCGGCGTTCGTATTGATGTTAATGTAGCCCAGATCCGTGCGGCGCCGCACTTCGCGGATCGCTTCGATGATCGTCTTGGCTTGGGTGGACGGCTCGCCTTCGCAGCCTTGCCCGAAGCTGATGATGCTCTCAGGCGTCTTCAAATGCTCCAGCATGACCTGCACGACTTCGTCCGTCGAGGGCTTAAAGTTCATCCGGGTCTGCGGCGCCGGAAATCCGCTGTCCTCCGGCTGCTCGGAGATGCAGCCGAAGCAGCCTGCATTGCAGGAGAACGAGACCGGAACAGCCCCTTCCCAGCGGTTCAAAAACGTATTGGAAGCCGTCAGGCACTCGTATCCAAGGGCACAATTGGACAAATGCTGAAACAACCGGTTATCCTTGTACTCTCCAAGAATTCGCTTTACTCCGAGCTCCAATTCGTCGGGATCGCAGTTGCGCGGGTTCCAACGCTCCGGATCGTCGCAGGCCTCCGCTGCGACGTAGAAGCCGCCGTCTTTCCAGACGACCGCCGTATAGCCGAACAGAGGCAGCACTTTGGATTTATCGGCCTTCACGTACCCCGGCAGCAGCAGGCGGGTAAAGCTCTGCGGAAGCAAGGCTCCGACCGCCGTGAAGTTCCCCGGCACCACCTGCATTTCGCCCGTCCGCTTATGAACGCCAATTGGCCGCGTATCCGGCAAGCTGACGAGAGTGGCTCCTTCGGGCAGCGGAATCAGCTCACCTTCCATCATTTCCGTCACCAGCTCGCCGCTGCGGCCAAGGCCAGTGTAATCCGGATGGTCGAACAGGTTACCGTCGCGGTCCGCATAAACCAGATTCATATGGTCCTCCTTCTACGAGACGGAGTGCTTGACCCGACGGGATGTGCCGCCGCTTCCGCCCGATTGCGGGCTGCCGCCGTTCGGATCGAGGGTGTCCAGAAACTCTTGGTTCGTTTTCGTCTCGGCGAATTTTTTGAGGAACGCATCGATATAATCGTGCGAATCGTTCATTCCTTTGCGGATCGCCCATACCTTGTCGAGCTCTTCTTTCGTCAGGAGCATCTCTTCGCGGCGCGTGCCCGAGCGGCGAATATCGATGGCCGGGAAAATGCGGCGTTCCGCCAGCTTGCGGTCCAAATGCAGCTCCAGGTTCCCGGTTCCTTTAAATTCTTCATAGATGACCTCGTCCATCCGCGAGCCGGTTTCGATCAAGGCTGTCGCGAGAATCGTCAGGCTACCGCCTTCTTCGATATTGCGCGCGGCGCCGAAGAAACGTTTCGGCCGATGGAAGGCCCCGGGATCGATCCCCCCCGATAGTGTCCGGCCCGTCGGCGGTACGACGAGGTTGTAAGCCCGCGCCAGACGCGTAATGCTATCCAGCAAAATAACGACATCCTTCTTATGCTCCACAAGCCGCTGTGCGCGTTCCAGTACAAGCTCCGCGACCTTGATATGATTTTCCGGCACCTCGTCGAAGGTAGAAGCGATCACTTCCCCGTTGACGGAGCGCTGCATATCGGTAACCTCCTCCGGACGCTCGTCGATCAAAAGAACGAACAGCTTGGCATCCGGGTGATTGGTCGAGATGCTGTTGGCGATTTCCTTGAGCAGCAGTGTTTTTCCCGCTTTCGGCGGGGCTACGATCAAGCCGCGTTGGCCAAAGCCTACAGGAGCCAGAAGATCCATCAAACGGGTGGATAGTTTCGTAGGAGAGGTTTCCAGAACCAGTTTCCTTTGCGGATAAAGAGGAGTAAGCGCTGCGAAATGCAGCCGTTCCGAGGCCGTATCCGGGTCTTCGCCGTTGACGGCTTCCACGTGCAGCAGCCCGAAGTAACGTTCGTTCTCCTTGGGAGGCCGGCATTTGCCAGATACGACGTCGCCGGAACGCAGGTCAAATCTGCGAATCTGCGAAGCGGAGATGTAGATGTCCTCCGAACTCGGCAAATAGTTGATCGGCCGCAGAAAGCCGAAGCCCTCCTGCAGGACGTCGAGCACGCCCTCCATGAACATCAAGCCGCTTTGTTCGGCCTGTGCGCGTAGAATGGCAAAGATGAGTTCTTTTTTCTTCATTTGGCCGTAGTACGGGATTTGATGTTTTTTAGCCAGCTTGTAAAGCTCTGTGAGCTTAAGCGCTTCAAGCTGAGCGAGATGCATATCCATAAATTTTCAACCACCAAACTATTAAATTTTCAAGTCAGCGCAAAATATACTCTAGCCTTACCCAATTTCGGAGCAATCTATACCGTTCTTAGTCGTTCTGCCGCCAAACTTCCGCTCCTAAATTCGACAGATTGGTTACCAGATGATCGTAACCTCTGTCGATATATTCAACGCCGGAAATTTCCGTAACACCACCCTCGATCGTCAGTCCGGCGATAACCAGCGATGCGCCCGCACGAAGATCGGTCGCCTTGACTTTGGCCGCGCTAAGCGGACTGCCCTCGATGACGGCGGAACGGCCTTCGACTTTGATCTTCGCCCCCATACGCATGAGCTCCGGGACATGCTTGAACCTGTTGCTGTACACGTAGTCGCTCAAAATGCTGACTCCGCGGGTCTGCGTAAGCAGACTGCTCATCGGGGACTGCAGGTCGGTCGCAAATCCAGGATATACGAGCGCTTTCACGTCCACGCTTTCGTATTCCGGCTGTCCGACTACACGGATCGACTCGTCCATTTCGTAAATATGTACGCCCATTTCCTGCAATTTGGCAGTCAAGGCTTCCATATGCTTCGGGATGACATTATCGACAATGACGTCACCGCGCGTCGCCGCTGCGGCAATCATGTAAGTACCTGCTTGAATGCGGTCCGGAATGATCGAATGACGGCAGCCGTGCAGCGCATCGACGCCCTCGATCCGGATCGTTTCGGTTCCTGCGCCTTTGATTTTGGCGCCCATGGAGTTCAAAAGTGTAGCTACATCTATAATTTCAGGCTCTTTTGCCGCATTTTCAATGGTCGTGACGCCTTTGGCCCGCGAGGCCGCAAGCATGATGTTGATCGTCGCCCCTACGCTGACGACGTCCAGATAAATTTTGGCTCCGCGCAATTCTTTCGCTTGGATGTGCAGGGCGCCGTTTTCGTTCGTTATTCGTGCCCCCAGTGCCTCAAAACCTTTGATATGCTGATCGATCGGCCGCGGTTCGAAATTGCAGCCGCCAGGCAAACCTATCGTCGCCTCGCCGAAACGCCCGAGCAGGGCCCCCATCAAATAATAGGAAGCTCTAAGCTTCTTCACGTTCCCGTTAGGCATCGGCCGGGATAACAGTCGGCTCGGATCGATCATCATCTGATCCTTGCTCCATTCTACCGATGCGCCGAGTTCCTGAAGCAGCTCGGTATAAATCGCCACGTCGCTAAGCACAGGCAAATTATCGAGCGTAACAGCCGTTTCCGATAAAATGGCGGCCGGAATAAGCGCAATCGCGCTATTCTTGGCCCCGCTGATTTGAACCGTTCCCCGCAGCGGGCGCCCACCGGCGATCATCAATTTCTCCATTCGTTGTTCTTCCTCCCACTTCACTGCTTTAACGCATTACCAATCAGGTGCAAACTCGTCTAAGTTGGGTTCCGTGCCTACGTTTACAAAAGAAGAGAGGAAATACACCGAAATCCGGTGTATTTCCTGCTGTGGTCGATTAAGCTTGGTTGGCGCTTCCGAACAGCTGAATTTTGGATTTCACCACTTCAACCATGGCTTTGCGGGCAGGAGTGAGGTATTTGCGAGGATCGTACACTTTCGCGTCTTTATTAAGAACTTCGCGGATCATTTGCGTACAAACCACTTGATTCTCGGTGTTCACGTTGATTTTGCCTACGCCAGCTTCAATGGACTTGCGGATCATTTCGTCCGGTACGCCGGAGCCGCCGTGCAATACGACCGGTACCGGAATCGCTTTAGACACCTTCTCGATAATATCGAAATGGATGTTCGGTTCGCCGGCATACATACCGTGTGCCGTACCTACGGCAATGGCCAGGCAGTCGACGCCTGTCTCTCCGTAGAAACGGATCGCTTCTTCCGGCTTCGCCAGGTTGGCATCGGACTCATCTACGCTAATGTCGTCTTCTACGCCGCCGATCGTTCCAAGCTCGCCTTCGACGGATACGCCCATCGCATGCGCAGTCTTTACGACCTCTTTCGTCAGACGGATATTTTCTTCAAAGGAATAATGGGAACCGTCGAACATGACGGAGCTGAAGCCTGCGCGGATACATTTCATCGCGACTTCGAAGCTGCTGCCGTGGTCGAGATGCAAGGCGATCGGAAGACCGGATTTCTTAGCGGCCGCTTCCGCGATGGCTACCGTAAATTCGATGCCCATATACTTCAGCGCGCCTTCGGATACACCAAAAATAAACGGGGATTTCAATTCTTCCGCCGCTTCCGTAATCGCTTGAGCAAATTCCAAGTTATTCATATTGAACTGACCTACGGCGAACTTGTTCGCTTTTGCTTTAGGCAAAAATTCGTTCATTGAAACGAGTGGCATGGTGGTTCTCTCCTCCTGTGTCGTTAATGACCGTGCCAGAGTGCTTGTACCTTGTACTGTACTCTTTTGTCATACTGGCCCATTATATCATAGATCGCGACAAACGTTAATAATCTATCGCACACTCTGCCGAAGACGATAAGCTCCGGGAAACGATCAAAAAAAAGAGGACCCTCATCAGGATCCTACGGCGTAAGAGTTATTGTTAGGAGTTCGCAACTGCTGGTTGACGGCTTGGCGCAGTTCGTCAATGTCGAACGGCTTCGTGAAGTGCATGATCGCGCCCAGATCGGTCGCTTCCTTGATCATGTCCAGCTCGCCGTATGCCGTCATCATGATGACTTTGATCGACGCGTCGATGCTTTTAATGTGCTTGAGGATATCGAGACCGTCCATGCCCGGTATCTTCATATCGAGTAAAACCAGATCGGGCGATACGTTACTTACAATCTCGAGTGCGAGTTTTCCGTTGGAAGCCTGATAGGTTTCGTAGCCTTCGCTGCTGAAAACTTCCATCAACAGGATGCGGATGCCGTTTTGATCGTCAACTATGAGCAGCTTCTTTTTCATCGAGGTATCCTCCTATTCCGTTTCCCTGAGGTTAAAAATTCCGTTCTGTTATGCCCGCAATAACAGTATTCGCTGTCGTCCCCGTGATTCCTGCCGTATCGCCAAAAAAAGTTGAAAACTTTTACAAATTAAGCAGACTTGCACAAACCGTTCGCTTCTTGGGGTGCAAAAAAAACAGGAGGCGCGTCCGGTTCATGCCGGATACGTCTCCTGCCTGGATCGCTGCGCACAGCGATTTATTTGGAATGATGGTGTGCCGCCTGTACGAAATGCTTGAACAGCGGCTGCGGACGGTTCGGTCTCGAAGTGAATTCCGGATGGAATTGCACGGCCAGGAACCACGGATGATCCGGGCATTCGATAATCTCGACCAAACGGCCGTCCGGGCTTGTGCCGGAAATCTGCAAGCCGGCCGCTTCGATGCGGTCGCGGTACTCGTTGTTGAACTCGTACCGGTGGCGATGGCGCTCATAAACGAGCTCGTCGTCGTAGCAGCGCATCGCGAGCGACCCTTCCTTGAGCTTGCAAGGATACAGGCCAAGGCGCATCGTTCCGCCAAGGTCTTCGATATCCTTCTGCTCCGGAAGCAGGTCGATGACCGGATAAGGCGTCGTCGGATGAATTTCCGAGCTGTTCGCGCCTTCGAGTCCTACCACCGAGCGGGCGTATTCGACAACGGCCACCTGCATACCGAGACAAATGCCGAAGAACGGGATTTTGTTCTCGCGCGCGTAACGGATCGCCGTCACCTTGCCTTCGATGCCGCGGTCGCCGAAGCCGCCCGGCACCAGAATGCCTTGAACGCCGGAAAGCAGCTCGTCCGCGTTATGGTCGGATACTTCCTCCGCATTGACCCAGCGGATCTTAACTTCGGTATTGCTGTCGATTCCGGCGTGGCCGAGCGCTTCGACAATGCTGAGATAAGCGTCGTGCAAAGCGACGTATTTGCCGACAATGGCAATTTCGGTCGTCGTTTTAAGCGACTTCACCCGGCCCACAAGGTTTTCCCACTCCGTCATGTCCGGCTCGTTCGTGGACAGCTTCAGGTGGTTGACGACAATGTCGTCAAGCCCTTGCTCGCGCAGCATCAACGGCACTTCGTATAGAGTCTCGGCGTCGAGGCACTCGATAACGGCACCCGGATCGACATCGCAGAACTGCCCCAGCTTGCGCTTCATATCCTCAGTCAGCGGATGCTCCGTCCGGCAGACGATCACATGCGGCTGGATGCCGATGCTCCGCAGTTCTTTGACGCTGTGTTGGGTCGGCTTCGTTTTCACTTCGCCGGCCGCTTTCAAATAAGGAATGAGCGTGACGTGAATATACATGACGTTTTCACGGCCGATGTCGCTCTTGATCTGACGAATCGCTTCAAGGAAAGGCAAGCTCTCGATATCGCCTACCGTGCCGCCGATCTCGGTAATGACGACGTCCGAATGCGCTTCGCGTCCGGCACGGAATACCCGCTCCTTGATTTCGTTCGTAATGTGCGGGATGACCTGAACGGTCCCGCCCAAATATTCGCCGCGGCGCTCTTTGGCAATAACGGAGGAATACACTTTCCCCGTGGTGACATTGCTGTTTTTCGACAGGTTGATGTCGATAAAACGTTCGTAGTGTCCGAGGTCAAGATCCGTTTCCGCGCCGTCGTCGGTGACGAACACTTCCCCGTGCTGGTAAGGGCTCATCGTTCCCGGGTCCACGTTAATGTAAGGATCGAACTTCTGGATCGTGACCTTCAGTCCGCGGTTTTTGAGCAATCTTCCGAGCGATGCGGCCGTGATGCCTTTGCCTAAGGAGGAAACGACGCCTCCGGTCACGAAAATGTACTTTGTCATCTGTAATACCTCCCAAAAGTTTTTCCGTCCCGATCCAAGATAAAAGGCTCCGACGTCCTTATCTTAAAAGGATAAGCACGTTTATCAAGGTTGATACGAAGCGATAAGTTACGAAAACTTATAAAATTTTGCCAACACAAAAAGAAAAAGCCCCCGTAAATAGGGGGCACTTTTCATCAAAAGTCATTAAGGTTCGTAAAGTTCCATCTAAAGCCCAGAAAATAGTTTACTCTGAACGGTCCCGGCTGTCAAGGACAAGCCTATTTTATTTCTTGTCATCCTTATCGTCCTTGTCGTCCTCGTCGTCCGTACGATCGTCGTCATCGCCCAAATCTTCCGGATCCTCTTCGGACTCTTCCTCGTCCAAGTTCTCTTCGTCGAGTTCTTCGTCTTCAAAAAACTCGGTTTCTTCCTCGACTTCTTCTTCCGCCTCAAAATCGTCGTCGCGAGGCGTATCGAACGAATCGTATTCTTCTTCGACGAACACGTCTTCTTCCTCGGCGAACAGATCCTCGTCGTCCAGATCGTCATCCTCGTCGTTAATGATGCGCGGACGCTTGCCGCTGCCCACCGAATCCTCGGACTTCTCGACAGGATACCAGCGTTTCAATCCCCACAGATTGGTGCCGACGCACGCAAAGCGGCCGTCGATATTAATCTCCGTATATAATTGCGCAATGACCTGCATGACTTCGTCATCGGACAGACCTTTGATTTTGGCAATCTCCGTCATCAAATCCCGATAGTAATACGGCGTGTTGGCCGCTTTCAGAAGCTCAAAGGCGAGGTCGACCATAGGCATTTCCTTGGCTTGCTCTGCGCCGATTTTAAGCAGTAAGTTTTGAGCACTCATTTCGGGGCACATCCCTTCCAACGTCTTTAACTACCACTAAACTATCCACTATCATCAATAAGTAAACCTTATTTTATGTAAAAAAGCAACTGGCTGCACGGCATTTCCCGAAACGGAAACAAGGACCGCATCGGCAGCTCTTTCGCGCTCGGCGCCATCCGCTGCAGGCGTGATCCTTGTTCCGACTGTACCCGCAAAAGACAAGGAACCCATCGGCGGCTGTCTTTTGCCCCTGCTGAATGAAAGACGGAGGAGTGCCAGACCCTCCCCTAATTATGGTATGTGCCCGCTTTCGCTTTGACACGGTCACGCACCTAATTATTTTTTGAATAAGGCCATGCGCTCATACGGAAGCTTTCGGTCCCTCATACGATACAAAAAGGAATTTCCGAGCCTGTGGGAGGGAACGACATGAATCCGTCGACGTTCGTGTCATGGCTTCACGAAGCCATGGAAGGCTCCGAGGGGACCGAAAAGCGGCATATTATCCGCTTTCTGAACGACCGGGATTATGCCACTTTCGCCCGGCAAATCGGCCGGCAACGAAAATTGCTGCCCCGGCTGCATCTGATTCAGCCGCTCCGTCTTATCCGCGCCATCTCCTGCACGCTTCGGACCGGCAGCGAAGCGGTTTCGGCCCCTTTTATCCGCTCGATCGAGCCGGATACACGCATTAAGCTGCATGCCCTGGGCCATGCTTCGTCCGCTCTGCCTTCTGGCGAAGAAAAAAAATCGCCCGCCAAGGCCGTCATCCCTTGGGGAATCCGCCATATTCGGGCCCCGCAGGCGTGGAACAAATCGCGCGGGGAACAAGTCCGCATCGGCGTCATCGATACGGGCGCGGATTATACGCATCCCGACCTTCGCCACTGTTTGTCGCGGGGCGTCAATATTTTGAACCGTCAGCTGTCGCCGGTTGACGACAACGGCCACGGTACGCATATCGCGGGTACGATCGCGGCGTACACCCGGCATCGGGGCATTATCGGCGTGGCGCCGCAGGCCATTCTTCATCCGGTAAAGGCTTTCGATCAGCACGGCGGCGCGTTCGTCTCCGATATTATCGGAGGCATTGACTGGTGCGTCTCCAGCGGCGTCGATATCATCAATATGAGCTTCGGTATGAAAACGTACAGCAAAGCGCTGGAAGCGGCGGTGCTCAGCGCCTACCGGAGCGGCATCATCGTTGTAGCCTCCTCGGGCAACGAAGGCAATCAGGCCGAGGTCGACTACCCCGCCCGGCTGCGGCAAGTGATCGCCGTCGGAGCGACGACCCGCAAAGGCCGGATTGCCCCCTTCAGCAATATCGGCAAACAGATTAACATTTACGCGCCCGGGGAAAAAGTATACTCCACCTGGCTGCGGGGCAAGTATCACGAGCTCAGCGGTACATCCATGGCAACCTCCCATGTCACAGGGGTTATTGCGCTGATGCTCGCGAAAAAGCCCGATCTCAAGCCGCTGCGAATTAAAAATTTGCTGCGCAAGCATGCCCGCTATATCGTAAAATCGCGCAAAACGATAACCGGCGCCAAGGAAATTCACGCCTTTCGAAGCGTATCCGCCGTATCCAAATAAACGCTCACTCCGGTACGGGTATGGCGGTTAGACATATGCTGCAGTGTTCGGGCGTTTGCCCCATCACTGACAGCTCATAGCTCCAGCGGACGGTAAGCAGCGCATCTGCTCCTTCCGCGGCAACGTCCAGCGTTTGGGTGAGCGTCTCCAACTCAATCCGCCCTTGAGGGGTCTGAAGATAGCCGTAATACCGCCGGTCCGGAGCGAACGTCTGCTCGAAGGATACGTCCCCGTGCCGGACAATCCGCACTTCCCCCTGTTCCACCCGGACGGTCGTTACCGTACGGCCCATCTCCGCTTCCGGAGGCTCCGCATACCGGAGGTACGCGTGCCGTCCTTTCGGGAACCATTCGCCTGTCATCTGCCGCACGATCCGTTCCCCGCCGCTGTCGCTTTCGAGCGTAATGCGTACGGCCCGCTTGCCGGCGCCAGGCTGCTGTTTTTCCGTCATTTCGCTTTCTCTCCCGTCCTGCTGTGATCTTCCTATTGTACAAAAAAAAGAAGTCCGCGGACAGGACTTCTTCCGTTCCCGGACAAGCCCAGACCTGGCGGGAGGCGGCGGTTTGCAAGGCTCCTTATTCTTGCTAAGATGGTATAGGCATAATGGCTTTCCATTTATGGAAACCAAATGAAGCCTTCCTACGTCTGTTATAGTAAGCGTCGGCGGCTTTGAGAGACTGCCAGTCAATCCATCCCGAGGAGATTGCTCATTCCCATGGATTCCAACGAAAGCAACCGCAATAAAAAATTGTCAAGAAGATCATTTCTGAAAACATTGACGTTAACCGCCGCCGGACTCGTTGCCCTGCCCGGAGCCACCTACGGATACGCCCGTTACGCCGAGCCGAAATGGCTGGAAGTTACAGAATATACGCTGTCTTTCGCAAGACTGCCCCAACAGATGGACGGAATAAAAGTAGTCCAGTTCAGCGACGTGCATCTCGGCTTTCATTTTGATACGAAAGATTTGTCGGAACTGATCGAACTGATCAACCGGATTCAACCGGATATCGTATGCTTTACCGGAGATCTGGTGGACGAAACCGTCGGACCCGATGGTTTCGCCTACGCCCGCGTACTCTCAGAGCTCAGGCCTCCACTGGGTAAATATGCGGTGCTGGGCAATCACGATTTTAAGGAACCTTGGCAAGTCCAAGCTCTATTAAAAAACGCCGCTTTCGAGCTCCTGACCAATAAGATGGTCCGGGTTCAACATCAGGGGAGCAGCATGGTCATGGCAGGCATAGACGACCAATGGAAAGGAAATCCAGACATAAACAAAGCGCTGGCCCGCGTTAAACCGGAGGACTTCGTCATTTTGCTGTCGCATTGCCCCGATTTTGCCGATATTGCCGTACACTATCCGGTGGACTTTCAGCTGTCAGGACATAGCCACGGAGGTCAAGTGCGACTGCCGTTCTACGGGCATGTGATGACGCCGAAATTCGGGAGGAAGTATGTCCTCGGGCATTACGTTCTTGGCGCCGGCAAACTGCAATTGTTCGTCAACCGGGGCATCGGCGTTTCCACACATCCCGTTCGCTTTCTATGCCGTCCGGAGCTGACGGTGTTTACTTTGCGAAAAGGTTAAAGCGGCGCAGCAAGGCCCCCATCCCCAATACCGCCGCAGCCCCGAACAGCTCAAGCTCCATATCGTGCTGCGCGTCCCACGGATCGCCTTGCGATCCAAGAAACAGCGCGCCCATCTCCGGGGCCACCAGTCCAGCGACCCACATCTCGATCAATTCGTAAAATGCGCCGGTGGCCAGCACGACGGCGACAGCAAGCGCATCTGCCGCAAATCCTCTCAAGCCCGCGAGCCTCATAAGCGCTTCCCTGATCGGTCCAGCCAGCATCACTCCGTAAGCCAGATGCACCAGCCGGTCATAAGGCAGACGCCCCCCGCCGAACAGCAGCTGCAGCAGCGGATCGATCGGCGTCGCGCCGTAGGAGCCGTGCGACCCGTACGTATGAAGCGCCAAAAACAAAGCAATCCCCACATAAGAACTGTGACTGAGCGGAAACCATCGGTAGGTTCCGATCAGCACCCCCACACACAGAAAGACCAGCAAATTTTCCAGCAGCCAGTCGAACCGGCTTGCCGGCGCTATCGCCATCCATGCCCAGAATACCCCATACGCCAGCAGGACGAAAACCGGAAACGCAGGTTTTGTTGTTGCCGCCAATGATTTTGTCGCATTCAAACGTAAGCCCCCCCTCTCTTTATGGCTCTATTGTAGGCCGCATCCAACGGGAGGGATAAGTACTAATTTCGCCTAGTACCGGGCGGGAAGCGAACGTAAAAAGCCGCCATGCTTCCCGCGAGGGGCAACATGGCGGCGGCACTTCCGCGTTATTCGATTACTTCACCAAGCCGAGCAGCATTTCGCGAATCAGCTTGCTGGCGACGATCTGGGTCTGCTCCGTCGGGTCGTACGCCGGGGCCACTTCGACGAGATCGGCGCCGACGAAGTTCAATTCGGAGGCGGCCATCGCATGAATCGCCCCAAGCAGCTCCTTGGACGTGATGCCGCCCGCTTCGGCGGTACCGGTGCCTGGGGCGCACATCGGATCGAGCACGTCGATGTCAATCGTCAAATAAACCGGACGTCCGGCCAGCTCCGGCAGCACCTTCTTGAGCGGCTCCAACACCTCGAACGGATAGAAGTTGATATTCTCGCGTCCGAACTTGAATTCCTCGCGGGAGCCGGAACGGATGCCGAATTGGTAAACGTTCTTGCCGCCCATGAGCAGCGCCGCTTTGCGGACTGGCGTCGAGTGAGACAACGGCTCGCCCTCGTACTGCTCGCGCAGATCGGCATGCGCATCGATGTGAATGAGCGCAAGATCCGGGTATTTCGCGTATACCTCTTGGATGACCGGCCACGAAACGAGATGCTCGCCGCCAAGGCCGAGCGGGAATTTGCCGTCGGCCAGCAGTCCGCGCACGTATTCACCGATAACGTCGAGGCTGCGGCCCGGGTTGCCGAACGGCAGCAGCAGGTCGCCTGCGTCGAAATAAGTGATGTCTTCCAAACTTTTATCCAAATACGGGCTGTATTCCTCCAGACCGATCGACACCTCGCGGATGCGCGAAGGGCCGAATCGGGAGCCGGGACGGAAGCTGACGGTATAGTCCATCGGCATGCCGTAGATGACGGCGCAGGACGCCGCATAGTCGTCCGAGCTTAGAATGAACACATTGCCGGAATATTTTTGATCGAGTTTCATCTGTCGTTGGTCTCCTCCGCTTACTTCGTCAAATCTTCCACGAATTTCGGTAGTACGAAAGCCGCCTTATGCAGACGCGGCGAATAGTACTTCGTGTCGATTTCCGGAATTTTCGTTTCGTCGACGGCGAGCGGATCGTGCTTTTTGCTGCCCATGGTGAAGGTCCAGAGGCCGCTCGGATACGTCGGAATGTTCGCGCAGTAGACGCGGACGATCGGGAAAATTTGCTTCACGTCGCGGTTGACGTTTTGGATCAGATCCGCTTTGAACCACGGATTGTCCGTTTGGGCCACGAAAATGCCGTCTTCCTTCAGGGCGTCGTAGATGCCTTTATAGAAGCCCTGGGTGAACAGGTTCACTGCCGGACCGACCGGCTCGGTGGAATCGACCATGATCACGTCGTACGTGTTCTTATGATCGTGGATGTGCATGTAGCCGTCGTTCACGAGCACTTCCACGCGCGGGTTGTCCAGTTCGCCTGCGATGGTCGGTAAGTACTGCTTGGAGTACTCGATAACTTTGCCGTCGATGTCGACCAGCACCGCTTTTTCCACTTCCGGGTGCTTCATGACTTCGCGGATCACGCCGCCGTCGCCGCCACCGACCACGAGCACGTGCTTCGGATTCGGATGCGTATAGAGCGCCGGATGCGCAACCATCTCATGATAGACGAACTCGTCCTTCACGGTCGTCATGACCATGCCGTCGAGCACGAGCATTGTGCCCCATTCTTCCGTCTCGATCATCGCGAGATCCTGGAAGTCGGTTTTTTCGGTGACATACGTTTTGCTGATTTTCGCCGTAATGCCAAAGTTATCGGTTTGTTTCTCCGTGTACCATAATTCCATATGTAATTCCACCTTTCATTCGGTTCGTTAGGGCCGGCCGTACAAGGGCCGGAAGACGGGCGGACATCTGCTTTTTTCCAAGGTTTCAGCTTGTCTCTGGCATGTCAAATTGTATTATAGAGTATCTCCCCGAAATTGCAAATACAAAGAGGGGCGTTCCGCCCGTTTTTCGAAAAAATTTAACGTTTCCGCTTGTCCCACGTGAATAGGTAATGCTATGTTTTTCCATACTGGGAATAGAGACGAAATGCATCGGCGGAAAGACGGAAGGAGCTGACGGAACGTGTCGGACATGCCCAAAAAACAGCCTGCGCCGGAAGACGGCGGAACGTTCCGCTTCGCCCGGCTGCTCAAAGCGTGGCTGTCGTTTTCGTTTACGTGCCTGCTGCTTGGCGCCGGAATCATGATCGTGCTGCTGCTGTTCATGCGCTCGCAGGCGCTTCCCGTGTCCAAGACAGAGGCAGCATCGGAGATGTACGACGTGCACGGCGAGATGATCGAAGCGTACGGCGCAGTGAAAAACCGGCAGAGCGTATCGCTGAAGGACATTTCCCCGAAGCTGCTTGATGCAACGCTGGCCGTGGAGGACCGCACGTTTTACCAGCACTACGGGTTCGATCCGAAGGGGATCGTCCGGGCGGCTTGGATCAACTTGCAGCATATGTCCAAGGTGCAGGGGGCCGGCACGATCACGCAGCAGCTCGCGCGCAATCTGTACTTGTCGCACGAGCGGACGTGGAGCCGCAAAATCAAGGAAACGTATTACGCCGTGCAGATGGAACTGCAAATGAGCAAGGACCAAATTCTGGAGCGATATTTGAATCAAATTTATTACGGGCATGCGACGTACGGCATCGGGGCGGCGGCGAAGCTCTTCTTCGGGAAAGAGGCCAAAGACCTGACGCTGGCCGAAAGCGCACTACTCGCCGGCATCCCGAAAGGACCGCGTTATTATTCGCCTTATTACGATATGGACAGTGCGCTCGACCGGCAAAAAACGGTGCTGCAGACCATGGTGGAAGCCGGTTACATCCCGCAAAACGAGGCGGACCAAGCGGCGAAGGAGAAGCTGCTCATTCTGCCGCTGGAGGAGCATAAAAAAGCGGTAACAGCCCCCTACTTCCGCGACTATGTGCGGGGCGCGGCAGCCGATCTGCTTGGCCTCGAAGACAAGGAATTCGTCGAAAGCGGTCTGCGGATTTATACGACGATGGACTTAAAGGCGCAGGCCGTCGCCGAGGAGGTCGTGGCGAAGCAGCTGGAAAAATATCCGGAGCTGCAGGCGGCGCTTGTCGCCATCGATCCGCGCACCGGGTATGTCAAAGCGATGGTCGGCGGACGCAATTACGCCCAAAACCAATACAACCGGGCGCTGTCCAGCACGCGGCAGCCGGGGTCCTCGTTCAAGCCGATCGTGTATTTGACGGCGCTGAAGGAAAAGGGATTCACTCCAGGCACCCGCTACAAAAGCGAGCCGACGACATTTACCTACGATCAGGGACGGCAAACGTATACGCCGAACAACTTCGGCAGTGCCTATTACGATTGGATCGATATGCGAACGGCTATCGCCAAATCGGACAACATCTACGCCGTGCATACGGTGCTGGAAACGGGGCCGGACCGCGTCATTGAAATGGCCCGCCGAATGGGGATCACGAGTCCGATGAAGCCGATGCCTTCGCTCGCGCTGGGCACGTTCCCCGTCAGCCCTTACGAGATGGCTTCGGCCTTCGGCATCCTCGCCAACCAAGGCGTGCGCGTCGAGCCGACGGCTATCGTGCGCATCGAGGACCGCCGCGGGCGGGTGCTGTACGAGGCAAATCCGAAGCAGGAAACGGTCCTTGAGCCCGCATATACCTATGTGTTGACGCAGCTGATGGAGAGCGTCTTCGACCAAGGCGGCACGGGCAGCCGCGTGTCCAGCGTGCTGAAGCGCCCCGTAGCGGGCAAAACCGGCACGACGGACACGGACGCCTGGCTCGTCGGCTATACACCCGAGCTGTCGACCGCCGTCTGGGTGGGCTATGACAAAGGGCGCAACATCAACAACGTCGAATCGCACTTAGCCGCTCCGCTCTTCGCAGAGTTTACGGAGCGGACGCTGGAATCGGTGCCGCCGAAGCTGTTCCCGGTACCGGAGGGTGTCGTGAGCGTCTATGTCGATCCGGCGACAGGCAAGCTGGCGAACGACGACTGTCCCGGCTCGCGGCTGGAGACGTTCGTTCAAGGAACGGAACCGACGGAATACTGCACACAGCAGCCTGGGAAGAGCG
The DNA here is from genome assembly GCF_900100345.1 of Paenibacillus tianmuensis. Taxonomy (GTDB): domain Bacteria; phylum Bacillota; class Bacilli; order Paenibacillales; family NBRC-103111; genus Paenibacillus_G; species Paenibacillus_G tianmuensis. Next base: position 69,055 of record NZ_FMTT01000021.1, on the reverse strand, counting down.
ACGCGGGCAAAGCTGGCAAAGGAAAGCAAAAGCGCTCCTGGTGGGAAGACCTGAAGCGCTGGTGGAGCAGCTAAAAACCGGGATAAGAATGAGGATGGCGCGAGGCGGAAAGCCTTCTGATAGCGGAAACACAAAAAGGCAGACCTACGGTCTGCCTTTTTGCTGTCCTAGTATATGATGTATATACTAGCCATTAGTATACATCGTTATTGTAAACGGTTCAATGACCGTCACATAATGTACAAAAATTTAATTAGCCAGCGCTTCATGCAGCGCAGCTTCGGAACGCTGCCACATGTCCGGATCGTTATCGACCAGCAATTGCTTCAGCGCCGCTTTTTGCTCCGGTCCAAGATTATCCAGCATAATGCGGCGTTTAAGCGCATAATCCATCCGGTTCACATGGTCGACGAGCAGCTTCCAGCCCTTGCGCGCTTCGGTATCGACCCGCATCTCGCAAGAGGTGACACCGGCATAGTACTTGCCCTCTTCCTTAAAATCGACTGCCACCCATACGATCCAGCACGGACGGCCGTTCGGCGCTTCCTCGGCGTTTACGGTAAACTTGATGCCTTTTTCCACCTTGCTCTTCGCGTGAAGCGCCCCCGGATCGAGATACGCCTCCGCGCCGTCGATAATGACGCTGGAGAGCTGGCTCAGGTCGATGGAGCCCTGCCCGAAGCCGCGGTGCTTCGTCTCCTTGCTGCTGACGATGTTCAAGGTCGGCAGCTTCTTCTTCGTGTCCGCCGCCTGCGCGTTTTGTTCATTTATATCCATCCGTGCACCACCTGTTTCACGTGATAATAAGCTATTTCAAAATATCCCGAGCCGCTGCAACCAAGCAGCAGCCTGAACTGCGGATATCAAAATTGTACTAGAAAGAGGCTCCCCCGGCAAGTTCGGCTCATGCGAAAAGCTGCCGATTCTTTTTCGGTACGGTAGAAATAATCCTCGTCCCCCCCACATATACATGCTGTAGATGCTTGTCAACGGGGTGAATATTGGATGAAAATACGACTCGGCTACCGAATCGCAACATGGGGCTCGATCTTTGCTCTTACCTTCACGGCCACGCTGCTGACGAACGTCCTGCCGGAATCCAGCCCGCAGCCGCTCAAACCGGCAGCAGGGTGGATGCTGCCCGCAGATGCCGCCATTCCTTCCGTCTTTCCTGTAGACGAACCGACGAACCCGCTGACGATGCTCAAGCCCGTCCCTTCGACGACGGGGCGCGCCGTCGTCGCCGCACCCCGCTGGCCTTCCGCCAAGGGACAAGCGGACGGCTCGTCTACGGGTATCTTCCTGCCCTCCGGCGGGGCTCTCCCGGCCACCGCGCGTCTGAACGAACCGGCCGCGCCTCCGCCCGCGCCGCCCAGCCTGCCTACACGCCCGGCGGAGAAGCCGGCTCCGAAGCCGCTTAGCGAGCGAATCGTGGAATATCATCTGAGTGCGGAGCTGGACGCCCAAGGCAAATCGATCCGCGGCACTTCGGCATTGACCTGGAAAAACCCTGGAAGCGTCCCCGTTCAGGAATTGTATTTTCATTTGTATCCGAACGCCTTCGAATCGAAGAAATCGACCTTCATGAAGGAGTCCGGCGGAAGGCTGCGGCAGGACGCGAGCAAGGAAGGCAGCTTCGGAGGCATGACCGTCAGCTCGATCAAGACGCTGGACGGCAACGAAATCGAGCTCGGCGACCGGATCGAATACGTCCATCCGGACGACGGCAACAAAGATGACAGAACACTGATCAAGGTGCCGCTGCCCAAAGCGGTCGGACCCGGCGAGAAGGTGACGCTGCGCACCGATTTTTCGGTCAAGCTGCCGCAGGTGTTCGCCCGGATGGGGTATGCCGGAGATTTCGTCATGGCCGGCCAATGGTTTCCGAAAGTTGCCGTCTATGAACCCAAAGGTGTCCGCGGGCGGGCGGACGAAGGCTGGAATTTGCACCAGTATCACGGCAACTCGGAATTTTATTCGGACTTCGGCATCTTCGACGTCAAGCTGAAGGTTCCCTCCGCTTATACCGTAGCGGCCACCGGCTTTCCGACCAAACCTGTCGCCGACGACGGCAAAACGAGAACCTACACCTTCTATGCCGACGACGTGCATGATTTTGCCTGGTCGGCCTCGCCGCATTTCGTTTTTTTCGAAGAGCCTTACGCGACTCCCCATCTGCCCGGCGTCCGCATCAAGCTGTATCTCGATCCGAAGCACGAGCGTCTCAAGGCCCGCTACATGACCGCCGCCAAAAAAGCGCTCGCCCGCTACTCCCAATGGTACGGCAGCTATCCGTATTCGACCTTGTCGATCGTCGTACCGCCCGCAGACGGCAACGGCGCCGGAGGCATGGAGTATCCGACGCTCGTGACCGCCTGGGGAGCCGCTGAAGAAAACCCGACGCTGGAGCTCGAACGGGTCCTCGTGCACGAGATCGGTCATCAGTTCTGGTACGGGATGGTAGCCAGCAATGAGTTCGAGGAAGCGTGGCTCGACGAAGGCTTCGCCTCGTATGCCGAAGACCGGATCATGGAAGCGGAATACGGTGTACGCCCGAACCTGCTCGTCGAATCGAGCTACATTACGAATCCGGCGCCGCTCAAGCTGCATTCGTGGAACTATGGCGGACACCATCAATACGCCGAGAACGTCTACACCCGCGCCAAGCTTGTGCTTAAGGCGATGGAACGGCAGACCGGGCTGGAGACGATGGATAAAATTATGCGCACCTATTTCCAGCGCTGGAAGTTCAAGCATCCGGGGACGGCCGATTTTCAAAGGACGGTCGAGGACGTAACGAAAACAAGCTGGCAGGAGTTTTTCCATCAATACATCTATAACGGCATGATGGTCGACTATGCCGTCACCGGAATCAAGGTCCGGAAAGCAACCGAAAACGGACCGCCCGTCTATGAGAACAGCGTGCAATTGCGCAAGCTGGGCGGAACCTACCACAATGTGCCGATCCGCTTTCACTTCGCCGACGGCTCGGAGTTGGATAAGACGTGGGACGGTGTCGACAGCGAAGTGATCATGAAGCTGAATCACGCCTCTCCGCTCGCTTGGGTATCGCTCGACCCGCAGCATTCGATCGTACTGGAAAACAAGCGGATCAACAACTTTATGAAAACGGTAGTCGACACCAAGCTGTCCGTTCGATGGAACATGGGGATCGTCAAATTTTTGGAGACCTTATTCGGCTGGGTCGTCTGGTGAGGTGAAGAACATGTGGAATCGGATCAAAAAGGGCTGGGGCATCGCCTGGCATCAGCCGTTCGCCGTCTTCGCGCTATTCTTGTACAATCTGCTCTGGGGCGTCGTCTTGTATAAACTCATTCAGTCGGTCGTGCTTCCCCTCCTTCACCGGTATCCCGGCGGAGCGCTTCCCGGCGAATCGGTACGGCTGTTCTGGGTGGAGGGCCAGTTTCAGTTGATGAAAACCGACCTGATCGTACCGTACCTGTGGACGGGATTCGGCCTGCTTGGGCTCCGGATGCTGCTGCATCCCGCGCTGAACGCAGGAGTCTTCTACTCCCTTCGGCACGGGGAGTTGAATGCTGGCTACCGATTTGTGGCCGGCATCCGCAAGCTGTACTTCCCGTTCCTCGGGCTGTATGCGCTCCAGCTCGTTCTGTCGCTCGGTCCGCTCTACTGGCTTGCGCCTCACGCCGCGAAGCAATTCGCCATCCATCTATCCTACGCTTCTCTGGGGCAAGCGCTGCTGCCCGCCTTGGCCTTGTACGCCGCCTACCTGTTCCTGCTGCAGCTGCTGTTCCTGTTCCTGCAGATCGGCAAAGCGGACGGAAGGTCCGCGCTGTACACGCTGCTGTTCGCTTTCCGGCATCTGCCGGTCATTGCGCTAGCCGCACTGGCGGTCGCCGCTCTGTCGCTTGTGCTGTCCGCCGCCGTGATGGTGTCGTCTTTCTGGTGGGCGGGCTTCGCGGCGCTCGTTCTCATGCAGGCGTACCGGCTGGTGCAAATGTTTTTCAAAGTATGGGCGATCGGCACGCAGTATGCACTTTGGGCGGAGAAGGCCTAACCGGGAGCCCCCGCTAAACGTAAAATAATTCCAAATAATGGGAACGTCGTCTTCCGAAAGCGCCGGGAGATGACGTTTTTTTTGGGCTTATAAGCATAAGGTTTCATAAATAAACATCGATCATGTGACAATTATGTGACAAAGGGAGGAAAACGTCATGTTTGCTCGAATATATGTACTCGGAATTAAAAAAAGAAAATTTTGCCGAATTTCTGTTCGCAGAAAACGGGGGATCCATTTTTGGGTGAATTGATCTCGCTGTAGAGTGATCATAGGGAACCTTCAACCGAACCCTCAAGCTAACCTCGTAGGCACCGGAAGGGGAAACTTCTTTGAAAAAGCTTGTAGGTTTTGCATTTTCTTTAACCCTGTTTTGCAGCATTTCGGTCGGCAGCGTCTTTGCAGAAACCCCACTAAGCTCAGCGGTTAACGAGGCTGTGGGCACGCCTTACAAATACGCGGGCACCACGACCAAAGGCTTCGATTGCTCGGGCTATACTGCGTGGGTATTCGACAAATTCGGCGTGGATCTGCCGCATACGTCCAAAGGCCAAGCCGAGCTTGGTACCGAGGTGGCCAAAGATCAGCTTCGTCCCGGCGACCTGGTGTTCTTTAACACCGATGGCAAAGGGATTTCCCATGTAGGCGTATACGTAGGCGGAGGCAAGTTCTATCACTCCGCTACGGATCAAGGCGTCACCGTCACGAAACTCAGTGAATCCTACTACGCCAAGCGTTACGTCACGGCGAAGCGCGTCCTGTCGGACGAGCAGTACAAGCAAGTGATGACGGACAAGTAAAGTAATGACCTGAACGGAAGTTTCCCGTACCTTCGAAAGCCCTCAGCGTTTGCCTGCTCTGCGTTCGTTCCAATCGAACAGCCGACCGGACAAGCCTGCAGGGCTTTCTGTCTTTAGCGATGGACACCTGTTGGAGCGCCACAAAAACAGAGCTGCCTGCCGTCATTCGACGGAGACAGCTCTGTTTTTGTGATACGCTCTGCGACGGCGACCCACTCTAGGGCTGTGCCGCCAGTTATGGCAAATTAGAGAGTATAGCTGCGAGGCGCTTCCTCATAGGGTGTGGCGAAATTCTGATTCTTTAATTCTTCGTAGAAAGCAGCCACGGCCGCATAGATGTACGGTTGCACCCAAAACAAGCCAAGGCCGAACGGAATCATCCCGAGCAGAATCCACCCGATAAAGCTCAAGTAAAGCATGAACAGCCGGGTCTTGTGTCCATTCATCATTTCCTTGCTTTGACGCATCGCTTCGAGGGCCGGCATTCCCGGATTGTCGCGCATAATGAAATACGCTTGCGAGTAGCCCAAAGCCGCAATAATCCCCGGTACGATAAGAAGCAGCGACCACAAGAAAATGAAGATGCCCGACACAAGATTTAAAACCAAGGCATTCCCGAACTGGTTGTTATTGAACCCGTCGAACAAATTGCTGACCGACGTCAACTCGCCGCGAACCGTCCCCAGGAAATAACCGAACAGGCCGAACGTCAAAGGTCCGGTAATCACCAGAGTGCCAATCCATCCGATAAACGGAATGTAGGATATTACGGAAAGAATCACCCCATAAATGAAAACGCCAAGAACCGCGTTCACCCAGTTCCCTTGCAAGCTTTCCCTCGCCATCCGGCGAAGCTCTGAATTTGTCAGCATACTCAAACTTCCACTCCCGCTAAAAAATTTTTACGCGCATTCGACGGTTCCCGTCCATTCGGCATGTACTATATGATATCTGGTAAAAGCAGGACATTTCAACGTGACTTTAGACACAATTTGTAAAAATTCATGGTAAAATAGACCTATTAAATCCTTTTCATCTTTTATCATGAGGTATGATCGTGCTTTTCACGACAGGGATGCAGGAATAAAACGCAAAAAGAGCTGCGGCAGCCGCCCGATGGCGGCCTGCTACAGCTCTATCAATCCGCGTCCCCCGCGTGTGGGTAATATACAATGCTTTGGTACTCTGTCAATGCCTCCGGGAATTTAGAGCGTATCCCTTACTGTCCGCCAGCGGCCGTCCATGGGACAAGCGAGTTTTGAGACGCATCCCATCGCCATGAGATCGATGGGCCCTGCAGATGTACGCCGCCGTACCATTCGTCCATTCCGTTTAGAGCAATCCAATCCTCTTCCCCGCCCAGTACCTTTCTTCCCGCTTCCGTTAAGGCAACCGTACTTTGACGTAGCGACGACGCCGTGTCCTTATAGCCGGGCAAAGCGTCCAAGCCTTCGAGCTTCAGCAAGGGGTGCGGACCTTGCGACAGTTTAGCCAAGCGGTGCCAATATTGAAGATCTCCCATGCCCAGCCCATGAAGCTTATTTCCTATATGATCGAACAAGTCCAGCGGAGAAGTCATGCCGCCGCGGACCATCTCCAGTGTGGTTTGTTCTACAATGCCAAGTCCGTTCCGGGTCGAAGGAAACCGCGATAAATGAAGCCGAAAGGCATCCTGCACATAGGGCAGCGCAGAGGTATCCCCCTCTTCAAGCAATTGAACTAACTTGCCCGGTTCCGGGGCGCAGTAAGCCTCCCAGACGGTTTTGCCTAGTTCGAGCTGTTCTTTGCCAACGGTTTGCCAAGTGCCTGACAAGGTCGCCATTTGATTCACGGACAACTGCCCCAATCCCCGAAAAAGCTCGATTCCCGGGAAGGCTCCAATACACAGCAGGCTTAGCTTCGTAGCGCCTAACGACTGCTGCTCGAACCAATGCAGCAAGCAGCACAGCATCGTCTGATCGAACAAATCATGTTCGAACCACAGCACGATTTCCTCGTAGTTGCGAAAATCTGCACGTACCTTCTCCTGCTCTTCGCTTGAGCGTGTAAATTCCGCACTCGGAATTCCCATGGATTGCTCCAAGTAGCGCGCTCGGACGGATCGGTTGGCCCCCGCCATTGAATCGATAAAAACCGGTCCTTCGGGATATACCTCTCTCCATACAAGAATATCGCCTTGAACGACGCCCTGCCGCAGCTTCTCCGCGACGACATCGCCATTGACAATGTGCAGCATTCGTTTTCCCCCTTCGTACAATTGATGAAATACGGAGACAAAGTCGGTTACGGGGAGCGTTCCTTTCAGCTTCGCGCGGGCATCGAACAGCCGCTTTTTCAACGTCGGAACAGGCGTCCCTGAATAAGCGGAAATCTCTTGCAGAGTGTAGCCGTGAAAATAAAACAGTTGGACCGCCACACGCAAGCCGGGCGACAAAGCGGCTATGGAATCATGCAGCCATTGCTGCAATTCTTTTCTTTCGACAATATCCGGTACGCTTGGCTGTCCCCCGGCCGTTTGGACCATTTGGTCGAACGATACCGTCGGATGCTGCTTCTTCCGCACCAGACGGTTACATTGACGAATCACGATCGTTCTGAACCACCCGGGAAAAGCCTCCGCTTCCTTCAGCTTGCGCAAATGGATAAAAGCTTCCGCAAACGACTCCTGCACGGCATCCTCCGCCAAAAAGGAGTCACGCAGTCTCTCGTACGCCACCGCATGAGCCATCGCTGTGAATCGCCTGACAATAAGGCCAAACGCTTCCCGGTCTCCCTGTTTTGCCTGTTCGATCCAATGCAGCATGTGAGTTTCGCCCCCTTTCATCGCCGCTCCAGTATAAGGTGCCGAAGGAGGGCTCAAAGGTTACAAAAGCTTTTCGCAAGTCGTCATTCAGTCAAAGTAGTTGAGACTCATAGCCTCCCGAACTTCTTTCATCGTTTCTTGGGCTATTCCGCGGGCACGCTGAGTCCCGGCCATTAAGATGTCGTCAACGACATCCGGTCTTGCGGCATAATAAGACCTGCGCTCCCGCATGGGTTCAATAAGTTGTTCTAATGTTGATGTGATAAGCCTCCAGAAGCACAAATGTCTCATATTGCTCCTGCAGCGTAACACGATTTTTCAAGCTGCCGACGTAATGGCCAAGGTGAAGTTTTCCGGTAACCCGATCTCCTGTCAAAACACGTTCTGTCATTGTTTAACATCCTCCATGGCCATCACCCCCTTTAAAATCAAAAAAACTCCGTCCAATAAGGACGAAGTTGTCGTGGTACCACCTTAAATGACCGTTCCGCTGCATGACTCGCAATCGTTCCGATCTTCTCTTTACGGTGCGGAGATGGTAAAAGAATCATCTCGATACCGTCCCCTTGATAACGGCGGGATGCCCGGCATTTCCCTACTGCACCTTGTCGGCGGTTCGGAAAAGCAACTCAAAAGGCCATTCGATCACACGACGGACACCGGTTCGCAGCAACCACCGGCTCTCTGCAAGTCCATTCTCGTATGCCTACTTACCCTTTTTCTGCGTTGTTCACGATATACGGGTTATCCTACTGCATAGAGTTTCATCTGTCAATTCATAATCCGCGGCGGTTGGAATCAAGGCGAGGGGGAGCGCTCTGCACAAAAACTATTCGGACAGCAGGGATTGTGCTATATTGAAACAGAAAAATTTTGTGCATATTATAGCGATAAAAACAGGAAAACTTGAAGAAAAGGATGCGTATCGATGACAGATTTTTTGAAGCAATTTGAAGAACACTTTCGGGCCAGCTTTTTGGAAGATTTGAAAGGAACCTTGGAAAAAGCGCGGGATGAACGTGTGTATGCTTGTGCCTTTGGTACAGATAGCGATTTTATCACCCTGTTTCTAGCCGTTAATACAGAAGAATCCCTTGCCCGACATATTGCAGCAATGAAAAAGAAGGACCTGTGCAGTTCAGAAGAGGATGAAATCTATTATAGATGGGGCATCTCGGAGTACCAGTATGGTGACGAATCGCATTTTAATCATATCAGCAAGCTATTGTATGCTGTAGAGAATGCATATGATTACAAGGACCAGTTGGTTGCTATCATTGCACGAGTGGTTCAGGAGACGGACGAGGCGATTTTCACCCAATATGGACAATCGAAGGAAAACATTGTCTTTTTTGTGTCTATGACGGATGATGAGATGGCAGAGGAACTGGAAAATGAAACGGTCGTGCTGATGACCAAGCCTGAGTTGGCTGCAGACTTTCTGAAGCGTTATGACCATTTTACGGATGATGAGAGGGAATAAGAACTGAAGTTGGCGGGCGTTATTTTTCGTGCCGGATAGAGCGAGTTTTCTATGATGTCCGTATTTCCATTTTGTCTTGTTATCATAGGTTCCACGTTTTATTTTTCAGACCCTAAATGGGGCGATACTTCCATTTGCTAAGGAACGGTTTCTTTTTGTTTTACCATTTTAAATTACAAATACCAAGAGAGAGGCCACCGGGGTTGCTTGACTAAGAATACGTATCTTTTAATCTGTGACATCTACAGATAGTGTTGGTACAAATATGATTTCAGCTACTTTACCCTCGTCATTAATTTTAACGGCTGTTAGCCCTTTAGGCAGATATGCCCCTGTATCTATATTCAAAATATTGCTCTCATTATCAAATTCAGCCCTACCTGATTTACAAGGAGTATGCCCGATAAGTTGCAATTTACCAATATTCTTTAGTTGCCCCCTAGTCCACAAGACACTCTCTGGATGAGATTCTTCAAATGGATTTTCTGCTGTCATAGAAATACCTGCATGACTAATAAAGACATCGTCCGTTTCATAGTATAGAGGTAGCGATTTAAACCAAGGAATATAGTTAAACAGATCTAATGATTTTCTTTCAAATTGTTTTAATGTCTCTTCTCCACATTGTTTTAACCAGTTCTCATTTCCTTCTTCTACATGCACAATAACTTCAAACTCATGATTTCCCTTAAGAAAGTAAACGTTATCGGGATTGTTTTTTTGCAACTCGATCGCATATAAAATTGTCTCAGGAGAGAATTTCCCTCTATCCAATAAATCACCCAGTTGCACTAAGATCTGTTTACCGCTATCCCAATGCTCATTAATTAATTTAGTAAAAGTATGAAAACAACCATGCACATCACCAACTACTAATAACCCCATGTCTAACCCCCATAAAAAGTCTTGCAATAATTACGCATAACGTTCCTGCATACACGACGTGACTCGGCCTTAGATAGGTATTATCTTATGCGCGATCTTATTCAGGAAACAGAAAGTCTAATGAAAAAAAACATTATTGAACAAAAACGGATACGCTAGTTCAATGGAAATCGGATTGCATACGACGGCCAACAAGCTGCGTCGAACGAGCGTTTGGAGGCTGTGACAGGTTATGGGCATGTGACCTGTCGCAGTCCCTTTTTTGGTTTTCTATTCAACAGCAGCTTGAGGTTAATAGTGGGCAAGGTGGACAAGCCCGTTTGAAATCGGGTGGCAGACCAGTTTTGCACAAGTAACATCGCTTTTATAATTTTTCGTCTTTTTTGCTCCGAAAACTCCATTGTTGGCCGCGCGCCGCCTTGTTATAATAGGGCTCATTATGAGAATCATTATCACTAGATAAGGGAGTTTGAACATGCATTTTAGTTCGTAAGCCTTTTGTAGCCGGAGCCCTCTTGGTCCTTCTTGCAGTCGTCTTTCTCAGCGCTTGCGGAAGCGATAAGGCCGTTGATGGCGGAAGCTCTCCTGCTGCATCAAGCACGCCCGAAAGCACGCCGGCCCCCGCTTCCTCAACCTCATCCGCGGAAACGGGCAACCAGGAGAACGCAGCCTCCACCCGAACCGTCAGCACGGTGAACGGGGACGTCGAGATTCCCGCACAGCCTAAGCGCATCGTTGCGTTGTATTATCATCATATTTTGCTTGCATTGGGAGAGAGTCCGGTAGGCGCCAATCTTACCTGGTGGGGAGGAAGTCCTTTCCTTAAGGATCTCGAGTCGGGAATAAAGGATGTCGGCGGTCCCCCGTCCCTTGAAGCCGTTACCGCTCTGGAGCCTGATCTTATCATTATGAACAGTCAAAATGCAGAGGATTATGAGCAATTTTCAAAAATCGCGCCTTCTTTACTTATTCCGTACGACGGCAATCGCAGCGTATACGAAGATGCCAAGCTGCTTGCGGAGATGTTGGGAAAACCGGACGCTGCAGACCAGCTGACCGCCGACTTCGAAAAGAAAGCCGCGGAAGCGCGCGCCAAACTGGGCGGCGTGCTGGACGGCGATGTCAAGGCGGCGATTATCCGGATCGACAGCAAGGGCGGACAATTCACTGTGTTCGGAGACAATTACGGGCGTGGTGGCTGGTCGATCTATAAAGGCCTGCAGATGCAATATCCGGCCAAAATCAAGGAAGCTGTCGTGGATAGCGGCAAACAAATCGTACAGGAACTGTCACTCGAACAGCTGACGGATTTCGTGCAGGACGCCGATTATCTTTTCGTTTCCAATGAAGGCTTTGGTTTGGATGTCGTAAAAGATAGCTCCGTGTGGAAAAGCTTACCCGCAGTCAAGGAAAACCGCGTTATCGAGTTGGACGGCAAGCAATATTTTTACTTTGACCCCATCTCAATTTCCGCACAGTTGGATCTAATCGTGGATTTGCTTCAGAAACACCAAGCCGAATAATTTACTATTTTGCATAAGCCGCCTTTTCATGGCGGCTTTGTTGGTATAGGAGAGGGATTGGATAAAATAAGAGCAATGGTGTAAATGATAATATTTCTCAATAAGTTAAAAAGGATGTGCATACGGGTGAGCCGTTTGTCCCTGCCTTTCCGGTCCCTCCTGTTCACCTTGTCGAATATCATGGACATTCATTGTACTGACGCAGGCAAGCCGTACAGACTGCACACTGAAACCTATGTGCTTATCGCCGGAAAGCAGGGCTTCGGCAGCGCCGTTATCGACGGAAGGCGTCATCGGGTCATTAAGGGCAGCTGCTTCCTGCTTCATCCGAATACGCTGCTTGAAGCGTCAGCAGACAATGCTTCGGGGCTTTGCCTGTATCTGCTGGCCTTTCATGCGATGCCGGCGGAAGCCGGTGCCGAGCGTAGCGAATCGCCGGGTGCTGCCGGACTAAGCTTTACGCCGCACGGCGAGCTGAATGCGAAGCCGTTCGGCAGAATTGCCGGCATGCTGGATGAGCTTTACCGCCACCGGTCGCCGCAAGACGAGCTTGCACAATTCAAGCAGCATCTTCGGCTGCAAGAGCTTCTTTATGAGCTGTATCGCAGCAATTATTCGCCAAGCGATAAGATGCAATCCAGGGAAGCAGTCAGGCGCTCGATCGACGGTTTGCATCGGCTGGACGCTGCCGCCGTGAACGTAGAAGCGCTGGCCCGGCAAGCCAATATCGGAACGCGCCAGTATACGCATCTATTTAGGCAGCTGACCGGCCTGAGCCCCTTGGATTACATGACGGAGCTGCGGCTTAACGAGGCCAAGAAGAAGCTGCTTACTTCCAGTGAAAGCCTGCAGCAAATTGCACAGAGCGCAGGCTTTAAGGATGTTTATTATTTTAGCCGGCGGTTTAAGCAAATGGTTGGGCAATCGCCGAGGCAATATGTCCGCCATACGCGTCAGTCGCTGCGAGTCGTTGCGCTCTATTACGCCAATGTATTATTGGCCATCGGCGTGAAGCCGATCGGGGCGAATTTAACATGGTGGGGTGGCAGCGTCTTTTTGCAGGAGATGGAGAAGGACATCGTGGATATCGGATGCGTGCCGTCGCTGGAAACCGTATCACAGCTCGAGCCGGACCTAATCCTAATTAATGACCACAACCTTGCAGACTATGCGTCTTTGTCCAAAATAGCGCCTACCGTCATGCTTCCTTACGAAGGGCGGCGCAGCATTTACGAAGATACCAGGCTTATCGGGGAATTGATCAATAAGCCGCATGCCGCCGGTGAGCTGCAATCGCGGTTTGAGCGACGGGCGGCGGCGGTGAGGGAAAAGCTGGCCGGGATCGTGAGCGGTCAAGCGACGGCGGCTATCGTGAGATTCGAGCGGGAAGGCCGGCGGTTTTCGGTGTTCGGCGACAATTACGGCCGCGGCGGTTGGCCAATTTACCGTGGTCTGAAGCTCAGTATTCCCGACCCCGTACAACGCGAAGCGATTGACAGCGGTCTGCAAATTGTTCAGAATCTGCCGCTTGACAAGCTGCCGCTATATGCGGGAAATGCCGATTACCTTTTCGTTGCGGATGAAGGAGAGGGGATCAAATACGTGGAGAACAGCCCGGTTTGGCACAGTCTTCCGGCAGTTTGGCAAGGCCAGGTTCATGTCTTGGATAAAGCAAGCTTTTCTTATTTCGATCCGATTTCCATCGAAGGCCAGTTGGAATTGCTTGCGCAGCTGCTCCTGAAGCGAAAACCAGCCTCATGAGGGAGGCTGGAGCGATTGGATTTCATATAGCGAGAACCCGATCGCGACGGGAGAAGAATAAGAGCCGAGAGGCCGCGTCGGACGCGGGTTTGGGGGCTGTGACAGGTTGCCGGTTTCGAGACGGCATGGGTGATTTCCTGTTTCGTCGGACAGACTCCTAGCATACCCCAAGCGCCAAAGCCGTCACGAGCGATCATGAGGCAATGTTACCCCCGACGTACCCCAAGCGTACCCCGGCAATCCCCAACAGCAACAAAAGCGATGCCTTGCAGGGGGAGTGGCTGAATAATAATCCAAGAGCAAGCAAGAGAAGCCAAGCGAGCACCCATGCTGTGGCTGAATCTAGCTTGCTCTTGCTGTTCCTCCGTTTGGTTCCGGCGGTGTTGGACTCCGGGAGGACTCTTGCTCCGTACGGATCCCAGTCGTGACGGTTTGCGCGGCGGAACGACTCTGGCTCCGTTGCGACCACTCCCAAAGTGTTCCCAAAGGCGATCAAACTCCTGCTCGGCACGGACGGCGAAGCCAAACCCGCTTGTGGATGACCGGAAGCAAAGCCTCCAAGCGTTCAACAACCACCTGACCCGACTACCCTGCTATGGCTGGCTCCGTGCCGCTTGCAACTGCTTTCGTCGGGTTCTTGTTTGCAAACTGTTGACAGAAAAGCCCAAAGAGGGCTGCGACAGCCTGCCTCCCCGCAACCTGTCACAGCCCCCAAACCCGCGTCCGCGCGGCCTCTCGGTTCTTACTCTTCCCCCGTCGCAATCGGATTCCCCTCGTACGAGATCCAATCGCTCCAGCTTCCGGGGTACAGCTTCACATTGTTCAGCCCCGCTTTGCTCAGTGCGATCACATTCGGGCAGGCCGTAACGCCGGAGCCGCAGTAGACGATGATCTCCTCCGCCTGACGGAGCCCGTCGAAACTCTCGGCCAGCGCAGCTTCGTTCTTCCAAGCGCCGGTCTCGTCCAAGGCGTCCTTCCAAAAATACGACTTCGCGCCGGGAATATGTCCAGCTATCCGGTCAATCGGCTCCTCGATACCAAGGTAACGCTTAGCTTCGCGGGAATCGATCAAAGCCACGCCGGGCTTGCCCAGCCGTTCCTTGACCTGCTCGACGCTGACAGTCAAGTCTTCGCGCACGTGGGGCGTAAATACGGCCTCGCGCAGGATCGGCGGCTCGTCGGTGACGGGGTAGCCCGCTTCCTTCCACTTGTTGTAGCCTCCGTCCAAAAGATACACCTTGTCGTGACCAAGGTAGGTGAGCAGCCACCATAAACGCGAAGCCATCGCTCCGCCCTGATCGTCGTAAGCGACGACGGTGGAGCCGGCATGGATGCCCGCTTGGCCCAGTTTCGCCGCAAGCTCCTGCACGTCAGGGAGCGGATGGCGGCCGCCGTGCTCCTTGATTGGGCTCGATAAGTCTCGCTCCAGGTCAAAATACACTGCGCCGGGAATGTGATCGATGTCGTAGCTTTGCTTCCCCGATTCCGACTTCCCTAGCGTGAACCGGCAGTCCGCGATGACGATGTGATCGTCCGTACCATGCTCGAAGAGCCACGGTTGGCTTACAATATGTTTCAAACCAATCACTTCCTTAGATGGGATGAAATACGGTATAGTTATCAGTATACAACGGAAAAATGCCCGGCGGAAGCGCAATCGTCGGCGCAACAAGCAGGAGGAACGATGCAAAACGAAACAAAAAGCTTCCGTCTCGTTCCGATGCGGGAAGATCACGGACGCGATGTCTGTACATGGAGTTATCCGCCTCCCTACGATTTGTACCATTGGAACCCGTGGGAGCAAATGATTGCACGCGGCGAGGAATTCGCCGATCCGCACATCCGCGAAGCGCAGTACCGGGCCGTACTTGACGAAGCCGGGGAGCTGTGCGGCTTTGCGCAGTTGTTCCCGATGGTCGGCGTCACGCGACTCGGGCTCGGACTGCGGCCGGACTTGTGCGGCCAAGGCAGCGGTGAGGCGTTTGTTCGCGCCATTGTCCGCGAGGCCAAACGCAGCGCGCCGGACAACGAAATCGATCTGGAAGTGCTGACGTGGAATCGACGGGCCATCCGAACTTACGAGGGGGCCGGTTTTGTCATCATGGATACGTATGAACGCCCGACGCCGGAAGGGTCCGGGGAGTTTCACTGCATGGTATGGACGGATACAATGAACAAAGGAGGACAAGACAATGGGGAATAACGCACAACCGAAGGCCGAACTTCTCGCCGAGTTTCGCGGGCTGCTCGCTTTTGCGGAAGAAATCCGCAGCGTGGACGCGCGGATATGGGACGAGCCTCTGGCGCCCGGCAAGTGGACGATGAAGGAAGTAGTTGGGCATCTGCTGCTATGGGACCAATATTTCTACGAGTCGGCGATCGGCAAAATTGCGGAAGGCAAGCCGCTGACGCTGAAGCATCTCGATTTCGAAGCGTTTAACGCTCGGGCGGCGCAATACGGGCGGGATCAATCCGGAGGCAAGCTCGCAGAGGAGCTCATGTTATGGCGCAGCCGCCTTGTGGATACGTTGGAAGGGTTGTCCGAGACAGAATTCCGACGATCGTTTCCGGACTTGGACGGCAAACCGTTCGTCATCTCGGAATACATCCCGGATTTCGTCTGGCACGACCGGCATCATATCGCGCAAATTCGCGAATTTTTGAGCCGAGCAAGCTAAGATCGGAGATCATCGAATGAAAAAAGAAGCGCTGCTCCGGATCGCGGACATTTTGAAGCGGCAGGGCATCCAGCGGGACCGGCTGGAGGCCGCCTTGCGGCAGCCGCTGCCGGCCGAAGTGCGCACACGCGTGCTTGCAGCTATGGCCGAGGCAGGAGGCTAAAGCAAGCGCTACGGCGTGCGTTCGTCTGCGCTTCCGGCATAAGCCTCGTCATACCGGGCGATGCTCGCGAAATCCAGCTCCGTCAATCCGCCCGCATGCCACGAGGTCAGGCGGAGCGTCACCATCCGATAATCGATGGCGATCATCGGGTGATGGTTCATGGCTTCCACGATTTCTGCAATCCGGTTCACAAACGCGATACTGCCTGCGAAGGCGGGGAAGCGGTATTTTTTCACCAGCCACTTCCCCTCTTCTACCATCCAGCCCTCAAGGCCGGATAGCCTCGCCTTCACTTCTTCCGCCGTCAGCTTGTTCCCCATGCCCTGCCGCTCCCCTTATACCAAGTGTATGACCCTTGTTAGCGCTTCCCCTCGATCGATGCGGATGACATGCCGCTTCGGGTCGTGCGTGACGGTACAGTCGCTGACGCTCATTTGCGCTTCCGTTCCGAGCCCGTAGAATAAATCGTCGGCCAGCGTCTTGATGCACTCCTTCCGCTCGCCTTCGTTCAATTCGTCCCAGTCCTCGGCCGACATGTCCAGAAACTCGTGGCAGCGTTCGATTTCTTGCAGCGCAATCGTGAAATCGTCGATAATGTCGCGGTATTCCCTGCCGAATTTAATGCCCATCGTTCTCCGCCTTTCCCGTTGCCACCCTCGTTTCCGCGTATCGGATTCGCCCTGTCCGTAAGTCCATACTCTCCGAAGAGACGGCGGCTCGCGGACGGGCGGACGGCAACTGCAATCCTGTTTGGCAATCCTTTTGACTCATTGTACTCGGAAACCAGACCGCCCGCAACCGAAGACATAAAGCCGTGTACAAGGAAAAATCGAGTTTCGGCCTTGATCCCGCACGCATTTCGATGCAAAATCTGGTACACTATAAGGATAGACAAAAAGGGCGGTGGGCGAAACATGCTGAAGCTGCAGATTCCGAAAAATCGAATAAACGAACTGATCGGGCATCTGCGCGACAATTTCGACCCGGCCAGGCTTGAGCGCGGATGGGCTTATTACCACAAGGGACAAGTGGCGGAGCTGGAGCTGGAGCATGGCGTGGAAGTGCATGCTTTGGTGCGCGGTACGAAGCGCTACGAAGTGATTCTCGATCTGGACCAGCTCGGCAAAAGCGAATGCAGCTGCCCGGACGGGGACAACTGCAAGCACATGGCCGCAGTCGCTTTTGCTCTGTACGCGCCGTTCGGCCGTCCGGAGCTGCTGCTGCAGCAGCTCAAGCAAGCGATCGCCGCCGTGCGCTCGCGGCAGCAGGCCAAGCAGACAGCGGTCTCCAAGGCTGCGGAGAAGCGGCAGGACCGGTTCGAGCCTCCGGCCCCGGATCACACGCCGGCCCAGTGGCAGAAGTTTTTCGACCAGCAGTTTTACGGCTTTTCCCTTAACCAGCAGCAGTCGATCGAGCTGTTCTACAGCTCAGTCAAGGAAAAGCTGACGCGCCACGGCGAAAGCTGGGAGCAGCCGCTGCGGGAGCTGTACGCGCTTCATGTGCTGTTCTTCGTGATGCGGAAAATCGAACAATTTTATCAGGAGACGAAAACGTCTTACCTTTCTTATTATATCGAAACGGGCTGCCGGACGGTCAGCCGCCAATGTCTGGAGGAGCTGCTGCGGCTTGTGCCCCGGCTCGATGTCGCGCTGCTGGCGGAAAAAGCTTCGGCTCCCTGGAAGGAGACGCTCGGCCTGCTGGCGGAAGCGGCGCTGTCGGGGAAGGAATCGCCTTTGTCGTGGTCTACCGTATACCGCAGCGTCTGGTGGCGGATGACAAGCTTTCCCACATGGATGGCGGAGGAGCGCGCCCGGCTGCGGCTCATGCTGGAAGCGCTCGATCTGATGCCGAGGCGGCGGGATGCGCTGCTGCTGGCGGAGGCGCATTTTGCCGTGATCGAAGGCGACGACGACGCGGCGCGGCAGAAGCTCGAAGCGCTGTCCAAGCGGGAAGCGCGGGACTACTTCCTCTATCTACACCGCTGCTACGAGGAAGAAGCGTGGGACCAGATGCTGGCTTGGCTGCGCTGGATGCTGCCTGTCGTGCAGCGGGCCCAGCAGGAGGAGCTGCGGCAGTTTTGCCAATATTGGATGGAAGCGGTGCAGCGGCAGACCGACGACGGCGAGTGGGTGTCGGTCATGATCGCGCTTCTGCCGCGGACGTACGGTTTCTATACGGCTTACTTGATGCAGGCGGAGCGCTATAAGGCTTGGATCGACTTGCAGCTCTCGAATCGCGTCTCGCCGCTGGACTTGTACTCGCTGGATTTGCAAACGGTCGAAAAGCACGACCCGTCGCTGATGCTGCCTCTGTTTCATCAGGCGGTAGAGCGTGGCATCGCGGAGAAAAACCGGATAGCCTACAAAAAAGCCGTTCACTTGCTGAAAAAGCTGCACACCCTATACACAAAACTGAACCGGTCGAACGACTGGGAAGATTTCATTTACCGGCTGGCGATGAAATATTCGCGCCTGCGCGCGCTGCAGGAAGAGCTGAGGAAAGGAAAATGGATTCCATGACCGATACGGGCCTCACCCACGTCCACGTGCGCTGGGCGCCACAGGGCGGCTTCTTCCTGTGGGGCGCCCGCTATAACGGCGGCGTCTGCGACGCTTATGATTTGCGGGACTGGCTGTTCGCTTGGCACGAGCCTTCCTTCTACGGAACGTTCATCGAAGTCATCGAGTCGCAGAACGTCGAAGGATTGCTGCTGCCTGTGCTGGAAGCACTTGACTATTTTGCGGCCCCGGGTATCGTCCGGCACCAGCGGCTCGCCTTCGGCCGCGAGCTGAAAGAGCTGACGCAGCTTGCGCCCTATGTCAAGGAAGCGCTGACGCACGGCCGCTTCATGCCGGATTTCGCCAAATGGAAGGCCGGAGAGCTCGGCTGGAAGCTGCAGCTGCCCGAGGCGGCAGCGGCCTGGTCCGCCTCGCCGGTTGCGCAGCATTGGCTGGATCTGCTCATCCCGGCGTGGATTCAGGAGGACGGCGTCATGCGCCAGAGTCTGGAGCAACTGGAGCGCTCGTTTCCGCTGCTTGGACGCGGGGGCGGGCAAGCGGCCGAGCTATGGATGGACGAAGAGGACTGGCTCATCTCCATCGGCTGGCAGTCCGACGGCACGCCGTTCCGCACGTGCCTGAAGCTCGAAGAGCCGGCGGAGTCCGGCGGCGCATGGCCGCTGCGCGTCGTGCTGCAGGACCGCAGCGACAAGGACGTGCAGCATGAAGTGGCCCCGTCCGCCGTCGCCGGTTGGACCGCGGCGGAGCCGGAGTCCGGCGGGACGGCCGCGGACGGGGCCGCAAGCGATGCGGCAGGCGGCATAACGGCGCAAGCGGAAGTGCCCGCGGACAACGCCGCGAACCGCGAAGCTATGGCGGCCGCTGCGGCAGAGGCGCTCCCCGCCGAGTGGCGCCCGCATCTCGGCCGCGCAGCGCGAGATACGGCGAAATGGCGGCGCATGCTGCCGTGGCTGGCCGAGGGCGAAGCCGGGCTGCGCAGCACACTGACGCCGGACGAGGCGTGGGAGCTGCTGGCCAAAGGCAGCCTGCGTCTGATGGAAGCGGGCTATTCAGTCATCCTGCCCGCATGGTGGGAACGCATCCGCAGATGGCGTCCACGCCTCAAAGCGAAGATCAAATCGTCGGTCGGCTCCGGCCCGCAGTCGATGTTCGGCCTGAATCAGCTCATGCAGTTCGATTGGAAAATCGCGCTGGGCGACGTCGAGCTAACCGAAGCCGAATTCCGCGAGCTGCTGGAGCAGAACCGGCGGCTCGTGCAAATCCGCGGGCAGTGGGTACAGCTCGACCCGGTTCATCTCGCCCAGCTCCAGCGCGTCATGCATCAGGTTGAGAAGAAGCAAGGGCTGTCGTTCCGCGACGTGCTGGAGCTTCATCTGCTCGGCTCCAGCGAAGGCGAAGAGGACAAAGACTTCCACCGTACGCTCAACATGGAAGTCGAGCTTGACGAGCAGCTTCAGGAGCTTGTCGATCTGCTTAACCACGCGAAGCGCCCTCCGCTGCTGGAGCCGCCGGACAGCTTCCGCGGCAAGCTTCGGCCGTATCAGGTGGAAGGCATCTCGTGGCTCGTATTCTTGCGCGAGTGCGGCCTCGGCGGCTGTCTGGCCGACGACATGGGGCTCGGCAAGACGATCCAGATGATCACGTATTTGCTGCACCTCCGGGAGCACCGGCTGGCCGCCGATCCCCAAGCGGCCGACACGCCGCAGACCGGCGGAGCCGCCCCTTCCCTGCTGATCTGCCCGACGTCCGTGCTGGGCAACTGGCAGAAGGAGCTGCAGCGCTTCGCGCCGGACCTGCGCGTACATCTGCATTATGGGCCTGCCCGGGCCAAAGGAAATAGCTTCGCCGAGAGCTGCGGCGACAGCGACCTCGTGCTGACGACGTACACGCTGTCGCATTTGGACGAGACGGAGCTGGGCTCCGTTTCATGGGAATCGATCTGCCTTGACGAAGCACAGAACATTAAGAATGCCTACACAAAGCAGGCGCAGTCGATCCGCAAGCTCGGCGGGCGGCACCGGATCGCCCTGACCGGGACCCCGATCGAGAACCGGCTGACCGAGCTGTGGTCGATCTTCGATTTTCTCAACCCGGGCTATCTCGGCACGCTGCGCGATTTCACCCAGCGGTACGTTGGCGCCATCGAGCGTACGCAGGACAAGGAGCTGATCGCCAAGGTACAGCGGCTGATCCGGCCCTTCCTGCTGCGGCGCGTCAAGAAGGACCCGTCCATTCAACTCGATCTGCCGGAAAAGTACGAGTACAAAACGTACGTCTCGCTGACGGCCGAGCAGGCGACACTGTACGAAAACTATATTCAAGACATGTTCGAGCGGATCGACAAGCTGTCGGCCATGGAACGCCGCGGGATGATTCTCGCCGCGTTGACGAAGCTGAAGCAAATCTGCAACCATCCGGCGCTGCTCGCCAAGGATGCCGTCCGGGCTCCGTTGCGCGAGCGGTCGAACAAGGTCGAACGGCTGCTGGAAATGGTGCAGGAGCTGCGGCAGGAAGGCGACAAGTGCCTCATTTTCACCCAATTCGTGGAGACCGGACATCTGCTGCGGCGGGTGCTGGAAGAAGAGTTTGGAGGCAAGGTGTCCTTTCTTCACGGAGGCAGCTCCAAGGCGGAGCGAGACCGCATGATCGAAACGTTCCAAGGCGAAGTGCCGCCGGAGGAGGACGATTCCGGCATCTTCCTGCTGTCGCTCAAAGCCGGCGGGACCGGACTTAACTTGACCGCGGCGAATCACGTGTTCCATTTCGACCGCTGGTGGAATCCCGCCGTGGAAAACCAGGCGACGGACCGCGCCTTCCGGATCGGCCAGACGCGCCATGTGCAGGTGCACAAATTCGTCACGCTGGGGACGCTGGAGGAACGCATCGACGAGATGATCGACAAGAAGCTTGGGCTTAGCCAGCAAATCGTCGGCACCGGCGAACAGTGGATCACCGAGCTGTCGACGGACGACTTGAGAGAGTTGTTCTCCCTCCGCAGCGAATGGGTGGAGCGCGCCTGAGCCGCTCCGCCGTTCGCCGCCAGCAGGAAACGAAGACCTGTGGCAAGTCCTCCTTTTCTCGCGCTTCAAGCACAGCCTAATCCGAATCAAGTAAGGACGCCAACTCCAGCATGCGGCTTGACGACACGCGTCCTTCCCCTATCCTCCTTTCCTTTTCTTTCACTTCCTGACATCCTTCGACTCACGTTGATATAAGCCTCCCTTTTCGGCGAAACAACAATAATTTTTTCGTTCCGGCTCGAATAGCATTGTTCGCTATAGAGGATTTACCCTGCTTTTGTCGAACTAGGAACGTACAAAAAATGTCTATATACCGAGAAGGTGGCTCCGCCATGAACATCACACGATCAAAAATTTCACTCGGTTACGTTATCGTCGTCGTTTTCCTGCTCGTGACGATCAGCATCTCCAGCTTTGTCGCATCCTCCAGTACGGAAAAGGAATTGAACAGAGTCGTTAACGAAGTGATTCCGCTAAACATTTTGGCCGAAAGCTTACTGGCTGACCTGGTCAATATGGAATCCGGGCTGCGGGGCTACGAAGTGACGGAAGACGAAAAGTACTTGGAGCCCTACGATTTCGGCAAAGCCCAGATGCAGGACGACCTGCTTGCTATGGCTGATTTTCAAAAAAAATACCCCGGCTTGCGCGGTGTCATGGAAGGCGACGCGATCCCGCAAATTCAGCGGCTGCAGGAGCATTATTCCAGCCAAATCGAGTTGATTCGCGCCGGGAAACTGCCCGATGCGATCAAGCGGGTGTCCATGGGTAAAAACCAGATGGACCGCTTTCGCCAAATTCATACGAAGCTGACCGCCGAGATCGATCTCATTGCATCGGAAGCGTATACATCGGCTCAAACCGCAGATAAACGGGGGCGCGTCATCGTTTTGATTGGGAGCGGGATCGCCATTATCGTCGGCCTGTTCTCACTCTTTCTCTTCAACCGGGCCAATCGGGCGGAAGCGGCGCTGCGCAAAAGCGAGGAAACGTACCGGTTCATGGCGGAAAGCTTAGAGGTGCAGAACGAAGAGATCGTTGCCCAGCAGGAGGAGCAGGAAGCGACGCTGGAGAAGCTGTCGCAGCGCGAGCTGGAATTGGAGGCCATCAGCAGCTATCAGGAAAAGCTGACCGGCTCGACGAACATGGCCGACTTTTTGAACGCTTCTCTCCCGGCGCTGCTGCAATCGCTGCAGCTTGACGCAGCTCTGCTTGTCTTGAAAACGCCGGGCGGCGACGGGACGGAAGTGGCTTATCGGGTTGCCTATTCCATCGGCTATCCGTCGACGCTGCCCGCCATGCTGGAAAGCGAGCTGTTCGGCCTGGCACGGCGCGTCCTGAAGGAGAAAATGCCGCTGGAGAGCGTGCGTCAAGCCACCGCGCAGGAACGCGGCTTCCATCAAAGCATCACCCACGCGATAGACCGGTATTATCCGCTGTTCAACGATGAGCATGAACCGACCGGCTTCCTGCTGCTGACCGGATATCTAACTTCGCCGGACGAGCAAAAAACACGGCTGGCCAAAGGGCTCATCCGCCAATTCGGACTTGCCTTCCTGACGCAGCAAATGAACGAGGAGCGCCGCCGTCAATCCGCCCGTCTGGAGGCGCTCTACGAGCAGCTTCAACAGGAGAAGGCGGCCATGGAGGAGCAACGCGACCTGATCAACAACGTCCTCGAATCGACCCACGAGGGCATGATGATGTGCGACGCTTCAGGGAAGCTGATGTTTTTCAATCATCGCATGCACGATTTCCTTCGGCTTAGCGGACGCACCGGCGAGTCGATCACCGAGATCAGTCAGGAGCTGCTCGATAGCTCGCCAAGCTTCGCCCGCGTTTCCCAATCGATCCGCAGTCTGCTGCGCGGCGACTTGAACAAGCTGACGGAGCGCTTCTCCTTCACCGACGGGGAGGATCAGCAAAGATATGTGGAGCTGTACGCCATCCGAATGATGGTCGAACGCCACGACGAGGAGCTCGGCTTCCTGTTCGTGTTCCGCGACCGGACCGAGGAAGAGAAAGTCGACGAAATGAAAAACGAATTCATCAGCATCGTCTCGCACGAGCTGCGAACGCCGCTTGCGAGCGTCCTCGGTTTTATCGAGATATTGCTTCATCGCCAGCTTACGCCGGAGAAGCAGCAGCGTTACCTGCAAACCGTCTATAAAGAGGCGACCCGGCTTTCGACGCTGATCAACGACTTTTTGGATCTGCAGCGGATGGAATCCGGCAAGCAAATTTATCATTTTGCTCCGGTGGAGCTGGGAGAGCTGCTGCAAGAGGTGGTCGAGCAATGGCGAGGCAAGCAAAGCCACGACCTCTCGCTGCATCTGCCGCTGCACGAAGTATGGGTGCGCGGTGATGCGGACCGGTTGAAGCAGGTGGCGCACAACCTGCTCAGCAACGCGATCAAATATTCGCCTCAGGCGGAGCGCGTCGATCTGACGCTCCGGCAGGATGGTCAAGCCGTACAATTCCTGATCCAGGATTACGGGCTCGGTATCCCGGAGGAAGCCAAGGATAAGCTGTTTTCCAAATTTTACCGCGTCGACAATTCCGACCGCAGGCAGATTGGCGGAACAGGCCTCGGACTATCCATCGTGCGGGAAATCATCGAAGGCCACGAAGGGACAGTCGCGTTCGAATCGGAGATGGGCGCAGGCACGACCTTCACGGTGACGCTCCAAGCTTACCGGGTCGGAACGGCGGACAACAGCATCATGATTTTGGAGGATGACGATAATTTGGCGAAGCTGATTCAAGTGGCGCTCGCCAAGCTGCATATCCCGACGATGCACGTGCGTTCGGCCGAGGAAGGCATTCTCGCCCTGCACCGGATCGAAGAGGGCGGTCCAAGACTGTGTATCGTGGACATTCATTTGGAGGGAACGAAGAACGGCTGGGATTTCATCGGCGAGCTGTATCGCCATCCGAAGTTTTACCGGACCCCGGTGATCGTATCCACGGCTCTGGAGCCGCCGCAGGATTATCACGAGAGGGATATCGAAAAGTTTTTGCGCAAGCCGTTCTCGATGGATAAGCTGCTGCAGGTGGCCGAGCAGTTGCTTAGCAACACCGATCGGCATCCGGCGTACATTTTCCCGGCACAGGATGAAAATTTCCTGACCAACACGCTCGCCAAAAACGGCATCGAGGTCGAAGAGATCACCCGGAAGCCCGATCTGATCGAGATCGAGCCGAAAACGCGCCAGCCTTCCGGCGACGAAGACTCCCAGGCCGGATAGTCCTGATTCCATTAAAAAGCGCAAGACCCCCATTCGGCACTCCGTCAACACGGCGTCCCGGATGGGGGTCTTTTTAGGTTTCGTCATAACGGGCTGTCTTCCGTTCCCGCCTTAAGCCCGCACGCCGAGGTGCCGCAAAAACGCCCGGAACCGCTCCATTCCCTGCTCGCTGCGCTTGTACACGCCCGCGTCGCGCAGCACGTCCGCGAACTTGCGCCCCGTCTCCGTCTGCAGCGCTTGCCTCGCGTCCTCCTCCGGCATCGCCGTACCGTAACGGCTGACAAGCTCCTCCAGCCATTCGGCATGCTTGTGCAGTGGATGCGACGGATCGCGCGTCACCTTCCCGTCCAGCTTCTCCTCCCCGGTCAGCAGCTTGGACGCCAGCTCCAGCTCGTCCTTGAGACGACCCGGCAGCACGGCGAGCCCCATCACCTCGATCAAGCCGACGTTCTCTTTCTTAATGTGGTGAAGCTCCTTGTGCGGGTGAAAAATGCCGTCGGGATGCTCTTCGCTGGTCCGGTTGTTGCGCAGCACCAGATCGAGCTCGTACTCCCCGCTCGCATTGTTGCGGGCAATGGGGGTGATCGTGTTATGCGGCACCTTGACGCCCGCCTGCTCCGTAAACGCGAAGATGTCCTGCGACGGATCGCTGTAAGACTTCCACGCATCCAGAATCGCCGTGGCGAGCTTCAACAACGGATCGCAGTTAGGAGCGGAGAGGCGAATGACTGACATCGGCCATTTGACGATGCCGATCTTCAAGCCGGGATAATCCGGATGGCTGAAGCTCTCCTCGACGCCCGCCTTTTCCATCGGAAACTTATGCCGTCCGCCTTGAAAATGATCGTGGTTCAGGATCGATCCGCCGACGATCGGCAGGTCGGCATTCGAGCCGATGAAATAATGCGGGAAACGCTCCACGAAATCGAGTAGGCGCTCGAACGTCTCCTTCGACGTCTTCATCGGCCGGTGCTCCCGGTCGAAAATGATGCTGTGCTCGTTGTAATACACGTAAGGCGAATATTGAAAGTACCACGTTTCCCCGGCCAGCTCAACCGGAATGACCCGCAGGTTCTGTCGCGCCGGATGATTGAGTCTGCCGGCGTAGCCTACGTTTTCGATGCACAGCAGGCATTTGGGGTAATGGCTCTGCGGCGCGTTTCGGAGCATCGCGATTTCTTTCGGGTCTTTCTCGGGCTTCGACAGGTTTATGGTAATTTCGATATCCCCATATTCCGTCGGCGCAAGCCAATACATGTTTTTACCGATCCGGTCCATACGGATGTAGTTCGAATCGATGCACAGCTTGTAGAAATCGTCCGTCGCCGCTTCGATGCCGGCCAACTTCGCGGTCGTCCAGAACCGGTGCACAAGCTCGGATGACCGAGGCATGAGCTGCCCCATCAAACGGGCATCCAGCAGATCGCGTACCGTCGTGTTGTTCTCTTCAAGCAGGCCCGATTCGGCCGCGTAATCGACCAGCGGCTCCAGCAGCTCCAATGCGCTGTCCGCTACCGGCTCGTTCAGATCGCCCTCGTACGGCTCGCCGATACACAGCAGATCGAGCAGCCCGTTGCGGGCCGCATACACATCCAGCGGCTCCAGCAATCCGCGCTTCAGGCCAAATTGCAGCAGTCGTTCGACCCGATAGGCCGCCTTCCGGTCGGGAGAGCCGAATTCGGTTTCCATCTGTCTTTGTTCCATTGTTCTCCACTCCTTCGGATCGGCCGGCCTTCGGCCCGAACGCCCGCACCCGTCATTTTACTTGCCGTAGCCGTCCGGATTCGCTTGATGCCAAGCCCATGCAGAGGCGATGATTTGCTGCAGGCTGTCCCGCTTCGGCTGCCAGCCGAGCTCTGTTCTGCCGCGCTCCGAGGAGGCGACAAGCACCGCCGGGTCTCCGGCTCTGCGGGCTTCGACGACGGCCGGAATCGCATGTCCCGTCACTTCGCGCGCGATGTCGATCACTTCTTTGACGGAGAAGCCTTTGCCGTTGCCCAGGTTATATACGCTGCTGTCCCCGCCGGCGCGAAGCTTTTCCACCGCGAGAATGTGGGCGTCCGCCAAGTCGGTCACATGGATGTAGTCGCGGATGCACGTGCCGTCCGGCGTCGCATAATCGTCGCCGTAAATCGAGATATGCGCGCGCTTGCCAAGCGCCACCTGCAGAATGATCGGCACCAGATGGGTCTCCGGCGAATGGTCTTCGCCGATCCGGCCGCTTTCGTGCGCGCCTGCTGCATTGAAATAGCGCAGCGAGACGTATTTGATGCCGTGCGCGGTATCGAACCAGCGCATCATCTTCTCCATGGCGAGCTTCGTTTCGCCGTAAGCGTTCGTCGGCAGCGTCCGGTCCGACTCCAGAATCGGAATGTTCTCGGGCTCGCCGTACGTCGCCGCCGTGGACGAGAACACGATTTTTTTGACGCCGTATTCGTTCATCTTCTCCAGCAGGCAGAGCGTCCCGTAGACGTTGTTATGATAATATTTGCCGGGTACCTGCATGCTTTCGCCGACGAGCGAGTTTGCTGCGAAATGAATGACGGCGTCGATGTCGTTTTCGCGGAATACCGTGTCTAAAAAGTCCGCATCGCGAATGTCCCCGACGTACAGCTTGCCGCCAAGCACCGCTTTCCGGTGTCCTTGCTGCAAATTGTCGACGATAACGACCTCTTCGCCTTTTGACAGCAGCTCGGCTACCGTATGCGAGCCGATGTAGCCCGCGCCTCCGGTTACCATAATGGCCATAGTTAAGCCTCTCCTTCCGTCCATCCGAATGTTTGATTCCGTCCGTTCATCGCCAGACGATCATGCCTATAGCTGCAGCTCCTGCACGCCATTCCCAATGTCGCACACATAGAAGTCCGCGGTCAAGCCGGTCTTCTCCTTATACACACGGCCCACTTCGCCGACAAATTGCTCCACGCTGTCTTGATGCACCAACGATACTGTGCAGCCGCCGAAGCCGGCGCCCGTCATCCGCGAGCCAAGTACGCCGGGAGCAGCAAGCGCCGCTTCGACCATCGTGTCCAACTCGACGCCGGTCACCTCATACAAGTCGCGCAGTGAGTTATGCGAGCCGATCATCAGCCGGCCGAACGCCGCCAGGTCCCCCCGTTCCAGCACCTCGATGGACTGCAACACCCGGTCGATCTCCTCGACGACGTGCTGAGCCCGCTTGCGCACCGTTTCGTCCGGAATCAGATGCTGCGCGCTCCGGTATTGCTCCAGCGACAGCTGACCGAGCAGCGTCAGGCCGGGATATTCGGCAGCCAAATGCTTCGCCGCCTGCTCGCACTGCGAACGCCGCTCGTTGTAGGCGGAGTCGACGAGCCCGCGCTTTTTGTTCGTATTGCCGATCACCAGCTTGTATTCGCCGCTGACGAATGGCACATGCTTGTATTCCAGCGTATCGCACATGAGCAAAATCGCATGCTCCTTCTTGCCCATCGCTACTGCAAATTGATCCATGATGCCGCACTGCACGCCGATGAATTCGTTCTCGGCCTTTTGCGACAGCAGCGCGATCTCCACCTTGTCCGTCGGCTGCCCTTCCATTGCGAGCAGGCCGAAGGCCGTCACCACTTCGATAGAAGCTGAGGAGGAAAGGCCGGAGCCGTTCGGAATTGCCCCGCTGTACAAAATATCGTAACCGCCGACGGATAGCCCCCGCTTTTGCAGCTCGCGGATGATGCCCTTCGGGTAATTGATCCAATCGTCTTCGGCGCGGAATTCGACCTGCTGAATGGAAATATGCTTGTGCAGCGGAAAGTCGGTGGAAGCGAAGCCCACCTGATCGTCCTCCCGCTTCCGGATCAGCATCGTCGTGCCAAACGTCAGAGCGGCCGGAAAAACGTAGCCACCGTTGTAATCCGTGTGCTCTCCGATCAGATTGACGCGCCCCGGCGCATGAAACGCCCGGATCGGATTGGAGCTATCTCCTCCGTACAGCTCGACAAACTGCTCCTGCAATGCTTTGACTCCCGTCATGACGGTTCACCTCGTTATGGATTTAAGAAGATACGTTCGATATAGCGAAATTTCTATAGTAAGCTTTGCCTCAAGTATAGACCGGACAATCGGTTTTCACTATGGAACGATGTCAGGATGGCATGGAAAAATGTTAGATCATGAACGCACAGACGCCCTCCTTCGTGCTATACTGAACGTATCCGGGGCAATGCCCAAAAGGAGGCGAGTTCGCGCCGTGTCCGAGCCCGTCAAACGTCCCGATACCTACTTTGTCGTATCCAACCCGTACCCCGCGCCGGAAGACAGCCCTTTGACGGTCCTGTTCGCCGGCCACAGCCAAACGAAGCCGGGGCATAAGCCCGGACCGAAGGTAGTCGATTATTATTTGCTGCATCATGTGTTATCTGGCAAGGGCACCTACGTCTGCCAAGGACAAACCTACGAGCTTGGCGCCGGAGACAGCTTCCTGATCGAGCCGGGCAAGCTGGTCAATTATATGGCCGATGCGCTTGATCCGTGGCACTACCGTTGGGTCGCCTTCGAAGGGCAGCTTGCCGGGCGCTTGCTGCAAGATACGGGCCTGAGCTCGCACCAGCCGGTCGTCCATACCGGACGAAAGCGCTCGATCGGCGTCCTGTTCCGCCAAGTGCAATTGGCGTTTCAGCACCGCGGCGCAGGTGCCAATCTGAAAGCAAACGGCTGCCTGCACCTGCTGTTCGCCGAGTTCGCGGAAGCGCTTCACCCCCTTCGCGGGGACGAGCCGGAGCAGGCGACCGCGGCGGGGCAAACGGTGCAGCGGGCGCTGCAATATTTATCCAAGCAGTATGCGGAGCCGATCACGATCGAGCTGATGGCCGAGTCTCTCGGCTACAACCGCGCGTATCTTTCGACGCTGTTCAAGCGGCAGACCGGGCTGACGCCTGTGACGTTCCTGCTCCGGCTCCGGCTCGACAAAGCGCGCCATCTGCTGCGGGAGCGCCCGGAGCTGACCGTGGAGCAGATTGCGTCTTCGGTCGGCTTCCAGGACCCGCTGTACTTTTCGAAGCAGTTCAAGTGGCACTACCAGCTCTCGCCGACCGATTACCGCAGCTCGCTGCTGCATCCCCCAGGCTCCGGCGATTAAGCGTCACGCATGCGATTCGCTTCTGGCGGCGCTGACGTACGAGTCTCTATTCACCCCCTTTCGCGAGGGGCAGCATGAAGGCGATGCAGGCGCCTTGACCTACGTGGCTTTGCGCCCAGATCCGGCCCCCATGGTAGTCGACAATCTCTTTGGCGATAGCCAGCCCGAGGCCGCTGCCGCCGCCGGCCGTGTTGCGGGACTTGTCTTTTTTATAGAAACGGTCGAAAATGTGCGGCAAGTCTTCCGGATCGATGCCCGGGCCGTTATCCTGCACCTGCATAACAAGCGAATGCTCGTCCACGATAAAATGAAGCTGGATCAGCCCGCCGCGCGGCGTATGCTTGACCGCATTGTAAATCACGTTGGTCAGCACCTGATCGATCCGGTCGACGTCGATTTTGACCACGGCCTGCCGGTGGGCTTCGGGCCGCAGCGAGTAGACAACCGTCTCGAACTTAAGCCCGGCGCCGGCCAGCTCCAGCTCATAGCGCTCGTCGAAATAGCGGATAAAATCGTCCGTACTCACCGGCTGGATATCGAAATCCATCTGTCTGGCCTCCAGCTTCGAGAGCTGGAACAAATCGGCGATGAGCCGGTTCAAGCCCGTAATCCGGTTATGGATGAGCTTTAAATACTTTTGCTGCTGGTCGGGCTGCGAGACGACGCCGTCGATGAGCGCTTCCACGTACCCTTGAATCAGCGTCATCGGCGTTCCCAGATCGTGTGAGATATTGCTGAGCAGGTGCCGCCTCGACGTTTCCATCCGCGCCAAGTCGTCGTTCATCCGCTCCAGACTGCGGTTGATGCGTTCCAATTCGGCGGTCCGCTCGCGAATTTTGTGCTCCAGACCGGTGTTCATCTCGCGCATTTGCCGCGATAGCGTCTCCACTTCCACGTAAGCCTTGGCCGATTTGGCGCTCAGAATGAACGAGGTCATGAACACGCAGACAAGCAAGCCATACGCCGAAACCTCGCCAAGCTTGATCCACTGGTTATAGTACATGATGTCCAGTATCACCGTGGCGACGTAAGCGCCCGCGCCGATCGCGGCGAACAGAGCCCCGTCTCTTTTGCGAGTCAGGGCTCGTCCCAGGCCGAACAGCAGGCAGCCGCTGGTGAGCAGCGTAATGAACTGGAACACCGGCGTCGTATAGGTCACCCATGGGGGCGGAATCAAAAATGCCGAAGCCGAGAACGCTACGCCAAGCGCCAGAATAGTCCGGACGATGCCGGGGCGCACTTCCTGCGGGTACAGCGCGTGCATGAACATGATCATGACGGGCACGCCCATGTAAAAGCATACGTACTCGATGCGCAGCTCCGTCAGCCAAGGCACCTCGGGGATAAAATAATACATCACGCCTTCGCCTGTAAAGAAGGCCCGTATGCCGATCAACAAACAAAAAAGGCCGAAATACAGCGATCCTTTCTCTTTGCGCCTGAGCGCAATCAAACCGATGTGATACAGCCCCATCGACAGCAGACTTCCTATCACAAACGTCTCGATCGCAAGCTCTCTCCGGAGCTTGCTGTCGAGCGTGCTCCATGAGCCGAGCTCGACCGGTTTCCAGATGCCCCCGAGCCGGTGGTGGTAATTGGAAACCTGAATGACGATATCCAGTGGCCCACCTGCATGACGGAACCGGATCAAATTCGGGGTATATAGAGGCTTGGAAGTCAGGATGTCTTCTCCGACCGTGCCGCTGCTTGCGACCGGCTCACCGTTCACCCAGGCCTTGTAGGCCGTCCGGATGTATGGAAGCTTCAGCCCCAGATCTGAGGCGGGGCCATTCAGCATCACTTTCAAGTGAAAGGTCGCATAACCCGATCCGCCCGACTGCACGCCGTCCACAAGGACACGATTCCATACCTCGGGAAGAGCGATCAGGGTCGCCTGCTCCCCCGCAGCATGCTCCGGGGAGGCCAGCTCTTCCGGCGTTAGCAGGCGCATCCAGTACATCTTCCATTCACCGTCCAGCCGGACCGTTCCATGAGATTCCAAGCCGTAGCGCTCCAGGTCTATGATCCCTTGAACGGCACGGGGCGCGGACTTCTCGGCAGAGGAAAGGCAATAGCCGATACCGGCGATACCGGCGGCCAATAAAACTATGGAAATAAACACCCAAAACCATTTATAATAATAAGAATAGTTTCTGGAAATGGATACCACTTTCTTCCTGTTGTTCAAATGGGCTTCCATTCTACTATCGTACCTTAAACTGCATTTTTTGGAAACCGGGATAAACGGCTCACTTTTGGAGGATTTCGGGACGTTTATCGCTGCCATATCAGAATCCAGTATCGAGTCCGGCGAGGTATGATTCTGATCGTTTCAAAGAAACATCATGTTTCGCCGCATCATCTTTTGGAGGAGAAATCGATGCCTGGAGAAAAAATACTCATCGTCGACGATGAAGCCGAGATTATCGAATTAATCAGTCTTTATTTGCGTAAGGAGGGGTATGACGTACTGTATTCCGGGAATGGAGCGGAAGCGCTTGCCATGGTGCGGGAGCATCATCCGGATCTGGTGATTCTCGACATTTTGCTCCCCGAAATGGACGGCATCGAAGTATGCCGGCAAATCCGGAAGTCCTATAATACGCCGATTTTATTTCTGAGCTGCAAAAGCGAGGATATGGATATCATTCTGGGGTTCAGCATCGGCGGAGACGATTACATTACGAAGCCGTTCAGTCCCGGCCAGCTCGTCGCCCGGGTCAAAGCGCATCTGCGCCGCAGCCAGCTGCTTGAGCAGCACAAGGAAGATTCCCAGTACCTGTCGTTTCCGGGACTGGAGATCGACTTGCTCAGCCGAACCGTGAAAGCAAGCGGCGGGCTCGTGCCGCTGTCTTCCAAGGAATTCGACCTGCTGCTGCATCTCGCCCGCTCGCCCGGCAAGGTGCTCCCGCTCGAACAGCTGTATAAAATGACTTGGGGCGTGGACAGCAACGGCGACACGCGCACACTGCTCGTACACATCAGCAACCTGCGCAAGAAGATCGAAGCGAACCCCACCGATCCGAAATACATCCATACCGTGCGGGGGATCGGCTACAAATTCAACGTGTAGCATAAAACTTACGGCTGATGCCCGATGGCGCTCATCAGCTTGTCCAGCTCTTCCGGGGTCAGATCGCGCCACTGCCCTACCGGCAGCCCGGCCAGCTTGATGTTCATAATGCGCACCCGCTTCAACCGGCGAACCTCGTAGCCGAAGGCGGCACTCATCCGTCGGATTTGACGGTTCAGTCCTTGCGTCAGCAAGATCCGAAACGTCCGGTCGTCGATGCGGCTCACTTTGCACGGTTTGGTGACGGTCCCGAGTATCCGTACGCCGCTCGCCATTCCCTGCAAAAACATCGGCGTGACCGGTTTGTTCACCGTCACGATGTATTCCTTATCGTGCTCGTGCTCGGAGCGTAATATTTTGTTGACGATATCGCCGTCGTTCGTAAGCAAAATCAATCCTTCGGAATCTTTATCCAGCCGTCCGATCGGGAAAATGCGCTCATGGTGACCCACAAAGTCCACGATATTGCCGCGGACGTGCCGTTCCGTCGTGCTGGTGATGCCGACCGGCTTGTGGAGCGCAATGTAGACGTGCTTTGTCTTCTCGCTGACCGATTTTCCGTCGATCCGCACGTCGTCCCCTTCGCTCACCCGGCTTCCGAGCTCAGCTAGCTGGCCGTTAATCGTGACGCGCTTTCCCTCGATCAGCTGGTCCGCTTCGCGCCGGGAGCAAATTCCGGTTTCGCTAATGTATTTGTTGATTCTCATTGTTCTCACTCCGCTTGTCCTGACTTTATCGCTCCATTATACCATGCGGGTTTTTCGTTGCAAAAAATGAAAATAACGGGGATGGAGCCGCCAAGCATTTGCCCCATAGCGTGAATCCTCACATTCAGTACGGCCCTTGGCCGCAGGGAGTTACCGCTCAGGCGCGCTCTGCGGCTTGGAAACTGCGGCTCGCGGCGAACCGGTAACCGCTGTGTGCGGCCCTGCGGAGCTTTTTTTGGTAAACAAAGTGAAATAGCCGGTGTGCGTCGTGATATTCATCGTTTTGCCGTCCTTTACAAAAACGCGCAGGGCCCCCACCTGCTCCTCTTTGTCTTCCTTCCACCCCCACTTGCGAATCTCATTCGCGTAGAAGTCGGGAATACTTTCCTTTTCTTCGATACCTTTCATGTTGTAGCGGACATAGACGACTCCCGGCTTGGAGAACGGAACGTCCGATTTGCGCGCCTCCGCCGGCACGGGAAACTGCTCATCGATGCTGGAACCGACAAAGCTGTTGTTATCGGAAAACGCGTACCCGTACACCAGAGCCGATAAGGTCACCGCCACCATAAGAAATAAAATAAACCGCAGCGATTTGCCGCGCATACCAACACCCCCAGTCCTTCTATACTTATTCGAAAAAGAATGACGATCTAGTACCATACAACGTTTCATCCTTATCCGAACGGTGTAATAAAAGGGTACACGGATGCGTCTTGCCGTCTGGCAGAAAATAACGAATCGAGGAGTGTTGCTCTATGACCCGCAAAAAAACGCTGCCGTCGATCACCAAGCCCTTTTCCCATGTGCACGCTACGCTCAAAACGATGGGATTCACCGAACTGCCGTCCCGGGAAGGAAGCACGTATGAATTGACGTTTCGCGATTCCGCTTCACTGCAGGAATATCCGTACCGTATCTATACGCACACGCAGGAGAACGGCCAGACCCGCGTTGACTTGAACGAGGCCGACCGAATCGACACCGATCGGCAAAGCGATGAACGGCAAGATGGCCAACAACGAGAAGGAGGTCAGACAGCTTGGCAAAGTGATGGCAAGCCTCCCGACGAATTCGCAGGTGATGGAAAAGGGCATGATGCCGGACCCCATGCAATGAGATCCCCCGCTTGGAGGAACATATCAGATCGCTTGGAGCTTCCTTCGGAGGCTCCTTTTTTGCTTGTCCACCTGCCAAAACAAGGCGTCCGGCGCGAATAGGTTAATAGGTTGGATCATTTACGCTGAAGCAGCGAACATTCCGTGGCAAACAAAAAGGGGGACCATCAGCCATGAGCTTATCCCGGATGTTTCGTTGGAGGCCAAAAACAAAGCCAGACACGGGCTCTTCGCCGAAACGTGAGGGTACGGGCAAGGGGCAGTCGTATAGAGCCTCCGGTGCAGGAAGCCGCGCGGCGGACGAAGCCCGGCAGGCAGCACGATCCACGTGGCGCAGAGCCGGCAGTGCGGGGCAAGAGGATACTAGCGCAGGCGATTTCCGACCCGCGGCACGCGAGGCGCGAGAGCCTGCGCCGGGCAAGAGCGGCGGTACGGCGGCGAGAGAGACGAAGAAAGCGCGCCGTTTCCGGGGAAGGCGGTGGCTGTGGACGGCGGGGCTGCTCTGCTTTGCGGCCGGTCTTGGCGCTGCCGCCGTATGGGTGCGCGATCTGGATATCAGCAAGCTGGAGCATCCGCTCCCCGAGCCGAGCTTCGTGATGGATGCCGGGGGGCAACCGGTGACGCAGCTGTCCTCGTCCCGAATCGTGCCGGTGCCGCTCGGCCAAATTCCGCTGGATTTGCGGAATGCCGTCGTTGCGGTAGAAGACCGGCGTTTTTACGATCATGCCGGCTTCGATGTGTGGTCGATTGGCCGCGCGCTGGTCCGCGACTTGAAAGCCGGGGCGCTGGAGGAAGGCGGCAGCACGATCACGCAGCAGCTTGCCAAAAATTTGTTTCTCGACTCGGACAAATCATTCAACCGCAAATTCAAGGAGCTCGGCTACGCGATAAAAATCAACTTTGCTTACAGCAAAGACGAAATTTTGGAGCTGTATCTGAACAGCATTTACTTCGGCGAAGGGCGCTGGGGCGTCGAAGGGGCGGCGCAGCAATACTTTGGCAAATCCGTTCAGCAGCTGACGCTTGCCGAGTCGGCCGTGCTGGCCGGTCTGCCCAAAGCCCCTTCGCACTACTCTCCGGTGCGGCATCCGGACAAGGCGTTGGAGCGGCGAAACCTCGTGCTGTCGCTGATGAAGGAGCAACATTTCATCAGCGACGCCGCCTACGACAAGGCCGTCGCCGAGCCGATTGCGTTAAAGCCGAACAACGGAGAGTCGCTTAAGGGGCGGCACCCTTCTTACGTCGACTATGTCATGGATGAAGCCGAGAAGCTTTACGGCTTTGCGGAGCAGCAGATATTGACGCACGGCCTGCGGATTCATACGGCGATGGACCTTAAGGTGCAGCAGGCGGCGGAAGAGGTGTACCGCACCGATGCGCTCTTCCCACAAAGTCCTCCCGACCGCCCGGTGCAGAGCGGAGCGGTCGTGCTGGACCAGCGAACCGGCGGCATCCGTGCGATCGTCGGCGCGCGAGGGGATCAGACCTACCGCGGCTTCAACCGGGCCACCGAGCTGAAGCGGCAGCCCGGCTCGTCGTTTAAGCCGCTGGCGGTCTATGGACCTGCGCTTGAGCTTGGCTATACCCCGGAGTCGATCTTATATGACGGGCAGCTCGACATTTCCGGGTACCGTCCTAAGGATTGGGACGGACAAACGAGGGGCGAAGTCTCGCTTCGGGAGGCCGTACTGCGTTCGTGGAATATTCCGGCCGTCTGGTTGCTGAATGAAATCGGCATCGACGCTGGAATGAACTACGTGCGTAAAGCCGGGATCGCTCTGCCTCCAGCGGACCGCAACTTAAGCCTCGCGCTCGGCGGCTTGTCCGAAGGCGTCTCGCCCTTGCAGATGGCTCAGGCATACGGCGGCATAGCCAATCAGGGCATGATGCAGAACGCTCACGCCATCACCAAGATTACGACCAAGGACGGCCATACACTCGTCGAGGCCAAGCCGCAGCCGACGAAGCTGACGGAACCGCTCTACGCCTATACGCTGACGAGGCTGCTTCAAGAGACCGTCGCGCAAGGAACGGGGATCGCCGCCGCGATCGGCAGCCGTCCCGCCGCGGGCAAGACAGGGACGACGCAGTTGCCCGCAACGACCGAATTCGAGGCCATCGGCCGGAATGGCATTAAGGACGCCTGGTTCGTTGGCTTCACTCCTGAGCTGACGGCGGCGATTTGGCTGGGGTACGATCAGACGGACAAGACCCATTATTTGACGACGGGCGGAGCGGTGCCCGCGCAGCTGTTTCGGGAAATCATGACCCGAGCGCTGAAGGATGCCCCGGTGACGGATTTTCCGATACCCGAAGAAGTGCGCCGGGCCATAGAGGAGGCGCAGCTGCGCTTACCGCTCGGAAGCGACGGGCGCGCGCCGGAAACCGTGGAGCCGCAGGAACGCGGCGGCAAGCCGGAAGCGCACCGTCCCGGCTGGTTAAGAAAAAAACAAGGTGATTGAGCCCATTTTCAGATGGATAAGTGCCCAATTCCTCCTCTCTGACATATGGTGGAGTATGTTCTAATCAGAGAGGAGAAATCAACATGTCTCAAGAGACGATAATCGAAACCGAAACCGCAGAGGAGTTCGACTACATCCGTCCGCATCATCCTCATCATCACTGGCCACACGGTCACTGGCATCCCCATCATGTGCATCCCCACGGTTTCCATCCGCATGGTTTCCATCCCCATGGCTTCCATCCGCATGGTTTCCATCCCCACGGCTTCCATCCGCATGGTTTCCATCCGCACGTTTTCCATCCGCACCACCATCATCATATGCATGGGCAGCATTATTACCAACATGCCCGCTGGGTACAAGATCCTTGGTCTGGCGAATGGTACCTCGACTAAAGAAAGGCTACGCGACAACAAAGGGCGGTCTGCATTAAGCAGACCGCCCTTTGTTCATTTGCCGGCTTTTTGCGCCGTCGCCCCTCAAGTCCCGTTCCCGGAAATCAACACCGTGCGGCGCGTAAAAAGAAATATCGTGGACACCAGCGCTACCAAACTGACGATAAACCCGTACAGGAACAACCGGTGGATGCCGGTCATAAAAGCCGGCGCGGATGTCAGAAGCGCGCCCATGATCGTAACCCCGGCCGCCGTGCCGATATTCCGCGAGAAGACCTGCAGCGACGTGGAAATCCCTTTTTGATCGGCGGCGACAAGCTGCTGCACCCCGATGATTGATACCGTATAGAGCAGCCCGTATGCCAGTCCTTGCAGCACCAAGATCGCATTGACGTACCAGAAGCCTCCTTGGTCGGGCAAAAACAGCAGCAGCAGCCCGGACAGCACCAGCAGAACATTGCCGGTAAACAGCAGCGGCCGGTAGCCGTAGCGCAGTACCCATTTGCCGGCCGGGACGCCTACAAGAACCCATCCGACGGACATGCCGAGCAGCGAAAGCCCGCTGACGAAAAGCGAGTACCCGTGCTGCTGCAAATAAAACGGAATGTAGCTGGACGTGCCGAACAACGCCGCGCACGTTAAGAAGCCATTCAGGTTCATCCAGGAGACGGAGCCGTTCTTAAGCAGCGCCATCGGCATAATCGGCGACGGGTGTCTCCGCTCGTTGTACACGAACAGCAGCAAACACAAGACGCCGCCCGCCGTATACAGCAGAAAGCCCTCGCTCACTACCGTATTGAACAGCAGCAGCCCGATGCCGAGTCCGAACCATAAAGCACCCCAGTAGTTAATCCGGCTCTTGCGGGCCTCGTACACTTCCCGATATGGGACAAGCAGCAGCAGCGACGCCAGACAAATCGGAATATTGATATAAAAAATCCAACGCCAGCTCAAATGCTCGATGAACAAGCTGCCGAGCAGCGGCGCCAGCACCGACGAGATGCCCCACATGCCCGTGAAAAACGCCTGAATTTTGCCCCGCGCTTCGACCGGAAACAAATCCCCGGCGATAATGGCCGGGAACGCAATCATCGCGCCCGCGCCGAGCCCTTGGAGCCCCCGGTACAGCACGAGCTGCAACATGGTCGCTGCCGTACCGCAGAGCACAGACCCGAGCAGGAAGACCAAAATACCGACCGCCAGCACTTTTTTGCGTCCGAACAAATCCGAAAGCCTGCCGCTGAGCGGCGTTACGATCGTACATAAAATCATATAAGAAGCGAAGCTCCACGCGTACAGCTTCACATCCCCAAGCTCCTCCGCAATCCGCGGCATCGTCGTATTCATGATCGTTGTGTCCATCGACGAAATCAGCACGGCGAGCACGATGCTCGCCATCACGGCCAAGCGGTTCCAGTTCATGCGGTTCCTTCCTCCTTCGGCCTTTCAACGTGTTCCCTTAACAGTAGCTTCAATATAACACAGCGGTTTGATGTCGATCCATGTTTTTTGCCAGATTGGTTTCCATCCCCTTCCACGCATGCGGGATTTTCGCGAAGGGAATTCTAACCGGGAAATCGATATAATCCTTTACAGGAGGCCCATTGCCCGTGAAAATCGAAACGACCGACTACGAAATCGCCCCGCTTCCCGAGCAGGAAAAAGTCATCGATATCATTCAACAAGCGGAAGCGCGGCTGGCCGAATTGACCGGCAGTCCGATTACGCTGATTGCTTATTCCAAGACGGAAGGGGAGAGGAAGTTGTGACCGGCAAGAAGGAAGAGGCGCGGCGGCCCCACGAACCGACCATCGCCCCAGGCATGAATACGCACGATCCGCTGGAGGAAAAGGCGACGGAGGAAGAAGTACGGCGTGGAGACGCCACTCCTGTCTCCCGCTTGTACTTGGACAGGACTCCCGAGGACTAGGCGGTTAAGAGAATCGCAGCAAAAAAAAGCAGCCTGCCCGGAGCGTTATCATCTCCAGGCGGGCTGCCGGTTGTAGGCGGGAAAGCGGAAGCGCTCCGATCAGTCATCGTTGCCTTGAACGTCGTCATTCTCATCGTCGTACTTATCGCGGTTTTTCGCTTTTTCCTTTTCTTTCACTTTATCCTTATCTTTCCCCTTATTTTTGCCTTTGCCATGCTCCTTGTCCGCCCCGTGGCCGGCAGGCTCCGGCTTCCCGGCTTGTACGGGCGGCATACGGACGACTTTGGCGTCGTCTTTCCACTTCACGTCGATTTTCCAATCCGGCGAATCGTCCTTCAGCTTGAACTGCGCCGCCAAGTGCTGCTTGAGCGCCTTCTCCCAAGCGTCTTTCTCCGACGGCAGCCCCTGCATCAGCAGAAGAAGCAATTGCTCCGCCTGCGCTCCGTTCAGATGAATCACCGCACGATCCTTGGTTTGGATATAAATGTCGGCTTCATCGCCCTTGTCCGTCTGCTCCTGCTTTACTTTCAAAGCCAGCTCCCGGCTTTTCAGCTCCAACGACAGCCGTTCCCAAGGCCAGCCTCCGTTTACCGCTGGCTTAGCCGGTTTCGCGGCAGCCGGACGGTCGACCGAAGTCGAAGTCGAAGCCGCAGGCGTATGCGCCGGACCGACCGGCGGTACGACGGCCGTGCTGCCGGAAGGCGCAGGCGCGGCTGGCCCCGGCGATGCGCCTGCGCCTTGTGCCGCCGCCGCGTTCGGCTCGGCGGTCGGCGGGGCCGGGCTCTGCGGCGCAGCGGCTTGTTCGGGCGCGACTGCCTTAATGTAGGCGGCTTGATTTTTGCTGTTCAATATAATTTCCAGCGAATCGCCCGGCTTCAAATCCGTGATCGCCGCTTTTTGCAAATTGCGGTACACCCACACGTCTGATGTCAGCGGATAGATTTTTTCCGTTCCGTCGTAAGACATATTGATTTGTTTGTTGCCGTCCGTCAGGCTGACGAACCGTCCCTTGGCTTCTGTCGATATTTCAGCCGATACGGGTGCATCTCCCGCCCAAGTGACACCATAAATCAGCCCGCCCAAAAGCGCGCCTGCCATAACCCACACGACCGTTTTTTTTAGTTTCCCCATCGTTTCTTTCCCCCTGTGACAAGCGCTGAAAACTGCCGCCCGTGGTTTTCCGAACAGAGTTCATTATAGGCTTCGGGCTTTCATGCCATTTTCAGGGGATGCGGACCGAACCAGGCC
The DNA here is from genome assembly GCF_900100345.1 of Paenibacillus tianmuensis. Classification (GTDB taxonomy): domain Bacteria; phylum Bacillota; class Bacilli; order Paenibacillales; family NBRC-103111; genus Paenibacillus_G; species Paenibacillus_G tianmuensis. The sequence continues at coordinate 28,105 of NZ_FMTT01000021.1, read as the reverse complement.
TTCAGACCGGGTCCCAGCGGTTGGCGTATGCATGCAGCCGGGGATGCGTGACCGGGCTTCCCCCCGCGCTCACGAACCAGCGGATTTTTTTGATCCACGTCTCGAACGACTCGTAGCCCGCGAGCAGCCCGGCTGTCGTCCCGGTCACCCAGACGAAATGGGGAGCAGCGTACTTTTCTTCCAGGAATCGGAACGCCGTGTCAACGGGAGTATACTTTTTGCGCTTGCCCTCGAACGGTTCGACGACATAATCGACATCCGTATCCGAAGAGGCTAGCAGCGCCTGCAGCGCTTCGACCCTCCGGTGATAAGGAGCTACGGAACGCCGTTTCTCCATGCGCCGGACCGTCTCCTCATGCAGGGGGTAAAACACCACCTTGGCGATGCCGCGCCCGCTGGCCAGCGCAAGGACGCGTACGAGCTCCTGCTCCGTATAGTCCTCGAACGCATCGTAAATCCACAAGCTTCCGCGGTCCGTGTCCCGCTCATTCGGCGGTTCATATCCGAACGGAACTTTGCCCGTCTGTCTTGCCATCCGGCACCCTCCTCTCGTCGCTTGCAGAAATGGGATTTCACTTAGTATGTCTTTCGGAAAAAGAGAATATTTTCCGGGCAGGCTGCGCACGTTAAGCATGAACTGGCGATAAAGCTTATGAAGAAAGGAGGAAACGGCATGTCGGAAAATAAAAAGCACGAAGGCAATTACGAAAGCACGGCTTCGATGGAAGCCGACAATCAAGATATGGAGTTCGTAAACGATACGATCAATCAAGTGAAAACGACGGTCAATCAGATCGGAGCCACCCAGAAGGAGAAGGAATAGTCCGGCTGCTATGCCGCTAGCCACGTACGGCAAACCAAGCCTCCCGCACAGGCTGCCATGCTTCCAGCTTGGCCGCTTGCGGCATGGCCCGCGCCGGACTCGACGACGGCAGCAGCTCATAGCTCCTGCCGTCGTCCGCGGCCTCCTTCATGACCTGCCTGCGGTACAGGTCCGCCGACGTGCTGCCGTTGAAGAAAACATGGCGGATGCCCGGGTACGCCGCATAGAACCCCGCGAAGTCGTTGGCCTCCGGACGGCGGATCGCCGTATCGAGACTTCCTTCGCGCTCGCACGCCGCGAGCACGTCCCATAGCGCTACGCCACGGGATAACGCGAAGCGGAGCCTCTCCTCGTATGCCGCAGCCGGCTCACCGCCATCCAGCAGCGCGTAGAGAAGCGGCCAGAAGCCGTTGCGCGGATGGCCGTAATACTGCTGCGCCCGCAAGGACGCTTCCCCCGGCATCGATCCGAGAATCAACAGCCGGCAGCGCTCATCCGCAACCGGCGGCAAGCCGGTCAAGCGGGGACGTTCCTTATCTGCTGCCATCGATGTATCGCCTCCCGTTGATTCGTTTCACATCCAAGCAGCCTCATTGTAGCACAGCTGCCCCGCACAGGGTTGAAAAAAGGAATCCCGCTTATGACATGGGATTCCCTCTCTTGTTTATAGCGGTTACGTTACGGCTTTGGCCACGGGTCCAGCTTGTCCTGCAGCGCCCGTTCCAAATAGGGCTCCACCTGCAGGAAATTCCGGAAGTCCCGGTACTCCTCCGCCAGCTTGGCCCGTTCGGCGGGTTTCGGCGGCTGCACGCTGCTAACTGCCCGGATTAAAATATTTTTCGGCGTGTGCTCCAGGTCGATGAATTCCAGCAGTTGCGTCTTATAGCCCACCAGCTCAAGCAGCTTCGCCCGGATCGCGTCCGTGGCCAGCGCGGTAAACCGCTCCTTCAAAATACCGTGCTGCAGCAGCGGGCCGAGCACGTCGCTGTGCACCTGCTGGAACAGCTCGTGCTGGCAGCAAGGCACGGACAAGATGACCGAGGCTCCCCAGCGAACCGCCTTCTCCAGCGCCGCATCGGTCGCCGTATCGCAGGCATGCAGCGTCACGACCAGGTCGACCTGCCGCAGCTCGTCATACTTGGCGATGTCGCCGACGAGGAACCGCAGCCCGTCATAGCCGAGCTTCTCCGCAAGCGCGCTGCAGTGCCGGATCACATCCTCCTTAAGGTCAAGGCCGACGACGCGCAGGTCGAAGCCCTGCATCTCCTTCAGAAAATGATACATCGCAAACGTCAAATACGACTTGCCGCAGCCGAAATCGACGATGGTGAGCGTCCGGTCCTTCGGCAAATGCGGCAAAATATCGGCGATCATTTCGACAAACCGGTTGATTTGGCGGAACTTGTCGTATTTCGGAGCAAGCACCTTCCCCTGAGCGTTCATAATTCCGAGCTCGATCAGAAAAGGAACGAGAACGCCTTCCTCCAGCACATAGTTCTTTTTCCGGTTATGGGCGGGCGCTCCGCTCACCGCTTGCTTGGTCGGCGGCTTGCGGAGAATGCCAAGCTTGCCTTTCTTGCTGACCAGCACCTGATAATCCGCCTCACCCGTCTGCAGCAGCCCTTGCCGGAACTGCTCGGCCAGCAGCGCGTTCAGCTTCGCCTCCGCCGCTTCCGGGGCCAAATTTTCGTGCAGCACCTTCGGGCCGCAGAAGGAGCTGAATTGATAGTGCAAAGCCCCCTTGAGCTGTACCGGCTTCACCGTTACCTTCGTGCAGCCGTCCGGATCGCTTCGCCGCACCTGGCTCAGCGTCGCTTGGATCAGCGTCCCCTCCTGAAACAATCGGCCCGTTAACTCCGTCAATTCCCGCTCTTGCATCCTGTTTCACGTTCTCCAATCCGTTTGTCCTTGATTTAAATTCCGGGGCAACCGGACGATCTTAATCGTCGTCCTTCTACGGCTGCCCACAAAGCAGTCCCGCTACGGTACGCGAAATCGTTCGAAGATAAGGGCCAGGGGCCGGAGCCTCCCATCCCTTTTCATCCCATTATACCCAAACGACGCAAGGAAAAGCGACCTGTCCGAGCGATTTTCATTCCTGCTTTATTTATTGTGGAACCACGCAACAAGCAATGCGGCAAAAGCAATGAGACTACTGATCCAGCCGGGGTAAAGCTGCTTGTTGGCCAGCCGTTCTTTTTCGATCCGTTCGAGACGTTCGTCGCGAGCGCGCAGCATCTCGTTTATTTCCACACGGGATATATAGTTGCCATGCCACTTGTCCAGCTTTTCTTCCATGCGCGTAACGGCGACTTCGATGTTCTCGAGCCGGGTTTCAACCTTCATTAAACGCTCCCCGTCTTTATTCGGACTCGCATTCATTGTTTTTGTCACTCCTTTGCTGAGCAGCGCCGCGAGCGGTCTGCCGACTGGGTTCCGCTCTACAGTATATGCGACAAGCCTTCCCGCCGAAGCGACGATTACACAACGGCAGCGCGCAATCAGGCCGATTTTGACAAAAAAAGGCACGGCTTCCTGCACCATCCGCAAGTCGCCATGCCCCTTATCCGGGACGCTATTTTCCCAAAAACGACTCCAGCATCCAAACGTGCTTCTCCAGCGCGCTGTGGATCGCAAGCAGCATGTCGCCGGTCGTCTCGTCGTCCGCCGCTTCGGCAATCGCCATCCCTTCCTTCAGCTCCCCGATCAGCGTTCCGAAGTCGTTGGCGATGGAACGGACCATCTGTTCGGCATTCTCGCTGCCGGAAGCCTCGTGCAGGGTCGTTTTCTCCAAAATTTCTTTCATGGTGGCGACCGGCTGCCCTTTGAGCGCCAGCAGCCGCTCGGCCAAATCGTCCACATGAAGGGCCGCCTCGTTATACAGCTCTTCGAATTTCGCATGCAGGGTGAAAAATTGCGGTCCCTTCACATACCAATGGTAGTTATGGAGCTTGATGAACAGCAGGCTCCAGTTCGCTATCTGGGTGTTCAGCACTTCCGTTAAGCTTTTGGACATGGGTCGTTCCTCCTTGGATCGCGTTCTTTTCCAGCTTATCCCTAGTTAATATGAAAAACGGAAGCCGCTTTTATACATTGCGCCGAAGGAATCGGCTACGGGTCGTTCGTGGCGACGGGCTCAGGCGGTACCGCGAACCGGACATAGAATGCCGTGCCCTCCGGTCCGGTCTGCCACGTCAGCTTGGCTCCGTGCCGGGCGGCGATACTGAAGCAGACCGCCAGACCGAGCCCCGTCCCTCGCTCCTTCGTCGTAAAGAACGGAGTCCCGACCTTGGCCAGTACGTCCTTGTCCATGCCGTGGCCCTGGTCGCAGACCGCCAGCACGACCTCCGACTCTTCCGTGTAAGTGGCGATTTCGAGCCGCCCTCCGGCGTCCATCGCTTCGAGCCCGTTCAGCGCGAGATTCAATACCATCTGCCGCATCTCCTTCTCGTCGAGCTCCAGCTCGGGACACGAATCGAGCCGCAGGTGAAGCTGCTTATCAGCCAGTGTCGCCTCTGCTTGAATAAGCGGACCGATGGCCTCGATCACCTGAGCCAGATTTTGAGGACGGCGGTCGGTGGTCTTGTTTTTGGCCAGCGCCAAAAACTCGCTGATAATCCCGTTGGCACGATTCAATTCCTCCACCATGACGTCGATAATGTCCTTGGGCGGAAGGGCTTTCTTCGCGCTCATCAGTTGGAGAAAGCCGCGGACGGTCGTCATCGGATTGCGGATTTCATGCGCGATGCCTGCGGCCATTTCTCCGATCAGATGCAGCCGGTCCAGCCGCGCCATTTCCCTCTCCAGCTCCACCCGGTCCGTAATATCAGTAATAACCGCCAGCACGCACGGCACATCCGGCGTCTCAATGATCTCTGTGGACAACAGTCCTGTCCGCCGCTCACCCGCCTTGGTTACATACTGTACCTTCACGTCCGTCACCGTATCGGCGAAATCCACGGGGGCCGTCTCGACCAGCCCTTCGTCCGAGAAGAGCGTCATCTGCAGATTGGCGGCTCCCGACGTCATTTCTTCATACGTGTATCCCGTATGCTTCATCCAGCTCTCGTTGACGTCGAGATACGTCCGGCCGCTTAACGATTGAATCGCCATCAGACAAGGCGTCGCCTGAAAAATCGTATAAAACCGCTCCTGCGATTCCCGGACATCCTGCTCCATGCGCCGCCGCTCGTTCGTATCCTGAATATATAAGCTGATGCCGAGCGACGACGGGAAAGCCCTCACCTCGACCCAGCTTTCTGTCAGGTTCGAATAAAATTCCGCCCGCTGCGGCGCTCGCTCCAAGGCTGCGCGAAGAAACAAATCGTAGCATTTCGAGCGCTCCACCGGCGCATAATCCCAGAACGGCCGGCCCAGCGCTTGCTCCTTCACGATGCGGAGACGCTGCTCGGCCGAACGGTTCATGTAGACGATCGCCCCGTCATGGTCAAGCGCGTAAAACGCGTCCGTGATGCTCTCCAAAATATCGTTGATCCGGTCATACGATCGCAGCAGCTGCTCGGTTACCTGATGCCGGCGCCGGATTTCCGCCTGAAGTCTTCCGTTAGCTTCGCGCAGCGCATACGTGCGCTGCTCTACGGCCTGCTCCATGCGAATATACTGCATTTTGCGCTCGGTCACGTCGCGAACCGAGCAGACGTAGATCGTCCGGTCGCCGATACAGGCGCTTCCGATCTGCAGCTCGGCGGGGAACGTCCCGCCGCTGCGCCGTACGGCCGTAACGTCCGTCGCTTCCCTCGTGCCGCAATCCGGCAGCAGGGAGCCGCTTTCCCCCGAGCCGAACAGCCGCTCGGTGTACGGCACGACCTGCCACACAGGCTTCCCGATCAGTTCCTCCGGGTTGTACCTGAACAGCGGCCGGACGGCGGGATTGGCCGACAGTATCGTTCCCTGCACATCGACGGTCAAGAAAGCATCGGTCGACGTCTCGCTGATGGCCCGGGCCATCGCTTCCATCTGTCGCAGCTTGTCCGTATTGTCCAGAAGCTGGGCATGCGCCTGCTCCAGGTCGATCGTGCGCCGGGTGATCAGCTCCTTTTGCGCCTTAAGCTGCTCGCGGTCCCGGTAGATGCCTGCGAACTGTCTGACCTTTACTTTTAACACAACTGGCTGCACCGGCTTGAATATAAAATCGATCGCTCCGATTTCATAGCCTCGTACCATGTGCTCCGTCGCTTGACTGAGCGCCGTAACGAAGATCACGGGAATCGACCTGTACCGCTCTTGCGATTTCAGCATGCTAACGGTTTCGAAGCCATTCATTCCCGGCATTTCAATATCCATCAGAATTAAGGCGAAAGACTCCTGCATCACTTGCCGCAGCGCTTCCTCTCCGGAATTGGCGGTGGCGATGCGATAATCAGGAGATTGCAGTATGGAAGACATAGCGAGCAAATGTTCCGGCCGATCGTCGACAATCAGTATATTTACTTGCGGTTCAGCCATATGTATTCTCTCCTAAGGTCCGGATATTATCCTAATCTTTACATTTTTCGCTAGCCGTACATTCTTCTCCTGCTTGCCGCCATGAAAAAAAGAAGCCCGTTTCCCGAGGAAACGAACTTCCTGACCATCGATTCGTTTAACAATAACGTGAAATGAGTTCCTGCAGCTGCCCGGCAACGACGGTCGAGCCCCGGCGCAGCTCGCCGCCCGGGATGGTCACGCGGACGAAGCTTTCGTCCAGCCCCATTTGTTCTTCGTATCTTCCCCGGAAGCCCCGGGCACGGCGGTCGATCTGTAAGAACAACTCCAGATCGTCTCCCCTTGGGAAATACAGCACCTCAAGCTCATCAAGAGCGCGGCGAAAATGTGTCGTCGGCACGTACTCAAACTCCTGCACGAAAGGCGCCGGCCCGCCAAAGCTTGGCGCGTATTCGTTCGTGACCTCGCGGAGACGGAAGCCGAGCTCATCCAGCGCCCCCATCACGGTAAGCACGTTCGGGCCGGCTACGATCTCGATTTGGTCCCGGTCGGTCGGATCGATCGCCCTGTCGATATCGAGGCCCGTTTCCACCCAGACCGGCGTGTTCCGATGCGTCAGCGGAGCGTATTCGGGAATCTCCAGCGCAAACGGAATCTCAAAGCTGTCGCCAGGCCGCAGAAGGAAGCCGTCGGTGATGTGGTATTTGGCGATCTCCGCGGTATAGGTCATTTTCTTACCATCATCATCTTCCTTCAAGTATTCCGTTTTCAAATACACGTAGATGCTCCCGATCTGCTGCTCCAATTGACCGCCTTGAATATGCGCGACTCCGCCGAGCGTTTCTCCGGGTGAAACCTGCGTATGTTCCAGCCTCGTGTCCACCTTCGCCGAACCGATCCCTACACTTGCAAGCACTTTCTTAAATATAGACATCGCCTTTGCCTCCCGCTTGAAGTACGCCAAAGTTTTGTTTTTATCTTTTGAGCAAACGGTAGCCTTTCCGGACCGCATTGAGCACGAAGCCGGGAATCGGGACACGCCGCAAGGGCGGAAGGTAGAACCGATCGTACGCTTTCTTCAGATCGTCCCACATCCTGCACGGCTCCGGCTTCAAAAAATCCGACACGTCCACCACCACGCCGCGGCCGTCCCGCATCATGACGTTCTTGCCGTGAATGTCGTGCGGACGAAGCCCTCGGCTAACCGCATAGGCAAGCGCTTCGTCAATATCGTCGATCACCTGCCGGGGGATCGGGATGCCTTTCCGGATGCAATCGTACAGCGTGATGCCGTTCAACCGCCGGAGCGCCAGATAGCCGTCGCCATAATACAGGCACTCCGAATATGCCGGATGCCGCCCCAAACGACGGTACACCACGGCCTCCTCTTCCAGTCCCGGCCGTCCCGGCGCATATATCTTCACCACATACTCCGGGTAATCCGGATGCGCCACAACCGCCGCATAGTTGCCCGCGCCCACCAACCGCCAAGGGTCAGGCACGCGGTATACGACGATCGGATCGTGCGGCTGCTCACTCTTGATGCGCAGCTCCGGCAATAGGCGGCGCTCGATCTGCTGGATGAACGGGTGACGCTCACCCCAGACGTCTTCGCCTGCCATCGTCCTGTTGTTATCCGTCATAAAAGCAAGCCGGTCTGCCTTTTACGCCCGTCTTGACACGAAACAAGCCACCGGCATGCGGCTGCTGCACCAGCTGTTCCTCGCTCAGCCCCGTCCGGGCCGTCGTAATGTACAGCTCGTCCCAGTCCGGACCGCCGAACGCGCAGGAGGTCACCTGCGCAGCCGGGACGCGGACGAAGCCGAGCCTTTCGCCGGTCTGCGGGTTCCAGCAGGACACCCGCCAGCCGCCCCACTGGGCAACCCAAAGCATCCCTTCGCCATCGACGGCCATACCGTCGGGAATGCCCTCACCTTCCGGAATCGTGACTACCGTGCGCCGGTTCGAGATCGCCCCTGCTGCCGGCTCGTAGTCGTACGCGACGACCTGCCTGGTAGGCGAGTCGATGTAATACATCGTACGCCCGTCGAGGCTCCAGCCGAGCCCGTTGGAGCAGCTCACGCCATCGATCGCCTTCCGCAGCGACCCGTCAGGCTCCAGACAATACAGTGCCCCCGTCGGGTCGCTGTTCTCGCAGTTCATCGTCCCTGCCCAGAAGCGTCCGGCTTCGTCGCACTTGCCGTCGTTAAACCGGTTTTCCGGAAGCCCCGCCTCCGGGTCGGCGAGCTTCGTCAGCCGCTCGGTCGCGATATCGAACAGATGGAAGCCATGCTCCAGCGCAAGCACCAGACCGTCGCCCTCCGCTCTCGGCACCGCAGCCCCGACCCGCTGGTCAAGCTGAATCGAACGGTCCGTTCCTTGAACCGGATCATAATGATGAATCCGCATTCCCTCGATATCGACCCACAGCAGCCGCCCGCTGCGGTGATCCCATACCGGACCTTCGCTCAGCGCCGCCTTCTCGTCCAAAATCAACTCCGCCGTTAACTGCCACGATTCCAAATGCAGTCCTCCTCTTCCTCGCGTGCCTCAAAGCACGTGCCGTATTCTCCCATTGTAGCACAAAGAAAAAGCCAAATGCGATGCGGCGACAAAGGTTTATACGCTGCATCGAACTGAAAAAAGACCCGTCGGCCCCACCTCTCATAAAGAGGAGGAGCTAACGGGTCTTGAGACTTGCTTCAGCCGCTATTCTTCCATCGGCTGCAAGCTTTGCAGAGCCGATTGGTCTTCGGCAAGCTGTGCATCCGCTTGCTCTACGGCAGGCTTATTCTCGTCATGCCCGGCTTGGGCGATCGAGCGCTCGGCTTTTTCCACGGCCGTTTCGGCCTGCTCGATCATTTGGGCGGACGGATGGCTCTGCGCTTGAGTTACGGCGTTATGTGCCTTTTCCACCGAATTTTGCGCTTGCGAGACCGGATTTTGCGATTGAAGGCTGGAGTCGTATTCGTAACGGGTCATGCTTGGTCATCCTTTCCACATACAGGGTTGCTGTTAATGTGGGAAGAAACGGCCGTTTTTATACCCGCAATTCCTCGTGGCGTATAGCCGAGTTCTCGATCTGGATTGTCGCATGGTGGATATTGAACCGCTCCGCCATCAGCTTGATTGCCTGCTGCAGCACCTCTTGGCTTTCCCGATCGTCCTCGATCAGCAGGTGGCAGCTGAACGAATCGAGGCCCGACGTAATCGTCCAGATGTGAAGGTCGTGCACGTTTACCACGCCCTTGATGTTCTCCAGCGCCTGTTTCACTTCCTGCTGGCTGACGCCGGCCGGCGTTCCTTCCATCAGCACGTGCACGGTATGGGAGATAATGCCCCAAGCGCTCTTAAGAATCAGCAGCGAAACAAGCACACTGATAATCGGATCGGCGACGTACCAGCCGAAGGCCATCATCACCAGCCCCGCGAGAATGGCGCCGACGGAGCCGAGCGCGTCCCCGAGCACGTGAAGATAAGCGCTGCGCAGGTTGACGTTGTTCTTCACGTCGCCCTTCCGCATGAGCGCCCACGCGCTGAGCAGGTTGGCAAGCAGTCCGACGGAGGCGATCGCCAACATCGAGCCGCTGGCGACTTCCGGCGGGTCAAAGAAGCGGCCGTACGCTTCCCACATAATAAAGCCGGCGATGACAAACAACGAAATTCCGTTAAACAATGCCGCCAGAATCTCAAAGCGGAAAAAGCCGTACGTCTTGGCCGGGGAAGCCGGTCTCACGGCGAAGCTGAGCGCGATCAAGCTGAGCGCAAGCGAGCCGGCATCGCTGAGCATATGCCCGGAATCCGAAAGCAGCGCCAGGCTGTTCGTGAAAAGCCCCCCGAAAAACTCCAGCAGCAAAACGCCCGACGTAATGATTAAAGCGGTGATAAGCCCTTTTTTGTTGCCATCCCGGGCATGATCGTGATGATGGTGTCCATGGCCGTGATGGTGACCGTGACCATGTCCATGGTCGTGCGCATGAGCGCCATGGTTATGACTGTGCATAAATCGTCCCTCCCAAGATACAGGCGATCCGCTGCGGCGTTCCGACCGTATACTTAATATATGAGCATGTGTTCATATGTTATTATGCATCATCGCAACCCCCTTGTCAATCCTATCCATGAAATTTTTTACTCGCAGCTTGCTCCATGATGTCAGTATGACCATTTCCACGCCGGTTTAAGAAGGGCGTTCATTTTGAACGAAACCGTGAAGCCGTCCGTCTGGAAAATCCGCACGCGGTTTTGATTACCGTCCATTCCGGGCGGCGAACTGTTAAGTTTCTACAAAAAAATACAAAAGCGCGAACCGCCCCCTTGCCGGAAATTCCCTTTTTACAGTACACTCAACACAAAGTTACGCTGGAAACGCGGGGGTGCGCATGTACAAAATCATGATTGTGGATGACGAAGCGATCGTACGCGAGGGCATCAAGGAGCATATCGATTGGAACGGGCTTGGCTTCGAGCTCGTCGGCGATTATGCAAGCGGCCGGGAAGCGTGGGAAGCGATGGAGCAGCTCAGACCGGACCTCGTGCTGTCGGATATTTGCATGCCGTTTATGGACGGGCTGGAGCTGACGCGGCTGATCCGGACCCGATACCCTTTCGTGAAGGTGATCATCCTAACCGGCTTCGACGATTTCGATTATGCGCAGCAAGCGCTGCGGCTCAAAGCTTACGACTTTATTTTGAAACCGATTACAGCGGCCGACCTTCGCGCGCTGCTGAAGAAGGTGAAAGGCGAGCTCGACGAAGAAACCCGCCAGCGGGAAGATTTGACGCACCTGCACATGCAGCTGAATCAAAGTTTGCCCCTGCTCAAGGAACGCTTTCTCGAACGATGGGCGACGGCCGGTATGGGGGATGCCGAAATCCGGGAGCGGCTCCGCTATTTCGGGCTTCCCGAGCCTCTGCCCGATTATGTGGCGATGGTCGTCGATATCGACGACTTCGGCAGCAGCGAACACCTGCCCTCCGACCAAGATCAGGAACTGCTGCGCTTTGCCGTGTACAATATGGTCCAAGAAATCGTGGGCCAGGAGAACGGAATTGCCTTTCGCACCCGCGAGGAGCGCGTCGTGGCCATCGTGGCCGGGCTTGCGGCAGTGCCCCTGTACGAGCTCGCGTACCAGCTCGCCGAAACGGTCCGGCAGTTTGTCGAGAAATATTTGAAATTGACGGTGAGCCTGGGTGTCGGATGCGTATGCGGCTCGCTGGAGCAGCTTCCCCACGCTTACAAAAGCGCCCTGTCCGCGCTCGAATACCGGCTGCTGCTCGGCAAAAATCAAGTGATCGGCATTGTCGATATGGAGGGACAGCCGCCCGCCGCTCCGGACAACGGCGCGGAATGGAACCGGCTGCTCGCCTCCGCCGTGAAAACCGGCACAACCGCAGACGTTCACCGCTTGATCGAGCAGCTGGTTGCCCATTTGAAAACATCCCGGATGCCGATCGAAGCATGCTATTGGCAGATCCAATCGGTGATCGTCACACTGATGAATACGGTCCGGGAGCTCGGAGCGGACGAGCCGCGCGCGGCCATAGGCGAGCGCAATTGGCTGACGGACGTGTACCGGTTCAAGACGTTGGACGAAATCCGGGACTGGCTGAAGCACATTCTAAGCCTGGCGCTGGAGCAAATCTCCGAGCAGCGGAACCGCCTGACGCATACGCAGGTGCTGCGGGCCACCGAGTATATCCGTGAGCACTACGCGAACGATAAGCTCTCCCTGCAGGAGCTGTGCCGGCATACGCTCATGAGCACCAGCTATTTCAGCACCGTGTTCAAGCAGCAGCTCGGCGAAACGTTCGTCGAATATTTGACGCGGGTGCGCATCGACAAGGCGAAGGAGCTGCTGCTACATACCTCGCTCAAATCGTATGAGATTGCGGCGCAGGTGGGCTATGCCGATCCGAACTATTTCAGCCTGATCTTCAAGAAGCACTCCGGCCTCACGCCGACCGAATACCGGGACAACGCGGCCAAGGAGCCCCGCCGATGAAGCCTGTGCTCCGCCGGCCGTCTCCCTTGTTCCAGTTCAAGAGCATCCGTTCCAGCATCGCCGCGGCTTTTTCCTGCTTGATTCTCGTTTCTGTCGGCATCACCAGCTTCATTTCCTACCGGCTATCCGCCGACGCTGTAGAGAAAAATTCGCAAGCCTACCTCTCGGAAGTCATGAAGCAGGTCGGCGCCAACATCCAGTCCTACTTCACGAATATGGAGAACATCTCCACTTTGGCCCTAACGAATAAAGACATCAAATATTTTATCTCCAACACGGTTTTCATCAGCGAGGCCGACCGCCGGGTGTACGAGAAGCGGATCTCGGACATGTTCCAGTCGATTCTGTACACCCGCAAGGACATCGCCTCCATCATGGTGTTCGGTTACAACGGCAAGTTCGTATCGGACCGGCGCAGCACCGGTCTCAATCCGAACGCGAAGCCGGAGGAGCAGCTCTGGTACAAACAGGCGAAGCAGGAAGGCGGCAAGCCAGTCGTCTCCTCCTCCCACGTCCAGCATGTGATCCAGAACGAATACCGCTGGGTCGTCTCCCTCAGCCGGGAGCTGAAAAGCACCGACGGGATCGCAGGAGAAGGTATTTTTCTCGTCGATCTCAACTTGAGCGTCATCAGCGAAATCAGCAGCCAAGTCAACCTCGGCAAGCGGGGCTACGTGTTCATTGTCGACAACGGCGGCAACATCGTCTACCACCCGCAGCAGCAGCTCATCTACAGCAACCTGAAGAGCGAGCTGATCGACGAGGTGATGCATGCGAACAGCTTCGTCGCGTACGACGGCGACGAATCGCGCATCTATTCGGTCCACGATACGAAATTCGGCTGGAAAATCGTCGGCGTCGCCTACACGGACGAGCTCGTCACCAACAAACACACGATTCAAAGCTCGTTCCTGCTGCTGGCCGTCTTCGGGCTGGCGATCACCCTGCTGCTGTCGTTCGTGCTCTCGCACCGGTTTTCCAAGCCGATCAAGAACCTTCAGGATAAAATGAAGCAGGTGGAAAAAGGCAACTTCGACATCCGCGCCGAGATCGAACAGGAGAACGAGATCGGCCAGCTCGGGCGCACATTCAACCTGATGGTCGGCCACACGAAGGAGCTGATGAGCGAAATCATCCGCAACGAGGAAACGAAGCGCAAAAGCGAGCTCAAGGTGCTTCAAGCGCAGATCAACCCGCATTTTCTGTACAATACGCTCGATTCGATCATCTGGATGGCGGAAGGCAAGAAGCACGAGGAAGTCGTGCTCATGACCTCCGCGCTCGCCAAACTGTTCCGCGCCAGCATCAACAAAAGCGACGAGCTCGTGCACATCGTCATCGAAATTGAGCATATCCGCAGCTATCTGCTGATCCAGAAGATGAGGTACAAGGAAAAGCTGGATTACCGGATCGACGTCTCCCAAGACATTATGGCCTGCAAAACAATCAAAATTTTGCTCCAGCCTTTCATCGAAAACGCCATCTATCACGGGATCAAAAACAAACCGGGGTGCGGGCTCATCACCATCGCAGGCAGAGAGAAGGACGGCAAGATCGTGTTCACCATCGAGGACAACGGCCTCGGGATGACGCCGGACCGGCTGCGGCACATTCTGGTGCCCAAGACGGGAACGGAAAGCGGCAATGGCGTAGGCATTGCCAACGTACACGAACGGATTCAGCTTTATTTCGGGACGAGCTACGGCGTGAGCTTCGAAAGTGAGCCGGAGAAGGGCACCCGGGTCACGCTGACGATCCCGAAAATCGAGTAGGAAAGGAGCAGCCGATGCTGACGCATAAAAAAATCGTATGGATGTTAATACCTCTCTTGGCCTTATGCGTCTATGCCGCTATCCTGCTCCAGTCCGTCCGGACCGAAAGCGGCAAGGACAAGAGCATTATCGTCATTATGAAGAGCAACGATATCCGCACGGAATTTTGGCAGACAGTCCGAGCCGGGGCGAAGACGGCCGCCAAAGAATTTCAAGCGAAAGCGGATATTCGCGGCCCCCTGCAGGAAACCGACGTGCACGAGCAGATCGGTCTCGTGGAGCAGGCGATTGCGGAGAAGCCCCAAGCGATCGTGCTGGCCCCTGCCGCCGCCGACCTGCTGATTCCTGTGGCGGAAAAGGTCCGCCAAGCCGGAATCAAGCTGGTTGTGATCGATTCGCCGTTGGACAGTAATCTTGGCGACAGCTTTATCGCCAGCAACAATCTGGACGCAGGCAGAAAAGCCGGACGCGCATTGGCCTCTATGACGAATGGCCAACCCGCCGTCGCAATCCTTAGCGACAAGAACGGCTCGCCCACTGCTACAGACCGGGAAACCGGCATTCGGGAGGCGCTCGCCGCCAACCCGGCGGCGGTTGTCGCCGGCACGGGGTATACCACGAATCAGGAGGAACGGGCCTACCAAGTGACCAAGCAGCTGCTGGCCGACTACCCGGAGATTAACGGCGTGATCTGCCTGAACGAAACGGCTACCTTGGGGGCCGCCAAAGCGATCAAGGAATTGAACAAAGGCGCCGCGGTCAAGCTCGTCGGCTTCGGCGCTTCGATCTATGAGATCAAGCTGCTGGAGGAAGGCGCGCTGCATGCCACGCTGGTCCAGAAGCCCTTTAACCTCGGATATTTGGGCGTGAAGACGGCCGTGGAGCTCATTGACGGGAGAAAAGCGAACCCGCGCGACAACATTGATTCGACGGTCGTCACCAAGGAGAACATGTACGATCCGGAAAATCAAAAGCTGCTCTTCCCTTTTGTGGAAAGGTGAGGAAAACCATGCCCCGGCTCGGGCGATCAATTCAAGAATCGAGGTGGACCGAATGAATCGACGGAAGCCCGCCGCATCGGCCGTGTCGGCCGCGCTGCTGCTGATGCTGTTAGCCGGCTGCGGGATCGATTCTTCCCCTTCTCCCGCTCTGGCGGAGCAGAAGGCGTTGATCCAGTTCCTAGCGGCGGAGTACAGCACAGATACGCGACCGCTGCTGGAAAGCATTGTGAAAGATTTCGAAGCGAAACATCCGAACATTGACGTCGAACTACAGGTGGCGAATTGGGACATTCTCGACGGCGTCTATACGAACATGATCAGCAAGAATCAGCCGCCGGACCTGTTGAACACGAACGTGTACGCCCATTTTGCCAAGGACGGCCTGCTCAACGACTGGAACGATATCCTGTCCCCGGGGTTGAAGGCGAACCTCTCGCCGAAGTTCCTGCAAATGGATCATTGGAACGGCGCCCAATACGCGATCCCTTATCTCGCCACCGTCCGCAACCTGTATTACAACAAGGACATTTTTGACGAAATCGGGCTGACCGAGCCGCCGAAAACATGGTCCGAGCTGGTCGAGACGGCGCGGAAAATCAAGCAGACGGGAAAAGCAGAAGGCTTCGGCCTAGACTTGACGGACAACGAAAGCCAGGCCTACTTGTCCTATTTCTTCTTCGGCGCGGGCGGAGGCTGGATGAAGGACGGGCAGTGGACGATCAATTCGCCGGAGAACGTCGAAGGGCTGACCTTTCTGAAATCGCTTTATGACCAAGGGCTGACCGATACCGAACCGACCGTCACAACGCGCGACGAGAAGCACCGCATTCTCGGGAACGGGAAGCTCGGGACGATGATTTCGGGCAATTACTTCCCATCCGTCGTTCCCAGAGAATTTCCCGGTCTGAAATGGGGGATCGGACCGATGCCGGTCAAGGACGGAACCCCGCCCATCTCCTTCGGCGTGCAGGACGTGCTGGTGTCCTTCAAGACGGACCATACGAACAAAGAGGCGCTCTCCAAATTCATCAGCTTTCTGTATGACGACGCGCGCTACGAGAATCTTATTCTGCGCGAAGGCTTCCTGCCGGTAACCAAGTCCGTAGGAGACAAGCTTGCGGCCAAGGACAAGAACGTCAAAGACAGCCTCGAAGCGCTGCAGACGGCCAAATTTTATCCGGTCAACCACCCTGCCTGGCAGAAGGTCATGGACGGAACGCGAAAAATGGGCCAAGCCGTGCTGGTTGACCGCATGCCGCCCCAAGACGCCCTCGATCAGCTTCAGCAGATCGCCCTCACGAAAAGCAAGGAATAGTGTGATGATTATCATAAAAAAATAAAGAACTCTTGGAAGATATTCAATGGAGCTTTCGCGCCAAATCTCCTAAGATAAGGTTACGCAATCAATGTGTGCCTTAAAGATCAACTTTTAGGAGGGTTCGAAAGATGAGAAAAGCATTAACCAAAAGCACGGCCCTGGGCATGGCCTCCCTGCTTTGCGCGCTTTCGCTGGCCGGCTGTGGGGCCGCTCCGGCGGCGAAACCGGCCGACACGGCCAAGCCGGGCGAAGCCGCCAAGCCCGCCGACGGGGCCAAGCCGGCGGAAGGCGCCAAAATCGCGGGCGACTTCGAGATCCAATACTTTGTCGGCGGCTACGGCGACAGCTGGTGGAAAGAAGTGATCGGCGAGTTCCAGAAGAAGTACCCGGACCTGAAAATCAAGCAATCGGCCAGTTCGCAAATCAACGATCAAATGAAGCCGCGCTGGATTCAAGGCAATCCGCCCGACATCGTCTACATCGACGGAGCCGGATCGAACGAAACCCAGATGGTCAAGGACGACCAGCTCATGGACATCTCCGACTGGGTGAAGGCCGCGAAGAACGTCGACGGCGACAAGCTGACGGACCAATTGATTGCCCCGCCTCAAGATTACAACGGCAAACATTATACGGTCCCGCTCGTCTTCGGCTCCTGGGGCACGTTCTACGACGAAGCGCTGTTCAAGAAGAACGGCTGGACCGTCCCGACCGATTGGGACAGCTTCCTCGCCACCAGCGAGAAGATCAAAGCCTCGGGGATGAATCCCTACATTCATACCGGCAAATACCCGTACTATATCGTCGGCGGGCTGCTGAACTCCGGCTTCGTGTCCGAGAACAGCGACAACCCGCAAATTTTGAAGGATCAGGAAGCCGCGAAGGAAAAAGCGTTCAAGAACGACGCCGTCGCCAAAACACTGCAAAAGCTGGCCGATATGCGGGACAAAGGGTATTTTGACAACGCTTCCTTCGGCATCAACCACACCGATTCGCAAATGCTGTTCCTCCAGCGCAAAGACGCCATGATTCCGAACGGGCTGTGGCTGGAGAACGAAATGAAGAAGGACGTCCCGGCCGACTTCAAATTCGGCTTCATGCCTTCCGTCATGCAGAAGCCGGGCGGCAAGAGCATTGCCATTCCTTACACGAGCAATATCGCCATCGCGAAGAAAGCGAAAAACCCGGAAGCGGCCAAGGCGTTCGTGCAATTTATTTTCACGAAGAAAGCGGCTATCCGCTGGGCGGAGCAGACCGGAGCCATCATGAACGTGAAAGCCGATCTGGAGGCGACAAGCGCCAGCGGCGTCGTGAAAACGGCCATGAAATATTTCAACAGCAGCAACACCATCGTCGCCCCTGTATTCAAGCTGAACGCCGACTTGGAGCAGGCCGAGAGCGACGCCACGATCGCGCTGCTGCAAAAGAAAATTACGCCGGACGAATGGATGGACCGCATGGAGAAAGCCGCCGCTAAAGTCAGAGGAAGCAAATAGCGCTTCGACCCGGGAACGATCGGCAGGACCTCTTCCTGCCGATTTGTTTCTTCCAATCCCTAGCAGTGGAGGATGTCATATGAAATGGAATCGCGCGCTTTTTATTACGACCTTCCTGCTGCCGACCTTCGCGGTGTTTCTGGTATTCACGATCTACCCGTTATTCCGCGGCTTGTATTTGAGCTTCTTCGACTGGTCCGGCGGCTCGGAAACGATGAATTTCATCGGGCTCGGCAATTACCGGGAGCTGCTGTCCGACGAGATTGTCGGCCAAGCGATCAAAAACGACTATTTTCTCGTCTTCTGGAAAGTGGTTCTGATCATGCTGATCGCCACCTTCTTCGCCGTAGCTCTGACCCGGCTGAAGCTGCGGGAGTACGGCTTCTACCGCGTCGTTTTCTTCTTCCCGAACATCATTTCGGTCGCGGTCATCGGCGTGCTGTGGAGCTTCATCTATAATCCGCAGCTCGGCTTTCTCAATGCGTTCCTGTCGCTCTTCACCGACAAGCCGGTGGAGACGAACTGGCTGGGCGACGCAACGCTCGCCATGTGGTCGCTGCTACCTCCGAGCGTGTGGGCCGGGATGGGCTTCTACATGATTCTAATCATCGCTTCCATTCTGGCCATTCCCAGCTCGCTCTACGAAGCTGCGGAGATCGACGGCGCCGGGCAGTGGCATCAGTTCTGGAACGTGACGCTGCCGCTCATCTGGGAGCAGTTCAAAACCTCGGTGCTGCACATTGTTATCACCACGCTGAACGGGTCGTTCATTATCGTCCGGCTTATGACCGACGGCGGTCCCGACAACGCGACGCAGGTGATGGGCTACTATTTGTACCAGATGGGCTTCAAGCAGTATCACTTAAGCTACGGCGCGACCATCGGCGTCCTGATTTTAATCCTGTCTTTGCTGACCACGCTGATCTTGGGCCGGTTCTTGAAGCGGGAAACCATCGAATTGTAGGGAGGGATGGGTATGGCCGGGACTTCCACCGCAGGCAAACCCACACATGGCGCAACGAAAGCGCTCGTCCGTTTTTTTCCTCTGGTATGGAGCATTCTTGTCATTTACCCGGTCCTGTGGACCTTCTTCACCTCGCTGAAGGATAACTCGCAGGTGCTTCAGGGAAAGCCGTGGGATCTGCCGTTCCCGCTGATCTTCGAAAATTACGCCAACGTCTGGAGCCGCGCGCACTTCGGCGATTATTTCATCAACTCGGCGCTGGTCACCACGGGCAGCACGCTGCTCTCGTTGGCGATGGCCGCCACGACCGCCTATGTGCTTGCCCGCTACGAATTCAAGGGACGGGGCTTACTCTATTTCATCTACGTCGCCTCGATGATGATTCCGACGATTCTTGGCTTGATTCCGCTCGTCTTTTTGCTCAATACGCTGCAGTTGTCGAATTCGCTGCTGGGCTTGACGTTGGTCTATTCGGTGGGGGCGATCGGCATATTACCCTTCGGCGTCTTCTTCCTCGTCGGCTTCTACAAATCGCTGCCGAAGGAGCTGGAGGAAGCGGCCACGATCGACGGGTGCTCGTATTTCGGAACGTTCTTCCGCATCATGCTGCCGTTATCCAAGCCGGGGCTGGTCACCGTCGCCATTATGAACGCGCTGACCGTCTGGAACGAGTACATTATGGCGACCGTTCTGATCAACGATCCGACAAAATATACGGTTCCGGTCGGGATTGCCCTCATGCAGGGGGAGATGCAGTACCGTACGGAATGGGGCCCCTTGTTCGCGGGACTCGCCATCTCGATGATTCCGATCATCATCGCTTACAGCTTATTCCAACGGCAAATTACCGGCGGGTTAACCGCAGGGGCGCTGAAGGGTTGATACGAAGGAAGCGTTATCCCGACAAAATAAGGTCTGCTCTTTGCCCGGTTGAGGGCAAGAAGCAGACCTTAGGTGTGGGTGCGGATCAGCAATGAACGGGCAGTTCGTTGACCAGGCCTGCCGTCAGTCCGCCTATAATAAGACGGGCTATTTCCATGGTCAACCATGAGGGGAATGTCCGCAAGGACTAATCCAGCATAAATATGTCCTCCAGCGACAAACGGGTCGTTTGTACGCTGAACATGTCCACTTCATACGAGCAAAGCACGCGGATGATGGCGGCAATGTCTGCTTCGTCCGCGATCTCCGCCGTGAGGCGCCGCTCGTCCCAGCTTTGGATGCGGCAAACGCCCTGCTGCTGCAAGGCTTCGCGCGCCTTCCCATACAATTCTTCGCTTTGCGCCGCCAGTTTGACCGTCACCTGCATACCCGGCTGAAACGTCCGCTGCAGCTCTTCGATCGTACCCAGCCCCGTGATGGTTCCCCGCTTCATGATCGCAATGCGCGTGCACAGCTTTTCCACCTCATGGAGATTATGGGAGGTCATGAAGATCGTCTGCCGCTTGTCCGCGAGCGTGCGGATGAGCTGCTGCATCTCCAAGGCCGACTCGGGGTCCATCCCGGAGGTCGGCTCGTCCAGAAAAATCAGTGCGGGCTGCCCGAGAATGGCCTGCGCGACCCCCAGCTTCTTTTTCATCCCGAACGAAAATTTCTTCGTCTTCACATGCGCCGCCTGGCTTAAGCCGACCTTCTCCAGTACGTCCAGACATTCCTGGCTGGAAACCTTCAGCCCTTTCACACCTGAGAAATACCGCAGGTGCTCAAGCGCCGTGTCGTTTCCGTAAAATTCGGTGTAATCCGGCAGCACGCCGATATGCCGCTTGACGCGGTCCAGCTGTCCGTGGGGCGTGCCCAGAATGGAAAACTCCCCGCCCGAGGGCCGGACGATGCCGGTCAGCATATTGATGAACGTCGTCTTCCCCGCGCCGTTGCGGCCGAGAAAGCCGAATATCTCCCCTTCGTTCACCTGCAGCGATATGCTGCGCACCACCTCGTGCGGGCCGTACGATTTTCTCAGCTCATTCGTCTGGATCGCAAGCATTACAGATCCCTCCTTTGCAGCAGCAGGATGGAGCCGCCCAGCATGACAGCCGCCATCAGCAGAACGACCGCCCAGCCCCATGTGCCGCCGTCGATAAAATAATAATACGGGGTCGCGTACTTGATTATTTTCAACCAAGCCTTGTCGGAAAACTGGCTCCACAGCCCAAACACGGGGATGGCCAAGCCGACGAGCAGCCCGGTAAACATCGACATCGAGCGTCTGGGAATCAGGCTGGACAGCAGCAGGCACATGGACACCATGTAGAGAAGCATCACCAGCAGATGGCCGAACGACTTGAAGTAAAACTTCTCTGCGAACGTCGCAACGATGCCAAACGATACCAGCAAGCAGACGAACCAGTACGTGAAAATACCGAGAAACTTGCCCAGCACGATGGACAGCCGCGACGTTTTGGTCACCAGAAAACGGATGGTCCGGCTTTCCAGCTCGCGATTTATGGTATCGTGGAAAAGGGAAAACATAAATAGAAACCCAAAGAGATAAATCAGCAGTACCAAGCCACCGACATAGCCTTCTTCGGCTACCTCTTTGCCGAGCATGGCGCCGTTCTTCGCTATGAAATCGGACAAATAATAAGAGACTGCCGTAAAAATCGCAATCGTCACGATCGAAAATACGCTTTTAAAGGACTGCACGAATTCTTTTTTCCAAATGGCCAACATCCTGCTCTCCCCCTTCACTCCAACCAGCATACCCCACGGAGCTGAACAACGGCGAAACACCGGATAAAGACAAGATGAATGATGCGCCGCGCCGTTTAGGTTCTGTTAACCCTGAAGCGTTATACTTAAGGATAGATCATCTTTGGACTATAGAGAGGAACGATAGACATGGAAGAAACGGCTGTTTTGCTGGTGGATGACGAGCCGGCTCTTCTGCTGATGCTGGATATGGTGTTGAAAAAAGAAGGCTTCCGCCGCATCGACCATGCCGAATCGGCCGCCGCAGCGCTCGCCCGGTGCAGACAGAAGCGCTACGACATCATTTTGCTCGATGTGATGCTTCCGGATAAAAGCGGCTTCGCGATTTGCCCGTTTATCCGGGAAACGACGGATGCCCCGATCCTGTTCGTGACCGCGAAGGGCTCGGATCTGGACAAGCTGACTGGCTTCGCCATGGGCGGCGACGATTATATTACGAAGCCGTTCAACCCGCTGGAGGTCGTCGCGCGGATGAAGGCGCAGCTGCGCCGCTCCAAGCCGCAGGCGGAGGAACCGGGCAAGTCGGCCCGGGCGAACGCGCTCGTCTACGATTACGGGCGCTTTCAGGTCGACGAGCTAGCCGGGGAATTACGCGTGGAGGGAAAGCCGGTCGCCTGCCCCGCCCAGGTGTTCCAGCTGCTGCTCTTCCTCTGCAAGCATCCGAACCGCATCTTTACAAAGGACCAGCTGTACGAAGCGGTCTGGAGCATCGACAGCATGGGGGACGATCATACGGTCATCGTCCATATCCGGCGCATCCGCGAGCGCATTGAGCGGGACCCGGGACAACCGGATTATCTGGTGACGATCCGCGGGCTCGGCTACAAGCTTGTCCCGCCTCAGGAGCTGCCATGAACCGGATCAGCCACAGGCTTACCTTTCAATTCGTTGCGCAGCTGGTCTTGTTCATTGGGGTCATGACGCTGGGCTTACTGGTATTGCTCGTCTACATCGGCCTGCAGACGGATAAGCACGCCGCACAAAGTCCCGAAGGCCTCCCGGGGTTAGGGCATTTCCGTTCTTCGTTTGCCGTGAAGGACGGCCAAGCCGTCATGGATGCCGCATGGGCGTCCGCCCTGCCGGAGCGCGGCGGCTGGCTCCAGGTCGTGAGCCCGGAGGGGCGTGTGCTCGCCTCATCCGCGGCTCCCGCCGACGTCCCTGGGCAGTACGCGCCGGGAGAGCTGTTCGCCTACTGGAAGAAAAAGCTTTCTTTTCCATACGCGTTGACCGTCAATCGAGTGGAGAAGGACGACAAGACATACGTCGTCGTCTACGGCGAGAAGCGCAAGGCCGAACAGGCGCTGCAGCAAACGCTGCCCGCCTTCGACGGGCGCACGTTGTCGCCGGCAGGCGAGCAGGCGCTGCGGCAGCAGCATGCTTCGCTGCACATTTACGACGCCGACGGCCAGCTGCTTCACGCATTCGGGGAGGAGCCGGCCGTCCGGCCGGAGGCCGCTCTCGGCGATAGGATCGGGAGCTCCGCCGAGGCTGGGAAGACGGAGGCAGAGGAAGCGGTGCACTTTGACCCGACGACCCGGCAGACGTGGATT
Source organism: Paenibacillus tianmuensis (assembly GCF_900100345.1). GTDB lineage: Bacteria > Bacillota > Bacilli > Paenibacillales > NBRC-103111 > Paenibacillus_G > Paenibacillus_G tianmuensis. The sequence continues at coordinate 5,022 of NZ_FMTT01000021.1, read as the reverse complement.
GTCCGCACCTCGGACGGGATGTCCGCCGAAGCCAAGGAAGGGATGGACCGGATCATTTCGAATGCGTTTCTCGCCTATTTTATCAGTCTGGCCGTGTTTATTCCGCTCCTCTCTTACGTATACGGCGTCCGCTTCGGCCGTCCGTTCCGGGCGATGCTGGAATTCATCGAGCAATTGGCTTCGGGGAACTATACGCAGCCGCCCCGGACGGGTAAAGGGAAGTTCCGCGGCAGCGGGAATCGGCTCAGGAAGCCGAAGGGGTCCTTCCGGTTGTTCCGGGAAGTGAACGAATCGCTCGAAGGCTTGAGGCTGGAGCTTGCCCACAGCGAGCAGCTGCGGAACCGGCTGGAGCAGACGCGCGAGGAATGGATTACCGGCGTGTCCCACGACCTGAAGACGCCGTTGTCGTCGATCAGCGGCTACGCGCATGTGCTCGAATCGGCCCCGTACTCCTGGTCCGGGGAGGAGCTGCGAACGATTGGCCGCACCCTTCGCGAGAAGTCCGATTTCATGTCGGAGCTGATCGAGGATTTGAGCTTGACGTACCGCTTGAAGAACAACGCGCTGCCGCTCGACCGGAAGCCTTCGGACGTGAATGAAGTCGTGCGCCGGGCGGTTGTCGCCTTCATGAACGATCCGCAAGCGGCCTCCTACGCGATCACGTTTTCCCCTTCAAGCAGCCCGGTCACTTACCCGATCGACCGCAAATGGTTCACCCGCATCGTCGACAATATGATCTCCAATGCGATCAAGCACAACCCGGCGCAGACAGCCATCGACATTGCGGTAAACGAGGAGGCCGGATATGGCTTCTCGATCACGATCCGCGACAACGGCGCGGGGATGGACCCAAGGACGCTGAACCGGCTGTTCGATCGCTACTACCGCGGCACGAATACGGAGGAAACGACAAGCGGCTCGGGGCTCGGCATGACGATCGCCAAGCAATTGACGCTAGCGCATGGCGGGGAGATTGCCGTACGCAGCGAGCCGGGCGAGGGGACGGAGATTGTGCTGCGTTTTGGTGGAGCTCAAAAGCGTCTGTCGGATGTAAATGGATAGACGCTTTTTCAACAATACGAAAAAGGTCTGCCTGCCGTCCGAAGGACAAGCAAGCAGACCTTTCTTCATGCGAGTTTACCCGATCACCGTCAGTTCCTTCGGGAACGACGTCAGCACCTCGACGCCGCTGTCGGTCACCCGGACGTCGTCTTCGATACGCACGCCGCCAAGTCCCGGGACATAAATGCCCGGCTCGACCGTAAAGACCGCGCCCGCAACGAGTAGATCGGCGGTTCCGGCATGAATCGACGGGAACTCGTGGATATCGATGCCTAGCCCGTGACCGAGCCGGTGTACGAACTGCGGGCCGTACCCGGCCGCTTCGATTACATCTCTGGCCGCCTTGTCGATGCTGGCGTACGTCACCCCGGGCTTCACTGTCTCAATCGCCCGCAAATTCGCCTGCAGCACCGTGTCGTAGATGTGCTTCAGCTTGTCGTCGATATCTCCGACGGCGAACGTCCGTGTAATGTCGGAGGCGTATCCGTCCGCGAAGACGCCCAAGTCGATCAGCAGCAGCTCGCCGCTCTGTATTTTCCTGAGTCCCGGCGTTCCGTGCGGCATCGCAGACTTTTCCCCCGCCAGCACCGACGTGGAGAACGACGGGCCTTCCGAGCCGAGCTTCTTCATCTGGTACTCCAGTTCGGCGACAATCTCGATCTCCGTAACTCCCGGCGCGACCTTCTCCAAGCCGCGTCGAAGCACCTCTTCCACCAGCGACACGGCCCGCTTCAACCGTACGATTTCGTCTTCCGACTTCACGACCCGCATCTGGCGGAGCGGTTCGTCCACATCGACGTATTCCGAAGCAACAACCGCCTCGGCAAGCCGCTCGAACCGGCTGACGGTCAGATGTGTCTTCTCCAGGCCAAACCGCCGGATTCCTCCCGGCAGCAGCCCCTTGAGCACGGCGTACGGATCATCCGTATCCGTATGGGTCGCGAACGCGCCGACACCCTTAGTCGCGCCCCGCGCGGCTTCTTCGTCCAGCGCAGGGACGACCAGCGTCGGCTCCTCTCCCCGGGCGAGCAGCAGTCCGAGGAAGCGTTCGTGCGGGTCCGAGGCGTAGCCCGTCAAATAAAATACGTGCTTCGGCAGCGTAATCAGCACCGCGTCCAATTGGCAGCTCTCCATATAAGCTTGCAGCTTCGCGATTCTGGCGTTCATATTTATCTCCCCTGCCCTTCATGTTTTCATGCCGGGGCGACGAATCCTTGGTATAATGAAATCAAAGGCTATGAATAACGATGATACGAGGAGGTTATTGCCTATGAACTATCATCTCATTCTGCTGGGATTCATCACCTATCTCTTAGCTTATCTGATCGGCGCGAAAAAATATACCCGTTTTTTATCCGGTTTCAACGAAAATCAGGTCCGCGATAAAGAGAAGCTGGTGAAAATCGTCGGGGCCTACAATCTGACCGTCAGCGTGCTCTTCGTCTTGACCGGCGCGCTCAACCTTCCTTACGGCAACGCTCTCGTTCCCCTTGTTATCCTGGGATATTTCATACTTCTCGTCTATGTGAACATGAATATGGTCGACTGAGAGGCAGGGGTATTGTGTTCTCGGACTGGAGGCAGCATGCCGCTTCCAGTCCGGGAAATCTGAACCTTACTTCATGCGGTTGTAATTGTCGATGGCGGTACTAAGCGTCTTGCTGAACTTTTCCGGTGTGCCTTCCCGATTCTCGACAAAAAAGCGATTTTTCAAGTCGAAATCACTCACTTTTTCCTTCTTGTTCACACGCTCGATGATTTCGGAAGCGGCAACCTTCACGTTCTTCGCTTCGTCCACATACCGCTTCAGGGAATGGATATCGAGCTCTTCTTTCTTCACCCGCGAGTCGTCTTGCACGTGTTGTGACAGATTTTTAAAATCCTCGAGCAGCACGTCGTACTTCGCCTTATACTTATCCATATTGAGATCCAGAATGTTCGCGGCTGTCACTCCCTGCCCCTCCATCTCGGCGGACAGCGCCTCGGCATCCGCTAAAAACTTCAGAGCACTGTATCGGATCTGCTCGTCCTGTTCCTGGTATTTCTTCAGACTTTTCTGCCTGTTCTCGGCTCCCAAGCTTGTCATTGCCTTCAAGAACTCGTTTGCGGCAGCATAATAAGCGTCCTTCGCCTTAACGATCTTCGTATGCAATTCCTTAGACTTGGCAAAGTTATCGTCAACATACCCTTTGGTTTCGTAGTAATCGTGAGCCTCGGACAGGATGACGATCAGGTCGTTCATCACTGGCTTCAGCTTGACAACAGTAGGGTCAACGGCCGAAAAGGCAGGCGTTTTCTCGGCGAAGCCGAATTGATTGTTCAAGTCGGTCTTGTTGCTGGCCGTAATCGACAGCATGGTGAAGCTGAAGTTTTTTTCGATGATCGGCTGCTCGCCGTCCCCAAGCTTTTCAAAATAGTCGTTTAACACTTGATCAAAGCGACTTGTCATGTAATTATTGAGATTCACATACGCGTTATACTTCTCGACCTCCATAGCCTCGCTGTTCGCCCCGTCGTTTTTGTTCGAACCCGCCCCCCCCGAGGCTGTCGCACCGCTTGGCTCCTCAGCCGGACGATTCAATTTGAGATTAGAACAACCGGTAAACATCGAGCATACCAGCGCAAGCGCAATAAACGAATTTAACTTTTTCAAAACATAAGCCCCCATGGTTTATAGATTTTTCCAAACCCAGTAAATTAGACAACAGATTATTTTATCGGCAAATCGCCTTGAAAGCTTTAGGAAATTATAGGAAAGTGGTAATTTTCACAGTTCCGACAATAATAATCAATAGCGTTAAGAGTTCCTACATTACTTCACAATCTCTTCTTAATTTTCACATGTTTTTAAGTCTTTCAAAGCATGTTCAGATACTAAGATAAGACTCTATAGAGTTTTTCATATGATTAACGAGTGCTATTACCTCGCTGTCCAGTCCTTCCCACTTATCAACATACTCTCCGCGATAGGCTTTTCTTGCTAAGTTGAGTAAAGTTGCATGCTCTTTAGGCAACTGAGGTATAGCCCATTCTGCAGCAATATCTTTTGATGAGATTTCACCAACAGCCACTGTCAGCCACATTCGTGCAAGGGTTAAAATTACGTTTCGTTCGTCGCCCTTGATGCCTTCAATTAATCCTGGCAAAGATTCCATAATCGCCCTTCGAATATGTGTCATCGGCACGGGTTCAAGTATATCAGAAGCATCAGAACCAAAAAGAGAAACGCTATTCTTTCTCACTTGTGCTAAAACAATAGCCAAATCAGGGTCATAAGTTGGTTCCTGAATTCGTCCATTCTCAAACTCATCCCTGAGCCACTCACCGTAGATATATTCATTTTTTGGCGGAAATCGCCAGGGGACAACATCTCCATGGTTTATTACCGTGACTTCAAGTGGTCGCACAGAATCTGAATTTCCTATCTTTCCGGATATATGCATTAGTCTGTCTGTTAGTTTTCTGCGAATTACTTCAGTCAAACTTTGATTTACAACCACTAAGACATCTACATCACTATTAATGCGTAAGCCACTAGTTACTGCAGAACCAAATAGATATACCCCGACTATTGCACTACCAAGCAACTCCTCTACAACTTTAAATGCTTGGATCGCTTCCTTCGGTATTTTTTCGTTATTCAAGTCACTCACCAACTACAATCTCCTCTTGTATAAAATATAATGTACTCGTGAACTACCCGCCACCTACGCTTCGCAGCTGCATGCAACTGCTCCGATTTCGGTAGTTCATCGAAAAGCTCATAAGCATTTGCCCAATTCATGCGTACACCCCCTTGAATACAAACTTACGTTCGTATTCATTATATCAGAAAAACAGACAGAGTGCATAAGCAACAATATTTTCGAAAAGAGCTAAAGAAAAAAAGACCCCCGGCTGGGAGTCAATATCTCAAACTTCGCAGAGTAAAATTGGCCATGGACCCTTGATAAATAAAGC
>NZ_FMTT01000060.1 GCF_900100345.1 Paenibacillus tianmuensis | reverse complement strand
CATTCGCTTTACGCTTTGTTTCGGTCCAGTTTTCAGGGTGCAAGTCGCCTTGAGAAAAGTAAAAGATGTTTCGTGGCAGAAACATCGACATCCGTTTGGTGATGATGGCGGAAGGGAACCACGCGTACCCATCCCGAACACGACCGTTAAGCCTTCCAGCGCCGATGGTACTTGGACCGCAGGGTCCTGGGAGAGTAGGACGTCGCCAAGCGGATATGATTCGACACTTCATACTCCACGACCGTTAACGTTCCCTGATAGCTCAGTTGGTAGAGCACTCGACTGTTAATCGAGTTGTCACAGGTTCGAGTCCTGTTCGGGGAGCCATATGCTTCCATAGCTCAGTAGGTAGAGTGCATCCATGGTAAGGATGAGGTCACCGGTTCGATTCCGGTTGGAAGCTCCATTCCGGCCCGTTGGTCAAGGGGTTAAGACACCTCCCTTTCACGGAGGTAACAGGGGTTCGAATCCCCTACGGGTCATTGTTCTGCTGGAGGCTTAGCTCAGCTGGGAGAGCATCTGCCTTACAAGCAGAGGGTCGGCGGTTCGATCCCGTCAGCCTCCATCATGCCGCTGTAGCTCAATTGGTAGAGCAACTGACTTGTAATCAGTAGGTTGGGGGTTCAAGTCCTCTCGGCGGCACCAGCAACAACACTTTATTGGGGATTAGCCAAGCGGTAAGGCAACGGACTTTGACTCCGTCATGCCTAGGTTCGAATCCTAGATCCCCAGCCATGCATGAGCCATTAGCTCAGTTGGTAGAGCACCTGACTTTTAATCAGGGTGTCGTAGGTTCGAGTCCTACATGGCTCACTTTCTTCATAGTTGCGGAGAGTATGCTTTGAATCGTTGCAGTATAGGCGCGTATGGCGGAATTGGCAGACGCACCAGACTTAGGATCTGGCGGGAGACCGTGGGGGTTCAAGTCCCTCTACGCGCACCATCTTTGCGGAAGTGGCTCAGGGGTAGAGCATCGCCTTGCCAAGGCGAGGGTCGCGGGTTCGAATCCCGTCTTCCGCTCCATTTCTTGAAAAAATTATGTGCCCTTAGCTCAGCCGGATAGAGCGTTTGACTACGAATCAAAAGGTCGGGAGTTCGAATCTCTCAGGGCACGCCACTTCACATAATAGCTTAACATTTCGGGACGTAGCTCAGCTTGGTAGAGCACCTGGTTTGGGACCAGGGGGTCGCATGTTCAAATCGTGTCGTCCCGACCATCAATTTTTCTTCTTTTGCGGGTGTAGTTCAATGGTAGAACTCCAGCCTTCCAAGCTGGTAGCGTGGGTTCGATTCCCATCACCCGCTTATCGGTAAAAACCGTGCTAGAGCTTATCGCTTAAGCACGGTTTTTTATTGTATTCGTAACCCAATTTATCCTCGAAGCAGAGATCCAGCACTCAGCAGCCATTTCATTGAATCGTTCCACACTTCTCCGACGATGCAAGCGTTCCGGTTGGCGGTTATAAGGAGATCCGGGGGCGATATCTCGCCAGATTTTGTTAGCCGATACTTTTCGTTAAAATATTGCGACCGCGCTGTAGTTTTGTTATGATCGTTTATAATACTGATCGGGGTTATCTGCTTTTAGCGTTTAATAGTATGGACTTGACAGCCGGAAGGTTGATTACAAGCTACAACCCGTAACTTGCAAACGACGAGACTTCTAAACGGGAAGCATACGTCGCCGCTATATTTGCTTTTCCGATACAAGCCTCGCTTTTTCCTCTGGGTTGCTTCCCCGATTGATGCTCACATAGTTTCTATACGATCAATCCTATAAATTTACAAAGGTTTTTTTCGCTTTACCGCATAAATGGACTACATGGTTGCTTAAGGTTGTGCTAAAATAGGGGTTATGATCTTGGCTTAGAGATGGAGGAGAACCATGTCGGATTCTGTCAGTTTGATCAACAAAAATACATCCAACAATTTGCTTCGCCGCGATGTTCGGTTTTTGGGGCATATTTTGGGTGAGGTGCTGGTTCACCAGGGCGGCAATACACTGTTTACCATCGTAGAGAAGATAAGAGAGATGAGTAAATCGCTGCGCGCCGAGTTTACGCCGGAAATGTATGCGGATTTTAAGGATACGATAAACGGTTTGGCTCCGGAGATTCGCCATCAGGTTATCCGTGCGTTTGCCGTTTATTTTCAATTGATCAACATTGCCGAGCAGAATCACCGGATTCGGCGCAAACGCGATTATGAGCGTACCGCAGGAGAAAACGTGCAGCCGGGCTCGATCGAGGACGTGGTCCGCAAGCTAAAAACGCTTGGTACGCCTGCGGAAGAGGTCCGGGATATGATCGAGGGCATCTCGCTGGAGCTCGTGATGACGGCGCATCCGACGGAAGCGACCCGCCGTGCGGTGCTCGATATTCATCAGCGGATTGCGGCTGACGTGATGGAGCTGGACAACCCGAGCTTGACGTTCCGTGAACGCGAGCAGCTGCGTGAGAAGCTTCTGGGCGAGGTCATCACCCTCTGGCAGACGGACGAGCTGCGCGACCGGAAGCCGACCGTCGGCGATGAGGTTAAAAATGGACTGTATTATTTTGATGAGACGTTGTTCGACGTGCTCCCTCAAGTGTATCAGGAGCTGGAACGATGTCTGCATAAGTACTACCCGGAGCAGTCCTGGCATGTACCGACGTTCCTGAAATTCGGATCGTGGATTGGGGGCGACCGCGACGGGAACCCTTCGGTGACCTCCAACGTAACGTGGGAGACACTTAGCATGCACCGGGAGCTCGCACTGCAGAAGTACGAGGAGCTGCTGACGGATTTGCTGAAGCATATGAGCTTTAGCAAAAATATCGTTGAAGTGACGCAGGAGCTGCTGGATTCGAACCAGCACGACCGGGATATGGTCGAACTGCCGTCCGACCAAGTATGGCCTAACGAAAAAGAGCCCTACCGCATCAAAGTCCGGTATATGGTCGAGAAAATTCGCAATACGGCCAAACCGAACGTGCCGGAAGGCAAAAAATACAATAATCCTCAGCAATTCAAGGAAGATTTGCTGACTATTGAGCGCAGCTTGCGCAATCATTATGCCGATTACATCGCCGATGCCTATGTGCAAAAGATGATTCGTCAGGTGGAGTTGTTCGGCTTCCATCTGGCTTCGCTGGACGTCAGACAGCATAGTAAAGAGCACGAAGCCGCGATGACGGAGATTTTGGCTAAGATGAGCATTTGTTCCGATTACGGTGCGCTTCCAGAGGAGCAAAAGATCAAGCTGTTGACCGATATTTTGAACGATCCGCGGCCGATTACTTCGCCTTACCTGCATTATTCCGAGTCTACGCAGGAATGTCTGGACGTGTATCGCGTCATCCAAAAGGCACAACAGGAGTTCGGCAGAAGCTGTATCACAAGCTATCTGATCAGTATGACGCAAGGAGCCAGCGACCTGCTTGAGGTGCTTGTATTCGGAAAAGAAGCGGGCTTGTATTTGCACGAACCGGACGGTTCCATCACCTGTACGCTGCAATCCGTCCCGCTCTTCGAGACGATTGACGACTTGCATGCGGCCCCGGAGATTATGACGACGTTGTTCCAAATTCCCGCTTACCGGAACAGCCTGAACAGCGCGAATCATCTTCAGGAAATTATGCTCGGCTATTCCGACAGTAACAAAGACGGCGGTGTGATTACCGCCAACTGGGAGCTGCGGGTCGCGCTGCGCAGCATTACGGCGGCGGCGAAGCCGTTCGACGTAAAGCTGAAGTTTTTCCACGGCCGCGGAGGTGCGCTTGGCCGCGGAGGCATGCCGCTCAACCGGAGCATCTTGGCTCAACCGGCCGATACGGTAGGTGGCGGGATCAAAATCACAGAGCAAGGCGAAGTGCTTTCCTCCCGTTATTCCATGAAGGGGATCGCTTACCGGAGCTTGGAGCAAGCGACATCCGCGCTGATCAAAAGCGCGCTGTGGGCACGCAACCCGCAGGCAGACCCTTCCAAGCCGGGCTGGGAAACGATTATGCTCGACATTTCCGAGCAAGCTCAGCAGAAGTACCAGGATCTGATTTTCCGCGATCCGGACTTCCTGACCTTCTTCAAGCAGTCCACGCCGCTGCCGGAGATCGGGGAACTCAATATCGGCTCCCGTCCGTCCAAGCGGAAGAATAGCGACCGTTTCGAAGACCTCCGGGCGATCCCGTGGGTGTTTGCTTGGACGCAAAGCCGTTATTTGCTGCCCGCTTGGTATGCTTCGGGTTACGGGCTGTACAGCTTCTACCAAGGGAATCCGGAAAACCTGCGTATCTTGCAGGAGATGTACAACAACTGGGCGTTCTTCCGTTCGCTCATTGACAACTTGCAGATGGCGCTCGCGAAGGCCGATCTGCTGATTGCGAAAGAGTACGGCAGCATGATCGAGGATCGGACGATTGCCGAACGGATCATCCATATGATCGAAGAAGAGTATGAACGGACGTCGGACCTGATTCTGAAAATTACGGGCCAACAGGAAATTTTGGACAACGTCCCGGTCATTCAAGAATCGATCCGTTTGCGCAATCCGTACGTCGATCCGCTGAGCTATATGCAGGTTCAGCTTCTGTCGGAGCTTCGCCCTCTGCGTGAGCAAGGAGGCGACGATTCGCTCCTGCTCCGCGAAGTACTTCTTACGATTAACGGAATTGCCGCTGGACTTCGCAATACGGGCTGATGCTTGTCAACCTGCAAACCGAAAGCCGGGGAGCTTGGCTTATGCCGAGCGGCCCGGTTTTTCTTATGTTTGATTTCACAGGTATGCCGGACTTCTCCTTGCGCAACCTAAGAAGAGAAACGGTGGATGCGCCGAAGCCAAGTGCCGTCGTTTATCGCAAAAATTTACTACTAAATCGCAGAATGGTGAATCTGCTAAAGAGCGAATACGGAGGGGGACCCGCGCACAATTTCTTTTGCAAGAGACTGTACAGGCGGTGCAGTCGTTTGGTATGCTTTTACTAGTAGACGGAACGGTGATCGAAGAAAGGTCAGGCGTTGTCCGGAAGAATCCGAATTTGACCGTTTGGCAAGCAAGCGGGTCCAAGCTCGGAGGTTGGAGGTAGGTCGGTGAATCAAATGGATACCCGGCTCGCCAAGCTCGCCCGGAGCGGGGATCGAGCGGCTTTTGCCGAATTGGTGGAGCTGTACAAGGATAAAATTTACCATCTCGCCTATCGTATGCTGCATAACCGTCATGAGGCGGAGGAGATCGTGCAGGAGACGTTTTTGCGGGTGTATACGAATTTGGACCGTTATGACGAGCAGCAGAAGTTTTCGACGTGGATATACCGAATCGGGACGAACCTGTCCATTGACCGGCTTCGCAAGCGGAAGATCAACTATTCGCTGGATGCCGAGATGAGCGACGGGGAAGGAAGCGACTGGTATTCCACCCTGCCAAGCCGTGAAGAAACGCCGGACAATCAGGTGGTGCTGTCGGAGACGCAGGAGCAGATTCGCGAATCGATCAAGTCGCTGCCGGAGAAATACCGGGCGGTCGTGATTTTACGTTATCTCCAGGACTTGTCGCTTCAGGAGATTAGCGATGTACTGTCGATGCCGGTAACGACGATCAAAACCAGATTGCACCGGGGCAGGGAATTTTTGCGTAAAAAAATAGAGCAGGTTTTATAGTTGTTTTTTGAAACATCTCTCGGCGTCAAACGTATTGTATGACACAATCTGATTTAATGGACAGAGGAAAGGAGTGGCTCAGGATGAATTGTGAGGAAGCCCTCCCTTTGCTGCATGAATATTTGGACGGGAGCTTGGAAGGAAGGGAAGCGGTGGTGCTCAAAGAGCATTTGCTTGTTTGCCCGGATTGCCGCAAGCGCCTGCAGCAGTTTGAGAAAGTGGAAGCGCTGATTCATGCTTGGCCGCCGCAGAAGGTTCCTGAAGGCTTGACGGAGCGGATCATGCAGGCGCTGCCACCGGTCAAACGGCAAAATCCATGGTACCGGTGGATCCGTAAGCATCCGGCGGCCTCGGTGGCGGCGGTCTTTTTTCTTGTGATGCTCTCGACCCTCGTTTCCTCATGGAACGATGATCGCGAATTGCTCGTGAAGGGAAATGACCTGCAGTCGGTCGTTATTAAAGGGGATACGGTTTATGTGCCGGCAGGCAGCAAAGTGGCAGGGGATTTAACGGTAGAGAACGGAAAGCTGCAGGTGGACGGCGACATTGCGGGCAATATTACGGTGATTGACGGATCGGTTCGACTGGCCTCTACGGCGCATATTTCCGGGCATATTCAACAAATTGACCAGGCCTTCAGCTGGCTTTGGTACAAAATGAATCAGTGGGCGGGGACTATTTCGGGGATGAAATAGGCCAAGTGGCCCAAATTTTTAAAATCCTCCCTTACGCGTGGTATAAAGGGAGGGTTTTTTGTTGCAAATATGGTATGATCTAAGGAAGGGGAACACTACAGGGGAACCGATATGACGGAGGTAGGCTTGGGGGCAACGCGATGGATTGGATTACAGAAATCGACATTAAAGATATTATCGATATATTGATTGTCAGCTATGTCATTTACAAATTGATTTTGGTGGTCCGGGGAACCCGTGCCATCCAATTGCTCAAAGGCATTTTGGTCGTTGTCGTCACCTGGGCGCTCAGCTCGTGGTTTAATCTGAACACGCTGCAGTGGATGATGAATCAAATGTTCACCTTCGGGCTCGTCGGGGTCATCATCATCTTTCAGCCGGAGCTGCGGCGAGCGTTAGAGCAGCTTGGCCGCGGCAAGTTGTTCAGCCGGACGAATGTCGAGGAAGATACGGAAGTGAACCGCCGGATCAACGAGGTGCTGAAGGCCGTCAGCTATATGGCCCGGCGAAAAATCGGAGCGTTGATCGTGTTCGAACGGGATACGGGACTTACCGACTATATCGAGTCGGGCATTCCGATCGAATCGCACATCAGCTCGGAGCTGCTGATTAACATCTTTGTGCCGAACACACCGCTTCATGACGGAGCGGTTATTTTAAGGAAGCATCAGCTGATGGCGGCAGGCTGCTATTTGCCGCTGTCCGAAAATCCTTTTATCAGCAAGGAGCTTGGGACGAGGCACCGGGCGGCGATCGGCATGAGCGAGGTATCGGATGCAATGTGCGTTATTGTGTCTGAGGAGACGGGAGCTATCTCGCTCGCGATGAACGGACATATTTTGCGGGATGTGAAAGAGGATGTCTTGTTGGCCAAGCTGTTCGAGGAATTGAAGCCGAAAGCGAAGACGAAGGAAAAACGCTCCATTTGGAAATGGAGGCGACGGTAGAAATGGATCAATGGCTGCGCAACACGAACGTCGTAAAGGTTATTGCGCTGATTATAGGAATCATGCTGTGGGCGGTCGTCCGTGCGGGCAACGCTCCGATCGCGGGAACGACTGGCAAAGGTATTTTGGAGGAAAAAATCGGGAACGTCGCGGTGACGCCGAAGTATGATACGGACCAGTTTTATGTCGTGCAGATCGATCCTGCTCAGGTGACGCTAAGCCTAACGGGTAGGGATTCCGCCATGAAAAAGGTCATGAACTCAGGAGCCTATTCGGTGGAGCTGGATTTGACCAAGGTAGGTAAAGGGGAGTATCTGCTTCCGGTCACTCCGGTAGGCTTTCCGTCGGATGTGACCGTGAAGGCAACGCCGGCCAATGTCCGGGTCGTGATCGACGATAAGAAAAATAAATCGATGCCGGTTACCGTCAACGTGACGGGAATCCCCGCTGTCGGGCTGAAAGCCGGGCAGCCGGTCGCGAAGCCGAAGCAGGTCACCGTATCCGTCCCAAGCCGCATCTACGATGAGGTGGAATCGGTTCGCGCGGACGTGAATGTAGAGAAAGCGCAATCGGCGGTTTCCAGCAAGGTGAAACTGGTGGCCTATAACAAGGACGGCAAGCCGATTGAGACCGCCGTGATCAATCCGGCCGTGGTAGAGGTCGAAGTGCCTATCACCAGCCCGTTCACGCTCGTACCGCTCCAGGTAAAGCTCGTGGGCGAACCGCCTCGGGGCTACGCCGTAGCTTCCGTCCGGCAGAGCACGGATAAAGTCACGGTATTCGGCCCGCAGAACGTGCTGGATCGGTTGGAATTTTACGAAGGACCGCAGGTGAATCTGGGCGATCTGAAAGAAGGTAAGGAGTTCATTCTACCTATTCCACCGCGAAATAACGTCAAGCAGCTTGACCCGGATAAAGTGACGGTGACGGTCACGATCGTGCCGTCGGTAACGAAGACGCTGGAGGCGATCCCGCTGTCGATCATCGGGCAAAACGACGGTTTTGATACGAAAGTCGTGCTACCGGAGTCGGGGCAGCTGAACTTGACCGTTGAAGGCGCGCAGGAGCTGATTGACAAGCTGAAGCCGCAGGATGTTCAGGGAATTCTCGATGTGAGCAATTTGCCACCCGGCAAGCATGAGGTGCCGGTGACCTGGAACTTGCCGACGTTCGTGAAGAAGGGGCCGCAGCAGGATTTCAAAGCGACGGTAGAGATCGGCGCGAAGCCAGGCAAGCCGCCGGAAACGCCGCCTACTACCCCTCCTGCCGCGCCCTAGGATGGGCAAGATTTGACCGTTTGAGACGAATCGGTGATAATGGGAAGTAGTTTTTCGACATAAGGCACTGCAAGGGGAGAGAGATTCGATGGGGAAATATTTTGGTACGGACGGTGTCCGCGGAGTTGCGAACCAAGGGTTAACCCCGGAGCTTGCGTACAAAATCGGCCGCTGCGGCGGCTATGTCTTGGCAGGTAAAGTGGAAAAGCCGAATGTCGTCATCGGCCGCGATACGCGAGTGTCCGGTCCGATGCTGGAGGCGGCGCTGGTCGCAGGTCTGCTGTCTATCGGCGCCAATGTTATCCGGCTCGGCGTGCTGAGCACACCCGGCGTGGCTTATTTGACACGCGAGCTGAAGGCGGACGCCGGTGTCATGATTTCGGCCAGCCACAATCCGGTGGAGGATAACGGAATCAAGTTTTTTGGCGCGGACGGCTTCAAGCTGTCCGATGAGACGGAGCTCGAGATCGAGCGGCTGATGGATGCGGCAAACGACGAGCTGCCGCGGCCGACCGGCGGAGCTATCGGCAATGTAATCGACAATGAAGAAGCGAAATTCCAATATTTGAACTATATTCAATCGACGGTAACCTCTTCTTTCAAGGGCTATCGTATCGCATTGGATTGCGCCAACGGCGCGGCTTACGAGCTGGCGCCTAAAGTGTTTGAAGCGCTCGGTGCGGAAGTGATTACGATGGGGGCGGAGCCGAACGGACGCAATATCAACGACCATTGCGGTTCGACGCATCCCGAAGATCTGCGGAAGCTGGTGGTTGAGAAGCAGGCGCATATCGGGCTTGCTTTCGACGGGGATGCGGACCGCCTGATTGCGATTGACGAGAACGGCGAAGAAGTGGATGGCGATTTCATCCTAAGCATCTGCGGTCATGCGTTGAATCAGGCCGGCAAGCTGCGCGGCTCGACGATCGTGACGACCGTCATGAGCAATATCGGGTTCTTCAAAGGCATCGAAGCGGTAGGTCTAAAGGCGGCGAAGACCGCGGTAGGCGACCGCTACGTGATGGAAGAAATGCGCAAAGGCGGATACAATCTGGGCGGCGAACAGTCCGGCCATGTTATTTTCCTCGACCACATTACGACGGGGGACGGCATTCTTACGGCGCTTCAGCTTGTGGATACGCTGGTGGAAGCCGGAAAAAGCCTGAGCGAGATGAAGGGCATCATGCGCAAATATCCGCAAACGCTCGTGAATGTGCGTGTGGCAGATAAAAGCAAACTCAACAACAATCCTGCTGTCGAAGCCGTTATTCGTCAAGTCGAGGACGAGCTGGGCGACAATGGCCGGGTATTGGTGCGTCCTTCCGGTACGGAATCGCTGATCCGCGTCATGGCCGAAGGACCGGACAAAGACCAGGTCGAAGCTTATGTGCAGCAGATCGCCGATGTGATCCAGCGAGAGCTGGTGTAACCGGGTTAACGTGGGAGAAAGAACGTTGCGCGGCTGCTCTCGGTGACGCGGAATCCAAGATCCCGGACGCCGGAAAGGCAGCCGGGATCTTCGCTTTGTGTTATGCGGAAATGAAAGCCGATGAAAATAGAGGTTGCGCTTTCGGGTCAAAATGAATAAGATTGGTATAGAATCTTACTCTGAGCAGAAAGGTGGGGCGGGGTTACTTAGCAAGACAAGCGCCAGGGCTGGATGACTTATCCGGGGCTGCTTGATTTTCTGCGCATTCGGTCACAGGGTCCGTCGCCGCGGAAGCGGTGGGTATGGACTCCACTATCTCTTAGACAACGCAGGAAGCGGGTATCTCAGGTTGGCATTCAGTTGACGAGGTGAAGGTGTTCGAAACAATTCGGCGGGGACCTTCCGGCCATCGATCCAGCCGTATCGTCAAAACTGAAAACGTCCGGGCGACCGGACCGACAAAGCTTTTGACGGGATCATGTGGAATTTTACTTTCTTTGACAATCAGGAGGTCCTGAACATATGTGCGGTATCGTCGGTTATGTGGGAAAACGGAATTCCCAAGATATATTGATTGACGGCTTGAAAAAACTGGAGTACCGAGGGTACGACTCGGCTGGCGTAGCCGTGTATACGACCAATGGTCTGCAGGTGAAGAAGTCGAAAGGCCGTTTGGCCGTATTGGAATCGAAGCTTGGCGAGAAGCCGCTCAGCGGAACGATCGGGATCGGTCATACGCGCTGGGCGACGCACGGCAAACCGTCGGATGAGAATTCGCATCCGCATACGGATAATTCGTTTAAATTTTCCGTCGTACACAACGGCATTATTGAGAATTATATTTCGCTGAAGGAAGAATTGATCGCGCAAGGTCATGTATTCGTTTCGGAGACGGATACGGAAGTCATTTCCCACTTAATCGCAAGCTTGTACGAAGGCGATATCGTGAAAGCGGTACAGAAGGCGGTTTCGCGCATGAAGGGCGCATTCGCGTTGGGCGTATTGACCGAATACGAGCCGGATAAGCTCGTTGCGGTTCGGTTGTCCAGCCCGCTCATTATCGGTGTCGGCGAAGGCGAGAACTTTATCGGCTCGGACATTCCGGCGATCCTCGAATATACGCGAAACGTGTATATTTTGAACGACGGTGAGATGGCCGCTTTGACGCGTGACGGTGTCGAATTAATGACATTGGAGGGGAATTTTATTTCCCGGGAATTATTCCATGTCGATTGGGATATCGTGACGGCGGAAAAAGCCGGATTCGATCATTTCATGCTGAAAGAAATCCATGAGCAGCCGAAGGCTTATCGTGATACGATGGGCACCCGCTTGGATGCAAGCGGTGAAAAGGTCGTATTGAACGAAATAGGCATGACGCCGGAGCAGATCCGCGCCATTCGACAAGTTCACATCGTGGCTTGCGGTACGGCTTATCATGCGGGTCTTGTCGGAAAATCGGTGATCGAGAAGCTGGCACGGATTCCGGTAGAAACCGATGTCGCTTCGGAATACCGCTACCGCGCCCCAATTATTACACCGGAGACGCTTGTCATCGTCGTGAGCCAATCCGGTGAGACGGCAGACACGTTGGCCGCACTCCGTGAAGCAAAACGCTGCGGCGCGCGGGTGTTAGCTATAACGAACGTGGTCGGCAGTTCCGTTGCCCGGGAAGCGGACGATGTGATCGTTACATGGGCCGGTCCCGAGATTGCTGTAGCCTCCACAAAGGCGTATACTTCGCAATTGATTGCCTTTTACCTGCTCGGGCTGTACTTGGCCCAGACGCTCGGCACGGTGGACGAGGCTTATATTGCCGAGGTTGTTGCAGGCTTGCAGCAACTGCCGGAAAAGGTCGAAAGTATTTTGGCTCAAGCCGATACGATCAGGGCGATTGCCGAGCAAGTGTCGACGCATGACAATCTGTTCTTCATAGGCCGCGGGTTGGATTATGCCGTGGCTTTGGAAGGCTCCTTGAAGTTGAAGGAAATTTCTTACATTCACTCCGAGGCGTATGCTGCTGGTGAGCTCAAGCATGGAACCTTAGCGCTGATTGAGGAAGGCATCCCGGTAATCGCTTTGGCGACCCAGGACGAACTCTTCGAGAAAACGGTCAGCAACATCAAGGAAGTTAAAGCGCGCGGCGCTCACGTATTCGGCATCCATGCCGAAGGCGACGCCGAGCTTGCCAAGGTCGTCGACCGTACGTTCGCGATCCCGGCAACGCTTCCGCTGCTGACTCCAGCGCTGTCTGTTGTGCCACTGCAGTTGCTCGCGTATTACGCGTCGCTGGCCCGCGGCAATGATGTCGACAAGCCGCGGAACTTGGCGAAGAGCGTGACGGTGGAGTAGGGCGGTTAGAGGTATAGAGGTTTTTGTTCAGAGACATTAAAGTTGGTAACTGAACATTATTGTTGGTAACTATTAAATATAGTTAGTAACTGTGGTTTAATGTTGGTAACCGTCTATTTTGAAAAATTAAGATCCTTGTATGTCCCGATGATGGTTAGATATCATCGGGACTTTTTCTATTTAGAAGTATACTAATATATCTGCGATTGGAGAAAGGTTTAAACGAGTAAGAAGATATCCGAATAAATCAAGTTGATAATGTTAGGAACTCAACTTTCGCACCAAAAAAATCAGCTTAACTGCCCGAGCAGCCTAGATTTAAACCGGATTATATCGTAGCTTGACAACATAGAAAAACACCGCTCTGTTTGGTAAAGTGAGAGTGTCCAGCAATCACTACCACACAGAAGAGGTGTCCTCTCTATGATAGAACAAAAGCAGTCTCTCGATCAACTGCCTAAAGAAATTAAAGCCGCATTTATGGAACTAAACATTCTCAAACACTTGAATGGCGCAGGTTTCAAGAAGAAGTTCGGATTTACCTGTGCCTATTTATTTCGGATCATTTTCACCCTATTGTTTCATCAGAAGAACTGGTTTCGTTTGCTGGAGAGCGTCAAACAAGAGTCTTTCCCCGGCAAAGATGCGGTCTACCGGTTTCTTAATCACGGCGGATACGCATGGCGACGGTTTCTGTTGTCGCTGAGCAGCGATACGGTACAGCGAGTCGAGAGGCTGACCTCGGAAAGACGGGAGACCGCTTTTATCTTTGATGATTCGATGTTCGAACGGAATCGAAGCAAGGCTGTCGAGATGCTGGCACGTTTCAGAGATCATGCAACAGGTGCATATTACAAAGGATTCCGCATGCTGACAATGGGTTGGTCGGACGGACACTCCTTTATCCCGATGGATTTTGCGTTGCTGAGTTCTTTGAACTCCGGCATCAACGGTATGACGGAAGGTATGGATAAGCGAACCCATGGCTACAAACGACGCCAGGAAGCGCTTTGCAGTTGTCAAAAGAAAATAAAATCTAAGACTCGGAAAAATAAAGTATTGGACTGACGAGGCGTTTCGTCTGGAGGGGGAGATAACACATGGTGAATCTCGTTGAGGAATTTAGCAATGAATTAAGACATGGTGGCCATCTTATAGTTATGCCTTTATCTAGGATTTTAATAGAAGATGAGTGCGAAATTGGAAAGTATAGGTTTTACCCAATCGGTGAAGTTGACATTAATGCCCTAAGGCCTGTGGATAACAATTCCCTAACATTAATCGAAAACGGGGAAATAAACGACGATGACTGGATGATACTAAACTTCGGAAATGAGGCACTACGCGAAGCCGCGACTGCAATAACTGGTGCAGGCCCCGATATGTTCAAGACAAATCCATTGCTTGCATTCACTGTGAACAATTTAAATTGGGATGAATTCCTTGAAGCAACTACTCATGATTACGATAAAAAAATACTACGAGTCCTTACACGCGAAGCTGAGAAAGCAATGGATTTATTAAAGTTTTATCTTTGCAGAGCTGATCTAATAGATACATTGCCGGGAACTGTGGGAACTTGGAATGGATCAAATGGATTTTCGAGTGCTTTGCTATTTAACATTGACGATTATGAGAGCTATATTATCGCTGGATCAGTTATCACTCATACAGTAGTCAAAGGTATTGGCTTAGAGCTAGGTTTGAATGAAACTGAATCAATTCGTGAGGAATGTGAAGCTATACTTAGTACAAGTGGTGAAGTAGGCACAATTGTAAAAACGGCCCTTGCGATGCATACAACCTTTTTGGAAACTAACAATCCTACCACGCAATTCGTCAAGGCCATGACTTTGCTCGAATTTTTAGCATACCCGGACGATTTTGAAAAATTTGAAAATGTTAGAAAACAAATTACTCCTCATATCGCAACAGACTATAACCATTATCTAAATTTGAAAGAAAGATTCAATGAACTGACGGGAAAAAAAGATGAGACTGGTAAACACATTGGGTATCGAACAAGGATTGTACATATTGGCGATGATTTAGAAGACATATTAGGTGATGAGATGGAAGTAAAGCAAGTAATGTTGGAAGTTCAGATTTATATAGGCAAAGTTATTGTGGACATGATTAAAAATCATGAAATGACATGGTCGGAGTTTGAAGAATTAAGAAAACAAAAGAAAAGATCTTTAGGGATAGTCTAGATTTAGAGTACTATGTCAGATCCTATCGGTGATGGATGCTTAGGTGTTAAAAACTATCTGAGGACAAGAATTATATATTGTCTGCGGATTTGGAACAGAACTTATATCGGTTATTAAGCTCCCATGGAAGAACGAAATTACTTCCATAATCTGTTGTGTCGCGTTGGCGACATGGGTGACTATCGGAACCCTTAGCTCAATAAAACGGCGGCAGCCTTGGACTTTTTTTGTTATGAGCAATATTGTAAGCCCACCAGAATTTTGGTGGGCTTTTTACGTTTTTGTGCATAGCCAAACGAGTGTTCCTGAGATTAAGCCCTATAAATATTAACCCTGAAAAGGACTAGGAATAATACTCGACTCTTTCTTGTCCTTTTCGGTCAGTTCAGCGACGTGGCATGATTCCTTGATGTTATAGCTTGTTGCCAGAGCTAGAGAATTAAAAAGAGGGCTTTCGCCCTTCGATAAAATTTTAGTTCTCTACTCTATCATATGTTTATAAAATCTCTTAAAGGAAATCATAGTTAATATAGTAGCAAGAAAAGTGGTGAATAGCTTGCAGGAAATAGAAGCAGTAGTGAATGAACTCATATCCCAATTCCTAAACCGTATTAAGTCAGGTGAAAGAAAGAAATTTAATACATTGCAGCTTGAAAAGAAGGTCATCCAAAATTTTAATAACTTGAAACAATATGACGAGGTAGGTGGTAGCAAGAGGTTTTCTTTATGTATTCAGCAATTCATGGCAACAGGCATTTTAATTAAACCCACTACCGCGAAAGCTATAAATATTGGCTCCTCGAACTTGTGCGAATGGTATTGGCTTCGTGCAGCACAGCCTGCCGAAGAGTGGAGTTATAACCAAATCTTAGAGGTATCAGATTTAATTGACCTCACTTTTTATATAAAAAACCCTAAGCTCCAGACTAGTGATGTATGGGCAAAAATAAAGTGTATTCATAAATTCCTTCAAACGCGACACCTTAGAGTTCCAATTTCAAGAGAACAGCGATCACTACAAATTTTCTCTGGTTTGTCTCCTTGGGTGGAGACCGAAACAAAAGAAAAGTGGCTTGGAAGCGAAACGGGAAAAGTGTTTTTAAAGCGATTAAATATAAATCTGAATCACTTGGTAGCATATACACTCAGGGAACCATTTATCTACTATAACAACCCCCGAAGTAGTGAGGTTAAAGAGGTACTTGTTTTGGAAGGACTCTCAGCGTATGACACGTGCAAACGAATGCTATATGAGAACATACCGTGGTGTTTTGGACCAGAGCCCGATTTAATTATTTTCGGAGCAGGATTTCAAATATTAGGAAATTTTGAATACATCATTGAACTTGACTGCAAACCATCAAATATTACTGTCCGCTACGTGGGAGACGTAGACCCCGAGGGTTACAAGATTTACACAGAATTCAAACGCGTATATAGTCCTTACGATTACAATATTGTTCAATCCGATTCTATGTATGAATGGATGCTCAAATATGGTTTCCACGCAAAGGCACCTATTCTAACCGAACAAAAAATAAATGACAGACAGTTCGCTACGTTCATTTCCGAAATTAAAAGTGAAGAAGCGATTGAACGTATTCTTATGCTCAAAATAAGACACGAGCGTGTTGCCCAAGAAGTATTTAACCTTGAGGCTATTTTAGAATCCTCTACAGTGGGTGGTGATTAAATTGCTCTCTAACGACACGCTTTATGGTTTAGGTGATAAGTTAAAGCATCTTAACCACATATGGGCACTCTCTCGTGGCATCGACTTAGGCGAGCACACACCATTTTTGGGGGCTATCAAATACGTCATCTTGCAAGAAGTGTTCTCGAGGGAGATTAATGATTCTCAAAGCCGCGCATACGCTGACTTAGTAACAATTGCTCAAGAAGCTTGTGGTCTCAGATTTCAAGCTACGGAAGAACAAGCTGAAAAAGTTATTGAAGATTTGATGTGGAGCAAAAATAAAAGCTATGACCGATTCTCATTTGAAAGCGAGTTTTATGATGAGTTAAATGGTACATGGGAGAAACAAAGATATCAATACCTCACGATAGACCATGACACAAGTGATTTCGAAAATGGTATTGAAGTCTATAAACTTAGCGATGAAGCTCTAAGCATTGTTGTCTCTAACCGAGAATTTGAAAATGCATTCGACGTAACGGTTGCACAGTTGATTGCTGAAATGATGATTAGAAATGGTAATCTCAAGGAGGCCCGGGCGACACTCGATAAACTTGACGTGAAAGTACGTAAGTTAATTAATGAAGAAAAAGAGCATCATAAACAACTTCGAAGAGACCCCCGTAAAGCGATTAAAGAACATAATGAGCGGTGGAACAAGAGCCTCAATGATATCGAAAAACAGTTTGTAGAAGAAAAAAATGGTTTCGGGAGACTGGTGTCTACCTTAGACAAATCAAACAATACCAATGACGAAGATAAGAAAAAGGAAATAAATAAAATTCGTCAACGCATCCACCGGACAAGCAGGTCTCATGATTATCTCGCGAAACTTGTCATCAGCAACATACGGATTGATTTTGATTATCGTAGTAATCATTTTGCATCATTGTTTTGGGCTCCTCCAAAAAAAACATTTAAAGATTCATTATGGCGGAGTGCAAAACAAGTTGGCTTCATTCA
Organism: Paenibacillus tianmuensis; assembly: GCF_900100345.1. Classification (GTDB taxonomy): domain Bacteria; phylum Bacillota; class Bacilli; order Paenibacillales; family NBRC-103111; genus Paenibacillus_G; species Paenibacillus_G tianmuensis. The sequence continues at coordinate 13,281 of NZ_FMTT01000060.1, read as the reverse complement.
CCCTGAAGCATTGTATTACATAGCAAGTTCTATTTTTTCTCCTCAAAAGCCCTTCATGTTTCCACTTGAGTGGATAGCAATGGAGCAAACTATACTCCTTCAGGAAATAGAATTTGACTATGAAGATGATCCACAAGAACCGATTGTTCCAATGGATTTAAATTGGGATAAGATAACTGATTTGTGGATGCCGTTGGTTGAAGAGTTAATCGAATACGGTGAAATTTCTACTCTCCACTACGATTCGATCTCGGATGAGTCACTCAGTGAATGGCTCAAATACAGAGAGGCATTTGATATTTGGATTCTTTTCAAAATGAGTGAACAAGAAAGCCTTACATTGACAGAAGAAGCACTCACACAAGAAGAGTCAGATCACCGTATTATTTTGTTCCAAAAATTAATTGCTAAGTACCCTCGCTTTGAAGTTTTGGTTAATAAAACGCTTCACGTAGAAGCAACTGAAGACGACACAATTGTAATTCACAACAAAATTCTAGTATCACCTATTTTTATCAATATCGCATAAGAAGGGGGAGAGAAGTTGTTACATGAAAAAAATTTTGAATCGGCCATTCATTTATATGGCGAGTTGTTAAAACATGGATTTCTACCCATGAACAATAAATGGGTTCAGCCTTACAAGGAAGAAGAAGAAGTTCGAATTGCTCTAAAAAGGCTAGCAAGGCTATGGAGAACCACCATTATTGATACTAGTGACCACATTCACTTGGTCGCTGAGCCGGAGGGCTGTATTTTCGCTACTTCATTAAGCGAAATGAAAAATTCAAGAAGATATGCCAAGTCATTCGATGACAGAATCGACTTTTACATCATTTGTACCATCATAAACACTTTGTTCTCCGAAATTGAGTCTAGTTACAATGGTAAACTTTCCGTAGAAACAGAGGGCATTGGCTATTATCAATTAGAGTCAATGGTTACGGAAATACTAAATGATTGGAAACAAATTGACGACGGGACCAAAGAGGAGTTTTCTAAGGAATTTGGAATCGCAGTAAAAAAAATGCATGCGAAGTGGAACAATATGCAATATTTTCGCCCGAACAAAAAGATTACAGCAAATCAGCGAACAAGACTCGGCTATGTACAATCCGCAATGAGCCTGCTGGAAAGTGAAGGACTTATTTACATTAGCAAAACGCACAAGACCAGCTACATAGTTTTTCCTAAACCACAACTTTATGAGCGTATGGAGAAAATTTTACCCGAACTAGAACGTTATCAAGTCATTCAAGTGCTCATTCGAGAAGCGAAAGCTAAAACGATTGAAGATGAAAAAAATGATGAGGAGACTGCATAATGTTACCTAGACTGACTGGTTGGAGATTTGTGGGGCCAAGATACGCCGGAGATACTATTCGTCATGGAGATACACGGATGGATTTTACAACCGTAACGAATAATCCGCGTCATCCATTAATGCCCTCTAATGCTGCAATTCCCTTTCGAAATGGTGGGGGCAAAGGGGTATTGCTTCATCTTGCCATGCAACCACTAGCACCTCTAACGGATTGGAAAAATGGCAAGAATAAAGTGGAGCACTTCTTCTGGAACAAAGAGCAAAAGTTAATTAAGTACACGTTTCATACTGCGCTTGAATTCGAACTCGATAGAAACCGAAGATTACTTACAGGTATTTCTGTAACGCCTAGTCAAGTCGTAAGAGAAAGAAAAAAAGAAGGGACTTCTTCGGTAGAGCTAGATTATATGCTCTTTTTGTCAGAGTATACGGTTGACGATATGGAAGTGGGTATCGATAAGTTGCCGCTTTGGAATGAGGAAGCGGAACGTGCGACGGATTTAGAAGTGTGGAAGGGAATCATCAAACAAAAATATCCCACTCGAATTATGAACTTTAACAGGGGCGAAGAACAACGATACATAGAGCTGTTAAATGAGTACGGAATTCAGCAAAACACGATTAAATCGATGCTGAAAATAAACGCTGATGAAAATGATATGTCCGAGTATTTTAAAGGTGCTACGGATAACCAAGGATTGTTCAACAAGCTAATTATTCCTTCAATTAACAGCACGATAGAAGCTTCCGTGCAAACTACAGAAAAATTGGATTTGGCGGAATCTTTCCTTGGGGTATTGAAAATTGCGCAAGAGCTTCCGCGAATTCTTAAAATCTCCGAGGGTGCAAGGGTGCTAAAAACGGTGCTCGATCCGTTAATTGAATCTATAGTTGAAATGATTCGAGTTGAAAAACTCACAGAAACCCATGCGGAAAAAGGCTATGCCATTCGTGAAGTACTCAATGAAGAGGATAAACGGCTTGAACTTCATATTAGAGAAGTTGAAAAGCGGAATGCCGAAATTGAACATGACAAAAAAATGACAGATTGGAAACTCAAAAACGTTGAATACATGTCAATTCTTCAAAATCATCAGGAAGTTGTTCGTGATATTAAGACGCAGGATACTCAAATTCAGCAATGGAGCAGTGACATTGCGCAGATGGAGAAGGATATTCATGTTTTAAATGTGGGCGTCTTAAGCAAAGAACATTATCAATTATCAGGACAAGCCGCGGAAACAGAAAAAGTCATCCATAATTTGCAATCCAGTCTTGATATGGATGACCTCGCAGCTAAGCTTGATGATGTGCAAGCAAAATTCGAAAAAAATTGGGAGCTGACAACCCTTCCTTCATGGCAATACACAGTCAACCAATCACATTTCTTGCTAAAGTGTCAACAAACTGATATTGATGATGCTGATAATCGCAAACAAAATGCATTGATTAATAAAAATACGCTAGAACAAGCTAAAAAAGCCACGGAAGCAGCGTTACAGAAACACGATGATAAACAAAATGAGTTAGCTCAGGTTTTTGGGGAAAAGATTCGGTCATTTCCCAGCGATGTTCTACTACAAAAAAAGTTAGAGCTTGAGTATGCGAAGAAAGAGCAAGCGGTTTTAGATATAAATAAGAAAGAGCATGAAGGAATCACCTCTTTCCTTTCAGAAACGATCGGTGCTTTATCAAAGGACGCAGAGCATCTTATGCAGCTTATTGAGCATCTAGATGATGAGTATGCGATTTGCCTTGAGCAAGAAGAAGAACTCGTTAGTGCTATTTCGGTTGCTTTTAGAGAAGACGTAATTGAAGTAACACCTACTCGGGAGTGGTTCGAGTATCAAAAACACACGCTAGATGTTAAACTCAAAAGTCAAAAGCTTAAGCGGGATGATAAAGCGCGGTTGCTTTGGAAAAGCGATCTGGATTTAGAGTTAATGAACGAAAGTAAGAATATAAACGGTAGAATACCTAATTATCAATTACTACGTATAAGAGATAAGATTTTGGAGCAAGGCATCCGTTGTCTTCTTGGATCTGATTTTCTCGGTGCTTTACCACATCATGAAAGGGAAAATGAATTGAATCGAAATCCAATCTTACCATTTAGTATTTTGCTTATGGAAGAGGATTTTGATAACGTCGATTTTTCTTTCTTCAGTAATGAGTGGATGGAATTGCCAGTCTTTATTATTCCGCGCCAACGTATGGGCAAACAATCTGCTTATCCGATTCAAACGGTAGGTTTAAAGCAATACACTGATAGCGCCTTTGTTCCCCAAGATGAAGGTTATCAAATGTGGCTGGATGATGACCTCTGGAAAAAATGGATCAATAACGTAGAAGAGGACCACAAAAATCTTACATGGGATATAGAGCTTCTTCAAAATTACATCCGAGAAAAAGAGTTGTTATCTAAGAGAATTGAATTTTTTTTACTTGGAAAGACGTCAATTGAGCAGCTAGTGGAGATTGACAAATTAAAGGACACACATAAAGAAGCACTAGAAACCGTTGATAATAAAAAAGCTGAGAAAGTTCTTTTACTTCAAGAAGCTAAGATTATCGAAATTCAAATGCATGAATATGTTAAATCAATCAGGCTTTTGGAGGATGAGCAGCATCGTTTGGAGGAATGGCTAAAAGAGTGTCAAACGTACGTCAGAAACAAAGTATATCTTGGGGAATTAGATGATGAATTCAAAAAGACCGAAATTGAATTAAATCGCGCGCAACAAGAATGGATAGAAGTAAAACGCATTCGGGATGATTTCAATGAAAAGTTTATTAAATGGACTTCAAGCGTTAGCTTTCAAATGCCAACTCTGCAAAACTTAAATAAAAGTGTACGGCTGCCGTCTTTTGATGAACAGTATGTCGGTAACTCATCTTTTTTTCTAGACTTAACTGAGACACTGGGTGTTGAGGCTAAAGGGCTGATTGAGATGTATCAATCTCTTGTGCAAGAACGAAACAATATGAGCACTCAAATTGCATCACAGCAAGCGGAACTCGAGCGCTTAACTGAACGTAAACTTGAACTTGAGAATGAAATGCTTCAATTGGACGATAATTGGCGATCGTTCTCTGTTCCAGTTAAAGCAGTTGCTCAATTAAAGAAAGAGAAAGATATACTTTCTTCAGACCGTGTCGGATTAATCTCGAAGCGAAGCAATCTTGAAGGGAAAAAAGAAGAGAAAAACAATAGCAGGACGAGCCTTGAAAGCAAGCTTCGCCAAAAAGAAAAGGAATTTAAAAGTGCCGGGTATTCAATTGAGATCTGGGAGGATTTTCATTTTGAAAGCTTCCAAAGAATCCTCAATGAGCAAAAAGTGAAGCTTGAGCGGCTTGCATTGGAAACCGTTAAGGAAAAAACGGATATGGTCGAGAAGAAGAAAGCCATTTCGATTTCATTGAATGGTCTCCGGGAAGAAGATGTAAAAACTTCACTTTATCAGCTAGAACATGCACAACGGATGGAGATTGAACGAAATCCAAGTGATTCGGTAAAAACGTGGACAGACGAAAGGTACCGTATCGCAAAGCTTCTAAAGGAAAGGCAAAATAAAAAGTCAACGGAGTTTACTGCGTTGATTCAATTAATCGAGAAGAACGAAACTATAGCTGAATTTGTTAAACAAGAGTTCCTTGATGAAATAATACGACTACGTCTTTCTTCTGAAAATAATTCAGAAGTTGTAGAAACGTTAAATTACATCAAAGAATGGGCGTTAGCAGAAGCGGAAGACCAGTTAATCCAACAGCAGAAAGCAGAGGATGCAATTGTATTCTGGTCGGAACGTGTAAGCAGACGAGTAGTTCTTGTTATCAATGTAATGAAATCCATGGTCGGTAAAATGAAAGTGAAGAACAGCCACGGTCAGTTTGTGGAACTTGTTCGCTTCAAAAACAACACCAGGTTTCCTGATAACCGAAGTGAAATCGAAAGTGCGGTGAAAAGCCATTGCATCAGTTCGATTCACGATTTAATGACGGAATATGGGGACGCAGATAAAGTACCAAAAAGTCAAATTGCAAGATGTACGAACATTAGTGAAATTGTCCTCAAGGCTTTGGGAGAGTTACCGCGTATTCTATTTTACATCCCAGATGCTTCAGGTAACTTCCTGAAGGAAAAGGTTAAACAACATTTGTATAAAGAATGGAATGTCATTAACAACGGTGGTGAAAAGGAGTCATCAAAGAGTGGTGGTCAGACGCTAATGGCGCAAATTATTATGCTCATTATGTTGCTTAAGATAGAGAAGCATGATAATTCCCCAGGGCTTCTTATCACAGATAACATGTTTGGTGAAATGTCTGCGCCGGAATTGATCGAGCCCGTCTTCGTTGCGCTTGAGCTCCTCGGTGTACAGTGGATTACCGTATGTCCCCCGAACATTAAGCTCGACATCACAAGTCGCTTTGACACCGTATACAGCCTTGATATCACGGCAGAAAACGGAAAGAACGTCGTGACGCAAAAGGTTCAGAAATACCAAAGGCGGTATTTGGAGCCATCATCAGCCATAGAAGTAGCAAAACGAGAAGATGAAAGTGATGAATCCGATGAAATGACTTCTTAATTTACTGTTACAAAGCTAGTACGCCTTCAACGCTTAATCTGTGAGGTTTGAACGACGCATTTCCATACATCGAAGCCGCGGCTGACCACTATTTTAGTATTGACGGCGTACTAGAAACCACAATATTGTTTATGTCATTAAATCAAGAGATAATGTACATGGAGACTTGATTTTTGCGATTAACAACCAAATGGCATCTTTAATGTTAAAAAGTTTTATTGTATAATAAAAATTAACTTATCTGAATATTCTATCGTAATTTCTATCTGAATAATAGTGGATATAATTTGATTTAAATGCTTCGTCCTTGAATCTAGGGACGAAGCATTCGTGCTTTTTAGGGGTGTTGAATATTCAATTGAATGTTCAAATGAAGGGTTATTTTGATAAAAAACGATTGATTGGGAGGATTCTCTAATGATTAGAAAGGGACAGCCACAATGGAAAGTTGAGCAGAGGAGATTAAAAGAAGGACGGGGGCAGGGGCACGGTGTTGATTATCAACCATACATTAAAACGTATGATTTTTCTTCGAAGGGGGTTCGGACACGTTCATTGGGTTGGAAGACGGGAAGACACCATCATTTTTTGTCACGTGATGAGTATCACTATTTTCTCACATTGGAGTTTTCTGATCGTGTCGTAAATATTCGTGAACAATATCCCCTCTTACCTAAAGAGAGAACCATTGAAATCGCTAAGGAATTAAATGTCTCTCATCCAAGTGATGATAATGGAGATCCAGTCGTTATGACCACTGATTTTAACATAACAGTTCTTGGAGAGCATCGTCCAGAAGATTTGCAAGATGTTATTCGTACTCTCAAGCCAACAAGCCAATTAACGCAAAATATGCTAGAGAAATTTGAAATTGAACGCAAATATTTTGAGGAGAAGGGAATTGATTGGGGAATTGTCTTGGATGAACAAAAGCCGCCTAACTTAATTTACAATTTAGATTGGCTGTATGATGGGTATCATCTAAGTGCAAAACCACACTTAAAACAGGAAAATGTAAATTTTATTGCACCTTATCTTTTTAATGCCATAAATTCGAATGAAGATTCATTCATTAATATCTGCCTGTCGTTAGATAGTGAATTTGGTTTCATACCTGGCTCGTGCCTATTTATTGTGAAACATATGCTTGCAAATAGAATCTGGGTAACAGATTTGTATATAGATAAAATTACAAATCAAAGTAATCTCCAATTGCAACTCGTCGAATAAGGAAGGGGCATAAGCTATGTCTAAAATTCTAGTAGATACGATATTAGAATGGTTAGATGAGAACGATGAGACATTATCGATTGGGAGAGTTCTTTGGATCTCACCTGAACCAACAGACAGAGATATTGTCATAATAGATATCACAGATGTGAAAGATATCGCTTTCCCATATTGGGCAAAACTTCATGAAATAGAAGAAGAATTAGAAGAAGGAGGATATCTTCGAATAATAGACTTTCTGCCAGACCCTAAATTAATGGATGAGACCTTTATTAACAAACATGTTGCTAGACGTGATGTTAAATGGAATACGATTAGAGAAATTGTCTTAATAGAGCCAGATATCTATATACCTGAAAAAAGAGGTTCTCTAATTAAAAAAGTTTGTACAGAAAAAAACAAAAATAAAAAGGTAGTCTATGAATTGTTAAGGGAATTTTGGTTCCATGGCAAAGTGATAAACGGTTTACTCCCTGACTATAAAAAATCTGGTGCACCTGGACGAGAACGGAATTACTTGAGTAAACCAGGACCGCGTTCTAAAAATGCAAACAAGGATCCGCGGTTGGTCGGCCTTGTAATAACCGAGAAGGTAAAGAAAGTTTTTCGGAAATACATAAATCATTATTTCAGAAAAAAGAACCTGGACTTCAAATCAGTCTGGGAGATCATGTTGGACAAGCATTTTATATCCGGATATTTTAGAGAAAACGGAGTTAAAGTGCCGATTCCGCTCCCTCCGGAGCAAAGGCCAACTTTACGTCAATTCGGCTATTTTTACAACAAGGAATACTCATATAGAGAGAAGCAAACAGGAAGGAAAGGGAAACGAAAATATCAAAAGGATCACAGGCATATGGATGGGGATGAACGGCAGAGAGCTTGGGGGCCAGGTGCCGTATACCAGACTGACTCTACACCTTCGGATCTTTACATTGTACACTCCTTGAATCGTGAACAGGTTATCGGTAAGCCCATTCTTTATTTAGTAGTTGATATTTTTAGTTCACTTATTGCTGGGTTCTATTGTTGGTTGAAAGCAGCATCCTACATGGGAGCAGCTATGGCCTTTGAACAAGCCACAACAAATAAAGTTGATTTCTGCAGAGAATTTGGCATTACTATTTCGGAGGAAGAGTGGCCAAGCCAAGGATTACCGAAAATTTTGACTGCCGATGGAGGAGAATTGTCTGGGTATAACGCCGAAAACATGGTATCACTCGGTACAAGTGTCGAAATCCTTCCTGCATATAGACCGGAACTGAAGGGAATTGTTGAACAGTTAATGAGAAAGATGAACGCTGAAGCAAAAAGATGCTTTCCAGGTGGAGTATTAAAACAGGTTAAAGAACGTGGGGACAAAGACCATCGTTTGGAAGCCGTTGCTTCATTGGAAGCCTATTACAAGTTTATCATTCAGTGTATCCGTGAACATAACAACAGCATTGTGAGTGACGAGTTTGTAGTCGACCCACAGATGTATCAGGCTGGCATAAAACTTACGCCTGCAGAAATCTGGAAGTGGGGGGTTAAAAATCGCACTTCCTCCTTGCACGATAAACCGAAGGATTTGATACGAATGAACCTTTTGCCTAGGGATACAGCATCGATTACTCAAGCTGGAATTAAATATGGCAAACTGAGATATACCTGCAAGCGGGGCGATGATGAGGGATGGTTTGAAGAGAAAAGTCTAGATCAGTCCAAGACGGTTAATATTTCATTCGATCCTCGAATTTGTGGTGGTATCTATGTTAGGCGTCGCAATGGCGAGTTTATTTTTTGTCATTTGACGAGGAAGTATGAAAAGTATAAACATCTTTCTTTTGATGAAGTGAAAAAGATTCTAGATATGCCTGTAGACCAAAAGAAAGAATTCAAAGAGGAACAGCACCTTTTGAAAACCAAATCACGTGCAATTAAAAATCATATTCAAGCAGAAGAGTCAGCAAAAACGAATGTAATGATCACGGATAGCGGTAAAAAGAAACGAATCAATAATATGTCCGAAGCGAATCAAGATGAACGTAATAATTGGGCAAAAGAGCATTCATGGATATCTGCAGATATAGCGGAGGTTTTTATAGAGAGTTCTGATGAGATGGAAGGCGGAAATGCTCAAAAAGATTATTCAAATAAAACAGACCAAGACACTATGTACGAGTTTATAGACTTTACACGTAAAAAGTGGGGAGGATCCAATGGCTGATCATACGGCAGGGGCATTTTTGAGAGGTTACACATGTACGGCAGATTATCGAAAAGACGAAGTGGTTGAAGAATATAAAAACAACCCACTTATCGAGGCATTTCCAAAGCGACTTTCTAAGTCTGAGTTAATGGAAAGGCTGTTTAGAACGCCGTATTATAATTCAGATCATCGAAATCTAGAACTTGAGGATCGACTTGAGTTGATTGATCAAATTTACGATGAGTTTATGCAACCATTACCTGTACATATTGACTTGCACCGAGCCATCTATTCAATGATACGGCGTGGCTACAAAGGTAGAAATCCCCAAAGCCCCTCCTATACGAGACAATTCGCAATTGGTCATGAAAAGATTTTGAAGGCAGGACTTGATGGAAATGGACGTAATTTAGCTGGTGTTTCACCGACAGCTTCCACTTTTTCACTTGTAGGTCTTAGTGGGATGGGAAAAACAAAATCTGTTGAAAACATACTTTTACAGTACCCACAAGTAATCAGTCATGAGACATATAAAGGAGAACCGTTCATTAGATCGCAACTCGTTTGGCTTAAGATAGAATGTCCATCAAGTAAGTCTTTAAAGTCACTTTGCAACAACTTCTATATGGGAATTGATCGTATCATGGGTAACACTAATTATTATGCCCAATACTCTCGTACACGAGAAGATACAATTGATAAACTATCAGCACAGATGTCTCATGTAGCTTCCTTAGTCAATTTAGGTGTACTGGTCATTGACGAGATTCAGCGGGTAAACAAAGGGGCATCAGGCGGTGAAAACCGAATGATTGAATTTATTACTGAGTTAACTAACACTTTCGGTGTACCAATCATTATTATAGGTACCTTTAAAGCGATGTATTTGTACAAGAAGTCTATGGCGAATATAAGAAGAGCAATTCCAGTAACCTATATGGAGCATATCATTGACCGGATGGAGAATGATGCGCAATGGGGCTTATTTTTGGGCAGTCTATGGAATCTTCAATACACTAAAACTGAAACAATCTTAACGAAGGAACTTAGTGAGACGATGTACCATGAAACTCAGGGAGTACTGGATATTACCGTAAAGCTTTATATGCATATTCAGTCACACGCGATTATAAAAGGGGGAAATGAACAAATTACCCCAGCGATAATTCGGGAAGTTGCTCGAAAAAGTCTGCAATTGCTCCAGCCATTGTTTGATAGATTTCGCCGCGGCGATACTACTGCAGCTGAAGAAGAATTTGAAGATCTAAAACCAAAATGGCTTGAATTAAATGATTATATCAAAAAGGTGGATTATCGTGTTGAAATAGCCGGTATTCTCGCTTCTGAACATAAGAGAGCTCTTCAACAAAAAGATGAACAACAAATCATCAAGAAACTTTTTAATCATGCCAAACAAAATGGTTTAGATCCCTTGATAGCTGAGCAGGCCGCAAATTCGGTTTACCAAGCGAGTCAGGGGATGGATAACTTGGATGAAATGATAGAATTGATGAACAAACAGGCGAATGAGTACAGGGTAACACTTGAACAAAAGAATATTATTTTAAGCCTGCCGAAACAAAAAAACACGAAAAAGATAAAGCCTCTACTTCATCCAAAAGACATTAGAAGTATTGTACTTCACGGTGAAGAGGCAGGGAAAACCATAGCCGAAGCATTGAAAGAAAGTGGCTATATTAAAGAGTATGATGAATTCCTGTGATGTGCAGTTTTGAATAAGATTCCTTGACCTATGTTACTTACATTTTTGGAGTGAGGCAGTGAATAAACTTAATTATTTCCCCAAATGTTATCCCGATGAGGACTTTCGTAGTATTGTTTATAGGTATCATTTACATACGGGAAATCTAAGATTTAAGCAATCAATAATAGAACTGTTCGGTAGGAATACACCTCAAGGGATTATTCCCCAGAACCTAGAAGCGTTAATAAAGAGGTTGCCAGAAGGTCAAATATCCATAGACAAGCTACTCAATGAGCATTCTTTTTTTCCATTATACAGACCATTTTTACCTAACCCAAAGAGGGTATTAATTGAAGAGTCGATAAAAGAACTGAAAATAAATACAAGTAAAGGAGTAATATTATCTACTAGAGACAATAAACTTACCACTAGTAATGTTAGATATTGTCCTCACTGTTTACTAGAAGATTTCGAAACCTTTGGTGAATGCTATTTGCATAGATTGCATCAAACTCGTGATCTGGATATTTGTCATCATCATCAAATTTCTTTGGTGGATCGATGCCCGACGTGTTTATTACCTCTAACAAGTAATTTTGCATTTTTGTCAGAACCCTATTGCTCTTTAGGGCACCCTATCAGAGAAGCAACTGATCAATTCTTTGAACTCGCCAAGATAAAGTTGTCGCTGATTGGTTATTACGAATACTTGTTTACTGCTAAAACAAAGCTACTCTATGATGACATGGAACGGTTAGTTAAGGATGGATTGACTAGAAATGGTTTTGTTAATCAGAAGGGTACTGTAAACAAAAAGGCATTTTTTGATGAATTTATAAATAGCCTAAGCGAGGAGGTACAGGAATGCTTTGGAATATCAAAGGAATACTTTTTGGAACGTTGGGCATATAATCGTCTGCTTAAACCAAAACAGTTCCTTTTTATTCCCAATGTCTTTTTGTTAATATTGAGATTTTTGAAGATATCTTTAGATTCGATAAAATCAATGACTGCAACATGCCTAGTAGACGATCCTTTCGGTGACGGACCTTGGGAGTGCGTAAACGTTGTTTGTCCTTCATACAAATCAAATATTATTACTAAATACACACAAAATTATAATAGGAATAAAAGTAAAATCACTGGTTTTTTTCAATGCGAAATATGCGGTTTCGTTTATAGCAAGGGGTGGCCCCCTGACCAATTTGACGAGCAGAAAACGAAAATTGGTATCAGGGATCGAGGTAAGCTATGGAGAAATCAATTATTACTTCTTCATCGGACAGGATTGTCTGGGTATGCCATCTCTAAGAAACTGCAAGTTGATCGGGCGATAATATATCATCATTTGCGCCAAATGGGTGTCAATGATATGGAAAGCGGTATGAATGAAATATCCATGGCTTTAGATCAAACTAGTGCTGCAACAGAAACAACGGACAAAGAGACATATCGTTCACTACTGCTTGGTATGTTAAAGCAAGATCCTCAAATCTCGCGGTCGCAGCTTGCTAGAAGTCACAACAAAGTATATCTTTGGCTATTAAAGAATGACCGACTTTGGTTTGCTGAAGTGCTACCCTACAAAATCGCCTGGGAATCAAGAAGAATAGATTATGAAGTGTTGGATGAACAACTAGTAGTTAAGGTGAAAGAAGCTGCTCAACTATTATATCATCACAAGAAACCAACTCAACGCATTTTAAAAAGCACGATAATCAATCAATTGGAAAAGGTTAACCGAAATCAACTTAATGATAAGAAGGACAAGTTTCCAAAGACTCGAAGTATGCTGGAACAGTTAGAAGAGAAGTATGACGATTATCAGTTCCGCAACCTTCCTAACATAATCAACAAATTGCGTTCATACGGCAATAAAAATCCAACATTTTCTAGTTTGAATATCAAGTTACCTCAGCAAAAACCTTCACATACGAACGTTTGTTTGATACACTAATTACAAATAAATGTTCGGGAGAGATTGGCATGGCTCAACAAGAATTGATGACGTTGAAGAGATTTCAAGAAAAGTTTCATTCGGATGACGCATGTCGCGAGCATCTGTTCCAGATCCGCTGGGCGAACGGCTTCTGCTGTCCCAAATGCGAACATACTGCATTCTACTTTCTGGAAACCCGCAAGCTGTATCAATGCACGCGCTGCAAGCACCAGGCGTCTGTTACTGCCGGGACGATTATGCATAAGTCTCACACTCCACTGCTGACCTGGTTTTGGGCGA
>NZ_FMTT01000069.1 GCF_900100345.1 Paenibacillus tianmuensis | reverse complement strand
GGAAGCATTTTCTCAGTGGTATGACTGTTCAACGAACGTCTGCATAGCTCGTCTGGGTTTTACCCGCTGGTTAGAGCAAGGTGAGAAAATAGACCATGACGCGGTGAGAAACACCTTGAAAACCATGCGCAACTGGCAGGATGAGATCATGAACTACCATCGTTGTCGGTGGACGAATGCAACCATTGAAGGACGGCATAATCGCATCAAGGCTTACCAGCGTCGACACTACTTCACGCGTAATCGTGAGTGCTACAAAGCTGGTATATTAATTGAATGCAATCGACTCCGTTTACCATGTTGAAAAGTTCAACCGCTAATTTTTAGATTGAGCCTAAATTTTTGAACAAATTCATGAGAGACGTGGATCTGCGTTCCCCACCAAGCAATATCAAAAGAAAAATGATCACCTATTTTGATAGCAGAACGTTCGATAGCAGAACGTTCGAATTGTGTCGGTACTAATGTTCCTTTGCTGGAGATGGACAACTCTTGTGCATGTTCTCTCACAAAAGCATTCGTTTTTTCGATAATTTCTTTAGCTGTCTGAATGTCTGTTTTGCTTAAATCTTTATCTGCTTCTTTGGTCAAATAAAACTGTTTAGCAGAATCAATTTTTACGTACGGATTGACCTTATCAACAAATTCACGCGAAATTTGTGAAATTGCCTGATCAGCTTGAACAGTAACTTCCGGAGGAGCAGCAAAAGCAGAGCCGACTTGACTTCCCAATAAAACCAAAGATAAAGACGAAGCGATAATAATTTTTTTCACCTCGAATAACTTCCTATTATTTTGAATAAAAATGAATATTTTTACTTACAATGTAACTTTATAAATATAATGATGTATATTCAAGTAGAACCTAATATATAAAATTTTTTTAGAGTTGCATAGAGTAAGAAAATCGATAATATGGTAAAATTTAAATAAACTTGAGAGGGGGAGATTATACAATGAAGCAAGTCCTAATTAATTTTTTGAAAAAAAGACTAGTATGGAATGTTTTGAATTTTATTATTCTATTTACAATTTTGCCTAGCATTTTGAATGTGGATCTTCAAACATCTCTTCTAGTAGGATCAATAGTTTTTATCATAGTGAGTTTAATAGAAATTATTGCAATGGGAATGTGGGGACGAAAATAGCTATTCAAGGGGTACCGCCAACCAAATGACATAAAACCCACGCTAAGAGATTTTGTAGGCGAAAAAAGCCGGTTTTTCCTGCGCTTAGGAATTACCGGCTTTCTGCGTCCTGGATACGGAGTGGTCGTAACGCATTTGGGACAGTCAAATTTTTAGTTTGGAAGGTATAGGGAAGCTTATTTCATAGGCACTGAACAGCAGGCTGTCCTTAAAATAAAGTGGTAGACTTTTTTTTCTTGGCTCTGTTAAATCTTAATGTTGATTTTCAAACTGAATAACCCGCCCCTTGTAAAAAGGGCGGGTTATTGAGCTAACGTTTCCGTTAGTGTAATGACCCGAACTCCCCAACGATGACACGGTTCTCCTTTTCTAACGAACACAATTTGCACGCTCTTATTCAGTTTGCCGTTTAGTTCCATGGACGTCATTAGTATCGTTCATAAATTCGATATGGTGAAACCCCCAACTGCACATGTCGGTCAAAATAGAACTTAGTGTTCTTCCATGGTCGGACAGCGAATATTCGACTTTTGGAGGGATCGTCTGAAACACTTGCCGAACGATGAGCTCATCTTTCTCCAATTCACGGAGCTGATTGGTAAGCATGCCTTGTGTAACTTCAGGGAGCTTGCGTCTCAATTCACCGAACCGTTTGGTTCCCTCCTTCATCAAAATAAATAGTATCAACGGCTTCCATTTTCCACCTATAACTTGCAAAGTGGTCACTATTCCCTGTGTCCGATACGATTGATTTCTATCCGCATCCATGAGTTCAACTCCTTATTACGCAAATTCCGAATCTCTTACCCCGACTTTACCAAAGTATAACGTATTTCATAAGTACTATTTTTTTACGTACTTAGTATGGTTAAACGTACTACTCCATAGTGAATCACCACGTAATCGTACGTTTTTCCTGACTTAGTATGAAAAAAGAGCGTACTTTTCAAAAGTTTCATTCGGCTC
The DNA here is from genome assembly GCF_900100345.1 of Paenibacillus tianmuensis. Classification (GTDB taxonomy): domain Bacteria; phylum Bacillota; class Bacilli; order Paenibacillales; family NBRC-103111; genus Paenibacillus_G; species Paenibacillus_G tianmuensis. The sequence continues at coordinate 17,647 of NZ_FMTT01000069.1, read as the reverse complement.
AATAATTGGGGTTGTAGTCATACTAACTTGTAAAATCCAGGAGGTTTTGAAATGAACATTATGGTAATCATTGCCCATCCTAATTTAGAGACATCCCGTGCAAATCGAGCATTCAAGCTTGAAATCAGTAACCACGCAAACTTCGATGTTCGAAACCTATATCAGGAGTATCCGAATTGGAAGATTGATGTGGAAAAGGAACAGCAGTTACTCTTAGCCTATGATCGGATTGTTTTACAATTTCCGTTTTACTGGTACGGCTGTCCGCCCCTATTAAAAAAATGGTTCGATGATGTATTTACGTATGGCTGGGCTTATGGACCGGGAGGTGATTATTTAAAGGGTAAAGAATTTATTATTGCAACAACAACGGGAGGTACGAAAAATTGCTATCGAGCAGGTGGAGACAATTGGTTCACAATCAGTGAATTTTTAAAACCTATTCAAAGAACGATTACCAAATGTAATGGAACTTATCTTCCTGCTTTTGTAACCTATGGTGTAAGTTCTCAAGATAACGATGCCTATATCTCTCAAGATAACGATGCCTATATCTCTCAAGAAGCAAAAAGATATGTTGAATATATCCAAACTTATTCAAGCTCGCTCATCCATTAATCTAAGTCTTCAAGACGTCTGTTATTGAAAACTACCAGATACCTTAACACCCGACGCCAGTCTACAACTTTATTTTTTCGGTCTAATACTTTATTTTTTAGTCTAACACTTTATTTTCTCAAGACACTTATTAATAAAAGGTCAGTCTGCTGTAGCGGACTGACCTTTTGTTTTCCAACTATTCTGCCCGTTAGCATTCCTGTAGATGGATTATTTTCGGCTTTGTAAAAATAAAAGCGCCTCTGTACGATGGAAGTACGCAACGGGTCAAAAGTCCTTTTATCCCATCATCCTGGAGGACGCTCTACTATGAAGTTTAAATCGCAGGCTAGACAAAATCAACTCATTGAAAACATTACCTCTTCTCATCTTGTCGTGGGGATCGACATGGCCCAGCAGACTCATGTTGCTCGGGCTGTAAACTTCCGCGGTATCATCATCGGAGAACCTTTGTCGTTTACTAATGATGAAGATGGGTTCCACAGCCTTCTTCATTGGGTTAACAAGCTGCAAGTTACCCATCAATTAAACTCCGCCATTGTGGGTATGGAACCGACCGGTCACTACTGGTTCAATATATCCCAATGGTTGGTCAAGCGCGAGTTTGAAGTTGTGCTCGTTAATCCCCACCTTGTGAAGAAGAACAAAGAAAACCGAGATAACACTCGCTCAAAAAGCGATAAAAAGGATGCTCTTGTCATCGCCGACATGGTGAAAAATGGCTACTATTCGACTAGACGCAGCACCCCTGAAGCTTTCGAGGAACTGCGAGTTCTTCTTTCGAATCGAGATTCTGTGGTCAAACGTCTCGTAAGTACCAAAAACCAAATCCACCGTTGGGTGGACGTAGTCTTTCCTGAATTCCGGCAAGTATTCAAGCACATTACTTGTATCGGTGCTTTGGCTACGCTGCGACTCTTCCCTACACCGGCAGAGCTTCGCGAAAAACAATCTAAGGATGTAGTTCAAGGGTGGAAAAAACTCATGAAGCGGCACAGCGGGTTACGAAAGGCCCAGGAGCTCATTAAGCTTGCCAACCATTCTGTCGGTGCTAAACACGCTGCACATGCTTATAAGCTCCATTTAAAGCAATTGCTTGCAGAGTATGACCTGGCTTGTGAACAGCTTCAGATCGTTGAAAAAGAGATCCTATGTGCATTGGAGCGCATTCCTTTTGCTAAGTCCATGCTCGCTATTAAAGGAATTAGCGTGATTTCACTAGCTGGGATTCTCGGGGAAGCAGGCGATTTAAGCGGATTTGTACATGGTAATGCCTTACTTCGTCACGCCGGCCTTAACCTCACGGAGGCTAGTTCCGGCAAATGGTCCGGACAGATCATCCTAAGTAAACGCGGTCGTTCGCGGCTTCGCCACTTCCTCTTTATGGCAACAATGAGCATGGTGATGACGAATCCGGAATTCCAAAGGATGCACTCGTACAATGTACAGACGAAGAAGATGAAGAAAATGAAATCCATAATGAAACTATGCGGCAAGCTGGCAAGAATCTTAGTCGGGATGGCCCGCAATGGTCAAGATTATATCCCACATAAAACACTGTCGCATCAAAAAGCAGCTTAACAAGCAACACGATTTCCTTGTACCGAGAGTTGGCTTATTCGCAGGATTTCAAAGAAAGCACGGAGTACCGGATGTATTCAACAAAAGGGCTCTGACCCGTTCCGTTAGCAAGACCGGCCTCCACCCCTTGGATAGGTGTAACGAAGGAATGAGAGGGCTCTGACCCGTTGAGACATGGGAGTGAAAACCTCCAGGGGCGGCGTGGAGAATGCGTGCAGTAAATTGGAATTTATTGGGTCACTATACTCCCCTTTATTTCCGTGCGCCTTCATGTTGCCGATGTCGAATACGGGGCTTGCCCCCGCCTTGTTATTCCACACCATTGGATCGAAATCCTGCGAATAAGCGAGTATTCGAAAGATAATTAAATCAAACCGAGGGAGTTGAACAAAGTGTTCATTTCCCTCCTCCCAGATATACTGGGACATTTGTGTTTCCTTGAATCAGAGTAAGCAAATGTTCTCGCATTTCTAGGGGATAAATATGGTAATCCGTGATATTCATAAATTGGTAGCCACTCAATCCCGATCTGGCTTCCATTCTTCTCGTAATAAACCAAACAAAAATACATCGTGAAATTGGCCGAAGCGGAAAATCTCATTTCGTAAAATGCCTTCTTTTGTAAAGCCACATTTTTCATAAGAACGAATAGCTGCTTTATTAAAGCTAAAAACATCAAGCTTAATTTTATTAATGGATACATAATTAAAAATAAAATGAATAAGTGTTTTTATTGCATCCGTTCCAAGTCCTTTACCTTGCCATTGTTCGCCAATTGAAATACCTACAGAGCAAGTGCTATTTTGCCAGTTAATTGAAAAGACACCACAGGAGCCGATAAGCTCATTTGACGACTTTTCAAATATACCGAAGATAAACTCCTCTTTTTCGCCACTAATACTTTGAAAGAATGAAGCATGATCCTCAAAGGTATTTGGAAATGGGATTTCGTCACTGGTAAGTAGCAATGCCTTTTTTTCACTTTCGATTTTTGCAAATGCTTCTAAGTCAGAGGAAGTCATTTGCTGTAAAGTAATAGATTGACCTGTAAGAAATTCTTTAAAATAATTTTCCATTTGTTTTTTTCCTCGCTCAAGGGCTGCAGTTAGAGTTACATCCCTTGGATTATTTGTTGTATAAACTAAACATCTACTACACTTTTCACACTCATATGCACAACTCCTTATTTTTAGACAACTTTATAGTAGCATTTTTAGAAATTAATAGAAATAAATATTTTAATGATAGTTTTTTGTGTTCGGTGAAAATAAAGTTTTAGACTGATCCATTAAAATAAGCAGCGGCGTACCTATCGTACCTATAACGAAGTCAAGGACTTTTTCAAATGACTACTCCCAGTTTCGAGAGAACCCGATCCATTTCATGAAAATGTTGTTCGTCGCTTGAAGCATAAATTAAATTAAAACTATCGTCATTATTCATTACCACTATTATGCTGTCATCGTAATTCCCATAAAATTCGATGCCAATCCAATGCCGAAAGGAAACACCTTTGGAATAGAACAATTCACAACCCGTATTCAAGAGCGAACACGGTTTGCAAATAGGCCATCGCAATAAAAAATTAAATAATCGCTATGTTTGAAGTATTGGAATTGCTCGGGCTTGATCAAACTATTCTGCGTATGATTCAGCCGCTCGTCTTTTCCGAGTTCCAAATAATAATCTATAAACACCTGGGGCAATTCACCAAAAATATTTTTAACGGTTTGTATCTCGTCATGACTGAACCCGTTTCGTTTTGTAATATGAAACAGTTTTTTAATCATTGTAAAATCAGTCATCCGCATCACACCTTATCCTTGTATCATTTTCCATCGATTGACTTAAGTATATTTCAAGTCAGCCTCCTTATCCATAATTCGGACCGTTTTCCGGGAAACTACTAACTCCGATGCAGTTTTAAAATTGCTTTTTTGCGATTCTGTTGTGCAATCCTGCCCGTTAAGCTTAATGAACAAAAACAACAATGACGTATAACAGAGCCTTTTCCGTAAGGAAACGAATCCGGAACAGGAATAGCAAGTAAATGTCCCCAGAAATCGAAACAGCGGCAGCCATGGACGAGAAAATAGGGTCCTAGACTGTCGCTGTTTCATTGAACATAACGTTTCCGTTCGAGCATTAAACAACAACCCTTCATTGAGAATCAGACTATCGATTGGTTTTTGTTGCAAAAGCTTTTCTATTCATAACCGAAAGAAGGGCTTAGGGGAGCTGCTTGTAGGTTGGGCACGCTCCAATTCTTCGGCAATGATGCGGATGCCCTCTTCAATAGCATGCTCATCGGTCCGAATGATGCTGAGACGCAGCAAGTTAAGCTTGGGGAAAGAGGAAAGGAACTGCCGATCGGTTGGCAGTACATCAACTCCACGATTCTCCAATCGCTTGACCAAATCTTCCGCATGGGAGTCCGGAATGCGTATTGCAGAGAAGAGCCCACCGCTGGATTGGATGGTATACAGGCACTCTTTGGGCAATAATCGCTGTGAAATTTCCCTTAGATGTTTAAAGCGATGATTGTACAAGGATTTCATTTGCTTCGCATGATGAGCATACATCCCGGACTTCATATAAATCTCCAGCACACCTTGAGAAAGCACTGAGGTGCTCAGGTCCGCCGTATGTTTATGCCATTGGAGTAAAGGAATCAACGAATCGGGTACTGCGGCCGCTGCAATCCTTAATCCGGGCAGCATCACTTTGGAAAAACTTCGGAGATAAATGACATGACTGGCCCCGTTATAAGCGCGAATAGGATCTGCTTTGCTGTTTGTTTCCAGATCAGCAAGATAGTCATCCTCAACGATGTAAACGTCGTAGGCTTTGGCAAGCTCCGCTAGTCGCTGTTTGTCTTCCGGCGTGTAAAAAGTGCCTAACGGATTATGGAAGCGCGGGATGGTATAAAAAAACTTGATCATATTACTTTGAAAATGACGCTCCAAAGTTACCCAGTCCATCCCGTTCGGAGTTCTTTCGATGCCGATTACGGTTTGTTTTTGTGCCTTAAGCGCAGCCAGCATTCCCCAGTAGGTTGGCTGCTCGACCAGAATGTTCGTTTTTCCGTTTGGAAAAGGCATCCCGGCCAGAAGATGAAGGGCTTGTTGAGCGCCTGAAAATATAAAAATTTGCTGTTCCGAAGAGAAGACTTGCTGCTGATGAAAAAGCTTCACGATCTCCTGGCGAAGGGAAAGCAAGCCCTGCGGATCGGGGTATGTGAAAATAGAAGCCTCAAATAATTCCATCGCTTTGTTCAAGCATTGACGAAAGTCGATTTGCGGAATTGACGCGGGATCGGGGGCTGCTGATGCAAAATCGATTCGTTTTGTTTGCAGCAAGGGAAGGAGCGCCTCTGCGGCTACGACAAAATATCCACTCTTCGGTCGTGAATAAATCAGATATTCATTTTCAAGCTCTTGATAAACACGAATAATTGTGTTGAGGCTGCAACCGAATTTCTGGCTCTGCTTTCGGATGGAAGGCAGCTTCTGACCAGGTTTAATGAGACCATTGACGATGTCTGAGCGGATGATCTGTTGAATGGATTCCTTTTTATTTGCCATCAAATATGCCTCCAACTCGAACAAATAGATTTTCTATTTCTGTATCCTTACAGATAGGAAAATGGTCGATATACATAAAATATTGTACCTATTATAATACAAAATATTATACAAAAGTGTATTAATTTAATCTTTCCGCACGAGGTGATTGTCATGAACAAAACGACAAGCGGCTGGATCAATGGTTTCCTGGGCGTGCTCATCTTCAGCGGCTCGCTACCCGCAACACGGTTGGCTGTGATGGATTTTGATCCGTTGTTCCTTACCGTGTGCCGTGCCGCAATTGCTGGGGTGCTAGGGGGAGTGCTGCTCCTCATCTTCAAGCAACAACGGCCTCTCCGAAGCGATATCGTTCCGCTATTGCTAGTAGCACTCTGCGTGGTAGTGGGTTTCCCACTGCTGACAGCCTTGGCGCTTCAGTATGTCACATCCGCGCATGCCATTATCTACATTGGGCTTCTGCCGCTTTCGACAGCGATCTTCGGCGTACTACGGGGCGGCGAACGCCCGCGGCCAGCCTTTTGGATCTTATCCGTTCTAGGCAGTTCCCTTGTAGCAGGGTTCGCCCTAACACAAGGGGCTGCATCTTCGCCGGTCGGTGATGCGTTAATGCTGGCTTCTATCATCGTGTGCGGTTACGGTTATGCGGAAGGGGCAATGCTTTCACGGAGGCTAGGGGGCTGGCAGGTGATCTCTTGGGCGCTCGTTCTGTCGCTTCCCGTTCTGTCACTGCTCTCGTTTTATTACATGCCGGTTTCGTGGACGGGTATCAGCGGTTCCGCACTCTGGAGCCTTGCTTATGTCTCCCTGTTCAGCATGCTCATCGGCTTTGTGTTCTGGTATCGTGGTCTTGCCCAGGGAGGTATAGCAGCGGTCGGGCAGTTGCAACTCCTCCAGCCTTTCTTTGGCCTGTTGCTTTCAGCGCTCGTTCTGCACGAGTCAATTGGTTGGCCTATCTTTATCGTAAATATCGGTGTCGTACTGTGCGTGACGATCGCACGGCGATTTGCATCAAAATAGTTACCAAGGATAGCTCCGATTTCGTAGAGCTATCCTTAATCTGGTTCTTTTTTGACCGTTGGAAAAAAGAGATTCAAATCATTGACGGAATCGGTTACTCTTAAAACTAGAGTACAAACGCTGCATGACTTCGAAGGACGGGTGGCCGATGTCGGTTTTATTATATGAATGGAAGATGCAGTTTCTCGGATACAGCCGGAATCTCCGGTTGTTTCTTTGCTTTAATTTCGTATGGAATTTGGGGCTCGGGATGTTCGGCCTCGTCTACAATCTCTATGTCAAAGCGCTCGGCTACGACCAGACGATGGTCGGGCATATTGTCGGAATGGCGGCTGCCGCCGCAGCGATCGTGCTGGTGCCTGCTGGAATCATGAACGACAGGTTCGGTCCGAAGCGGCTCGTGTCGACGGGGGTCTTTTTGGTGATCGCCGCTCTAACGGCCCGCTCGCTGGTCGATGGCGAGCAGGGGCTGCTCGTCTCCGCATTTCTGGGCGGAATGACGCTGGCGGTCGTGTCCGCGACCGTCATTCCGTTCATGGCGAACCATTCCACCCCGTCGCAGCGGGTGCATTTGTTCAGCTTAAACTTGGCTCTCGTCATGTTTGCAAGCGTTATCGGCAATGTCTTCGGCGGGTTTCTCACCGACACGCTTCAGTTCACCTTCGGTCTTGATGGCGTCCAGAGCCTGCGTCTGACCTTGCTGACGGGCGTCGGCATCGCGGCGCTCGGGCTGATTCCCGTCCTGATGCTGAAGGGGACCCGGGAGGAACGGCCGTCCGGCGGAAAGTTGTCGTGGCGGCATGCGGTACAGCATCATAAAGCGTCGCTTCAAGTGATCGGCCTCTTCGTTCTGCTCGGGCTGATGACCTCGACGGCCGGAGGTATGGTGGTGCCCTACTTGAACGTCTATTTCGAAGACCGCTTCGGCGCCTCGAAATCGGTGATCGGCGTCATCGTGTCTTTGGGGCAGGGCGCGACCGCGCTCGCGTACTTAATCGGTCCGGTCATCGCCCGGCGGCTTGGGGAAGCGAAAGCGGTCATCGTGCTTCAGCTGTGCTCGATCCCCTTCCTGCTCATTACGGCGTTTTCGACCAATCTGATGATCGCGAGCGGAGGGTATTTGTTCCGGCAGGCTTTAATGAATGCCGCCAATCCGTTCTACAATACGATCAAGATGAAATACGTCGACCGCTCGATGCGCGGACTTGCCTCCAGCTCCGGAGAAGCGGTGTTCAATCTGGGCTGGTTTCTGGCTTCGCCGGTCAGTACCGGACTTGTCGCTCAATACGGCAGCTACTACGGCTACGTTTACGCGTTCGTCATTACGGCGGTGGTATATACGGTCGTTTCGATGTTGTTCTACGTCTTTTTCGGCAAAAACCGGTTCAAGCCTGTGGAAGCGGAAGAGACGGGTTAAGCTGCGGCGTTGAACGAGCTGGCCGCAATCTTGGGTCAAATCGCTTTATAATGCCAACAGTAAAGACAAAATGACCACACCAGAATCGCATATGCCCGGAACGATTGGATGAAAGTTTTTTAACCGAATACCGTGAGGAGGCTCCCATGAGGCAAAATCCGACTCAAGCGACGTTTACCCACCTGCTGATCTCCGGTACGCTGGTCCACGAAGCGACGTTTGCGGAGATGCAGGCGGAGTTCGATATTTATCTCCGGCCCAATCTGGCGATGGTCGTCTCGATGGACCGCTATCCCGATCTTGCGCTAGGACAGCCCATCCAGTGGCGCGTCGATATCGGGCAGAAGCTGATCGACGCTCTGCATGCGGGTATCCCAGCGCCGTTCGTCTGGGTGTGGGTGGCCGAGGGTGTGCTTGCTTTGCTCGTCGAGCTGGGGACGAAGGACGGGCGCGATCCCGATCCCGCCAAAACCGCTTTCGCAATGGCGAAGCGGGTGCAGAAGCTGACCGATGCGCAGGGCTTTTCCGTCTCCGTCGGCATAGGTACCTTTTACGATAACCTGTACATGCTCCACTACTCGTACGAGGAAGCGAAGGAGTCGATGATCGACCGCTTCTTCCAGGGCAACCGGCTCATTTTCCAATACGAAAAGCAAAAGCAGGACGGTGAGCAGCCGCACAAGCCGGTCTCGCAAGCGGAGCGGACGGAGCTGATGGCCCGCGTCCGTTTGGGCGACGTACACGGAGCGGTTTCATACTTGCAGCTGCTGCTGGAGCGTATGGAGCAGACGTATCGCGGAAATGTCGATATGTTCAAAGCCGAGGTCATCGACCTCGTCATGCAGCTGACGCGTCTGTCGCTCGATGTCGGCGGCCATGCGCAGAGTATTTTATCGGAGAACGCCCGGTTTATTCAAGATCTGTACATGACGATCCGCTACGACAAGTTCGTGGCCAAAGTCAGCGAGCACTGGAGCAAGCTGACCGCACGGATCGGCGAAGCGCAGACGGCGGAGGTGTCGCCGGTGATCCGGACGGCCATCGCCTACATGAAGCAGCATCATCAGCGCAAGATCCCCCTCGAAGAGATAGCACAATATTGTTACCTTAGCACCTACCATTTCAGCCACCTGTTCCGCAAAGAAACGGGCAGCACCTTCGTCGACTACTTAAACAAGCTCCGGATCGAAAAAGCGGTCTATTACCTCGAAAACACCGATAAACAGGTACAGGAGATCGCGACGCTCGCCGGTTTTCAGGATTCCAATTATTTCTGCCGGCTGTTCAAACGATATCTGCACTGCAGCCCGAACGAATATCGCGCAGCAAAATTGTGCTAAACTTTCGCAAAATTCACTAGTGCTTTCGAAAGCGGTTGCAAGTACGATGAAAGTGCAACGGGAAAGTTCGCACTTCATTCACGATCATCTCTCCCGATGGCTCCATTCTGTATCAAGGCAAAGACATCATCGGCCAGCCGACGCATAAACTTGTGGGGCAGGCATCATCATGGCGGCCGAAGGCCGGCTTATTGAGGCCATTAACCATTAGGTCGGCTAATCATACCAAGCGGTTAATCATATAGGAGGTTAAGCGGCGGGTTCCTTGGCGGCAGGAGACGCCGGAATCCGCGGTAAGGCAAAAGAGGAGGCTTATGCGTGAAAACGATTGATCTGTTAAACCCGCCGGAGCTGGCGCGGCGGTCGAACTGGCGCGACCGGTTCGAGACGAAGGTGGCCCAGTGGCTCACGCCGTGGGACGGGGAGGCGCCGGTCGACTTCGGCTTCATCGGGGTGCCGCTGTCCAAGACATCGATCAGCGTGTCCGCCGCGTCGATGACGCCGAATGCGCTGCGCGAGCTGTTCGCGAACGTGACGACGTACAGCATCGACCATGACGTCGATCTGCAGGAGTTGAACGCCCGCGACCTCGGTGATATTCAAATGCACGTCACCGACCTGCTGCGCTGCCATGCGAACATCGAGCAGGGGCTGACGAACGTGTACGAGGCGCTGCCGAATTTGTTCCCAATTATCGCCGGGGGCGATCATTCGATCACGTGCCCGTCTGTCAAAGCGTTCCGGAACAAAATCGGCGGGCCGGTCGGCATCGTCCAGATCGATTCGCATATGGACGTGCGCAACTTGCAGGACGGCGGACCGTCCAACGGAACGCCGATCCGCGGCCTGATCGAATCCGGCGCCGTGGAAGGCAAGCATATCGCGCAGATCGGCCTGCACAGCTTCGCAAACTCGAAGCCGTACCGCGATTATGCGCGGGAGCAGGGAATTACGCAGTATACGGCGCGGCAGGTCGCACTTGAGGGCGTGGAGAAGTTCGTCGCGCAGGCGCTTGAAGTAGCCGGCAGCGGCACCGACGCGATCTATGTCACGGTGGATATGGATGTGCTCGATCAGTCCTACGCGCCGGGCGTTCCGGCGATGGTGCCCGCGGGGATGACGAGTTGGCAGCTGTTGGAAGCGGTATTCATGCTCGGCCGTCATCCGAAGGTGAAGGGCTTCGATATCGTCTGCGTCGATCCGATGCAGGACCCGCGCCGGGCAACCGTGCGCACGGCGCTGCACGTTATTCTTAACTTTCTGGCAGGCACGATGAAACGCGGTTGATCAATAACCTAAAGGGAGAGATCACGATGGAAAATAAACGTACGATTCGCGCGCCGCGAGGCAAGAAGCTGACGGCCAAAGGCTGGCAGCAGGAAGCGGTGCTGCGCATGCTGATGAACAATCTGGACCCGGAGGTGGCCGAGCGTCCGGAAGACCTCGTCGTTTACGGCGGGATCGGCAAGGCGGCGCGCAACTGGGAAGCGTACGACAAAATCGTCGAGTGCCTGACGGAGCTCGAAGCGGACGAAACGCTGCTTGTGCAGTCCGGCAAGCCGGTCGGCATGTTCAAAACCCACAGCCAGGCGCCGCGCGTGCTCATCTCCAACTCCGTGATCGTACCGGCGTTTGCGAACTGGGATACGTTCCACGAGCTGGACAAAAAAGGGCTGATGATGTACGGGCAAATGACGGCGGGCAGTTGGATTTACATCGGCACGCAGGGCATTCTGCAGGGCACGTACGAAACGTTCGCCGAAGCGGCGCGCCAGCATGCGAACGGCACGCTGCGCGGGACGCTGACGCTGACCGCGGGTCTCGGCGGCATGGGCGGGGCGCAGCCGTTGGCCGTCACGATGAACGAAGGCGTCGTCATCGGGGTCGACGTCGACGCGACGCGCATACAGCGCCGGATCGATACGCGCTACTGCGACGTGATGGTGCGCGATCTGGACGAAGCGCTCAAGCTGGCCCGCGAAGCGCAGGAGCAGGGCCGTCCGCTCTCGATCGGCCTGATCGGCAACGCGGCGGAAATTTTCCCGGAATTCGTGCGCCGCGGCATCGTGCCGGATTTCGTCACCGACCAGACGTCGGCACATGATCCGCTGAACGGCTACGTGCCTGCGGGCTACTCGCTGGAAGCGGCAGCGGAGCTGCGAACGAGCAACCCGGCGGAATACGTTCGTTTGTCGAAGCAGTCGATGGCGGCGCATGTGCAGGCGATGCTTGATTTGCAAAAGCTGGGCTCCGTCGTGTTCGACTATGGCAACAACATCCGTCAGGTCGCTCTCGACGAAGGCGTGAAGGATGCGTTCAACTTCCCGGGCTTTGTACCCGCTTATATCCGCCCGCTGTTCTGCGAGGGCAAAGGGCCGTTCCGCTGGGCCGCGCTGTCCGGCGATCCGGAGGACATCTACAAGACTGACGAGCTTGCGCTGAAGCTGTTCCCGGAAAACGAGCACCTGCGCCGCTGGATCGAAATGGCGCGCGAGAAAGTGGCGTTTCAAGGCTTGCCATCGCGGATCTGCTGGCTCGGCTACGGCGAGCGCGTGAAGATGGGGCTCGCGATCAACGAAATGGTACGCAGCGGCGAGCTGTCCGCGCCGATCGTCATCGGCCGCGACCACCTCGACTGCGGCTCCGTCGCCTCGCCGAACCGCGAGACGGAAGCGATGAAGGACGGCAGCGACGTGGTCGCGGATTGGGCTATCCTGAATGCGCTCGTGAACACGGCGTCCGGAGCAAGTTGGGTCTCGGTGCACCATGGCGGCGGCGTCGGAATGGGTTACTCGCTCCACGCCGGTATGGTCGTCGTTGCGGACGGCTCTCAGGAAGCGGAAGAGCGGTTGTCCCGCGTGCTGAACACGGACCCGGGCATGGGGATTATCCGTCATGCGGATGCGGGCTACGAGCTGGCGATTCAGACGGCCAAGGAACGCGGCGTCCGCGTCCCGATGCTGGGCATTTAAGAAGGCGCGGCTGGCGCTTCGAGCGAACGGGTTAATAAAGCATTCTGGCTGCGGTTCGCCGCATCCGCCGGGAAACCGGCGGACCGCGCGAACCGCATGCCGCTATATTCCGTCCGACCCGATCGATGTCGGGTCGGACGACTTTGTTGAGGTGATGGAAGATGGAGCAACAAAGGATCGATTTGCTTGTGCACCATATCGGCGAACTGATCACAATGGCCGGGGAAGCGGGACCGCGCACAGGCAGCCGCATGGCCCATGTGCCCGTTGTGAAAGGAGGCGCCGTAGCCGTCCGCGATGGCGTCGTTGTCGCCGCAGGCCCCGAAGCCGACGTGCGTGCGCAGATCGCGGGCCTGCCGGTCGCACAGGAGCTTGACGCTGGCGGCCGGTTGGTGACGCCGGGGCTGGTCGACCCGCACACGCATCTGGTACACGGCGGCTCGCGCGAGCACGAGCTGGCGATGAAGCTGCAGGGCGCGACGTATTTGGAAATTTTGGCGCAGGGTGGTGGCATTCTGAGCACGGTCCGCGCCACGCGGGCGGCGACGGAGGACGAGCTGTACGCCAAGGCGAAGCGCAGCCTCGATACGCTGCTGCTGCAGGGCGTGACGACGTGCGAGGCCAAGAGCGGCTATGGCCTCACGCTTGAGGACGAGTTGAAACAGCTTCGGGTGACGAAGCGGCTGAACGAAGCGCATCCGGTCGAGCTCGTCTCGACGTTCATGGGCGCGCACATGGTACCTGAGGAATACAAGGGCCGCTCGGCCGATTACGTGAAGCTCGTCATCCGCGAAATGCTGCCGGAGGTGAAGCGCCTCGGACTGGCCGAGTTTTGCGACGTGTTCTGCGAGCACGGCGTGTTCTCGCCCGCCGAATCCGAGGAGATTTTGGCGGCGGCCAAAGCGCTCGACTTCGGTGTGAAAATCCACGCCGACGAGATCGAGCCGCTCGGCGGCGCGGAACTTGCGGGCAGGCTCGGCTGCATTTCGGCCGAGCACTTGCTGGCCGCGACCGACGCCGGGTTCGAGGCGATGCGTGATGCTGGCGTGATCGCCGTCTGCCTGCCGGCGACCTCGTTCAACCTGCGGCTGAAGCAGCATGCCCGCGCGCGCCGCATGATCGAGCTCGGTCTCGCCGTCGCGCTGTCGACCGACTACAACCCCGGCAGCTCGCCGACGGAGTCGATCCAGCTCGTGATGACGCTCGGCTGCCTGAACCTCGGTCTGACGCCGGAAGAAGTGCTGACGGCCGTGACCGTCAACGCGGCGCACGCTATCGGGCGCGGCGACCGGGTCGGCAGCCTGGAGCCGGGCAAGCAGGCCGACTTGGTCATTTTCGACGCGGCCAATTTGGCGTATGTGCCGTATCACTTTGGCATCAACCACGTCGATACGGTCGTCAAGGGCGGAAAAGTCGTCGTCCGGGAAGGGCGTCTGGCGCACTAGCTGACCGGACGAAAGCATTCCGCAATAGCATATAGCATGATCCGGAAGGGGACATTCCGCACGCTTGGCTTGGGGCGTAAGGAAGAGTCCCTTTTTTTCTTTTGTTGAAATTTTTTACAACGAAAGCTACAATGGTTTTGTTTTCCATATAACGGGATTTTATAGAGTGAGGAGGGAAAGCTAACGAATTGATTTGATCGACGTTTAAATATTTCATTTATTGAAGATTGGAGTGAAGTTGATGAACAGAGGGTTGAAGCGAAAACGATGGCCGATGGTATTGTCTCTGCTTCTGGTGTTTCAACTGCTGCTTACAGGCACGACGCGGGCTTCCGAATCGAAAAGCAAACCCCGCATCGTAACGGCCGATCTGACCGCTATTTTGAAAAGCAAGCTCCGCGACGGAGCGAACGTACTCGCGGCCGAGGTGCATCAGGGAAGCGCGGGCAGCTCCGACCTGTATTGGGATATGAAGCTTGTTGCCAATCCCGACGATTCGGACAGCGGCGGGAATCCGCGGAGCGGCAAGCCGACAGCGATTGCGCTGACTTATTTTGACGATCCGAAAACCAGCATGGCGTTCGCCTGGTACACGCCCGAAAAAATCACCGGCACCCAGCTGCAGATCGTCGAAGCCTCGAAGCTCAACGGAAATTCGTTTCCGTCCACGGGAGTCCAAACGTATCAAGGCACTTCGCAAGTGATCAGCGTTTATTTGACGCTGGCGGATAAATCCAACAATAAGTCCACGAGCTTTTCAAGCCACAAAGCCATCGCCGACGGCTTGAAGCCCGGCACCGCCTATGCTTACCGTCTGGGCGACGGGACGGCGGGCAACTGGAGCGAGATCGGCACGTTTACGACGGAGCCTGCAAGCGATAACGGTTTTACCTTCCTGTATACGACCGATTCCCAAGCCAAGACCCAAGCCGACTACACGATCTGGAAAAACACGGTTCAGCAAGGGATTCAAAAATTCCCGGACACCAAATTTATCGTCAATACGGGCGATCTGGTAGACAATGGCGATGTGGAGGAGCAATGGATGTGGCTGCTCAACGAGCCGAAGGACATTTTATCCCGCATTCCGCTGATGCCGATTTTGGGCAACCATGAAACCCAAAATTACAACAACTTCGCCTACCACTTCCATCTGCCCAACAAGTCGCAAACGGACGCCACCCCGGAAGGCTCGGTGTACGCTTTTGACTACGGTCCGGCCCATTTCATGGTATTCAACACACAGTATTCGGGCAGCTCCGATCCCGTCTTCAAGAAGCAGGTGGAGTGGCTTCGAAAGGAAGTGGCCAAAACGGATAAAAAGTGGAAAATCGTCCTGTTCCACAAGTCGATTTATTCGGTAGCCAGCCATTCCGGCAGCAGGGACGTCAAGTTTTTCCGTGAGCATCTGGCGCCGCTGTTCGATGAGCTGGGCATCGACGCCGTCCTGTCGGGACACGACCATACGTATACCCGAAGCTACCAAATGTACGCCGGTCAGCCTCAAGAAGTGGCGGAGGACGGCGAAGGCCATGTCCTGAACCCGAAGGGGACGGTCTATTTCGTAGGCAATACGGCAGGCCCTAAATTTTACAAGCCCAAAGCTCAGGATTTCCCGTACGCGGCCGTATCCGGCCAACCGAAAAAGCAAATGTTCACCGGGGTAACCGTCCAGGACGATACGCTGACTTTCCAAGCTTATACGACCACGAAGGGCGGCAGCACGGAACGATACGACGCGTACAGCATTAAGAAAACCGCCGCGAAGCCGAGCAAGGTGGAAAACGCCAAAGCGACGCTGACGGCGGACGGGCAAGTGAAGCTGACTTGGAACGCTCCGGGCACGGGGCCGGCCGTGGAGGGCTATCGTATTTATGAGCAGAATAACAGGTTGGGCCCGAATTGGACGGCCAAAGTCCGTCATGCTGACGGAACGGCATCCTATAGCTATACCGTAGCGACAAAGAACCTGTCCCCCTCGTATCGGTTCGTGATCAAGGCGGTGAGCGGGAGACTGAATTCGGACCCGGTCGTAACCGAATATGCGGCAGGGAAATGAGAATCGGCGGCAACGGAGCGGTCCGCACGGTTCTGGGCATGCCTTAGACAGTGAGAACCGCCCAAGCGCTTCGGCGTTAGGGCGGTCTCTTTTTCTAGCCTTTGATTAAGAACGAGTTGCCGTCTTCGTCGAGGAAGGTGGCGAAGGTGCCCCACTGCATTTGTTGCAGCTCGTCCTCGAAGGTAACGCCGTTCGCTTTCATCGTATCGTACGTTCGAACTGCCGCAGCGAATAGCCGCTTTCCTTGGCCGCGGCAGGAACGTCATACGTTAGCGGCTCCCGGTACAGCTTCGCCAAAAAAGCTGACACCACCCGCAAAGTAGATGGATATATATGTTAATAAAAATAATTGCCCTGCTTTTTCAGCCATGTCAGCAGAAAGTGACGTACTTGTGTGGTGAAAGATTTTGTGTAAGACCGGGCTTCTTCCAGATACTTGGTCAAAATTTTGCGCATGCCCCTGTCCTCGAAGTACTGAACCATTAAATACGAAAAAGTAGAGAGCAAACGGACTATATGGTTCGTGTGTTCTCTTATTTTGTTTCGATACTACAACGAACAACCATTCAATAAATATTTAATTTTATAGAAGGAGTTTGCTATTTTACGTAAAATTCCTATTTATGGGATGGGCGAATGCACATTCTAAAAATAGGATGAAGGAGAGGATTTTATTGTTTTTAGTGAAAAAAATAATTACAACTGCTCTAACTGTATCATTAATTACGGCTTCTTTTTCGGCAACAGCGTCTGCCTCGTCACAGCAGCAACCCATTTACCAACAAGAGGAAGTTTCTATTAGCCCACAGGTTTTACCGATACTTCCTATTTTATGGGAAATTGGCACTCTCATTACTGTCGGTGCAACAACGTTTACAGTTTACACTGTTCACGAGAGAAATACTGAAATTGCAGAAAAGAGAGCCAAAGAGTGTACAGAAAAAGGTGGTGTCGCTGAAACTGAAAACCAATTTTTTAACATAGGTTATAAAGTAACATGAAAAATACCAAAATAATCATAAATGTATCTAGCATGTTGACCATCTTGTTTATCATTGTTGTTGTGCTTTTGTTATTGTTAGGAGCAAATCAAATTCATAAAAAAAATGTCGACTTTGCAGAGCAAATTGCTCAAGACTGTAAGGATACAGGCGGAGTACCTGAGACATCTAATACTTGGACAAATTTGAACTTTAAGGTGACATGTAAGCAGATTTGATGTGGATTGAAGAAATAACTTCATCTATTTTTTCGGCTCAAAACCAAAATTAGCGGTTGACGAATTCAAATGAGTGTAGAATGAGGATTAAAATGGAAAAACATCTGCAAATCCTGTATTGTTGTAAGTCCTACCAAAACAACAAAAGGATATGACAGATGCCACTCCAGTATATCAACGAACTGCTCGGATTACCAGAGCTAAAACTTCAAAAAATCGTCTCGATGGATGCCCAAGAAGTTCATCTGGAGGCATTGCCTGTAGCCACCAAACAACCTTGCCCCATCTGCCATTCTGAACAAGAGGTGAAGCGTGACGGCCGCAACAAACCGCGCAAGATTCGGCATCTGAGCATCTTTGGCAGAAAGAGTTATCTGCATGTGCCTTCCCTT
>NZ_FMTT01000065.1 GCF_900100345.1 Paenibacillus tianmuensis | reverse complement strand
CTCTTTCGTTAAGCGAACAGGTGCTCCTGGTGAATGATTCATTTTCAAAGCGGAAAGACCACCTGTTTGATAAGCTTGAATATAGCCTTTTACCGTTTGAACGCTTCGGTTTAAAATAGGCGCAATCGCTTCCGCCCGGGTACCTTGCAAATATAAATATAGCGCCTGATAACGCTCGTACATGCGGCGATCTTTTGCTTTTTTCATCGCTTGCTTAACTTCTTCTAATTTTTGTGCGTTTTCCATCTTCATTCCCTGCCTGTCTGTTCATGTTTCATTACTTATTCGACAAGTAGGTATGAATTTCCTTACCATAGATTTCTAAGGTCTTTAGTTCAACTTATATAGACGCAAACGGCATTAATATATTTTATACATACATCTCATGGCTCGCGGGAGAAGGCAAAGGTGCAAGCATCGAGGAACATCGCAATTACCATAAAGTAATAATTGACAGCATGCTGTACGCTCGCGCTGAAATAATATGGATAAAAGACAGTCTTGTTGCTCTTGACATGTTTCTGAATAAAGCCGAACAAGAAAGCGCTATGTTGTATAACCATGTCGATAAAGAGAATATCGGTGCTTTCGGAATGTCCTACGGTGGTTCTATCGCATTAAGCCTGACACATGTATCTGACTTAATTAAGGCAAGCGCTAATCTTGATGGTTTCTACTACAGTTCCAGCTGGGAGAAACCAATAAAAAAACCAATCATGGTGATGCAAAATGATACGGGGGATTATCTAACATTTCCTTTTTTAAACGCTGAAAATGACGCCTATTTGGTTACGGTCAAAAATAGTACACATATGAACTTTACTGATTACAACGAAATTATCGCTGAAAACTATGTTTCAAAAGAAGTGGTAGGAGATGAGGAATTCGAGCAGGCTACGCTTGGAGAATTAGACCCTAATAAAATGGAAAGCATCATGAATACATTGCTCCTTGATTTTTTTAATAAATATCTGAAGGGTAAGGATTCTCAAGTAATAGACACAGATGAATTGCCTGAAGATGTGATTTTGCTCAGAAAATAGTCATCATGAAAATACTCAACACTGCTCTTGCGATTGGGCGATCCCTGTAAATACATGCATCGCATGGGTAATTGTCAGCTTTTCGGGATACACATCCTCTTGATTGGCAAAGGCCAATCGCAAATGAATTTTGATCCGACCAGAAATATCAAATTAAATTAATGCAATGCTAGTGGATCGTAATATAAAAATAAACTTTTAGGTGATAAGTATGATAGATAACAATCCTTTCAAGGAGCATCTTGATGCGCCAGTATTAATCTGTCAACATCTTTTAGATGGCGCAGACTTGTTTCGAGTTTATCATTTACCAAACGAAGAATGTAATTGGCAGATGATATGCATGGATAATCATGAAAAATCTGATATGGTAGTAACCACTCTAGCAAAAGCATATGAGCTTTATCCAGAAATAGGTGAACTGTTAGATGTACCAGATGATATGACGGTCATGTTCCAAAAAGGGAAGAACTCTGGCAAATGGTATGATTTCCATTTTGATAAGGATTAGTGTCCTTAGACAAAGAAATAAGCGTTACAGCCTACTCGTCCTCCGATTCGTTCCCGTAAATAAACCGCTCGACCTGCCGCAGCTTTTCTTCCGAAAGCGGGCCCGCGTTATCAAACGAGAGAATCGATGAGGCCGGAAGCTTCCACCGGATTTCCCGAACCGCGAGGGAACGGCTGAATTCGTTCCAATTGTCCAGCTTCCATGCATCCAGAGCCAGGCCCCGGTCCCGAATGCGCTCGCGGTAATGCTGCTCGCCAGGGAGCGATACGAGGATTGCCTTGACGTCCACGTCGCGCAGCGACGCGCCGATCCGCAGCAGCTCCTTCTCCGGCCATACCGGATCTTCGAGCTCCCGGGTGAACGGGCCGATGACGAACGCATTCACGCCAAGGTCCACGTTCTCCAGGGCGGCGTCCATCGTGATGCGGTAGCCCAGATCCCGGCAGCGCATTTTGTAGACGGAGGAATCGCGGTCGTTCGGATCAAGCCCGGAAAGGGTCATAATCGCCTCCGAGGCGGGCCGGGCTAAGGTGTCCATATCGAACAAAGCCGCGTGGCGTCTGCGGACCAAAGCTTTGGCCAAAGTTGTCTTGCCCGCGCCAGCGGGTCCCAGAAAAAATACGAGCTTGCGCATGTCATGCCTCCTGTTCGTCAAATGTCTTGCCTTTGCAGTCCCGGTTTCTTCTGAGATCTTATCGTATCATAAAAGCGGCGTATAGCGGTAAAATCCGATTTTCTTTTATAGGACACGTATTGCTTAGGATGCGATTGGCGGGTCATTCAAATCATTGAAATTTTAGGAATTTCAGGGTTTACGAAACGATGTGTGTATACTATAATAAAAATCACAAGTAAATCGTTTTGCTGTGAGAAGATGAGAACAGCCGTCATCCAAAGTGGACTTTCCACATTTCGGATCGTGGCTGTTTTTTGTCTTGTCCTGGAAAGGAGGGGCTCTTCATGCAAAGGCTCGGGTGCAGAACCTATTGACCCATGATCAATGATGGCGGGGAAATCTTTCTTAAACTTTAAAGCAAAGGTTTGAAAGGGTTTGCAAAAGACAATGCCGGGAGGTAGTCTGATGACTCCGTTTATGGGGGAATTGCTGGGAACGATGCTTTTAATATTATTCGGTGACGGGGTATGCGCCGGAGTTAGCCTGAATAAATCCAAAGCGCAGAATTCAGGCTGGATTGTCATTGCGATGGGCTGGGGGCTTGCGCTCGCCATTGCGATTTTTGCGGTCGGCCGGTTCAGCGGCGCGCACTTGAATCCCGCCTTTACCTTCGGGCTAGCCATGGCCGGGCAATTCCCTTGGGAGAAGGTTCCGTCTTATATTGCCGCACAATTCATCGGAGCGTTTCTGGGAGCCTGTCTGGTCTGGCTGCAGTACTTGCCGCACTGGAAAGCGACCGAGGATACCGGGGCGAAGCTCGGAACCTTCGCGACAGGACCTGCCATCCGCAGCCCGTTCGCGAACCTGATCAGCGAAGCTCTGGCTACGTTTATCCTGTTTGTCTGCATTTTGGCCATCGGCGCGAATAAATTTACGGACGGCTTGAACCCGTTTGTCGTCGGCTTCCTGCTGGTCGGCGTCGGCCTTTCGTTCGGAGGAACGACCGGCTATGCGATGAACCCGGCCCGCGATCTGGGTCCGCGCATCGCGCATGCGGTGCTGCCGCTCGGGAAGAAGGGCTCCTCGGACTGGGGCTATGCCTGGATTCCGGTCGTCGGTCCGCTGGTCGGCGGCTCGCTCGGAACGCTATTTTATTATGCGGTTTTCGGAAGCTGATGCATAGGCTACAGGTATATCCAACATTTTAACGATACGGGAGGGCATCGTCATGGATAAAAAATATGTGCTTGCGCTCGATCAAGGAACGACCAGCTCGCGCGCCATTTTGTTCGATCATAGCGGCAGCATCGTCGGCTCCGCGCAAAAAGAATTTATGCAAATTTATCCCAAGGCTGGCTGGGTCGAGCATGACGCGATGGAAATTTGGGGGACGCAAAGCGGCGTTGCGCGCGAGGTGCTGGAAACGGTCGGCGTACGCCCGCAGGAAATCGCTTCGATCGGGATTACCAACCAGCGGGAGACGGCGGTCATCTGGGACAAAAATACGGGAAGGCCGATTCACAACGCCATCGTCTGGCAGGATCGCAGAACCGCCGAGCTTTGCGATGAGCTGAAGGCGAGAGGGCTGGAGCCTTACATCCGGGAAAACACGGGGCTCGTTGTAGACGCTTACTTCTCCGGGACGAAAATCAAGTGGATGCTGGACCACGTCGAAGGGGCGAGGGAGAAGGCGAACCGCGGTGAGCTGCTGTTCGGCACCGTCGATACTTGGCTCATCTGGAATTTGACGCGGGGGAAAGTACATGCGACGGATTACACGAACGCCTCCCGTACGATGCTCTACAATATCAAGCAGCTCTGCTGGGACGAAAAGCTGCTGCAGGAGCTGGACATTCCGCATTCGATGCTGCCAGAGGTCAAGCCGTCGGTAAGCGTATACGGCGCAACCGATCCGCACACGTTCGGCGGTGCGGAAATCCCGATTGCGGGTGTAGCGGGAGACCAGCATGCGGCGCTGTTCGGACAAACGTGCTTCGAATCGGGAATGGCGAAAAATACGTACGGCACCGGCTGCTTCATGCTGATGAATACCGGCACGAAGGCCGTCGAATCGAAGTCGGGGCTGCTGACGACGATCGCCTGGGGGATGGACGGCAAGGTGGAATACGCGCTGGAAGGAAGCATCTTTATCGCCGGTGCGGCGGTTCAATGGCTGCGCGACGGGCTGAAGCTGTTCGACTCGGCGTCGGATTCGGAGTATTACGCGGGCAAAGTCAAGGACACGGACGGCGTTTATGTCGTGCCGGCCTTTGCGGGACTCGGGGCGCCTTATTGGGATATGTACGCCAGAGGCGCAATCTTTGGCTTGACGCGCGGAACGAAGAAGGAGCATCTGATCCGGGCTACGCTGCATTCGCTAGCCTACCAAACGAAAGACGTATTGGGAGCGATGGAGATCGATTCCGGCCTGAAGCTGCAATCGCTGCGGGTGGACGGCGGAGCGACCGCGAACAACCTGCTGATGCAATTCCAGGCGGACATTCTCGGGGTGGCCGTACAAAGACCGCAAATTACCGAAACGACTGCGCTTGGCGCTGCTTACATGGCGGGCATCGCCGTCGGCTTCTGGGATAAAGCGGAAATCACGTCGCGCGCCGGTTCGGACACCGTATTCGAACCGGGCATCGATGAACCGACCCGTGCGAAATTGTACCGGGGCTGGAAAAAAGCCGTAGACCGTACGATGCATTGGGAGAAAGACGAAGAATAAGCAGTGACCGGACCGTGCTGTCGCCCCCTTCTTCCGGAGAAGGGAGACGGCACGGTTTCTCTTGTTTTCCGAACCGGGAGCGGGTTTGATATGATAGTACCAAATCGTACCATAAGAGAATACATATGCTTATCGAAAGGAAGGAGGATTTTATGCTGAAGCCCAACGCAATGATTCCGGCTGTCCGGGGATTTAAAGAATTAGAGAAGGCGCTTGCTTCGCCGCATAAGGTTATTTTTCTGCTGGAGGGGGAATTAATCCAATTACAAAGCATCGTAGGGGCGGTCAAGCAAGCGAACAAAAAAATATTTCTTCATTTGGAGATGGTGAAGGGAATTAAAGACGACGAGGCTTCGATCCATTTTTTATCCAAGGTGATTAAAATCGACGGGATCATCAGCACCCGGACATCGTGCCTGCTTCACGCCAAAAAATACGGGCTGAGCGCCATTCAGCGCGGCTTCATTATCGACTCCCACTCGATCCGCACGATTATTAATTCGGCCGCTCAAGTGAAGCCGGACTATATCGAGATTTTACCGAGCTTCTCTTATCCCAAATTAAACTTGATCAAAAATGAAACGGGGCTCGATATCATTTTGGGCGGATTTGTCGAAAAGAAGGAGGAGCTGCCCGTTCTGTTCAACGCGGGCGCGATTGCCGTATCAACCAGCCAGATCGAGCTGTGGAGCTGAGGCGGATTGGCTCCTCTCCGTCAACGGATGAATACGATATAACGGATCTGGCATCCCGCGGGGCGTAATACGGCAAGAGTCCCGGCAGCCGCAGGGCTTTGCCGTCCGGAGCAGCTCATCGAAAAGGAGAATGATGCGCGAATGTACCCGTCCTTTTTTCTCGCCCATGGCCTGCCGACGATTGCGACGGAGCCGCATGGCTATTCCCGTTTCTTGAGATCGCTCGGGGCGCAGCTGCCGAAGCCCGAAGGGATTGTCGTATTCAGTGCCCATTGGCAGAGCGAGGCGCAGACGATCGGCGCGGCATCCGAGCCGGAAACGCTGCACGATTTTTTCGGGTTTCCGGAGGAATTGTACGGCATTTCGTACCCTGCGAAAGGGAATATTTTGCTTGCCATGGGCATTCAGCGGCTGCTCGATACCGAAGGGATCGCCTGCGCTCTGGACGATAGCCGGGGACTCGATCACGGCGTATGGACGCTGCTCTCGCTCATGCACCCTGCGGCGAACGTGCCCGTCGTCCATCTGTCCGTGAATCCGCAGCTGGTGCCGGAAGAGCAGTACCGGATCGGCCGGGCGCTCCAGCCTTTGCGCAGCGAGGGGATCATGATCGTCGGCAGCGGCGGGACGGTGCACAATCTCGGTAAGCTGCATTGGCAGGACGATGCCGCTGAGCCGTGGGCGAAGCAATTCGACGCCTGGTTGTACGACCGGATTACAGTGTGGGATTCGGACGCCTTGTTCGATTACGAGCGACGGGCGCCGCATGCGTCTCTGGCCGTGCCGACGGCGGAGCACTTCGCGCCTCTGTTGATTGCCATGGGTGCGGCGGACCGCAACCGTCGAGCCAAGCTGCTGTACCAGAAGTATCAGTACGGGACGCTCAGTCTCGGCACGTGGATGTTTAGTTAGCCTTCGTGCGCCGAATGGATCAGAAACGATACTTCGTTACTGTTCGTATGAATCACGTAGTTGGCGCCGAGTCCTTTATAAATCAAGCGCGGGTTGTTCGACTGCGTAATAACATACAGCGGTTCCGAGGTCCAGGAGCGGCAAATGCGGATATAGCGGCAGCACAGGGTCAAGCTGTTTTCGAACAAAAACACTTTGCCGACGGGCCATTCGGGGAGGAGCCATGTGTTCTCCTCGTTCGTATCCACCATTACAATCTGTTCGGCCCCAAGCTCCTGCAGCCGGGCCTGCTCCGCTTTGTTGTTGACGATGACCGCGAACGGAATGCTGCCGAATTGGAGCTGCCGGATAAACGCTTCTCCGGGCTTGTTGGGGGCCGATACCAAAATCGTTTGCTGTTCCTGTTCCATGGTTTTCTCTTCGCCTCTCTCGACTACGCTGACGAGGTTAGCTGACGGGTTCGGGCGGTGAGCGTCGCCCTACTTTGGCGCATGTGCGGCATGCGCGATCAAGATTCACCCCAAAGCGATGGGCGGCACGGCTCTCACAGCGTGCGCTGCATCGCTTGTTTGGTTCCCCCGTTTTCCTGTTAAGGAAATTAAGCGATGTGCTTGGAAATTTCAAATCAACTTGAGTCGTATCATACGCCTGCGATTTAGCCGGTGTAAAGAAACGCCGCAGCGCATATTCGACCATAGGATATATTTGGAAGAAAAAAGACAACACCGATCTCCGTCATTCTGCATGAATCTCTGTATTTCTTCGTTTTTCTTGAAAATAATGAAAAGCGACGAATCAAGCAGCTTTTGTATCGATAATCAATGCCGACCCCAAATGAATCCGTTTCCACATGCGAAAAAAGCGAAAAGATCAAAAATAGCGTGCGGTTTCGGATTTTACTTTGCACTACAACCGGCGTATGATTCATGTCAACAACTTGATATTCCAAGCCAAACGCTGAATTCCCAAACCGGGAAGCGGGGGAACCAATCGAAACCGCCGATAGGAAAGACGGTTTCATGGGGTGAATCCCTTCGCGCTTGCTTTGCAAGCGCTGGGGTAGGGCACTCTCAAGCCCGAATCCGACAGCTAACCTCGTAAGCGGATTGAGAGAGAACGACGATCGTGCCTCTGCAGCCTGCGTGATTTTCCGTGGTAGAAGCCCGAGAGTAGAGTTTCTCTGCTCTAGGGCTTCTTTTTGCTTTTTTATTACTCCAAAATAACCCATTTTATGAAAAAAGGAGAAGTTGTTCATGTTGAAATTAAGCGATCCCCTGCCCGAAGTTAACGAAGGTATCTTGTCGACAAGCCGGATCGGGCTTATCGAGGTATACCGTTTCGACTGCCGGCTGATTGAGGCGTATATCGCGGGCAATTGCCGCGACTACAACTGCGGGCTGCTTAAGCTGTCCTGCCACGGCGTGAACGGCTGGGCGGAATACGTCGTGCCGAACACGAATCCGTACGCCGATATCGTGCGATGGACTTCGGTCTTTCTGAAGCTGAAGGGGCTGTCCGTTTGCGAAGCCGTCAGCTACGTACGGAGCCATGCCGAGGCGTGGGGACCGGTGCGTACGGACATCGCGGAAGTCGCTCTGGCCGATATGACTTCGCAGCTGCTGAATCCGTCGGCGGGACATGCTCATGAAGGGGCCGCCTTCGAGCGCTCGCGCTTGATCGACTGTTCGCAAGCCTACTGTTCATTCTGATAGGAAACCGACTGATCGGGCAAAATGATCGTGAAGATCGTTCCGGCTCCCTTCTTGCTGTGCACTTCGGTTCGGCCGCCCATACTTCCGATAATGCCGAGCGCGACCATAGTACCGATGCCGGTGCCTTTTTCTTTGGTCGTATAAAACGGGGTGCCGAGCCGGTCGATCTCCGCCTGGGTCATGCCGACGCCTTGATCCGAAATTTCAATTAACAGCTTTCTCTGTTTCCGGTACGCTTTGATTTCCAACGTTCCTCCGTCCGGCATCGCTTCAATCCCGTTCTTGACAATGTTGATCAGCGACTGGCTAAACCGGGAAGCATCGGCCTTGAGCTGAAGGTTCTGCTCGATGGAGCTGGCGATGATGACCGTGTTCATGAGCGCGTAGGGGGACATCAATTCGATGATTTGCCTCAGCAGAGGCTCGAGCTGGATAAGCTGGATGGAATCGTTCTTCGGCTTGGCAATCGCCAAATAATCCGATATGATCGCTTGGGCCCGCTCCAATTCAGTGATCATAATGCGCAAGTAATCGTGCTTGGCGTCTTCTGCTATCTGGTTTTTACCCATCAATTGCAAAAAGCCGCTGACAACGGTGAGCGGATTGCGGATTTCATGGGCAAACGAGGCGGCGAGCTCTCCGACAAGATACATTTTCTCCGCGCGTTCCACTTCTTTGCGCAGCTTCTTTTTTTCATAAATGCCTTCGATGAAGAGGACGGTCATGATCATGGTAAACGATGTGAATGTAATCAGGCTAACCATGAACCAGCCAAAGAGCAGGTCTGCTTGTCCCGTTCGGAAGCTGGAAAAGGCGACCGCTACGAGCGCCCAAAGGAGGGTTAATCCGGTGCCTTGCGCGATCCGCTTCGATTTGGGCTGGTCCGGACGAAAGGGCCCAAAGATGAACATGATCGGCAGCATGATCACATAGACGATTAAAGACGTGATAAAGCCTTCTCCGCCGAAGGAATACCGGTACGCGAGATAAAAAATTGAAATCAACAACAAATTGCGGTGGCCTCCGTATAAAAAGCAAACCAGAATAGGTACGTAGCGCAAGTCGAAAAAATGCCCTGCGAAAAAATGAATCGGAAAAGCAATGCACATCGCCATCGCTACGGTGGAGAACAGGAGCAGGAACCACCGATTGGCGCACTCCGACCTGTCTTTGTCGAGGCAAACGATTTGATAAAAAAAGATAGTTATAATAATAATAAAGGTGTTCAGCAGCAAGGGAAGAACTTCAATCATAAGACACCTCCTGATAGCGATAGATAGCCGCCCCGCATGTGTAATCGGTTGTGACGATTTCGAACAACGGCGGCATCCTGAATGGTTATTTTCTACAAATTTTCCTGTTTCCCTGCTATCATTGATTTGAAGATTCGGATGGCGCTTGGAACCTTTGGGGAGAAAACGCGTTTAATAAAAGGAAAAGCGCTCATTTTTCGTCTTTTTTTGCGAAATCGCTTCTAAATCCAGCCTCGCTAGAATACAGAATACTAGAGGACATGCAGATGAGGTGACGTGTATGAAACGAAGAGGATGGGGAAGATGGAGTCGGTTCTGGCGGCGGGGGAGGCTCGCGCTGCTCGCGGGCTGCCTCGCCCTGACGGCGGCGGGCTGCAATCTGATGGGCGACGATACGCCGGACAAGCCTGTCGCGGACCAGCAGGCGCCGACGGCCCCTGTTCAGCCCCCCGCCTTCCAGGCGCCGCTGACCGGGACGATGCTGCCTCAGCCCAGCGAAGCCCGGCCGGTGATGGTCATGATCAATAATCACCCCGCGGCGCGGCCGCAAAGCGGGCTGTCACAGGCGGACGTCTTGTTCGAGGTGCTTGCCGAAGGCGAGATGACGCGCCTTGTGGCGCTGTTCCAGAGCAGTGCGTTCGCGGAGCCGATCGGACCGGTGCGCAGCATCCGGCCATATTTTATCGATATCGGCAAAAGCTTCGGCGCCATCCAAGTTCATGCGGGCGGCAGTCCGGATGCCTACGAGCAGCTTCGGAAAGAGAAAATAGCCGATCTGGACGAGATTACGAATGCCGGGCCTTATTTCTGGCGGGAGAAGTCGCGGAAAGCTCCGCACAACCTGTATACGAAGCTGGAGAACATCCGCGCAGGCGCGCAAAAGCGGGGGCTCGACGAACAAGGCCCGACAGGACCGGTATACGCTTTTGCAAAGAATGAAGCGGAAGCAGTCGAGACGATGGGGGCGGCGGCGCAGGATGCTCCCAAGGTAGACATTACCTTTTTGTGGAAAACCTATGTCGTCTCTTACGAGTATGATGCGGCCGGGGGTAAGTACCAACGGTCGATCAACGGCAGTAAGCACGTCGATCTGAACAACGATCAGCCGCTGAGCGCTTCTAATGTAGTCGTGATGGGGACCGATCACAAGGTTCTGGATAAGGAAGGCCGCATGAACGTCCGGCTGACCGGCAGAGGACCGGCGCTGCTGTTTCAGCAGGGCAAGGTGAAGCCGCTGGAGTGGAGGCGAGATAAGGCGAACGATCCGGTCCGCTATTACGAGCAAGGCCACGAAGCTGCATTTCGGCCGGGGCAGACGCACATCATGATTGTGCCGCTGAATCCGACGTTTGAGAGCCATGTGACGTACGGTGCCCTTGGCAGCGGCAAGGGAAAGCCGGACCCGGCTTAACGGGACCGGAATGGTTGTTAGCCTGCCTGAAGAAGAGAGGCCCCGGCCTCCGCATTCCTCTGTGGCCCCAAGCCGCATAAGCTTGGTAAAGAGGGAGCGGGAGCCGGGGCTTCTTTTGGCGCATCACTTGGGTAATTGAGGCTTGCGTACTGCCTTTGCCAAAAGCGAGGCGTAATATTCGGAGCCTGCGGTGTTCAAGTGGACACCGTCTGAGGCGAAGAAGGAAGCTTTGTCCGCGCTTCGTTAGTTGCGGAACTTACTGCGGTTGCAGGTAAGTTTTCACCTGCCGTTTCCACAGCTCGACGTAAGATCCCATAGCCCATTGAATCATGACGACCGATTCCTTCGGTTGAAGCGGCAGCGTCATGAGAGGGATCGGAATCCACTGGTCCGCATACGGGTAAATGATAATATTTTGCTCGGTGACGACAGCGACCATGTCGTGGTTCGGGGAGGAGAAGGCATCCACCGCACCCGGCTGCACCCGCACGATATCACGCCAAGGAACGACTAGCTCGTCGTGGGAGACGACCGATTGGGGTAGCGCCAGCGGCACTTCTCGCAAGCGGTACGCCGTGCCTTCCGCTGTGCCGCTTGCCTGGCCGTCGTACGAAGCGAGCTGCGCCGTCCATTTCCCTTGCTTGCGGGCGATGGTCCAGCTCTCGCCGGAATGATCGGCTGCGGCGGGCTCCGCGTGTCCCGAGCCTGCCGGCGGCGCAGGCTTAAACTCCTTCAGCACGGGGACGGCTGAAACGGCGAATACGCTGCGCAGCGTGACGTGCGGCTCCGCTAGCGGAGCCGGCGCCTGCCGGCCCGAGGCGAGCTGCTCCAGCTCTTTCACCCACACATAGTCCTGCTGCGGCGGGGATTGAGCTGTGCTGCTTTTGGCTGCCGTCGTTTGTGCCACGGCAACGTAGCGGTTGCCGGCGAACATCAGCTTCTCCGACCGGACGACGGTTTGTGCCGGGTTTCCGCGGTCTGCGCTGCCGCTTGTCTTCGGCTTGGCCGAGGCCAAGTGGGCCGTCAGCGTATGCGCTTCCTGCGAGCCGCTTGCTTTCCGCTCGTTCCCGATTTTCCAGAAATCAAGCTTATACGGCATCAGAATGCCTTCGCCTTCCGCCGTCTTTTGCAACCGGTTTCGGTCCGGTGCGATAAGAACGGTGCGGTACGTGCTGGGAGCCTGAGGGTTTTCGACTGCGGGCGCATCGGAGCGCAGGCCGATCAACAACGCCGACCGGACGGAGGCTTCCCAATCCGGGCCGTAGGGCGCGGGAGCGGCTGCGGAGGGCTGCTGCATCTCCGGCTTCCCCGCCGCTTCCTGCTGCATGAGAGGGAAAGGGCGGCTGTCTGTAACGAACAAGAATACGAGGGCCGTCGCCAGTACGGCGGAAACGCCGGCACTCCAGACGTTCCACCTGCGAGGCTTGCGAACGGCGACGTGGTTATCGATGCGGTCTTCGATGCGCTTGCGCAAGCTGTCGTTGAACCCGTTTTGGCTGAACGGCATGCGGGCCAATTCTTTCTTGAGCTCGTTATCCATCGGATCCAAGGCGTCGACTCTCCTTCATCTTCGATATTTTCCCCCGTGCGTGAAACAGCCTCGATTTAATCGTTCCTTCGCTTACGCCGAGCACCTCCGCCATCTCTTTCATGGACAGTTGATGGTGCGCGTACAGGATCAGCACCTCGCGGTATTTGACGGGCAGCTTCAACACCATATCCCACATCTCGTTCACGGCCAGTTTGCCAAGCACTTCGTGTTCCGTAGAAGCGGCCTGCTCGCACTCCCCGCGCGAGGCGACGAAGTCGACGAGCGTCACCTTGCGGTAGAAGGCTGACTTGCGGTAATCGAGCGTCATGTTGCGGGTGATGGCGAGCAGCCACGTCTTCACCGAGGATTCGCTGCGGAACGTGCTCAAATTGCGGTAAACCTTGATGAAAACCTCTTGGGTTATATCGTCAGCCTGATCCCACTTCCGTGTGATGCTGTAGGCGTAATTCCATACGTCTTTTCCGTACGCATTCATCAGCTCGTTCAAAATGGCTTTCTTGTCGGAGCTCGCGGAAAGGTATTTCAAATAGTCAAAATTGACATTCGAGTCCAAAGCTGCCACCTCTAAATTTTAGACGATCTCCCCGACACTCCGGTTCAATCGGAACGGGACCGAACCTGCCAAGAGGCTTCGGCCCGTACCTTCTTTACCCAGTGTACTGCGATCGTCCGACGAAAGAAAGGGGCAAAATGGGGTTATTCTTTCTGTGCCTGAAGCTCGGGTACCGTGACAAAAGCGTATCCGTCCTGCTTCAACGCTTCGATCATGAGCGGCAGCGCCTCCATCGTATTGTCCAGCTTGCCGTTTTTGCCGCCGAAGCTGTGCATCAGGATGATGCCGCCGTTCTTCGTCCGCTTGCGTACGAGCTCCACCATGTCTCCCGAAGCCGTTCCACTCCAATCCTTCGTATCGACCGTCCAATCGACGATCTGACGTCCCGCGGAGGTCAGGCTGCGCCTGGTCGAAGCGGTAATGGCGCCGTAAGGCGCCCGGACCATCGGAGTGGAGGCGCCGATAATTTTTTCGATCGCTTCGTCCGTGCTTTTGATTTCTTTCTGAATTTGGGCAGAAGACAGCTTGGTCAGGTTCGCATGATTCCAGGAATGATTGCCGATGGAGTGGCCTTCATCATGAATACGTTTCAGCACATCCGGGTAATTGACGACCTGCCTGCCTACAACAAAGAAGGTGGCTTTCGCTTCATACTGCTTCAAAATATCCAGCACCTGCGGAGTATACTTCGTATCCGGGCCGTCGTCGAACGTCAGCGCCACTTGCTTCGTCGCTTTGACCGGCGCCTGCTTTCCTTGCTGCGCCGCAGCTTCCGGGTGGCTCTCGGCCGTCCGTCCGTCGGCGGGCGGCACATCCGGCGTTGTCGGCGAACCGGCTTCTTGAGAGGATTTCGGATTTTCCGCAAGTTTTGTGTGGGTCGCCTGCTCGGGGACTCCCCCCGGGACAGACGCGTTGTCCAGCGTCCGGGCCTCGTGCTGGCCGGAAGAAAGCGGCTGCTGCGTCTCCGCCGCATGGATGCCAAACATTACAATCGTCGTGGCGCTGAGCAGCGAAGCGCCGAGTACGACGAGTTTTCGGTTGGATATAATTCGTATGGCCATGGTAGCATTCCTCTTTCACAAGTTCGTGCTTTGCAAATCATTTGACGAGTCGAATCGACAAAAGGTTTAAGTAAGTTCTCCCATTTCGACAAAAATTTTAGGCATCGCCTGTCCGGTGCTCGGACAGGTGCCCGGACCAACCTCCGTTGCATGACATAAACTGGTGCAAAACCTTGTAAATGGAGATGAAAAGATGTCTCTCGCCCCCTCTCGTTCCCGGAGCGGCAGGATCAAAATCGATGTTCTGATGCCCGCCATTGACAAAGATTTGGAAACCTTGCCGTTCGTCATCGACGCGATCCGGAAGCAGGTTAAGCATCCGATCGGCAAAATCATGATCGTTTCTCCGGATAGTCCGAGAATCAAGGCGCTGTGCGCCCAAAAAAAATGTACTTTCGTGCATGAGCGGACGGTGCTGCCGATCACCAAAAAGCAAATCCGTTACCGTTCGAAGCGATGGGAACGCTCCGGGTGGATGCTTCAACAACTGCTTAAGCTAAGCGGAGATAAGCTGGGCTCAAGCCGGTATTTTTTGACGATGGATGCCGATACGGTGCTCATCCGCCCGCATGTATTCAGGCAAAAGGGGAAGCCCGTGTTTTATTGCCGCAGTTGGAGCCATCCCGAATATTTCAGAGTCGGCCGGAAGCTGCTGGGCCGCAGACGCGTCGCGCCTTCGTCGTTCGTTGCGCATTACATGCTGTTCGAGAAAGCGAAGCTGGCCCGGATGAAGAAGAAAATTGAAGCAAGACACGGGACGCGCTGGTACCAAGCTATTCTTCGAAGCATTGACAGGTCGAAGCCGTTCGGCTTCTCGGAATTCGAATTGTACGGCAACTACGTTTACACTGCCAATCCGGGCGGCGTCGTGCTCAAAAAATGCTTGAACAAAAGCTTCAGCCAAAGCGTGAAGAGCATTTCGGCGAAACGCTTGAAAGCTTTGGCCCGCTCTTTCCGGTCGCTTTCCTTTCACAAGCGCGGAGGGTACTCGCTTAAGCCGAAGGGACTGAGGAGATGAGTTCATATCAGGTCATATGGAAAGGCCCCATCCAGAGAAACAGCGGGCTCGGAAGAGCCAGCCGGGAATATGCGCTTGCGTTAAGCCGGCAAGGGATGAACGTCAAGGTGGAGGCGGGAAAGGCAAGGGGAAAGAAGCTTGCGGGCGGCGCCCCTTTTGCGCGCTTGGTGCGCAAGCCTTATGCCGCAGGCAAACGCAAAATTTTGATTTACCATTACCCGCCTAATAGGATACGGCTGCGGAAGGAACGCCAGAAGTACGACCGCATCGTGTTGAATACCGTCTGGGAGACGACGCGCGTGCCCCGGAACTGGTTTCCAAACCTTAACCGCTTCGACGCCGTATTCGTGCCCTCCAGACATAACAAATCCGTCATGCTTCGCAGCGGGGTGAAGGTGCCGATCTATATCGTGCCGCACGGGGTCAATACGAAGAGGTTTACGCCAAGGAACAAGAAGCTGGCGGTAAAGGGAACGGCCGGGAGGTTCGTCTTCGTGTCCGTCTTCGGCTTCCAGCACCGCAAAAATCCGGAAGCCTTGCTAAGGGCGTATTGGGAGGAATTTGGCCCGTCCGAGAAGGTCGCACTGGTGATCAAGACGAACGGATTCAGCTCCCGGGAAAACGAAAAGTGGATCAAAAATAAAATGAACAGCTACAAAAAAAGGCTCGGGCTTCGGAAAACCGCCCCCCTGATTCTGATGTCAAACCACATGCCGGACCACCGTCTGAAGGGCCTGTATACGCTTGGCTCCGCGTTCGTTCTCCCGACGAGGGGGGAAGGGGTCGGTCTGCCGCTTCTCGAGTCGCTGGCGAGCGGTGTTCCGGTCATCGCGACGGGCTGGGGCGGACACATGGATTTCGTCACGAAACGCAATTCGTTCCTGGTCAAGTACCGGCTGCAAAATCCCGCCGTCAGCATGCGGAGCAAGCATGCGATCTCTTACAAATTTCGCCATTTGTTCGCGCAAAAGGGACAGCGCTGGGCCGAGCCGAATATCGGCAGCTTGAGGAAGCAAATGAGGCGCGCTTTTCAGAATCGCACCCTTTGCCAAAGGAAAGGGAGGCTGGGCAGGGGGAATGTAATGAAGTTCACGTGGAATCGTGCCGGTGCTCTCATGAAACGGGCAGTGGAGCGAACGATTCGGACGAAAAGACATCGGTAAAAGAAGAAGAGCCCCCTTTGCAAAGGGGGCTCTTTCCGTAAGGAGGATCGTCCGATAGCTTAGTTCATCAAGTTGCCGTTCTGCAGCAAATTGAACAGGACGGTTGCGGCGGCTTCCCGGGTCGTCGGGTCGGCCGGATGGAAGTGCGGCGTTCCGTCGATCTCGTCGCCGCTCATCAGGCCGCTTTTCGTAACCGCCTCGATGCTGTTCATGGCGTACTCGGCAAATTTGGAAGCATCCGCATACGGCTTGCGCGAAGGATTGCTCTTCGGCGTAAGCTGGATCAGGGAGGATGCCCGGGACAGCATCACGGCCAAGTCTTGGCGGCTGATGCTGGCATGCGGATCAAATCGCCCTTCTGCGACGCCGTTCACAAGACCCGCTTCATAAGCGGCTGCAATGTCGTCGGCGAACCAATCGGAGGCGCTCACGTCCTGGAACGGGGCCTTCGAGCCGGCATGCAGACCGAGCGCACGGACCAGCATGGCCGAGAATTGCGCGCGGGTTACCTGTTCTTTGGGCGAGAACGCCGAAGCCGAGGTGCCGTTAAGCAGCAGCTTATTGGCCAAAGCCTGGATATGCGATTGCGCCCAAGACGTATTGATGTCCGTAAACGAGATCGCGCGGGTTGCGGCCGCATAGGTCGAGATGCCCGGGCGGTTGACGGTTACGGTGCGTGAGCCGTCCTTGTTAAGAGTGACGTTGGCCGGAACGGCATATACCTTGCCGTTGTCGATATACAAGACGCCCAGCGCGTTCGCGTCGGTGTTGCCGCTCACGATAAAGGAGCTTTTCAGGAAATCGCGGTTGGATACGGAAATCGGCTGCGAATCGCTGCCATTCACTGCGCTAACGGCAAAGGAAACCGGTGTACCGATCACTTTGGCTCCCTGGAATCCGTCAGCGAATGCCGATGCCCGTTCTGCGTCATACCGGACGGCCACATTCAACCCTGCCGCTGCCGGTACGCGCTTCAATACCGAGACGGGGAGCGCAACCGACGCGCTTCCATTGCTGAAGACAACGGAGTTTTGCTCGCCTGACGCTTTCAACGTATTCAATTGCTCCGGCGTCAGCTTAACGGTTACTTGCTGCGACGGCGTGGCATAGACGGAGATGACCACGGCAACCGGTGTGCCGGACTCCGTTTTTAATGCGGCTTTCAGGTCTGCGTCCGCAATGGTCGCCGTCAGCTTGTTGCCGTCAGTCGTTACCGCCCGTTTCAGGGAAGCAGAGACTTGTCCTTGACTTACGACTGCATTGATGGAAGGATTGCTGTCGGATGGCTCCGCGCTGCTGCCTCCGCCAAAGGAGTATCCGCCGCCTCCGCCTCCGCCGCTGTTATTCGGGGTGCTGCTGTCGTCCGTGCTGCTGAAGCGGAGCGCTTTCCATGCGACATATTGAATAAGCTCGCCGCCTTTACGCTTCGGTTGTCCTTTCTCATCCAGGATGAGGGCACGGACCATGACTTTATACGTGCCTTCCTTCAGGCGCTGGACGACTGGCTTTCCGGTTTCATCCACCTTATCGTTAATATAAGTGCCGTCGATGTTCTGGAACGTATACGTTCCCGGAGCAAGCAATTGAGGTTTCCCGCTGGCGTCTTTGTTCAGAATTTGCCCCACGGTGCCGACGTACTTGTCGTCCACGCCATAAACGTTCAGATCCAAGTAGTTCGCGTCTTTCGCCGTCAGGGTCACGGATACGTCCGTCGACTTGCTTGGCGTAATGACAGTTCGGGTCAACGTCATGTCCTGCAGCCCGAAGCCGTTGTCCGGCATTTTTTTGCCGACATGCACGACGAACGGCAGGTGCAGCGAAGGCAATCCGGCGCTCTCCAGCAGCACCTCTCCTTCGTACACGCCGTCTGCGGCCGTGGCCTTCGGCGCTACGGAAAGAGAGAACTTCTGGGTCGACTTAGCATTAGCGGAAAGCGTATTGTCACTGCCGATGCCTTCCAGCGTCGCAACGATGTTGTTCACGTCAGGCGTCTTCACCGGGTTGTTCGGATCGGAAGTGACGTTCGGATGCAGCTTGACGGATGCCTTATACGTTACGGCTTTGTCCGAAGTGTTTTTGAGCTGGAGCTGCTCTTTCTTGGCACTGCTTCCGGCAGCCATCAACCCGAAGCTGGCGCTGCTGCCATAGTTGACGACCTCTTGCGGATTCAGGTTCTTGTCGAGAATGGTGATCTGATCCACCGTCTGGAGCACGGCCGGCGTATAGACCGCCTGAGATACGTTCATGCGGCCTGCGCCTTGAGAATACACATCGTACGGCGTTCCGTCAGTTTCCTTGATCCCGTCCGCGGTATTGGCAAGAGCCGCGCGGATATCGAACGGCGTCCAATCCGGGTGCTGCTGCTTGAGCAGCAAGGCGGCGCCCGCTACGTGCGGAGTGGCCATGCTGGTCCCGTTGTTCCGCTTGTACGCCTGGTTATAAGAGGCGCCGGGAATCATTTTGCCATAGGCCGGATAAGTTGAAAGCACGTTCACGCCGGGTGCGCTAATATCCGGCTTAATGCTAAGCTTGTCGTCCGACAGAGGACCGCGGGAGCTGAACGTTGCCATCGTATCGCCGCGATCGATCTTTTGCGGATAGCTTTGGCTGAACGTCAGGCGGAACGGCTTGGTCGGATTGGCCAATACGGCAGCGGCTAGTGCGCGTCCCTGCTCACCGGGCATGTCGAATGCAGGAATATATTCGAAGTCATCCCCTATGAAGCTGTCGATATGGTTGTCCCTACCCGGTATGCTGGGGGAGAGATCCGGTATGTCATTGCCATTGGCATCCTTCTTGACATTACCGTTAAAAATTACGATGGCTTTGGCTCCCCATTTTTTCGCATTTTTAATTTTGTCTACAAAGGCCAGAGAACCGCGCGATACGAAAGTGATTTTTTCCGCTACGTTTTTGCCCTTGTAGTCGTCGTCTTGTCCGAGCCCTACATATACGGCTTCGATGGGCTTCGTCCCGAGGATTGCTTTAAAGTCCTCCTGCCCGGTCTTCCAGCCCATGACGTTCAACGAATAAACGGCTTCGTACACGGAGCTTGCAACCGTAGCCTGATAACGTTTAGACGGGCTGGTCACCGCGCCGACGGAGATCGCAAGCTGCGAAGAAGCCGGCGAGCCCATCGAGTAGAAGTACGGTCCTTTATCTCCCGCATTGCCGCTGGCTACGACGGCAACGATGCCGCCGAGTACGGCGTTGTTGATCGCGATCGAATCGGGGGAGTTCGGGTCTTTCTCCTCGTCCGATCCCAGCGACAGGTTGATCACGTCCATTTTGTCTTTGACCGCGCGTTCGATTCCATCGATCACTTGGGCCGAAGAGCCGGAGGAGCTGCCGGTTTTGGGGTTGCGGGACAGTACTTTATAGACGTAGAGGTCCGCTTCATAGGCAATGCCCTTCTGGACGACATCGCTGCCCGTGTTCTTAGCCCGGCCGGCGATCGTACCGGCCACGTGCGTGCCGTGAGACGTGCCTGCGAAGCCGAGTCCAAACGGATCATCTTTCTTTGGAATGGGAGGCTCCTCGTAAGGATCGGGCGTATTGAACGAAGAATTGTAACCTCCCTTATAGGCATCCTTCAAGTCCGGGTGCAAATAATCGACACCGCTGTCGATGACGCCGACCTTCAAGCCTTTGCCGGTCAAGCCCTTGGCCCAAGCATCCTGAGCTCCGATTTGCTTGATGGGCGCGGCATCGTAATTTGCGGTAGCTGTATCGACCGGCTGCGGAGCTTCGACGGGCAAAGCATAATAGGTCCGGCTCTTGTGAATTGACTTGACGCCGGGGATGGCGGCCAGCTCGGGAATCTGGTTGGCTGGCAGCGTAATTTCCATGCCGTTCAGCACGGTATTGTATTGATAGTTGACTTTCAAGTCTATGCCTTCGGATTTCGCCAAGCTGATCATGGACGATTGCTCGCGATTGACAGCGCTTTCTATAGATTCCGCAGAAAGCTGCTGCTGGCCCAACTCGGAAGCATATTTTCCGACGGAGACCGGCTGCCCGCTCAGTTGGACGATGACGTTCACCTTGTCCGCGGAGGTGGTGTCCAGCTTGTCGGAAATAAGGGCGTTGGCCTTCGGACTTAACGAATGAGTGCGGATGATTTGCGGATCGATGATGCTGGACGGGGTGCCGGATACCGATGTCAAAGGCGCCGCCTGTGCAACGCTTTGCATCATTAAACCTGCGGTTAATAGAGTAGACAGCATTGAGAGACGCGAAAATTTTGCTCTTCTCATATCAAAACTCCTTTTCACTATGATTTTGAGAGCTAAAGTGTGTCGTCACCTCCGATTCGGATTTGTTTTACAGCATTTACAATAATTTATTGTATCACCTATTTCAAATATATACCATATATAATAGTAAAATCTTCTAAAGGATATATAAAATTTCGATAGATAGCAAACAAGCACCGGGGCCGAGGAACGGCTTGTCAGGTGCTTGTTTGCGGGTAGGGGCTAATCCACGGTCCGATCCGGCAGGTTCCCCCTAAACAAACGGGTACGCATAGTTTTGCGGCGCTTCGAAGAAACGGCTGACGTTGACTAGCCGGCTCGGATCGAAGCTAATACGGACGGGGCCCTCGGCATGAATTTCAAGCTCGCAGTATCCGTGAGGCCAATCCAGCATTCCCGTCAGACGATACAGATAGGGGCTCTGTGGGGGGATTCCCCGAGTGGCCCACTCTTTGGACAAGGAAACTTTGTTACCGTCAGCGGTTCGGACAAAATCGTTGTTTTGCTCCAAGGAATGATACAGAACGGTCGAAACGCTTACCTTGGACACCTGGTGGAACTCGATCTTCGCCATGCCGGACAAATAAAAATGACTGCCCTCGTCCGGCCTAAGGATCCGATTCTGGACGCACCAGCCTTTGCTGACATCTATTCCCCAGGCGCCGATGCGCAGGGTATCTTCCGTAAGCGGAACGCCGTTGAAAAAAAGATGCGATTCGCGAAAACCGATCGGTTTAAAAAAGTCGTTTGTAATTTCTCCCTCGAATGTCATATCTGTAGTCCTTCCATAGCAGAATTTAAATCCGCTGCCGGAACGGCAGCTTAAGCCCTTGCTTCTCTCCTCTCTCCGGAACTTATCTCCCGGAAAGAACGAACCAAGTCCGGCGAAAAACCGGATCGTCCAATCGCCGGTGAATTTCATTACGCAGCAAACGAATAAATGTCGGATCAAGCTGAAGCCGGACCGCATCGGCGTAGCAGTCCAATAGCCAATCGTCTTTAAGAGAACGCAAACTTGCCATATTGGCCTCCACTCAAAACCATTTCCATATTTATACTAAAATGATAGTATTAGTTGGTCCCTGGCGCATCACATTTTGTTTTTCGTTCGATAGCAAATATTGTTGCAATATGTGGAAAAAAGACGCAAAATCAAAAAAGATCCGAGCTGGAGCGGGCGTCATACCGGCTCCTGCGCTGCGCTTTTTAGTAAAACACAGCGTAAGAGCCCAGAAAGATTAAGAAAAGGAAGGCGAGGTTTAAATCGCATGGAAAGCAGCGCTAGCCGCAGTCTCTTGTCCCAGATGGGGTATGGCCATCCATACTTTGCGGAAAACGGGATCGGTTGAACGTCTATGGATTTCTTCTAGCAGCAGTTCGATAAATTCGGGATCGAGTTGAAGGCGGACCGCATCCTAGTAGCATTGAAAGAGGCAAGCGTCATTGAGCGTGCGCATCGGTTATCCTCCATCCTAAAAGTTGCATCACATTTTGTTGTTTTTTGAATGCAAAAATAGTTGCATCCTATCGAAATAGGGCGCAAATTGGCTTTTGGAGCTGCGACCCGGTTGAAAAAAGAATCGTCCCAACGGGAACAACTGAAATACAACCACCTGCAATAAGCGCGCCAAAAGCAACTTTTTCCTCAACTTCATCTCCTAGGTTATGGGATGTTTATGGATTTTGCACTTTTCTCCGTAATAAGTTGCGGTTATTGTGTTTTGAATAGCTGGCCAGCATTCAAATAAAAAACTATAATGGAAGGGATGGGTGATATTGAATATGAAAAGTGAGAAAATGAAAATGCTTCCTGTGATTGTGTTGGCAACTGGACTTGTTGTAACAAGTGCTGTGCCAAGCACTTTTGCGGCAGAATCAGTTGCTTCAAAAACGGTATCTGGTGGGTGGAGTGAAAAGAGCGGTTATTTTACTACGATTAACAACAACCGGGGTTTTTCAATTCTTGCTGCCTCTGAACCGAAACATGAAGGGTATGTGGAGAGTAGAAGAGAAGGCTCTACTGTGTTACTGAAACGAGCAGTCGGTAAAACTACATGGGAGAATACTCGCCATTACACTAGAGCTAGGTTTGAGGGCAATTTAACTGGCAAAATTAAGGGCGACAGTGGACGAGTATGGGGGACAGGCAGCACTGAGGCCAAAAGCGATTGGATTGATAAGTCTTTTAGCGATTGGGTAGGAAAGACATACTACGGTAACGAGGAATAAGGAGTTAACGGGAGAGATAATCGAATTGATTATCTCTCTCTACATAAATAACAATGATGATTAAGTACATTCGCCCTGCTTCAGATGTATTATATTACTCTATCATGCTTTTATTTACGATTATAGGCATCGTAACTTTTTGGTTTTTATCGTATCTTGACTCTGTAAATATGCTGAACAATGGGTACATCAATAAAAAATCCATTGTGTTCGGTATGGAAAAAATCAATTACCCGCTTCAAACGAATGCGGGTAACTATATCCTGTTCCAGTACAATGAGGATACTACGCAACTGAAATTCGTATGGCTCAACGGAAAAGTCAAGTTTCCCCCAATCAAACAATTCGATGATTATACTGATACAGACAACATAGCCATTATCGGAGAGTATGCCAATGCCAAAGCGATCCCTAGTGACTACAAATGGATTGGTTATTTTAATGCACCTAACTCCTATAAATTGCAGTCTGACATTTGGCTGGTATCGCGGCATATCAACATAGACGTTGCAAAAGGGACAAAATTTGTGTTTATGACGCCGAGTTTTGATGTGATGCCTGTTTTTAACGAAACGATGAATGGGAACAACGTTAGAATAATTCAATCAGAAAATAATGGTTCTTATAATTTGAAATCAAATCAATTCGTAGTATTGATTCAATATATAACAGTCTTTTTGATGTCTATCATGCTATTCATAACAGTAACCATTTGGTTAAATAAGGAAAGTTATTTTCTTTCGATATTATATCTATCCGGCTATTCGGCTGGTGCTATCTACATCATCTTATTGAGAACCAAAATTTTACCGTACATCGTCATATCCATGATTTTAATGATACTGGCCTTCATATCCCATGATATCTCCCCTTTATGGGATATTTCATGGTTGATTTATTCAGCTTGTCTCGTGCTTTTTTACATTTTTCTTGTAATGATGCTTGGTTGGTATTTTACATTTGTTTACACGGTCAGAAAAGGTGGTCAAAAATATTGAGGATGATCATACAACTGTTGAAACAAAATAAGTTGCTAAACATGATGCTGATCGCTACTTCGATTATTTTTGGCAGTCTGCTTCTCATACTTACGATAAATATAAACCAAACTAATGTTGAGGTGGGCGTAACCGATAACTTCAAAGGCAAAAATTTATATCAAATTTCAGATAACTTATATAATGAAAAAGAAAAGGAGTTTTTCACCAATCCTAATAGTATTAAGATACTGAACGATTTTAGTAAGCAACTAAATACCGTTCCAGCTTTTAAGTATTATAACGGGGTCGCGCAGCCGATCGACATAGCAAACTTCGAGGGCGATCCAATCTTTGATGCTTATTATGAATCAGGAGGCAATCAACCGGCGCGTAAAATAGGCGATAAATCATATCGATTCATAAAATCGGTACAGTTGAATCAAACGGTGTTTGATTTGAATCAGGTTCAATTCAGCCAGGGGGAAGCCTTCAAAGAAGATGCTTATGTTTTTAGCGCGAATAAGGATACAATTCCGATAATTCTTGGTTCCGATTATAACGGAGTTTATAAAGTCGGTGATTCTTTAGATATTTTATATTACTGGAAGCCATTCATAGGAGTCGTTGTAGGGATACTCGAACCTTCTCAGAAAGTTCTGAAAGTTGGGTCAGAGCCTGAATTATTATTGAACCGCTACATGATTTTGCCGATGCTTCAGTTTGAGCAATCTCCCCCTAAAATGGACGGGATTTTTTTGAAAGCTTTACTATTAAGTAAGGTGAACGGGAAGATCGTTACGGAATTAACACCGATCCAGGTAAGGAATACACTGGAAGACATCGGTGATAAGGCCGGTTTTCATGACTTTGCCGTGATTGGAGCAAGCGGTATCGCTATTGACTCGATTATTAGTTTCACTGAGATCAATAGGAATCTATTAATGGTATTTTCTCTTGTCTTGTTTGCAACGGTAATTATTCTCTTCGTTGTCATTACTATATAAGTTGAACTAAAGACCTTAGAAATCTATGGTAAGGAAATTCATACCTACTTGTCGAATAAGTAATGAAACATGAACAGACAGGCAGGGAATGAAGATGGAAAACGCACAAAAATTAGAAGAAGTTAAGCAAGCGATGAAAAAAGCAAAAGATCGCCGCATGTACGAGCGTTATCAGGCGCTATATTTATATTTGCAAGGTACCCGGGCGGAAGCGATTGC
>NZ_FMTT01000047.1 GCF_900100345.1 Paenibacillus tianmuensis | reverse complement strand
CGTCATCGTGTTGGATAACGCTCGCATTCATCATGCCAAGTTATTGCAGCCGTTTTTGGAAGAGATGAAAGGCCGACTCGAACTGGTTTTCCTGCCGCCTTACAGTCCGAAATTGAATCTTGTTGAAGGGTTATGGAAATGGCTGAAATCCGATGTAATTAACAATGTGTTCTATCACACGGTGGCCGAAATCCGTAACAATGTTCAGCAGTTTATGGACGAAATCATGAAATCTCGGTGGTCGATCATAGATCGGCTTTGTGTTAGGTTCTAATTCTAATGAATTCATTAGTTCAACTTATATAGAATCACAATCAACAAAAATATCGATATCTATAAAGTGCTGCTGATTAGCGGCGTCAGCATGGAGCAGATGGTTAGGATCGTAAAACGTCAAGCCATTTTATTGCAGTTGATCGGCTGTATTCCGCCTCTGTTGCTCCTTGCTCTAACGCTTAAAGATCCGTTGTTCATCATCTTTAATTATGTTGTTGTGGTAGTCGGCATTTCCATTTTGATTATGTGGTTTGTGATCGGCCGCTACACGCAAAAATATTTCTATAAACTAGATATTGTCCAGCAGTTGAAAGGATGAGAGTGTATGCCGCTTGTTGCGTTGACATCTATAGCCAAGGAGTTTAAAGGTTCAACGGTATTTGAAAATGTAGATTTGGCCGTAGGAAAGGGAACCACTATAGCGATCAAAGGAAAAAGCGGTATTGGAAAAAGCACTTTACTTAACATTGTGGCCGGGTTGGAAAAAACCACATCCGGGCAATATATGCTGGATGGAGAAGATTTGAGCCAAATGAATTTAAACGACTTAAGTGATGTCCGTAAGCGTAAAATAGGGTACATCTCACAGCATAGCCCTATGATCCCGAAATTAACTGCCTTGGAAAATATCGTAGTTCCCTTATGGTTTGAGAAGAAACGTGAAAATAGCGATAACATTACAAAGCGGATTGAACAGTTGAGCTATTTATTCGAGATAAACCATTTGCTCCACCATAAAATTGAAAAATTGTCGGGTGGAGAGATCCAACGTGTAGGTATCATTCGTTCTTTAATCAAGGAGCCGCGGCTCCTTGTGGCTGACGAACCGACCGGTGCATTGGATGATGAGACAGCGCTCATCGTTTTAATGTGTCTGAACGAGCTGAAAACAGGCGGAGTGTCAGTCATCATTGCAACTCACAGCGCGATGGTAGCCAAACATTGTGATGAAGTATATCAATTAACAAAGGAAGGGCT
This sequence comes from Paenibacillus tianmuensis, assembly GCF_900100345.1. Lineage (GTDB taxonomy): Bacteria > Bacillota > Bacilli > Paenibacillales > NBRC-103111 > Paenibacillus_G > Paenibacillus_G tianmuensis. The sequence goes on along the minus strand of NZ_FMTT01000047.1, from coordinate 49,039 downwards.
AATACGTGAAACGCTCTCCTGTTAGTGTGCATGGATTCCATCCTTAATTATCTGGGGAGCAGGTGTTACTGTGGTGTTAAAAGACAGTGAAAAACGTGAAGAGATTCAAGCCTTACATACTGAATTATGGAATGAGCTTCAACATTGTGACGAAGCTTTCGCAGAACATTATATGACAGACTGCTTGAAAAGACTTAGAGCCAGGCGTATGCAGCGAAATACTTTAAAAAACTTCATAATGACACGAGGGTTCTGGATTTCGGTTATTGTGGGTTCTCTGCTGGGGCCTTTGATGGTTGTCCTTTTTATTTGGGTTTCTCTTTGGGTTGAGTAGGACTCGAAGGGGCGAGGAAACACAGGCATGTCTTTCCAGAACATCTAAGTAAAATATACATGAAGAATCAACAAAAAAATGTCAACATTTATATGCGGAGGCATAATGATGGGAAAATAGCCCATTAAAAAATAGTATTAGACTGAATCCAAAATGAAACAGCGGCGGTCTAAGGACTTGAAAATAAAGTCATAGACTGCCGCCGCATTTATTGAGCCATCGTACTTCGTTAGTTGATACTTAGGCTCATATACCTCTTCACTGTAGCTTGTGCCAAACACAATGATGAATCAACTATGGCAAGCTCTGTTTGCTCACCTTTAGTAATAACATTTAAATCGGTGCATGCGAGTATGGCTATATCTACCATCTCCACTAACTCTGAATGCAATCGTTGCCATAGAATAATTGATTCCTGAATTTGACCTGCCTTTATACTGGTAATCATGGCATTCACCCAATGTTGCCAGTGATCCCGATGTAGAAGATCAACGCCAAGTTTATGCAAAGCTTGTTGATAAATACCGGATTGTACCGTGGCAGGTGTAGCTAACAGTGCGGCTCTTTTGGCGCTATTTGGCAACTTGAGAATGGTTTCATCCACCATATTTAACACCGGTACAGAAACGGAAGTTTTTATATTTTCATAATAGAGATGTGCCGTATTGCAAGGAATTACGATGAAATGCACACCTGTGCGTTCCAATCTTTGGGCGCCGTTAATAATAGCCTTCTCCATAGCAGCATGGTCAACTGGCCTGTCCATGTAAAAAGGGGTTGGACATGAATAGATCATCATATGAGGAAAATCCATATCGTGCTTGGCACCATAAATTTGTTGGCATTGGTCAACCACACAATCAACAAAAGGACCCGTAGATTTAGGTCCCATTCCTGCTAAGATTCCAATCATCCTTATTCAGACCCTTTCTATGTTTGAGAACCGACCGTTGTAAGCGTGGCCTGTTCTTATAAGACTTCATTTTTATATTCGTCATATGTAAGAGATTTTCCTTTTGTTTAATCGACATACTCAGTTGCCTGCTAGCTTAAGTCGCTTGCGATCCGGTGTGGAAAGACTTGACCGACACGGAGATGGACTTCATCTGGTAACGCTTTGGACAATCCTCACGGGTGCGATTTACCGTGACATTTCGCTGGAACAAATTCATTCGGCAATTCTGGAAGTGTATCACGATATTGTCAACTCCGGAGGTGGAGAGTAATGCCCTTGGTAACTCTGTTTTTCATCTGGATTCCGATGATAATCATGAATGCCTTGGTTCCTTTTTGGTCCCATCCCGGTGTTTTTTTCGGGATATTGATTCCCAAGGAGCATATGAGGCATCCAAAATTGCTTGCGATCAGACGTAATTATTGTGTTGCAACCGTCATCGCGGCAGTCCTGTTGATGGGACTATCCATTCTTTGCGTGCAACGCGAAGTCATGACTATGACGGCTTCGATGGTTTATCTTATTCCCGCTTACTTTGTGATTCACATGCTGATCTACCTGCAAGGATACAGAGGGGTAAAGCGATTAAAGAAGGAAAACCAATGGATGGTGGAAAAACCATCCGTCTTAGCTGTTGACACTTCGGAACATCATTGGTCAACGGTTTCGAGAATGTGGAATCTTATTCCGTTTTGGCTTATTGCAGCCAATATTGTCTTTGTCGCGTGGAACTATGACCAGATTCCAGCTAATATTCCTATTCATTACAATGCTTCCGGTCAAGTGGATCGAATCGCGCAAAAATCGATCGGGATCATCTTTGCCCCTAATCTCATTCAATGCTTGATGGCGCTAATTATGGCGGGCGTACAAGAGGCTCTCATCCGAAGTAAACGGCAGGTTCATCCGGAGCAGTCTGAATCGATCAATAAGATAAGACGAAGCTCGAGACGCTATCAAGCCGCTGTTATTTATTTTATTACTTTAATTTCGCTGGCGTTATTTGCTTCTGTTCAGTTTTCGATTGCGGGGCTTATTGATTCCAGTCTGACCAACTGGATACTGATTGCCGCCATACTTCTGATTTTTGCCGCCCTAATCAGCTTGCCGATCGTTTTGAAAAAAAATCAGGCCCTTATGGCTGGAGCCAATACTCATATCGTGTTTCCAGACGCCGGTTCGGATGAGCATTGGAAGTGGGGATTGTTCTATGTCAATCGGGACGATCCGGCGCTGTTCGTTGAGAAAAGGGGCGGTATCGGGGTTACGGTCAATTTGGGCTGGCTGACCGGCTGGTTTTTCTTGATAGCTCCCCTGATTTTTGCAGGAGTCATTGTTCTTTTTAGCTTCCTTTGAAATAGGATCGGCTATTTCGATGCCTTTACGACTCCACTCCCCTTCGAATAACCCCTTGGTATAATATTTTTCAAGTCATGGATGTTGATTATACTTCCCTTTAAGCCGACCGTTTCCGTGGGTATTCTACGGTCAGCCTTAAAGGGGAGCCAAGAAAATGTCGATAAAAATGAACTTCAATAATACACTTGACGATCTGATAATCTTGAGATTAACATGTCACTATAGATTCCCTCGGATACCTACTTTTTCTATAACATAAATTTTTCTTTAATTAAGAATTGGGAGTTCAACAGGAGATGGGCTAAATGAGTTTATCAAAAAAATACACCGTAATAATTGCTGAAGACGATATATTCCAAAGACAAGTACTTATTCATTTTCTAAAAGAGGTAAATAATCTTGAAATTATAGATTCTGTAAGTTCAGGAGAACGTTTGGTTGAAAGTTATAAAAGACATAATGCAGATATTATTGTAATTGACATTGGTCTACATAAAAAAGATGGCATAACAGCAGCTAAAGAGATCTTATCCTTCAGCACTCCGCAAATTATTGTCGTCACAGGAAATACAGATAGGGATAATCTATTGATTGGATATGAATTAAATTTTGTGGGGTATATTCTTAAGCCAGTAGACAAATTAAAATTCATTAGAGCTATTCAAGAAGCAGTTAAACGAACAGAAGCAAGACTTCTAACTTCAATTGCATCGGTAAATCAAGCAGAAGTTAGATGGATAAATTGTAGATATAAATACAGAGACCAGCAAATTCCCGAGCATCTTATTGTCCATATAAAAAAAGAAGATAAGTACTTGTCTCATATCCATCTTGCTGATGGGGGAATAGTAAAAACCTCCACAACGCTAAAGGAAATCGAAAAACAATGCTCAAATAACGTTTTTCGCTCTCATAAGAGTTATTTAGTAAATATAAAGTACATAAGAGCTGTTTATGCAAACATTCATACCCCAGGAAGTTATGATATAACCCTCTCTAATTCAATGGATGTCCTACCATTATCCAGCAAATATTACCCAGACTACCTTGCAAAAATTCGGTTGCGAGACAATCCTAAAATAGAATAGTCCTTGTTTTACAAGGATTATTGGTCAAGAAACTTCCATAATTTTGAAAATCGACATTTGACACTTCCTTTGGATTACAATTAAGATATGAGTTAATAAGGGACTTTGCATTCTAGACTACGAAGGGAAGATAGGACCTTGATTCATATACTAGTTGATCCAACCGACAAAACAGCGTGGTATCCTAACTATTTATCTGGATTAAGAAAAGGACTTCAAGAAGCGAAAGTTGATTTTAGATTCAGTCCGGATTTGCCCGAAAATCCTGATGATGTTGTTTTGATTACAAGATATACATTATTCGAAACGATTCATCAGGCTAAGCCTACACCAAAGCATCTCATTATTATGGAGCATGACGTATGGAATCCTTTTACCAATGTCGTTGATCCAAGTACATTATGGATTTTTCAACATCCATCTTGTAAGGCAATTCTGTATACAAATCCGTCGATGTTGGACTGGGGAGAAAGGTCAACGGGTCCTAACAGTTCAGTTAAAGTTATTGCAGCTGGCTTTCCATATGATCATGAGAAGATCAATGCAATTATTGATGAGACCAAACCAACGAAAGACCGAGAGAAATTGGTTGTATTTCCTGGACGATTGAATGAGTTCTATCAGCCATACCTATCGGTTAGAATGGCAATGGAACTCAAAGATAAGGGGTATCGAACCGTGATTACCTCTCCTGTTGAGCCGCAGATCCATTACCCTGTGAGCTTGTGGAGGGATTTGGGCATTGAAGTTGGGAAGTTACCCCAGCAAGAGTATTACCGACTGCTGTCAAAGGCAAAGGCTGCCATTTCAGTAACGATCGGCGGAAGCTTAACCTTAGCATTATACGAGGCATACTTGCTTGGGGCAAAACCCATCATTCCTATGGATGTAAATGGACGACCACCCTTCACTGAAATTTACGAGCCAAGATATGATATCTTAAATCCGCGTGAAGCGTTACGAATGATTGATGATAATACAGAAATCCATATCGATAGGAAATGGTTCGACTATAGGCGCTATGTAGAGATATTGCTAGACACCATTGATTCCTACTGTAAATAATGAACAAAGGAGATAAAGTGGTGAACAATGACATTGAAAGATATCGAAGTGGCATCCAAGGATCGGTTCAAGAACGAGTTAGAACTGCGCTTTGTAACCCGGACTTAAGCATTAAACAAAAAAAGAAGATGCTAAAATTCATAAGGCCTGAACAATTGGAATTCTTTCTTAAAACAATCCCCAAAGAAATCCGAGAGCAGATTACTTAATTCGCTCCTTGGCAAGCTGGCGTCTAAACGAAACTGTCGTCAGCTTGTTTCATGACATAGGAGAAAAATAGTTTTGCTATAAAGGAATAATGATTTCGAACTTGTTACCTTCTTGCATTGGCATGACTAAAATCTTTCCCTTATATTGTTTAATAATTCTCTGAACAATAAATAATCCAAGTCCACTATTGTTATTACTTTTCTTAGTACTGAATCCTTTTTCAAACATCTTACCAATCTGCTCGCTTGGGATAGGGGTCCCCTTATTGTAGACGCTGAAATATAGTTTGTCTTGCTTGATATACCCGTTCAATTCAACATACCGTTCATTTTCAGGCAGTGTCTCGACTGCTTCAAAGGCATTATCGATAAGATTACTAAGTATTTTTACAAGGTCTGTACTTTTAATTGCACCCAGTGATAATTGTTCCATATTTATTATATTATGGTCCAGCGTGATTCTTTTCTTCAATGCCTGGGTTATTTTAGCCTGAATTAATGCTGAAAGGGCCGGTGATTTTATATTTATGATATCGTTTACTATTGTTATTTCTCCCACAATCTCTTTTGTATATTTATTCAACTCTTCATACTCTTTAAGATGAACCAGCGAATTAATGGTTGCAATGTGATTATTAAAATCGTGCCTTTGTTCTCTTAAAGTAGTGAAGAGTTGATCCATATTTCCAACAAAAACCTCTTGAACGGATTGTACTGCTGCCTCTTTATTTCTCGTGTAATACCTGGAGATAAGCATAAAGACTACTAACGCAACGATTGTAGTTACCCCAATTAGGATTACCATTTTAATTTGCAGATTTTTCATATAGGAATTTAACGAAGACAAATCGGTGACAAGCCCAACAACAACTGGTACATCAAGATGAAGCGGAAAGAATGTTTTTATGATATCGGTACCATTCATCATTGTTTCGTACGTTTTCTCGACATTTGTGTCTAAGGCCTGTTTTACAAACATTGCGTCTCTGTTATCTACCAGGCTATATGTTCCGAATAGCACCTCTCGATCCTCATGCCAAACATGTCCATTTTCTTGATATGCTTCTTTCTCTTTGAGAAAAATGGGTGGATTAAAAACGGTTACTTCCGTCACATTGGTATTCTTGATCATTTGTTGAATTGTAGCATCAACACCAGTATCTTTCTGGTATTGTCGTATACTTTTATCATGAACATATGGATCAATAATGTAATTGGTTGTTCCGTCATAATAATAACCCCATTTATCGACACTGCTCGGATCAGTGCTGGAAGTACTCCAAGGACCGGCCCAAAAATTTGGCAAGATCTCACCGTCCGGAACGTCTACCTGTTTATATTCAAATAGTTGATTAAATGCACGAAACCAATGACCTCCCCATCTCTTGGAACTCATTCCTATTTCTTTAGGCTCAGAAGATCGGTAACCGATAATGTCATCACCTGATCGCCTTAACAATGTTATATGATCAATTCCAGAATTCTGACTTAGTTCTTTAAGTTTCTCATTTGAGACCTTTTCGATATCCGGATCTACATTGGACTGGACATATAGAGAGACAGTTCTTAAATTCTGGGCTACCATCCCTTCCACATATTTCTCTCCTTTTTGCGAGAGTTCAATGGCAATTTTAATATTTGTGGCTTGAATTTTCATTTTTTCAACTTGCTGCTTCAATAGTTCATTACGAGTAAAATTGTAGTATGTACTATTAATTACAGATAAAACAAGTATTATTAGAATCAAAGAAATGATTGAAACTTTTAATCGTCTGGTATTCATGAATAAATCTAATTTCATTTGATTTCTTTCCTCCTGAGCTAACTTTTGGAATTGTTTTCTACAGATATAATCAAGAATCTTCCACGAACATATCATTATTGAACATTTGTGAAGGTTTTGTGATCCCCACGGAGGTTAGAATTTAGATCTCAATGTCCAGGCAGAGTACTATGATGTCGAGAGAAAGGCGATTATGGTTTATAAATATCGAGCCAAACGGTAAGAGACTCTATAGCCTTCCAAGAGATTTGTTCTTCAATAACGCGAGAATTGGAAGCTCAATCTGCATGAAGCGATGTAAGGAAACCCAAAATAGGCTGTACTATTTTTTTCGACATTATTTTTATTTCTTACCCTTGAAATTTGTAATAATATTCTATTGTTATTGTTTGATAACCAACTAATTTGTAAAATAATTGTAGAGTTTGGAAGACCATAGTTCTATCTACTGCCCCATCGACAAATATTAACCTCAATATGGAACGAGATTTAGGCCCTCCCGATGAAGTAAATAAGAGGGATTTTCTATGTTTTTTGTCCGCGAATTAACGAACAAAGAAGAACAACACCTACTCCGGGTTTGCCGCGCGAACACGTCCGGCTTTGCTGTGCGGAGAGCTTACATATGTTTATTTTTGCGCAAAAAATGAAAGTCAAAGACATGCGGTACCATTTCGTAGAGGATCACGTTTGCGATGTCATTCATGCCTGATACGGGGAGGCTGCCTTCAATATAAAAATTGTTACTTCTTATCGAAATAGAGCATAAAATCTAAAAAGAGATTGTATACTAGGAAAGACCTAATATACAACCTCTTGTTGATTTGGTAAAATAATACTATAGGTTATCCCCAATCAGATTTAGGTTGTTTCGTGCCATTTGCAGAATGATCAAATGTTTTCACAACTGCAATAGCCTCAGCATTAGATAAGAATAAGCTTTTTAAGGAAGGGTTTACAACATATTTGCACAAATCAACATGTTTCAATATGTGAACGACATGATGCAACTGCGGCGTTACCTGAATGGTTAGCATGTAGGATATCCCCTTTTATGAGACTATTTTACTAGAATCAGTATATCAATAAAATTTAATAGACGTAAACATTTAGGGAGAATTTTATGCGAAAAAAAATAGTATTGTTGCTGTTTTTGTCGATTTTCGTCGGATTGCAAATTTGGTGTTCTTCCATTACATTCAAAATGCCTTATATGGGAATTTATCTAGGATTGAATCAACAAAACGAATGGGTTATTGAAGAGTTGGCAGAGGAAGGAGCTCATAAATATTATAATCTTAGAGTTGGAGATATCATAAAACAAGTAGATGGGAAATCTCCTAATGATAATCAAATGATCTACAAATGGAGAGTAGTCGAACAAGCTCATAAGGTACTTGTATCAAGAGATGGTATTGAGCATGAAATCGTTGTTGATAACCGGAATGTCATCACCTACGACGTTGTTCCACTTCTAGAAGAGTTATTGTGTCTTTTCATGGCTGGTCTATTGTATATGAAGTTGCGTCATTCTTCATCAGCGAAGTTACTTGCTGTTGTTTTTCTGACCTGCGGGATCATTTATCTAAGTCAGGGTGCTTCGGTTAGAGGGGATGCAGTTGGGAAGATTTTAATTACGAGTCTTGTGATGGTGCTGCCCTTTATTTTTTTTCATTTCTTAGTGGTCTTTTTCAAGGAGAAAGGAAATATACAATTACCTGCTCGGATATTAAAATACTTGTATGCGATGGCTGCTGTAGGTTTTGGGATAAGACTTCTTATCTTATACCCTCCAACAGCTTATATGATTTACCGTTATAATGCAACGGTGACTTTGTGTTTTTTCATTATTGGATTTCTGTTCAATATTAGTGTTTTAACTTTCGTTTATTTCAAAATCCGCAAAGAAAAATCGTACTTGTCAAGTATTGTGAGAAGTGTATGGTTCTCGCTTTTTCTATCGTTTTTACCGGCAATATGTCTATCTTTTCTTCCGCAAATCATTACCGGACAACGAATTATTAATGCCGTCTATACTAGCTGGTTTATCTTGTTTTTCCCGATCTCGTTCGCTTACTTAATTGCTACGAACCAGCTATACGATATTGGCTTAGTCCTCCGGCGCATAGGGTTTGCCGTCTTGCTTGCCATCATACCGTCCGGTATATTTACAGGAAGCTACGCTTTCTTGTTTAAAGACCTGGTAGATGCAAGGCAAATTATTTTCATCTTTTTCGGCTCCATCATCATGCTATCCATTGTCTTGTACTCGACCGAATACTTAACAACGAGACTCGAACGTTTCCTGTTTCCAAGGAAGTATGTGCTTCAGACGGCGCTCAAGAAAATTTCCAAGAGTCTGGGGGCCATCTCGAGCTTCCGCGATCTGAAAGAAATTGTCCTCGTGGACATTGTCAATACGCTCCAGGTGAGAGGCGGCGCGATCGTGTTCCAGTACGAGAACGACACCGAGATCATCGACGAAGGGGAGATCGATACGGCGGAGATCAAGGAGATGATCCGCTCATCGACTTGGCTCCAGCATCCGATATACACCTGTATCGAGATTACTCGTCATGAAGAGTACGCCAGCTATCTGGTTATTACACGCAACAAAGCGAATACCTTCCTGGGCAAGGAAGAGGTTCAATGGCTTCACTTGATTACTTCCTACTTGGAAGTCAGTCTGGAGAATGTCCACCTGATCCGCAAGCTGACGGCGAAGATGCATCTGCTGGCGGCGCAATTGCCCGACGAGCAGTCGGCGCAGGACATTCAATGGTTCCGCAAAATCATGTTCGAGCTGCAGGAAGAAGAACGGCTCCGGATCGCCGCTGATCTACACGATACGACGATGCAGGATCTGTTTTTCCTCAAGCGGCGATTCGTGTCGTTGCTGGACAAGTACGCGATGAACAAGGAAGACAAGGAGCATTTGAACAACATTATCAATTTCGTTGAGCTGATCAACAACAGCCTGCGGCAAAGCTGCTTCGAATTGAACCCGTTCCTGCTGAAGGAGATCGGATTGATCGAAACCGTGCGGACGTATCTGGACAAGGAAGCGTACCATACGCCGTTCGAGATCGAGTTCAAGGAAGAGGAGGCTTCCGCTATCGAGTCGAAGGATTTGAAGACGAAAAGGCATATTTTCCGCATTATTCAGGAGCTGCTTAACAATGCGAAGAAGCATTCGCAGGCTTCGAAAGTATCTTTTGCCATGACAGTGAAGGATCACAGGTTCTGCCTGACTTATGAAGACGACGGCGTCGGATTTGACAGCACGCAAGTACCTCGCATGGAGATTGGAGCATCTGGGATGGGAGTGGAGCAAATGAGAGGTCGTATCTTGCATTTGAACGGGAAGCTGGAGTTCGATTCGCGGCAAGGCGCCGGTGTGAAGCTTGTTATTACGATTCCGGTCCAGGAGGTGATGTCCGTATGAACGAAACGGTCAAAGCTCTCGTCATCGATGATCATCCGCTCGTTGCCCGCGCGACGAAGGAATTATTGGAAGAAGCGGATTGCATTGAAGTGGTCGGCATGGCCAGCAGTGCCGAGGAAGGTATGGAGCAGATCAGGAAGCACCAGCCGGGGCTCGTTTTTCTGGATTACCAGCTTCCCGATCTGTCGGGGACCGAGGTCGCGGCGCAAATCAAGCAGGAATATCCGCACATTCATATTGTGATTTTTACCGGTCACGACTTGACGGAGGCGATGAATCGGCTCATCGAGCTGAAAGTTAGCGGCGTGCTATCGAAGGAATCCAGTATCAGAACGATCAAGAACATGGTGAACTGCATTCTGGACAACCATACGATGCTGCCGCTGTCGCTGTATCACCAGATTCAATTGAGCGGCTCGCCATCCTATGAAGAATTGAACGATGAAGAAGTGATGATGATGGGCATGGTCGTTAAGGGGGCCACACACGATCAGATTGCCGATCACATCCACATGAGCAAACGTACCGTCGATAATTACCTGCGCCGAATCTACGACAAGCTGGGCGCGAAGTCAAGAATGGAAGCGATGGAGAAGTTTATTAAGAGCAGGCATTATACATAGACACTTGATCAGGACAACTAGGGGGACGGGCGGTTGGATCGGGAGACATTAGAGCATATGTACCGGATGGTAGACGATCACGTAGGCGCGGAGAATCTCAATGCTTTGCTCAAAGCGTTCATCGAGGAAAAGGCGCAGGAACAAGGGTCGTGGTCGAGCATCACACGCTGCACTCATGACATGCTGGGAGGAGCTTCGCCGCATATCGACCGGTTGGCCGCGGCGACGGAATTGATTCTTCTCTGCTTCGACATCGTTGACGACCTGCAAGATCAGGATCACGAGAGCAAGCCATGGATGCAGTGTCCGCCGGCGGTGGCGTTAAATGCAGTGCTCGTCCTGCTGACGGGCTTCATCGGAGAGCTCGGCCAATGCGGAGTGAACGGGCGTTCGCTTTATGAGATCAGCAAGATGCTGTCCCGATCGGTCAGCGGACAGCATAAGGACGTCACGAATGAGGTATCCGAGGTCGACGATTATCTCACCATGATTCAGGAGAAATCCGGGTCTTTGTTCCGGTTCGCTTGTCTGATGGGGTACTGTCTGACGGATTGCAGCGAAGAGACGATGGAGCGGATCGACGATCTGGCGGATTGCGTCGGGATGATTCATCAGATCCAGAACGATCTGAAGGACATCGCCCAATTCGACGTGAAGAGCGATTTGCTGCTTCGCAAGCGGACGCTGCCCGTGCTGTATCTGCTCAATGTGGACAGCGAAGCGTTTCGCCCGGTGAAGGAGTATTATGAAGGAAAAATTACCGCAGAGGCTCTTGTGCAGGATAAGGAGCAGTATATGCGGCTGATCACGGATTCCGGCTGCATCGAATATACCAAGATCGTGCAGTCCGTATGCGTTCAAAAGGCAGAGGAGCTATGGACCGATCTCCAGGTCCCGTCCCCGGGGAAGGAAAAGTTCCGGGAGCTCACGTATGCCGCTTTTGTCTAGACCCAAAAAGATAACGAAGCACCTTGAGACCCGCAAAAGGATCGAGGTGCTTTTTGGCTTGGGAGGAAACCTTGGGCTGATTCAAGCGTTCCGCTTTCGGTTAATTAAGCTTTAAAAAAAGCTATAATGGTAAAAAGTGGACCTTTGCCCATCGGGGTCAAAGGATGCACACAGACAAGGGAGAGACGAACAACGTATGAACATTGCCATCGTGGACGACAACCCAGTCAATCTCATGGTGATCGAAAAAATATTGAAAAGCGCAGGATACGATTCGTTCTGGAAAGCCGCTTCGGCGGTGGAAATGATGCAGCGGCTCACCGAGTATGCGGACGGAGGCAAGGTGCCGGTCGACTTGATCCTGATGGATATGATGATGCCGGAGATGGACGGGATCGAAGCGTGCCGCCGCATTCAGCAGGATGAGCGCTTGAAGGATATCCCGGTCATTATCGTGACGGCGCTCGGCGATTCCAACAAGCTGGCGGAGGCGATGGAGGCCGGGGCGATGGATTACGTGATGAAGCCGGTGAACAAAATCGAGCTGATCGCGCGGATTCGCTCGGCGCTGCGCCTCAAATACGAGAAGGATTGGCACAAGGAGAACGATGCCCGTATCCGCGAGGAACTGGAGCTGGCCAGACAAGTGCAGGGCAGCGTGCTCAGCCCGCCCCTGAAGAAGGACCGGCTGGAAATCAGCGCCGCGTATTACCCGTCGTTTGAGCTGGCGGGCGATTTTTACGCATGGTACCGGATTGACGAGGACCGGCACGGCGTCATCATTCTCGACATGATGGGCCACGGGATTTCGTCTTCGCTGGTATGCATGTTCATCTCCTCGGTCATGCAGGACACGATCACGCGCTTCGTCTCGCCGGAGTTCGTCGTAACGGAGCTGAACCGGTACATGAACCAGCTCAATCATAAAAATCCGTCGGTTATTTTACAGCGATTTATTTGCTGATCGATACCCGGACCAAGACGATCGAATACGTGAACGCGGGCCATCCGCCCGGGTTTCTTTTTGAAGAGGGAAAAGCGCCGGTGGCGCTCAATCAGGGAAGCTGCGCCGTCGGCTTCTTCGATCAGATGGAGATTACGAAGAGCATCTTCACGTATGAGCAGCCGATCCGCATCGCCTTGTATACGGACGGGCTGCTGGAGGCGCTGCCGCTGCCGGAGGATTACCCGGAGGACGCGGCGGAATCGGATCTGCTGGCGCTGCGACTGCAGAGCTGCATTCATCAGGTGCCCAGTCCCGAATGCCTCGTTGAGACCCTGCTGCCTCAGGACGTGAGGGAGGCGCAGAGCGACGATATTTGCATGGTGCTGATCACCGCTACGTAGCTGGCGGCCACGAATTAAGACCATACGAAGAGAGAGAAAGGGACGGGAGAGGAAATGAACTGATGAAGATGAAGACGAAGCTGTTTATGGGATTCGGCATCCTGCTGGTGCTGATTTTTGCTTTGGCGGGCATCGGCATGAGCGAGCTCACCAGCACGGATTCCGTGATTAAGGAAATTTACGAGAACCGGTACCAGAAGGTACGGATCAGTACGCAGGTGCGCAATGACGCGGCGGAGCTTGCCAAGGGCATCGTGAATTTGCTGTTGATCGACTCGGCCGACAGCGACAAGAAGAATGCCGAAGCGGTCAAGACAATCAGCGTCAAGGTCAAGCAAGGGCTTCAGCAGATCGATCGTTTTTCCAAGGAAGGGAAGGAACGGGAGCTGGCCGACGAAGTGCTGCTGCACGGCAAACGCTTCCTGGACTTTAAAAAACAGGTCGTCCGTTTGAACCAAAGCGGAAAACAAGCGGAGGCGAACGCGCTTCGCACGAATGTGGGGATTGAGCTGCAGGATCATTTTACAAGCAGCATGGGCAATTTGACGAATTTCCACGATGAGGCGATGGATGCGGCGATCAAGCAGGCGCTGAGCGATAACCAACAAATGTTGACCTACACCGGGCTGCTGACGTTGGTTGGCCTTCTGCTGAGTGTGGCGATCATGCTGTGGATCGTGCTCGGGTTTACCCGGGGGCTGAACGTCCTTTCGGCGATGCTTACGAATTTTGCGAGCGGAAAATGGGGAGACGCGGCTTACCGGGTACCGGTTACGTCCGGTGACGAATTCGGCAAGCTTACGGACGTGTTCAACCGGCTGGCGGACGATCTGGAGCAGGCGACGACGAGTGAGCGGGCGCTCCATAAAGCGAATGAGGATACGCTGTGGCTGCAAACCCAGATTGCGCACATGTATGCGATGCTGGAGGATTCGCGGAAGGTCGAGGAGATGGCGCAAACGTTCATCGGAGAGCTGGCCCGGATCGTCGGCGCGCAGGACGGGGCGTTCTATGTGCTGAAGCAGGCGGCCTCGGGCGCCAAGCTGGCGCTTACCGGTACGTACGCCCGATCGGAAAGCACGGCCGCTGCCGAGCTTCCGCTCGGCGAAGGGCTTGTCGGGCAGTGTGCGAAGGATGGCAAGCCGATCACGGTCGAGGGCGTCGCCGGACAATACGGCGCGATTCGTTCCGCCTTCGGCGAGCTGGAACCGCTGACGCTGACGGTCCAGCCGGTCGAGTACGACGACGAAGTGATCGCAGTGTTCGAGCTGGTGTCGCTGAAAGCGTTCTCGGAGCTGGAGCAGAAGCTGATTAAGCAAACGAGCGAGAACCTCGGCGTGACGCTGAACGCGTTGATGGGACGTTTGAGGATCGAGGAGCTGCTGCGCATTCATCAGGCGCTGACCGACGAATTGCAGACCCAGTCGGAAGAACTGCTGTCCCAGCAGGATGAGCTTAAGGCTTCCAATGAGAAGCTGGAGGAGCAGACGCGGGCGCTGCGGGCGTCGGAGGAGCAGCTGCAGCTGAAGCAGGAGGTGCTGGAGCAGAACAACGATGCCTTGGTCCGCAAGACGGCGGAGCTGGAAGAGCAAGTCCGCGAGACGGAGGAGGTCAACCGTCAGATCGAGCTGGCCAAGGAGAAGCTGGAGAAGCAGACGCTGGAGCTGGCGCTGGCTTCCAGGTACAAGTCGGAATTTCTGGCGAACATGTCGCACGAGCTGCGGACGCCGCTCAACAGCCTGCTGATCCTTTCCCAACTGCTGAAGGAGAACAAGGAGCGCAACTTGACGGGTAAGCAGGTGGAGTACGCCGAGACGATCTACTCGTCCGGCTGCGACTTGCTTAAGCTGATCGACGATGTGCTCGATTTGGCCAAGGTCGAATCCGGCCGGATGGAGCTGCATGAGGAGACGGTCTGCCTGCAGGAGACGGCCGAATGCATCATCGGCGACGAAACGCGGCTGCGGCAGGTTCTGATCAACTTGGTCGGCAACGCCGTCAAATTCACCGAGCAGGGCGGCGTGCACGTCTCGGTCGCCGTGTTAAGCCGCTCGGAAGAGCAGCTGGAGCTGGAGTTCCGCGTCTCCGACACGGGCAGCGGCATCCCGGAGGAGAAGCGCGGCATGTTGTTCCAGCCGTTCACGCAGGTCGATTCGTCCTTAACCCGCAAATATGGGGGAACGGGGCTGGGGCTCGCGATCTGCAAAAATCTTGTGCAGCTCATGGGCGGCCGCATTGCGCTTGCGTCGGGAGACCGCCGGGGGGCGGAGTTCGTGTTCTCCATCCATGTCAAGAGTTGTCTTGAATACGATTGCAGTGATGATGACCCCCGCAGCTTTTCGGTGAATCAGCAGAGTGCTCTGCGGGTGCCGTGAAAAGATTCCCAAAATCTGCTATTCTACAAATAATCATGGATTCAGGGGGAGGTTAAAGCGGATGGACAGAGACGCGCAGAAGTTCCATGTCAAAGTGCTGACTACGCCGGAAGCGAACGTGTTGTTCTTATCCGGCGAGCTTGATTTGAGCACGGCCGAGCAATTCCGTTCCGTCGTGGAGCCGCTTGCGGGTCAGCGGACGGTGCCGCTCAAGCTGAACTTGCGGGAGTTGAGTTACATTGACAGCACGGGGATCGGGATTTTCGTCTTCGTGCTTAAAAAACGGCAGCCGGAGGATGCGTCGTTTGCCGTACAGGAAGTGCCGGCCAAAATCAGGCGGCTGTTCGATATGACCGGGTTGTCCCGTTACCTGACGATCGAAGGGGGTGGACTATGAAGGGGCAAACGGAGGCCGACTCGAAAACCGTCGTCTTGTGCGTGCCGCTTCGGGCGGACGATCTGGCCACGGTCCGCTTGGCGCTGTATGGCGTGGCCGTCCGCGTAAGGTTTTCATACGAAGCGATCGAGGACTTGAAGGTAGCGGTAACCGAAGCGTGCAATTATGCGATCCTCCAAGCCGGGGATAGAGAACGGTTGCCGATGCTGCGGCTGGTGTTCACGCTGAGGGAGACAGAGCTCAAGATCCGGATTGGAACGGATTCGCCGGATGTTACGTTCGGGGAAGCGCTGCGTCCCGTGAAGCTGCCGCCGGAGGGGGCGGATGCCTTGGAACATCTCGAAGACTCGCCGATCGGCCTGTATTTACTGCAAGCGTTGGTAGATGAGCTTCGAGTGGAGCCCGGAGGCGAAGGCGCATCGGAAGCGATCGTCCTGATCAAGCGGCTTGTGGCCGAGTGAGCGGGCGGGTTTACCGATCATGGAGCGGACGTTCTTGGGTCCATATCCCCCGTATAAAATGCAGCCCGAATTGAAAAGCCACATCCCGGTGGTGCGGATCGCAGCAGCGATCGTAGCGTAGGGAATGCGGCTTTTTTTCGTGCCCCGGTTAACGCTTGCCCGGGTCGTACGGCTCGCCGAGCGACGCGGGAGGATAGGCGCGGCCGACGGCGCCCGCCAGCACCAGAATCGTAAAAATGTAGGGGAGCATGTAGATAAACTCCATCGGAATCGATTGGGAGACTGGGAACAGCTGCACGAAGTTTCTGATCGCCTGCGCGAAGCCGAAGAAGATCGCCGCTCCCAAAGCGCCGAACGGATGCCATTTGCCGAAAATCATCGCGGCCAGCGCAATGAAGCCCTGCCCTGAAATCGTGTTGTGCGAGAAGTTGCTCGTCGTCGTGAGTGTGATCGTCGCGCCGCCGAGCCCGGCCAGAGCGCCGCTCAGCAGCACCCCGATATACCGCATGCGGGTGACGTTCACACCCAGCGTGTCTGCGGCGCCGGGATGCTCGCCGACCGCGCGGAGGCGCAGACCGAACGGGGTTTTGAATAGCACGTACCAGCCTAGTACGACGGCAGCCCATGCCAAATACGTCGTCGGGTAAGCGGTGAATACGCCGTAGCCCAGCAGCGGGACGGACGCCAGTCCGGGAATCGCAACATTGTGAAACACGGCGTTCAGCGTTTCCGTCTGTCCGGAGCCGGCGAACAAAATTTTGACGAGATAGACCGTAAAACCGGCAGCCAGAAAATTTATGACGACACCGCTGACGACTTGATCGGCCTTGAAGGTGATCGAGGCAACGGCATGAATAAGCGAGACGAGCATGCTGGTCAGGATGGCCGCCAAAAGGCCGATCCAAGGCGCGCCGCCCGCAAAGCCCGCCTGCTCGGCGTACCAGGCCGCGACTGCGGAGGCGAACGCGCCGGAGATCATCAGCCCCTCCAGGCCGATGTTGACGACACCGGAGCGCTCGGAGAAGATACCGCCCATCGCCGTAAAAATAAGCGCGGTCGAGAAGACGAGCGTCGTATGGATCAGCTCGCCGAGAATGCGAAGCGCATCCATCCGTTTAGGCCACCTCCCCCGGCTTGCGGCCGGTCCGCAGCGGCTTCAGAAGCCAGCGGATGATCCCGTGCGAGGCCACGAAGAAGATGACGGTGCCGATGATCACGCGGATGATCTCCGGCGGCACGTCCGCGCCGAAGCTCATTCCGGCCGAGCCGTACGTCAGCGTGCCGAACAAAGCGGCGGCGAGCACGACGCCGAGCGGATGGTTGCCGCCGAGCAGCGCGACGGCGATGCCGTCGAAGCCGTAGCCGGGCGATGCGGCGCTGATCACTTGGTAGTGGAAGACGCCAAGCACCTCGAACACCCCGGCAAGTCCGGCGAAGACGCCGCCGATAAACATCGCCCGTACGATGCCCGCGTTCACGTTCATTCCGGCGTACTCCGCCGCAGACGGGCTGTGTCCGACTGCACGGAGCTCGTAGCCTTGGCGTGTCTTCCACAGGAGGACATAGAATGCGACGGCGGCGAGCAGCGCAATCGGGATGCCGAGATGCAGCCGGGCGTTGCCGAATAAGGCGCTGAGTGCGTTCAGACTGATCGAGGCGGTGTCGTGAATCAGATACGAGCGCTGCTGGCCGGGCTGAAGCAAATAGCGGCTGATGATGTAGTTGCCGAGATACAAAGCGATCCAGTTCAGCATGATCGTCGTAATTACTTCATTGACGCCGCGCCGCGCTTTCAGGTAACCGGCGATGGCTCCCCACAATCCCCCAAGCACAGCCCCCGTTACGATGGCGAGCGGCGCATGAAGCCAGAACGGCAGGGTCAGCTTGACGCCGATCCAGGTGGCGCCGGTCATACCCATAATAAACTGCCCTTCGCCGCCGATATTGAACAGACCCGTTCGGAACGCGAAGGCGACCGACAAGCCGGTCAGCAGGAGCGGGGTAATCTCGCGGATGGTCTCCCCGATGCTGTACGGATCGCCGACGACCTTCTCGATCAACGCCGCGTAGGCGGTAAGCGGGTTATAGCCGCCGGCCAGCATGATCAGGGCGCCGACCAGCAGCCCGAGTACGATGGCGACCAGCGGAACGAGCGCCGAATCCTTGGTCATGATACGAATGGCTTTAGCCATGCTTTTCACCTCCGGAGGTTGAAGGAGCCGCCGCTTCGGCTGCGCGCCCGGAGCCGGACATCATCAGCCCGAGCTCGCGGTCGGATGTGTGAGCCGGGTCGGTTTCCCCGACGATGCGGCCCTCATAGATGACGGCGATGCGGTCGGACAGCTTCAGAATCTCGTCCAGCTCCAGTGAGAGGAGCAATACGGCCTTGCCTTTGTCCCGCTGCTCCAGCAGCCGTTTATGGATGAACTCGATCGCCCCGACATCGAGCCCGCGCGTCGGCTGCGCCGCGATCAGCAGATCTGGGTTCAGATCGATTTCCCGCGCGATGATCGCCTTCTGCTGGTTGCCGCCGGACAGCGCCCGCGCCGGGGTGCGGAGGCCTGGCGCCCGCACGTCGAATTCGGCGATCAGCCGCTGCGCCTGCCGGTCGATCGCGGCGTAGTTGAGAAAGCCTCCGCGGTTGTAGGCGGAGGTGTAGTACGTCTTAAGCACCATGTTCTCGCTCATCGAAAAATCCAGCACGAGTCCGAGCTTATGCCGGTCCTCCGGAATGTGCCCGAGCCCCGCCTCCGCGATGTCGCGGGGCGAACGGCTCGCGATCTCCCGGCCGCCGAGCGCGATGCGGCCGCCGTCGATCCCGCGCAGCCCGGCCAGCGCTTCGATCAGCTCGCTCTGGCCGTTGCCGTCGACGCCGGCGATGCCGAGAATTTCCCCGGCGCGAACCTCGAAGGTGACGCCGTTGAGCACGGTCAGGCCGCCGGGCCCCTTGGCGGTCACGTTCTCTACGCTCAGGACCGGCGCACCGATGGCGGGAGGCTTCTTATCGAGCTGGAACGAGACTTCCCGGCCGACCATTTTGGCCGCGAGCTCGTCCGGGTTCGTGTCCTTAACGGCGAGCGTATCGATGGCCTTGCCGCGGCGGATGACGGTGACGCGGTCCGCGATCGCCATGATTTCCTTTAGCTTGTGCGTGATCAGAATGATCGACTTGCCTTCGGCCACCAGCTTGCGCATGATGTCCATCAGCTCGTGAATTTCCTGCGGCGTCAGCACGGCGGTCGGCTCATCGAAGATGAGAATGTCCGCCCCCCGGTACAGCGTCTTCAGGATTTCGACGCGCTGCTGCATGCCAACGGAAATGTCTCTCACCCGCGCACGCGGATCGACGCGCAGTCCGTATCGGGCGGACAGCTCGGACACTTGACGCGCCGCTTTTCCGTAATCGACCCGAAGTCCCCGCCGCGTCTCCTGCCCGAGAATAATATTTTCCGTCACCGTGAACGGCTCCACGAGCTTGAAATGCTGGTGCACCATGCCGAGACCGAGCTGAATGGCCGTTTTCGGATTGACGATCGCTACCGGCTCGCCGTTGATGAGGATTGCGCCCTCGTCCGGCTGGTACAGCCCGAACAAAATGTTCATCAGCGTTGATTTGCCTGCGCCGTTTTCGCCGAGCAGGGCGAGAATCTCGCCTTGACGGAGCGTCAAGCTGATGCCGTCGTTGGCAACGATGCCGGGAAACCGCTTGGTGATGCCGCGCATTTCCACTTTCATACCGCTCATTTTTCGGGAACCTTGATTTCGCCTTTAACGATTTTTTGCTTGTATTCTTCGACCTTCTTGAGCACGTCCTCCGGCACGTTCTTCTTCGATGTGTCCGGCAGGCCGACGCCGTCGTCCTTAAGGCCGAGCACAATCGTTTTGCCGCCCTCGTATTTGCCTGCGATCAGATCGTTCGAGATGCGGTAAACGGCCTCATCGACGCGTTTGATCATCGAGGTCAACGTCACGTCGTCGCCGAACAGCTTCGACTGGTCCTGATCGACGCCGATGACCCACACTTTTTTGCCGGCCTTCAGCCGATCCTTCGCTTCGTTGAACACGCCGTTCCCCGTTGCGCCCGACGCATGAAAAATAATATCCGCGCCGTCGTTATAGATCGTGGAAGCGGCGGCTTTGCCGAGATCGGGCTTGTCGAACGCCCCGGTATAGTTGATCGTCAGCTTGGCGCTCGGATTGACGGCGGCCACGCCCGCCTTGAAGCCGGCTTCGAAGCGCTTGATTACCGGAATGTCCATCCCGCCGATAAAGCCGATTTTGCTCGTCTTGGTCATCAGACCCGCAACGACGCCGACCAGATAGGAGCCTTCGTTCTCCGCAAACGTCACGGACTCCACGTTCGGCGCGTCGACGACATTGTCGATAATCGCCAGCTTGGCGTTCGGATTTTGCGTCGCTACCGTTTTCATCGCATCGCCGATGATAAAGCCGATGCCCCACGTCAGGTTGAAGTTGCCCTTGACCATTTGGGTCAGGTTCGGAATATATTCCGAATCGCTCTTGCTCTGCAAATATTTCACCTGTGCCCCGGTATCTTTCGTAAGCCGCTGCAGCCCTTCCCAGGCGCTTTGGTTAAAAGAGTTGTCGTTGACCCCGCCAATGTCCGTGACCATGCCGATATTGAACTTCGCGCCCGCCTGCTTGTCGCCGCCTGCTGCCGGCGCGCCTCCGGCTCCCGCGTTGTTAGGCGGCGCGGGCTTCTGGCCGCACCCGCCGAGCGTCAGCCCGGCCGCCAGCATGCCGATCATGCCAAGAGATATCCATCGTTTCATCGTTCATCCGTCCTCCCGTAATGGAATGCAAAGTAGCAAAGCTTGGGGTATAGTATTCTCCAAGCTTTGCTTCCTTATGTCATTGCTGGAAAACGGACGGGCGGTCATGCAGATGCTCTGTTTCAAGCGTCCGGCCCGGGGTAAATACCATACAAATTCGTAGAATGCAGCACGGCTCTTGGAGCAGACAAGCTGCGCATGGGGAGGAACCAAGCGGGTATGATGAATAAACAACCATCGTTTCATGTCGACACGCAACGAACCGAGCAAGCCAATTCCGTTTATTTGCACGGCGAGCTCGATTTGTCCAAAGTTTCGGATTTACGCTGCGTGCTTGACACGTTCATCGCGGATACAAACCGCAAGCTTGTGCTGAACCTGAACGGTCTGCAATATATTGACAGCATCGGTATCGGTGTGATTGTATCGGTATTAAAAGCCCGAGACGTGCTGAAAGCGCCGTTCGAGGTGCAGGAGATTCCGCCGAAAATCAAGCGATTGTTCGATCTGACGGGCATCACCCCGTTTTTGCAGCCGAACGAGGCCGCCGGGAAGTCCCAAGACGCGTTCATTAACGGATAGGAAAGGAAAGAAGAAACCGTATGAAGCCCGAATCCCATGTTGTTAGTCTCACGGTGCCAGCGGAAGCGGAATTTATCGACTTGGTCCGCTTGACGCTTTACGGCATCAGCTCCAAGCTCGGCTTCTCGTACGAGGAAATCGAGGATATGAAGGTGGCCGTCGCCGAAGCGTGCAATAATGCGGTGGTGCATGCTTATGAACCGGGCAGTCCGGGCCTGATGGAGGTCCGCTTCGAGCGAATCGAGGACGGGCTCCGCATTGTGGTCAAGGATCAGGGACCGAGCTTCGATTATGCGGAGAAGGCGCGGCGGGCCGGGTCGCTGCACGATAAATCGCTCAACGATATCCATGTGGGAGGCCTCGGGATTTATTTGATGCAGGCGCTCATGGACAATGTCGAGGTCAAGACGGGCACCGGCACGGAGGTCATCCTGACCAAGCGGGTGTGCAGGAGCGAGGAAATGGTATGAAAATGAATTCGGAGCGATGTGCCAATGCGAGTGCTGAGGAGTTCATCGTAAGGTATCAAGAAACCGGCTGCAACGATGCGGCTACGGTTCTGCTGCAGCAGTACGAGCCTATGGTCAAGATGGCGGCCGGCAAAATGTCACGCAATCGCCCCGATTTGTTCGAAGACCTGTATCAAGTGGGGCAACTGTCGGTATTGAAGCTGCTGAAGCAGTTCGATCTGTCGATGGGCGTGCAGTTTGAAGCCTATATGATGAAAAGCGTCATCGGCCATATGAAAAATTATTTGCGCGACAAATCCTGGTATGTCCAGGTTCCGAGGCGAATCAAGGAAAAGGGCAACCAGATTCAGCAGGTCGTGGACATGCTCACGGTCAAGCTGGAGCGCTCGCCCAATATCGATGAAATTGCCGCGGAAATGGAGCTATCGGTCGAGGAAACGATCGAAATTTTGGCCGGACGCGATTATTATCACTATGTCTCGCTGGATACTCCGCTATCCACCGAAGATAACGGATCGACGATCGGCGATGTGATCGGCAGCCCGAGCGACGCTTATCTGCGCGTCGAGAATCGCCTCGCTTTGCAAGAGGCGCTTGTTCATCTAAAGCCGGAGGAGCAGCAGGTGCTGCATCTCGCCTATGTGGAAGGCCAGTCGCAGCGGACGATTGCGAACCAGCTCGGCGTTTCGCAGATAAGCGTGTCGCGTATCCAGAAGCGGGCCCTCGACAAGCTGAAACATTATTTTACCGAGCCGGGAGCCGGCGATATCGGTTTGGGTTCGTAGACTCGCCCTTTGCAGCTAAGGGCGAGTTTTTTCGTTGGCGCTCCGTTCGTCCTCGAAGGGAGCGGATTCGGCGATCCGCCGGCCGAGCGGCGTCGGGATGCCGTCCATGCTCACTGCGTTGTTGCTGCGCCAGTAATCGTTCAGCTCGTCGTCGCGTTTGGTCGCGGCCCACCGGTGCAGCGTATCGCGTTCTCGCTCGTACGTGTAGAAGGGGACGCTGAACCCGCAGGAGGTCTTCACGGAGTCAACGTCGACGCCGATAATTTGCCGGGCTCCGGGAAGCAGCTCGAAGCGGGGCGCCCACGCCTCCCAGTCGGCAGTGCCGGGAAGGATGACGCGGCCCTTTCCATACAGCCTCAAGATCAGAGGAGGGCCCTCGAACGCAACGAACATCAGCGTAATCCGGCCGTTCTCCTCCAAGTGCGCGCTTGTCTCGTTCCCGCTACCGGTCAAGTCCAAATACCCTACCTCGTTCGGCGAGACGATTCGAAACACATCGTATCCTTTGGGCGAGAGGTTCACATGGCCTTCCGCCTCCAGCGGGGCGGACCCGACGAAGAAGAGACGCTGCTTGCGAATAAACGCCTCATGCTCGGGAAGCAAGGCCGGAAACATTTTTCCCATAGGTAAGATCTCCTTTCCTTGTTTTCCAAGTCTCTTTATGTAATAGTATGCGCTCTTAGAGCTTGTCTGGCAAATACACATTACATATTCCGCTTATAGGCATCGCCTATTGTTCTTGAGGAACGCAGGCCGGGCACGCTGCTTGCGAACGGCCGTTTCAGGCGGACGGGCGGCGGAGCGCTGACAGGTGCGGCAACGCGAAAAAACCGGTACGTCTGCGCTGAGGCAGAGATACCGGTTTTTTATCAGACTCCGGGACTACTTATATTCCTGCAAATGCTGCCGGAACCGCTCTACCAGCTCCGGCGCTTCGTCCAGCTTATACTTGCGGGCCGGACGGTTGTCCTTATCGAAATCCGTATGGCTCCACCAGATGGCCGCTTTCAGCTTGGGATATTTTTTAATGTCCTTGAACATCTGATCCACCCATTTCGCTTTATCTCCGCCGACCGAGCTTGAGGAAAATTCCGTGATCATCAGCGGCTGTTCGAACCATTTGGTGTAATCCGCGTACAAAGGCGCGTACAACTCGTCGAACGTGCTCCACTTCTCGCCTGGATAGTAGTTGCCGGTATTGTAGGCGGTCAGCCCGACCACGTCCACGAATTCGTCGCCTGGATAATAAAGCAGCGAATGATTCCACTTGAATCCAGGCTTGTCCAGATGATTTGGGTTCCATACCCACAGGACGTTATTGACGCCCTGGCTCTGGAAGGTCCGGTAAATATATTTCCAGACCTCGTTATACAGATCCGGGTCCTTGGAGTAGTGATAGGCGGAATAAGGCACCCAGTCCCCGTTCATCTCGTTGTTCAGCCGGAACAGCAGCGGATGGCCGAACTCCTTGAGACCCTGCGCGTATTTCGTGAAATACTCGTCATATTTTCCGCTCAAAATGTCATACATCACGCTGGGGTTCGGTTCGCCGAACCGCATCGTTTGCATCGTCAATTCAACCAAACGATTGTCATTTTGCGCGTTTTTTAACTCTTCCATCGGAAATTCCGTGTTTAAGGACTTGTACAGGATCAACGTATTGAACTTATAGTCCAGCTTCTGCTCCAGCGCATGAAGAATATCCATTCTTTTTGGAGCCGTCGGCTCGAAAATGCCCCATTTCAGCCCGTCCGTCATAAACAGCTTGCGGTACACTTCCGCCGTTTCTTGATTTGTTTTGAGCGGCACCTTCTTCGTCACCGTGCCAAGCGCCGGCTTGTCCCCTTGAGGCGGAATAAGCCGGAACAATTTTACGATCTTCTCGTCATTCGTGATGGGCTGGCTAGATTTGATCGCGATGGTGTATATTTCTTTGTCGTTTTTGACGATTTCGGCAGTTGCATAGTAGGGTTTGTCGTTCTCCACGTGCTTGAGCTTATCGCGCTCCCATTTCAGCAAATGGACGGACCGACCGCCGATCGTCTTGGTTTCGTTCTTGCTCACGCGATGATCCTTCGTATTCTCGATAAACTTGTTGCCGTACCCGATATACGCGGCGGCGTCGGACACGGTGCCGTTGAAATCGTCGTAGTACACGTCGATTTGGGTCGTTTCGTCCGAAAAACGAGTTCTGATCCCAGGCAAGGACTGGTCGACTTTCATTTGCTTCGGATAGCGCAGCTCATACCCATAAGGCGAATCGGTATACGTCGCCATAGATTGGGAATCGAATTCGGATTCGGAAAACATGGATCGCGCGATAAAAACGCCGAGCAGAACGACCAATACGGCGCCGGAAATAAGGTACGTTTTTTTGAGCTTCATCCGGCTCTTCCTCCCTCTGCCGCATAAAGCTTGTTAAACCGGACGGGGATGAGCTTGCATCCCTTATAGATGACGGCATTCGCAAGCAGCAGCTCGAAAGAAAAGGTGGGATCTTGAAAAATACGTTTCATCACAAATTTCTCCTTTGCCACAGTTTGGTTAAGTCGGTCAATTTATAAGGTGAAATTAACCTAGGTCAAATATAAACTACAAGTTTTATTTTGTAAAATTAAGTAGGGAAACCATTCTTATGGCTTCCCCCTTATCGAACCGCACGTGCCCTACTAAGGCATACGGCTCACCAACGTGATTTAACTTGAAATTAGTATGTCGCTAAGCGTTGTGCATATTGCATTTTCCGGACGAGGTCAGGCATGTAATACTCTTGTCCTCGTTCCTTTGCTCTCTGCACCTTTCGTGCATGCTTTGTTTTCTGTCTGTTCTTCATGTAGTCGATGTAGTCATCGAGGGTGTAGCCGTACTGCGCGTTGCTTGTCGGAGCTGCATCCTGTGCCTGGGACGGGAATTCAGTACCCTGACTCCGGAAAATGACATGAAATTTCAATTCATTCATCCGCAGCGGAACGTTTACGCTTTTGCGGAAGGGGACAGCTTGGTCGATTTCGCAGAACGCAACGGTATGGACATTCATGGTCATGCGCTGGTCTGGAGCGAGGCGAATCCCCGTTGGCTCACACAGGGCAACTACAGCGCTTCCGAGCTCCAGGCCATCATGGAGGAGCACGTGAAGACAGTGGTCGGACGGCACAAGGGCAGAATTAAGGAGTGGGATGTTATAAACGAGCCGCTCAAGGAAGAGAATTTTAACGTCAACCTCGGCTTGCGGGATTCGATCTGGTTCAAGGCAATGGGCGAGAAGTTTCTGGACATCGCGCTGCGCGCCGCTCACGAGGCCGACCCGGATGCCAAGCTGTACATCAATGAAAATGGCTGCGAGGCGGAGGACGACAAAGCGGACGCGCTGTATAAGCTCGTCCAGCGGCTCCAGTCGCGCGGAGTGCCTCTGCACGGCATCGGCTTTCAGCTTCACGAAGATATCGGCAAAGACGGCAACGAGACGCACGATCCCGTATCGGTTAACGAGTTCAAGCGCACGGCCAAACGGTTTACCGATCTTGGTCTGGAGGTGCGGGTATCGGAGCTGGACGTAAACATGCATGGCAAGGTCACGGACACGCTGCGCAAAAAGCAGGCGGAGTATTTCAAATCGATCCTGGCGCCAACCAAAGCGAATAACCGGTTTACGTCCTACGCCATGTGGGGATTTACCGACCGCTATTCGTCGCTCCAGCCTGCGGACGAATACAACGAATTCGGCAACGGACTCATCTACGACGAGCATTATGCGCCGAAGCTCCCGTACTATAAAATAAGAGATGCGCTGCAAAGCCCTTAAGCACGGGCTTTGGCGTCGCTTGTCTTACAACGAAAACGCTCCGTAATTTCCCGGGGCGTTTTTTTGCGAGTAGACGCAGGCCGGATGCCGAAGAAGCTGGGCCCTGCGGCAGAATGCCGGATCAGGAAGAGGGCTTCGCGTGCCTCGTTTTGTGCAAGATGATTGCGAGCGTACCCATCGAAATTATAGCGCCGACGAGTCCCATCAACATATCTTTTTGGGTATCGAACACATCGCCCTGCAGCCCGAGATAGTCGGCTCCGGCTTGTCCGGCCACGGAAGCGGCCCCCATTTCCACGATTTCGAACAACGCGCTGAACCCGAGCATCGACATGACCAGAATCCCGTAAGACCAGAAATTGCGCAGACCTGCGGCCCGGATAAGCAACTCCCGGAGGCAGTAGGCAAGACACAGGCCGAACAAGAAGTGAACGACCCGGTCGAGGTAGCTTCTTTGGAGATGAAACGAAGCTTTCAGCCACTGGTCGACCGGCGTATTCTGATACGTATAGTGAGCCGCGAAGACATGGACGCAGAGGAATAGAAAGATCAGCAAATAAGATAGATTCGAGAAGCGGAATGCTTTGTACGTAAACAGCAGGGTGAAAAAGGCCGCGACCACAAGCACGTTTTCCATCAGCCATTGAATCCGGTCGGTCGGCGAGATCGCCATGACGATCCAAAATACAACAAAAACCGCGAGCAGCAGCTGCAGGATGATGTTGCGGGAAAAAGGTAGTTCCGGGTCCATCAACCAGTTGGTTCCCGTTCCACCGCGAACTGCGGATTGTCGAGCCATCGTAGCTTCTCCTTTCGGTTTTTCATGGTGACCGGCTGTTTCCAGCCGGTTCGGACGACGTTCGTAGTATTGGCAAAATAGTCAATGTCATACCTTAATGGGTTTTCTTCTTCGGCAATTCTGGAAGGGCTGACGCTTACCACCTGAACAAGCCGCCTGCTTTGGGCCACCGGTATGGCTCCACATAGCGGATTATTGTCTCGAAGACGGCAGCCCACTGTCGCTCGTTCAAGGCGCCGACCGGTACGCTTCGGTCCACCCGCAGCAGCTTGACGAGATGCTTCAACTGGGCCGGGGTAAACCAAGGCCCGAGCGCCGCGTGTAACGGAGCGCCGGGCACCCGGAGCGCTTGCGTGACGAGCCCCATGAAGCGGGCGTGGTCGCTCGGCCGCACGAGCGGCTCATTTTTGCGGCGTACGGTCAAGATCGCGCAATGCACCCGGGGCGGGGGCGAGAAGCGATCAGGCGATACCGGCTCGGCGAGCTTCAGATCGAACTGCATGCGCCATCCCAGAATTCGCGCCTGCGTGACCGGATCGGCCGTAAAGCGGCGGGCCGCCCCGAACTCGACGATCAGCACGCCATGCCGGAACGGGACGGCGGGATGATCCATCAGCCTGCCGAGCACTGCCGTCGTGATGGCAAAAGGGATGTTGGCTACGACGCCAAAAGGCTTGCGGGGGAGCGGCATTTCTAAGAAGTCGGTCTCGACGAGCCGAATGCCTTCCGTTTCTCCGATCTTGCCGCGGAGCTTTTCGGCGATACGGGAATCGTTCTCGATGGCGAGCACCTGCCAGCCTTCTTGGGCGAGCGGAAGCGTCAACGCGCCGGCTCCCGCCCCGATATCCAGCACAAGCGGCTGGGGCGAGAGTCGGGCAAGCTCGATCATGCGGCGGACAAGCGATTTATCGCGGATCAGGTGTTGGCCTGAAAAGTTGGGAAGGGCAGGACGCCCCGCTTGACGGGACGGACGTTTGTTTTTGGACATCACAAAAAATGCACCTCATTCATTCGTTTTTGGGGAATGAAAAAGGTACAGCACAAATAAACCCGGGCGAAAAGCTGTTTTTAGCCGGGAATACGTGTTCTGTACCTCACATTACCGCAAACGCATGAATTGGATACACATTTGGATGCACATGAAAGAAAATACCTCGGAATTTGTTAGAGTAAAAGGTTCGCGAGCCTTTTTTAAAGTATAGCATGGCAGAAAAAGGAATACCACGGATTTTTATGCGACGAGGGGGGACTACAACCGGGCACTACGTGTGCCTTGCTTGTTACTGCCCGATTCGTTTATGATTAAGCTATATGATTTGGTTGTGAAGCACACACCGTCCATCTCCGGTAATGGAGATCGGGCGGTTTTTTATTTTTGGAGGTGAACCTGAGGAAGGACATTCCAAGACGCTTACGAAGCTTTTTTGCAAGCACATATGCTCTCGTCAACGGGCGAGAGGCAGCGGCGGTTGAAGGAGGGGCACGGGCATATGGAGAAACTGTTTTTGCAGGAAGTGTGGTGGCCGGCTGTCGGACATTTTGAGCACTTGCATCCGGAGTTTGAGGTCCATGACTTCAAGGATGGAACCCGTTACTTGGATTTTGCTTATCTGCGCCCGCCGTTCAAGGTGTGCTTCGAAATCGACGGCTACGGTCCGCATAGCCGGGATGCGAGCCGCTGGCAATTTGCCGACCGGCTTGTCAGGCAGAATCATTTGGTGATCGACGATTGGAAAGTGATTCGTTTTGCTTACGACGATATTAAAGAGAAGCCGAGGCGCTGCCAACAAATGATCCAGCAACTGATGGGCAGGTGGTTCGGGGACGAGAACGTACCGGTCGCGTTGACACTGAAGGAGAAAGAAATTGTGCGCTTACTTGTTCATAAACAGCGGCGGGTGACCCCTGCTGAAGTGAGTCAACACTTAGGCGTAAGCGTGCGGTACGCGCGGGAGCTGTTGCAGAGCCTCCTAAAGCGCCAGGTGCTGGTGCCGGCTTCGGGCACCTTGCGCGTTCGGGCTTACCTGCTAAATCCGAATGGGAAACCGGTGTTTTTGTAGCGGGGG
This sequence comes from Paenibacillus tianmuensis, assembly GCF_900100345.1. GTDB lineage: Bacteria > Bacillota > Bacilli > Paenibacillales > NBRC-103111 > Paenibacillus_G > Paenibacillus_G tianmuensis. The sequence goes on along the minus strand of NZ_FMTT01000047.1, from coordinate 19,353 downwards.
TGGGTGTCCTGGAGATGATGGACAAATGAAGTACTTTGAGATGCGCTATTTGTTTCTTTTGACCGATCGCCAAAATGTAGCGGAACTGAGGTGCTTTATACGTGTCGAAAAATGTGAATGTGATGAGGACGAAGGCTGTTAGAGGAAGTGTACTTCCTCTATTTTCTCAGACATCGTTGGTTTAGAGAGAATAAGTCACTTGAGTTCCGCTATTTTGTATGGCACCCTTTAGGCGCGCGCCGCCGTTCTCATATTGGACTATCGTGCCCCCGGCGCTCCGTACTTTAGGGCCCGCCGCCCGCCGTTCGTGGCATGAGAGGCTTATTGCGTCCCCCAACCGCTGCCTACGCCTGCGGTGTGGCTTCGCTCACGCCGACTCCCGCTTCGCCGCGCATCCGCTGTTTGAACTCCTTCGGCGAGCAGTGATTATGCCGTTTGAACAGCTTGTAGAACTGAGCCATATTGGGGATGCCGACCTCGAAGCCGACCTCGACGATGCTCAGATCGCGAGTCAGCAGCAGGCGCTCGGCTTTTTTCACGCGCTTGTAGTTGACGTAATCGACGAAGGAGAGGCCCATGACCTTCTTGAAGTACTTGATGAAATAATGGTAGCTCAGGTTCAGCAGCCCGCACATGTCCTCCACGGCGATTTTCTCGTTCAGGTGCCGGTCGACGTAATCGAGCGCCGGGCGGAGCCGGGTCAGCTCGGTTTCCTCTGCGCCGCCGAGCACGCCCTCCGTGTCGCTTCGCATGAGCAGAAGCATCAGCCGCTTGATCGCAGCGCTGATGGCCAGCTCGTAGCCGCGCATCCGGCTTTGGGACTCCTCGAAAATATCCATAATGAGCGCGTACGCTTCCCGCTGCGCTGCGTCATTGTCGCGGAAAATATAATTCAGCTTCCATAGCGGCTGCGTCAGCTCCGAAAAGCAGTTCAGGTAAGGCATCGTGCTTTGATCGAAATGCTGGGACAAATCGACCTGAAACACAATATAGCGAAGCATCCCCGGGTCGAGCTTGGCCGTCCGGTGCAGCTGCGAGGACCCCAGCAGGATCAGATCGCCGGGACCGATAACGGTGTACTCATGCTTCGTCTGGATGCCGAGCCGCCCCTCGATGATCGCAAGGAACTCCACTTCCTTGTGGTAGTGCCACTGCCACTTGTCCGAGAGGCCGTGGTAGGGCGAATCCCAGCAAATTTCCCATATTTTCAAGCACAGCAGCGGGTTCTGGTAAATAACCTCCTCCTCGCTGGCTGTTTCCATTGGCATATCGACGACGGTTTTCATCGGTTCGTTGGCACCTCGCTTCTATGTATACGATAGACGGCAAGCCATTTTTGAATAGATCGGTTTATAGTCTTTCTAGACACAATCCGCAATTCAGTATATCACGAAAACGGCGTCGATGGCAGTTTTGCATATAGACGAAACAGGATTGGGAATATCTTTTTGCAAAGGGAATCACTATACTGTAAGAAAAGCTTCAATTCTAACGTTGGAGGGACTCTTATGAGCCAAAAATTGCGCGTTACCGTATGGAACGAATTCCGTCATGAAAAAGAAAGCGAGATCGTGCGTTCCGTATATCCGAACGGTATTCACACGGCGATCGGCGAAGGGCTGGGCGCGAACTTCGAAGTAGCTTGCGCGACGCTGGACGAGCCGGAGCATGGATTGACCGAAGAGAGGCTGAACCATACCGACGTGCTGATCTGGTGGGGCCATAAAGCCCACGGAGACGTTCAGGATGATATCGTAGAGCGTGTGCATCAGCGTGTCCTGCAGGGCATGGGGCTGATCGTGCTGCATTCGGGGCATTTTTCGAAAATTTTCAAGAAGCTCATGGGCACCGGCTGTGACCTCAAATGGCGCGAAGCCAACGAGAAAGAGCGCATTTGGGTCGTATCCCCGGGCCACCCGATCGTCGAAGGGATCGGCGAATATATCGAGCTGCCGGCCGAGGAAATGTACGGTGAGCACTTCGACATCCCGCAGCCGGACGAGCTGATTATGGTCAGTTGGTTCGAGGGCGGCGAGGTATTCCGCAGCGGCTGCACGTTCCATCGCGGCCAAGGCAAAATCTTCTACTTCCGTCCGGGTCACGAAACGTACCCGACCTATTACAACGAGCAAGTGCGCCGCGTCATCCGTAACGCCGCCCAATGGGCCGCGCCGACGACGCGCGAGTACCCGAAATACGGCAACCACAAGCCGCTCGAAGCGATTAAAGGGAACGCGAACGCTTAACTCCCAAGCCATAAGACTAAAGCCCGACACGGCATGCGAAAGCATGAACCGCGTCGGGCTTTTCTTTTTGCCTATCTGTCCCGGCTGGCTTCCGGTGCTGCGTTCCGGCGCTGCTTCGTGCAGGACGGGGCGCTTGCAGAGCGGGGCGGTTTGTTCGATAATGGAAATGAAAAGCTTTTCGCTGCGTATTGGAGTGAATCGAATGATCGAGCCGCAGGAACAAATTGACCGCAAAGCCATCGTTGTATGGAGATGGAGCGGATTTATCAGTTCGGCGGTCTCCGCCCTGCTGGCTGCCGCGGTATTTTATCTCGCGCATCGTTTTCATTGGCCCGGGTGGATTCCCGTTGTGCTGATGGCAGGCGTACTGGCGGAAATCGTCCTGACGGTTCTTGTCATGCCTGAGCTGCGCTGGAAGCGGTGGCGTTACGAGGTGCGGGAAGACGAAATTATGCTGCAGCAAGGGGTTATGTTCGTCAAGCGGACGCTCATTCCGATGGTGCGCATCCAGCACGTCGATACGAATCAAGGTCCGCTGCTGCGGGCCTACGGGCTGTCCGGCATTACGTTCTCCACGGCGGCGGGCAGCCATCAGATTCCCGCGCTGACCAGCGAAACGGCAGAAGCGCTGCGCGTGCGGATTGCGGAGCTGGCGAAGGTGTCCCATGAAGACCTCTGAGGGAAGGCTCCACCCGTTTGCCGCCGTCCTGGTCTCGCTGCAGATCGTCAAAGGGCTCATCGTCCCGCTGCTCGTCATTCTCCTGTCCAAGCATTCGCGTTCCGGGTCGGGGTCTCCGCTCTATTTTCAGGTCGGTTGGGGCTTGGTCGCGCTGGCGGGTTCCATCGTATGGGGATTTTTATCCTGGCGCCGGTTCCGGTATGAAGTGTCGGATGAGCAGCTTAAGGTGACGCAGGGCGTATTCGTGCAAAAAAAGACGTTCATCTCGTTGGAACGTATCCAGTCCGTCGACCTGATGGAAGGAGTGCTTCACCGCTTGTTCGGGCTGGTCCGCGTCGAGGTGCAGACCGCCGGAGGCCAGAAGCCGGAGGCGGTGTTCCCGGCGCTCGCCCGCGAGGACGCCTTGCGGCTGCGGAGCATGCTGGAGCCGGGGAAAGCGCCTCAAGGGCAAGGGCAGCCCGGGGTCTTATCTTTATCTGCCGAGAGAGAGCCTCCCAAGCTCCGGTTGACCTACAAGCTTCCGGCCGGAAGCTTGTTCGTCGCCGCGCTGACCACGGGCGGATTCGGGGTGTCCGTTTCTTTGCTGGCGGCGGCCATGAGCAGGCTGGACGAGCTGTTTCCGGACGCTCAGGTGTACCGGTATTTGTGGAATGCGCTCGATGCGGCGATGATTCCTGTGTTTGCCCTGGGCATTTTGCTGGTGGCGTGGATGATTTCGACGATCGCGTCTGTCCTGAAGTTTGCAAACTTTACGATCACGCGAAAAGAAAACAAGCTGCTCCTGACCCGAGGCTTGCTGGAGCGCCGCCAAGTGACTGTTCCGCTCCGCCGGATTCAGGCGATTCGCATCGTGGAAGAGCCGCTGTGGCAGCTCTTCGGCTTTTCGGCGCTTTATGCGGAAACCGCCGGCTATGGCGCGCAAAAGGGGGAGAACGCGCATTTATTCCCGCTGCTCCGCAATCGCGAGATCGGCGAATTCGCGAAGCGAATGACGCCTCTGTTCGAGGTTCCGGCTTCGCTGAAGCATCATACGCTGCCGCGGCGGGCATTGTGGTGCTATGCGCTGCCCGCGCCGCTCGTGCTGGCGCTGGCTGCCGTGGCCGCCGGTTTGATCGCCCCGTGGGCTTATGCCGGACTGCTGCTGTGCCCGCTCGTCATGATCTGGCAAGGGTGGAGGTACCGGAGCGCGGGCTGGAGCCGGGAAGGCCGGATGCTCGTCCTGCGCTTCCGCCGGTTGGCGAAGACGACGGCAGTCATCCCGCTGCCGCGGGTACAGTCCGTCAGCGTGGAGATCGGGCCGCTGCAGCGCAAGCTCGGCTTGTCTACCTTGCGGATTGCCGTGGCGTCGGGCAGACGCGGCGCCTTTTTCCGCTTGGCGGGGGTGCCGGAGCAGGAGGCGCGGGAACTGGTCCGCTGGTATATGGACCGGAATAAGCGATAGCCGTTCGCGGACAGCTTTTTCCCGGAAATCGAATGGGTATCGTCACGATGAGAATGATTCGAAAAACGAACAAACAGGAGTGATTGTCAGAATGAGCAGGATTAGACCGAGCGTTCCCCAAGATATCGATGGGTTAGTTGAGCTTTGGCTGCAAGAATCCTTGACCGCCCATCCGTTTATCGATGCGGAGTATTGGCGGACGAATGCGGAAGAGATGAAGACGAAGTATTTGCCTAAGGCGGATACGGTTGTGATCGAGGAAGACGGGCGCGTCGCAGGGTTTGTTTCCATGGTGGACGATTACATGGCTGCCTTGTTTATCGACAGCAGGCATCAAAAGAAAGGGCTGGGCAAACAACTGCTCGCCCATGTAAAACAAGACCGGACCGCGATCCGGCTGCAGGTGTATCGCCAGAACGAGCAAGCCGTCCGCTTCTATGAGAAGCAAGGCTTTCGCATCGAAGAGGAAACGATCGACGAAGCGACATCGACGGAAGAGTACGGGATGGTATGGATGAGGAATCATGAATAGATGGCTATAACTCGGAAGAAGCTGACGGGGCAGCTTTGAGCCTGTTAAGAAAGTGGTCCGTTGTGAGAAGGGATTACGAAGGGGGGGGCCACTTCCGGTCGCTGTTGTCTGCGGGAAATCACGGATATAAAACTTGAAACTGGTTGACTGTTCCCTTCTCCATGGACCAAACCTTTGTCATTTGATTGGTTTTCGGGTCGTAAATGGCAATGTTACGAGCAGGAACTTTTCTGCGCCTCTCACCACTCAACACAGGGGCATTTTTCAAAATTCCAGAAAAATAGATGCGTTTTCCATCTGAAGCGTATTGGGCATGCTTGATTCTCCTAAAAGTATCGGTATCGCGAAAAACTTCTTCGTAGGAACCACTCTCCAAATTAAGCTTAAACACTAAGTTGAAAGAATTGGAATTGATCTGATCTGTTACTGTGAATAGCGCATGCTTTCCATCGGGGGAAAGCGAAATATCGAGAATATGCTTTTTTATGGTTCCGACCTCACGAAGTTTCCTGCCATCTTCAGAATAGAGAACAACGCGGTAGGTAACAGGCGGCAATGCAACTTGATTCCGATTTGCATGTTGAAGAAGAGCCGTTTCTTCGTCCAGGGAATGTTCCAGTGCGATAATCGTACGCGAAGCAGGAGAATAATCAAAGTAGTGAATTTCATTAGTAGAATCGTTTTCGTTCCAAACGTTTATTTTTTTTGAATCGACATTGTACACGGCTAGCTGGGCATTATCACGCTTCGCCTGCACAACGCGCATAAATACTTTGGTGTTATCCGCGCTGCTCCGCATGTAATCTACATTCCAAATTTTTTGGGGCTCCGTCAAAAGTTCCGGCATGTTTCGTGGATTGATCGGCATCGCGTATCCGAACAATTCAATATAGTCAGGAGAGCCGGCTCCGGTCTGATGAATCTTGCTCGTGTAAAGATTTTTTCCATCTCTGGATAATACCGCGGTTGGAAACACCGTATTTTTCCTTCGGAGAAGGGAATTTGTTTCTTGTGTTCTGTGATCAAAAAGAATAAAGTTTACATTGTCAGTAGCTTCTTTTATATCTGAAGCCACAATAAACAACTGGTCTGAAGGGAGCGGCTCTTCTGCAATTACCGCATGGCAACTAAACGCCATCGCCAATACCGCGATTAAAGGACACCAAAGGAAATATTTTTTCTTCACCATGTGACTAATCATGGAAATACGCTCCTTTTAACCATCCCTGTTCTCTGTTCACTCCGAGCACCTCCTCAAATACGTAAGGGCGAATGTCTAACACAACGCCTGTATGAAGTCGTCCGACATCTTTCTTTTTTAAGTAAACGACTTTTCCGTTTTCAAGATTTTTCAAGACGACAGTACTCCCGTAAGGGGGATCATCCATCTCCTGATTTGTAGCGCATGTAAAATTATCAAGGGGAAATCCGCGTTCGTTTTTAGAATAGCCGCCTATCCCATACATGGAAACGTTCCCCTCCATAACCTCGCCATCCTTCGATGCAGGTTGTACAATTCCTAAAGCGTGCGGCACCATTCTTCCAGGATTTTCCTCGCCGAAAGAAACTCCTTTCATGTAGGAAGGTCTTCCATCTACGCCATATTCGACAGTGACTCCTTTTTTACCGCGCGGCAAATATTTATCCTTTTTTTCAGGGGGACGAACGGCTTCAGGATCGCTAAGGGGTATGCCTTTTGCAATCACCTCGTATTTATTATCCGCCACATAATGAATTACGGTTCCCGGATCCATCTTTTCTGGAATTCGCTTAGGTTGCGCAAGTATCTTCGGAGTCCCAGCGAAAAAGTTTGTGGTAAACAGGAGTGCTATAAGCACGCAGTACCTGATTATTTTTATACCCATACAATATTTATCTCCTTTCAGAAATGTAAATTTATTTAAGTTTTTCCTATATAATTTCCCCACTTTGGGAAAATATTATGTATAAATCAACCTAAGACCTCGTCACAGGGTGAGATTCATGGGAGCATTTAGCCTTACTAGCGCGATACTTCAGGATTAACTTAATTATTCAAACGAACTCAAAAAAACAGAGCTTTGTCAACAGCCTGAAAGCTGCCGCGGGCAGCTTTTTTTCTTTGTCGGCTTGTGGTTGGATTAGGCTTTCTGTGTCGGATATAAGTCATCACAAAAATGTAATGAAAATATTTATTGTGTACTATTTGAATATATGTTATACAATATATATAGACGTTGCAAAACCAACAGCAAGCTTGGGAGGGGACCGGAATGACAGGAACGATTGGCGTAAGCGGGATGGGAAGAATCGGCAGACTGCTGGTTCGCCGCGCTTTTGATACGGATGAGAACGGGATGGGCCTGCAAGCGATTAACTCACTATACCCAGCGGGCACGATCGCCCATTTGCTTAAATATGACACCATACATGGAACTTGGAAAGCCGACATCCGCGAGGAAGGAAACGATCTGGTCATTAACGGTCGACGTGTCCGCATCGTGTTTGAGCGCGACCCAGCGGCTATTCCGTGGAAAGCCCTCGGCGTGGATCTGGCCATCGACGCGACAGGCAAGTTCAACGACCGGGAAGGCGCTACGCGGCACCTGACGGCGGGCGCGAGCAAGGTGCTGATTACGGCGCCGGGCAAGCGCATGGACTTGACGGTCGTCATGGGCGTCAACGATAACCGCTACAATGCCAAGGAGCATACGCTGCTGTCCGCCGCGTCCTGCACGACGAACTGCGTCGCTCCCGTGCTGCATGTGCTGGATCAGGCGTTTCAGGTGAAGAACGGCTGGATGACAACCGTTCATTCGTACACGAACGACCAGAAGCACATGGACAATCCGCATTCCGATTTGCGCCGCGCGCGCGCCTGCACGCAGTCGATCATTCCGACGAGCACGGGCGTAGGCAAAGCGCTCATCGACGTGCTGCCGCATCTTGCGCCGCACGTGAACGGCATCTCGGTCCGCGTCCCGACGCCGGACGTCTCGCTGGTCGACCTCACCGTACAGGTGAAGCGGCCGGTTCAGTTGGAGGAAGTACAGTCGGCGTTCCGTCAAGCAGCGGAAGGCCCGATGGCCCGCTATATGGGCTACAGCAACGAGCCGCTCGTCTCTTCGGATTTTATCGGCTGCGATCAATCGGCGGTCATTGACGGCCAGTCGTTGATGGTGGCTGAGGATCAGATCAAAGTGCTGGCTTGGTACGATAACGAATGGGCGTATGCGAGCCGGGTAATGGATTTGGCGAAAATTGTTTCTGAAACCATGAAAAAGGAGAGCGATGAAGCGTGGAAAGAAGCCGTCGTGTAATGGAGAAGGAAATGCACCTCGGAACGATTCTGTGCAAGCATTGCCATCAAGTCATCGGTACGCAGGATACGCGGAAGGTTACAGTCTATTACAGCGAATGCAGTCATGAGCACTGCTTGGACGGCCGGGGACGCTCCCTGGTGGCGGACGGGTCCGCCGTCGCCTCAGCCGGACCGCACACCGTCTTCGAAGCTTAACGCGCCTGTTCGATATAAACAGCCAGATCTTAGATCAGCATGAGAAAAAAGCCGGACCGGTCCTGCGACGAGCTTACAGCGTCGCGGGAGCCAGTCGGCTTTTTGCGGTTCGGGATCATGCTTTGACACGCTGGACTAAGGCTTACCAGCCGCGGGTATACGGCTTGGGCGGCGTGAGCTCCGCACGCAATTGCTTGGCGGCGGTGCGGGCCCAGAACGGATCGCGCAGCAGCTCGCGGCCGATGAAGATCAGGTCGGCACGGCCGTTCTGCAAAATCTCCTCCGCCTGCTCGGCCTGCGTAATTAAGCCGACGGCTCCGGTCGGCACGTCCGCGCTGCGGCGGATCAGCTCTGCAAACGGAACCTGGTAGCCCGGATATACCTTCGGCGGACCACCGACGACAGCGCCGGAGCTGACGTCGATCAAGTCGACGCCTTGCGCTTTCATCAAGCGAGCGTAGTAGACATAATCTTCCGGCGTGAGGCCTTCCGGATGGTAATCGTGCGCGGAGATGCGGACAAGCAGCGGTCCGTCCCACACGGTTTTGACGCTGTCGATGACCTCGCGCAGGAAGCGGTAGCGGCCGTCGCGGTCTCCGCCGTATTCGTCTGTGCGGAGGTTCGTCAGCGGCGACAGAAACTCGTTGATCAGGTAGCCGTGCGCGGCATGGATCTCGACGACGTCGAAGCCCGCTTCCTTCGCCCGAGCGGCGGCAGCCTTGAACGCTTCGATGGTCTCGGCGATCTGCTGCGCAGTCATCGCTTCCGGCGTTTTCGACTTGTCGTCGAACGGAATGGCCGATGGCGCCACAATGGGCCCGTCCAGCACGGCCTTGCGCCCGGCATGGGCCAACTGAATGCCGATATGGGAGCCTTGCCCGTGTACGAGCCCGGTCAGCTCGCGCAGGCCCGGCACCTGATCGTCGCTCCAAATGCCGAGGTCATAAGGCGAGATGCGCCCCTGAGGCGTGACGGCTGAGGCTTCTACGATGATGAGTCCGACTTGGCCCACGGCGCGGGCCGGATAATGGATTTTGTGCCAGTCCGTGACGCGGCCCGATTCATCGTGGCAGGAGTACATACACATCGGCGACATGACAATCCGGTTTTTGAGCGTCAGCTTTTGCAGCGGGTAAGAAGTGAACAGCATGCGTTTTCCACATCCTTTGCGATTTTATCTATACTATGGTTAGCAGGTTACATGATGTATACTACTTATGTTAGTTTAGCAGTAATTTGGCCGGATGGCAAAGGTTTGTGCGCAAGCTTCAGGCAAGGTATGGCGTCGAGCTGCAAAGCATACGCGTACCCGGTGCGGAATTGCGGCGCAGCGTCGGTACAAGCCAAAAACCGGCTGCACCCAAACCGTATTCATACGGCAAGCACAGCCGGTTTTGCTTGTTTTTCGAGCTCTTGCTGCCAGCGGGCGACGGGGCCGGGCGGCTATTTGTTCGACCGTTTGCGGCCTTGCGCCGTTCCCCGTCTCCTGCGCCGTCTCCTGCCCGATCTGTTGCCCCCGCTCTTGGAGGCGGCCGAATCTTTTTTGCCAAAGGAATTGAACAGTAGCTTTATCATCGGGGCGAATTGCTGAACGCTCTGCACCATCTTTTGCATTTTGCTGAAGGTTTCGACGATGCCTTCCACACCGCCGAGCTTGTCGATGACGGCTTTGACCTGCTCGACGTTAAAGCCGCCCCCGGCCCCTGCTGTGCCCGTTGCGCCGCCGCCTCCGAACATGGAGGAGAGAAGACCTCCGCCTTCCTGCCCGGCCGCCGGATGCAAGGCCAGCGGGTTGCCGCCGAATTCTCCGAAATCTCCGTAAGGATTGCCCGCGCCCATACCTGCAGCCGGCGTAAGACTGCGCGTAAATACTTGCTGCTGGCCCGGAGCGTACACCTGGGGTGTTGCATGCGGATGCGCGTACGTGACGGCACGCGGATAGGGTGTCATGCTTCGGTTGCCAATCATTCGTCTTGGATAGCTCATCGTTTCACAACCCTTTTATTCATAGTAATGTCGCAAAGTTCATCTTGTCGCACTTTCCTCTATAGGCGGTTTCCTAGTATACTGTATGTGGTGGGCGAATGGTTGGATTGGACTCCTGTCACGGTTTTAATGATTTTTGCCCAGTTTCGGTTTAGCCCACTACCGCATAAAAATAGCAACGTTTTGCTAACTTAAAGGGAGGATTTCACTCCCAGATGTCGAAATTAAGTTATGGACTTTGGAATTCATCGATCTTAGCAGACCATCAAGGGGTTGAAAATTCGTAATGCAGCTGAAAAAGTTGAATGATAAAGCGATCGACCAATTATTCGAGGCGATCCTGACGCTCAAGGATATAGAGGAATGCTATGTGTTTTTTGACGACTTGTGCACGGTGAACGAAATCCAGTCGCTGTCGCAGCGGCTTGAGGTAGCCCGCATGCTGCGCAAGGGCAACACCTACAACCAGATTGAAGCGGAGACCGGCGCCAGCACGGCGACGATCTCGCGTGTCAAGCGCTGCTTGAACTACGGCAACGACGGCTACAAAATGACGCTGGAGCGCCTGGGAAGGTAAAACGAACGTTACCTCTTACCGCGTCCGGACTCGATTACAACGGAGCACTCGAACAAATCCTTCTCGCCGGGCCGGTGGAGTGGGATTTTTCGTGTTCGTACGGCTGAAAGCCATTGCTGCGGGACACGATCTTTTTCACCCGGGAGGGATACAGTGTGGTAAAATACGGTATATTAGTGATAAGTCACGGGTCCCGGAGCGAGTCGTGGGTCCGCCTGGTGGACGAGGCGGTCGGCGCTGTGCGGCTCCCTGCGGAAGTACCGGTCTTTTCCTCTTTTCTGGAAATTGTGGAAGGACGCCTGATCCAGGACGGCATCACGCATTTGGAGTCGCTCGGCGTGACGAATATCGTCGTCGTTCCGCTCTTTGTCTCGTCCGGCAGCACGCATATCGACGAGATCGCTTATGCGCTGGGCGTCAAGAAAGCGCCGCAGCTGCCGACGGACATGAAGCCGTTCGCCATCCGGGCGCGCATTCACTTGACGACGCCGATCGACGACGACCCGGTGATCGCCGAGATCGTCTATGCGAAAATCAAAGCGCTATCAACGGACCCGGGACGCGAAATGGTGCTGCTCGTCGGCCACGGAAGCATCGAGAACGGCTTCCATCAGCGCTGGCGGCGGGGACTGGAGCGGCTGGCGGAGCGCCTGAAGCGGCTCGGCGGCTTCGACGAAGCGGCTTCGGCGATGCTGCTGCCTAATCAGATTCCGGACCGGATGGAGTATTGGCGGAAGCGCAAGCCGGGGCATACGGTCATTGTGGCGCCGCTGTTCCTGAGCGAGGGGTATTTTACCGAAGAGGTCATCCCGGAGCGTTTGCAGGGGTACTCGTATCGATACAACGGAGAAGCGCTGCTGCCGCATCCCGGCATTTCCCGGTGGATTGAGCGGCAGATCAGGCCTTTTGTCGATCCGATGAAGGATGGAATGCGAACGCAGCTTTAGCAGTTTTTTGCGGTCAAACGACCTATGGTCAAAATTGCTTTCATACGATTTCTTATGCGAACGGGTGAGAAAAAGAATGGCTCAGCCAGTCAAACGGGCAAGGCTCATATACAATCCGTCCTCCGGCCGGGAGGAAATGAAGAAGCGGCTGCCGGACATATTGCAGCGGCTGGAACGCGGCGGGCTGGAGACGAGCACGCATGCGACGATTGGGGAAGGCGACGCGACGCTCGCGGCGGCGGAGGCGGTGGAACGGGGGTTCGACATCGTCATCGCGGCCGGAGGCGACGGCACGCTGTACGAGGTAATCAACGGCTTGGCGGAGAAGCCGAATCGGCCGCCGCTCGGGATCTTGCCGCTCGGGACGACGAACGATTTTGCCCGGGCGCTGAACATTCCGCGGAACTTGGAAGGCGCGGTGGACGTCATTCTGCGCCAGCACTCACGGGTGATCGACGTCGGGAAGGTGAACCAGCGCTACTTCATCAACATCGCCGGCGGCGGATCGCTGACCGAGCTGACCTATGAGGTGCCGAGCAAGCTGAAGACGATGATCGGCCAGATGGCCTACTATATGAAGGGGCTGGAGAAGCTGCCGCGGCTGCGCCCGATCGAGCTGTATATCAAGACGGCGGAGGTGGAGATGCACGAGGAAGTGATGCTCTTCCTCATCTCGAACAGCAACTCCGTCGGCGGCTTCGAGCGTCTGGCGCCGGACGCGTCGCTCAGCGACGGTCTGTTCGACGTGCTGATCCTGCGCAAATGCAACCTCGCGGAATTTATCCGCGTCGTCTCGCTGGCGCTGCGCGGCGAGCATTTGTCCGATCCGAACCTGATTTACCTTCAAACGAGGCAGATTCAAGTGACGTCCCCCGACTACGTGCAGGTGAACCTGGACGGGGAGCTGGGCGGCACGCTGCCGTGCATTTTCACGAACCTGCCGCAGCATCTGCACATCTTCATCGACGAGACGGGCCAGTCGACTTACAAGTCGCCTCCGATCAACATGATGAAGCTGCCATGGAAAACGAGACCCGGAGTGGACGAACATGAACAGGAATAATAAACGACGCCCGGGCGCGTCCGCTGCCGATCTCAGCGGCCTGCCCGTCGCGAAGAACGAAGAATATATCGCCGACATTGTCGGCTTGGGACATGACGGAGAAGGGGTAGGCCGTGTGAACGGCTTTACCCTTTTTATTCAGGGCGCCCTGCCCGGCGAAAAAGTACGGGCCAAGGTGCTCAAGGTGAAGAAGCAATACGGCTACGCCAAGCTGCTGGAGATTATCGAGGCGAGCCCGGACCGGATCGACGCGCCCTGTCCGATCTACAAGCAGTGCGGCGGCTGCCAGCTCCAGCACCTGAGCTACGACGCGCAGCTCCGCTGGAAGCGCCGGCTTGTCATTGACAATCTGGAGCGGATCGGGAAGCTGCGAGTGGCGGATGCTGGGGCAGAGCTGCGCGTTGGCGCGGAGGCTGTGGCGGGTGTAGGCGTGGGAGCCGGGAGCGGCGGCGCGAGGGATGCGGGTATCGTTGTGCATCCAACGCTCGGCATGAGTGACCCGTGGCGGTACCGCAACAAGGCGCAGGTGCCGATCGGCCTCGCCGCGGGCGAAGAGGGCGGTCTGATTGGCGGCTTCTACGCGCAGGGCAGCCACCGGATTATCGACATGGAGGCGTGCCTGATCCAGCACGAGAACAACGACGCCGTCGTCGCGGCAGTCAAACGGATCGCGGGCGAACTCGGCATCCGGCCGTACAACGAGGGTACGGGCAAAGGGCTGCTGCGCCACGTTATCGCCCGCTACGGCTTCAACACAGGCGAGATTATGGTCGTGCTCGTAACGAACGGCCGCGACATTCCTCGTAGGGACGAGTTGGTCGGGCTGATCCGCGAGGCGATCCCGGACGTGCGGAGCATTTGCCAGAACGTCAACCGGCAGCAGACGAACGTGATCTTCGGCGACGAGACGCGGGTGCTCTGGGGCAGCGAGGTCATCTACGATACGATCGGAGATGTCCGCTTCGCGATCTCGGCGCGCTCGTTCTATCAGGTCAACCCGGTTCAGACCGAGGTGCTGTACCGGAAGGCGTTGGACTACGCCGGGTTGAGCGGCGAAGAGACGGTGATCGATGCCTACTGCGGCATCGGCACGATCTCGCTTTTCCTCGCGCAGAAGGCCCGCGAGGTGTACGGCGTCGAGATCGTCCCGGAGGCGATCGAGGACGCGAAGCGCAACGCGCTGGTGAACGAGATCCGCAACGTGCGGTTCGAGGTCGGCGGCGCGGAGGTTGTCATCCCCGAGTGGAAGCGACAGGGCATCGCGCCTGACGTGATCGTCGTCGACCCGCCGCGCAAAGGCTGCGACGCCGCGCTGCTGGAAACGATCCTCGCGATGCGGCCAGAGCGCGTGGTGTACGTCTCATGCAACCCGTCGACGCTGGCGCGCGACCTTCGCGTGCTGGAGGATGGCGGGTACCGCACGGTGGAGGTGCAGCCGGTGGACATGTTTCCGCATACGGTGCATGTGGAGAGTGTGGTAAGGATGCATAGGAAAAGCTGAAATGATAATATTGAATGATTATCATAATAATGATAAAATAATGTCAAAAGAAGGAGGGGGATACCGTGCCGCAAATTAGGCCTGTATCTGATCTGCGAAACAATTTTGCAGAAATATCTAAAATTGTTCACGAAAGTAATGAGCCCGTATTTCTCACAAAAAACGGATATGGCGATATGGTTGTCATGAGTATTGAGCAATATGAGACTATTCAGAACAACAACGAGATTTTTATAAAGCTTAAAGAGGCTGAACTTGAAGCGAATAACTCTGACGTCCGTTATAGTCACTCTGAGGTGTTTAATAAGTTAAGAATGCGAAATCGCAAAGGGGAAGAAACATAAGGTGATATAAAACTGGGGGTGATTGCCTCCAGTTTTATGAAATTATTGATAAATATTTTTTGCCATGTTAAAATTGAAGGTATATTTATACATATTTTTTTAATCAAATTTAATTGGTATGGACATACCTAATGGAGAAGGGATGTATATGAGCGATAGGAATGCTGAACTGAACAAACTAATATGGGTCTGTCTTGATGAGTTAAGGGGAACATATACGACTGAACAGTCAGTTTGTATGTTATTGGTCGTTTCCTCCATTTATTATTTAAATGAACATGAACTAAGCCCCGAGCAGAAATTGCAATGGTTCCGGGTTAATCAAGAAAATTCAATCGTTGAGTTGTTAGATACTAGAATGAAACAATTGGAGAATGATAACAAAAAGTTGAAAGGTATTTTCACGGGTCTTGTCACTTCATTTCGTTATTTTTCCAATTCCGCTACTAACCGGGCCTTGAAAACAATAATAAATAATCTGGGCAGTTTTCAATTCAACAATCAAGATGAACTTCTACAACTTATTAATCTACTGGCGCTTAGATTTGGTGATGTAGGGACCCCTGAAGCAATAACCAATTTGACTCTCGATCTGGTCCGCCTTGAAAACATTCATTCATTTGCCGATTACTGTTCAGGGACTTCAAGTGTGTACCTTGAGGTATTTCGTCGTTTGAAAGCTATGGGAAAAGTAGACCTCACATCATATTATGGGGAAGAAATAAATGTATTGTCTTATTTGATTTCAAAATTATTAGTGCTCTTAAATCGAGTCCCAAATTTCAATATTGTTAATAAGGATGTTTTAGACCGTATAAGTAGAGATGAAGAGCAGAAAACTTTCGATTTCATTTTTTCAGATGTTCCTTTTGGAGTAACTTGGAACTATGAAAATGCTCTTAATGATCCCAGATATGAGCACGGTATTCCACCGAAATCTTCTGCCGATTGGGCATTTTATCAAAATGTTCTCTACCATTTGAATGATAACGGTAAAGCAATTGTTGTCGGGACAAAAGGAACGTTAGTTAGAGGCAGTGAAGTTAACATAAGACAATCAATCATTGACAAGGACTTAATTGAAGCGATCATAACATTACCAGAGAATCTCTACTCTAAAACCAATATCAGTACAGAACTGATCATTTTTAATAAAAGGAAACCGCAAAATAGGCTGGGCAAAGTATTGTTTATAGATGCTAGTGAATATTCATCCAGAATAAATAGAAATCAACATGCAATTACTGAGGAGGGCCTTTCGAAAATCAATCATGCTTATTGGAATGGAACTGAAGAAGATCGGTTTTGCAGACTTATTGACGTTGAAAAAATTAAATCTTACAACTACAGCCTCAATTCAAAAGAATATTTAGATTTTGATATTTTGAAGAATTCATTCGAGCATACAGTCAAGCTTGGTGAAATCGCAGAGGTCAGACGGGGCGTTCAATTATCAAAAGAAGAATACGAAGATCTTATGGTATCTGCAACACATTATTTTCTAAATATCAAAGATATAGAGAATGGGAGAATTACTTATGATGAAGAATCAAAAATAACCTATAAAAAGAAAGACTGGCTTGTGAAGTTTGCGATTCAACCGATGGATATTCTCATCACTTCTAAAGGTTCAATGATCAAATTTGCCATGGTCAAAAATCCATTTAACGAGGCATTTATTAGTGGGAATTTATCGATTATTCGAGTAAACCCTAAACAATATAACGCATATGTACTGTATGAGTTTTTGCAAAGTGAGGTGGGGCGCAGAATGATTGATGGTCTCCAAACGGGTACAACAATTAAATTGATTAACCCTTCCAGATTAGAGCAGCTTGAAATCCCGTTATATCCTATGGAATTCATGAATGAAGTGGGTGAGAAATTAAAGCAGAATAAACAAGAATACGAAGAAAAAATTAAGGAAACTGAAAACAAGTTTGTAATGCAAAAGAGAACATTACTTAAACAATTGGGGATTAATGACAAAGCTTAGAGGGGGCCCATATGGAGAAAAAGTACAATTTACGTTATCTTGCACTGGCAGAATCAGATTTGATAGATATTGTTAATTATATTAGTGAACAACTCTGCGCGCCACAAGCAGCAAATAATCTTGTTAATAAGTTCGAAAAGGCTATTTCCAGATTGGAGGATTTTCCGTATTCTGGACATCCCTATAGATGTACGGGTAAACTCGAAGATGAATATCGAATGCTTGCCGTTGAGAATTACCTCGTGTTCTATGTTGTGCTAGACAATATTGTAGAAATCCGACGCATTATTTATAGTAAACGCAATTATGAGAATATGTTTTTGTAATACTGACCGTATGTATGTGAACTAATGAAACAAAGAAGAGGAGGCCCACCAGTCCGCTTCGGGTCGTCATTTGTTTCCTTCAACTTTAATTTCCTGAGGGAGTTGAACTAAAAATGTAAGGAATTTCATACCTGCTTGTCGAATCAGTAATGAAACATGAACAGACAGGCAGGGAATGAAGATGGAAAATGCACAAAAATTAGAAGAAGTCAAGCAAGCGATGAAAAAAGCAAAAGATCGCCGCATGTACGAGCGTTATCAGGCGCTATATTTATATTTGCAAGGTACCCGGGCGGAAGCGATCGCGCCTATTTTAAACCGAAGCGTTCAAACGGTCAAAGGCTATATTCAAGTTTATCAAACAGGCGGTCTTTCCGCTCTGAAAATGAATCATTCACCAGGAGCACCTGTTCGCTTAACGAAAGAACAGCAGGAAAAACTAAAGCAGACCATTGTAAGTTCAGTTCCAAATGATGTGGGTTTTACGGCCCGCCACAACTGGACGTTGGAAATCATCGCGGCCTTTATTAAACGAGAATTTGGCTATATCTATTCGCTTCGTGGTGTTTCGAAAATGATGCATCGCCAAGGGTTAAGCTATACGAAACCCACGTATACCTTAGCGGCGGCGGATGAAGAAAAGCAGCGCCAGTTTTCGGAAGATACATTCCCGCATTTAAAAAAAGACTGATGAATGATGAAATCGATTATTTACTGTTTGAAGATGAGTCGATGATCCGTGACTACCAAGCCATTCAAAAAACATGGTTTCTGCGCGGCAAACAGCGGATCATACGAACCACTGGCAATCATCGCGTCATCAAACTGTTGGCAACGGTTGACTATGCCACTGGCGAGATTGTTTGGCAGGAAGATGAGCGTGCGCCACGAGGCGCAATACGTTGAGGCTTCTTACGAAGCGACAGGCTACCTCAACCCGGTCAGGCTAGGATGGCATGCGTCGGATACGAGCACATCCGGGGTGTGAAGCCCATCTAACAATGTACCCGTGAGGAAAATCCATCTTTCACAGGAATGCTTATATAGTATAATTGAATTAATTATATAATTTGATTATCCAACTAACTCAGGATAGGTGATGGTTGCAGATAAAACACAACACTGAACAAGTCGGTTGAACAACTCGCTCTTCACTTCTCGTCGGTTGAACCGATAGCAGAACTCATCCAGATAAGCTTGCAAATGCTTTGAGTCAAGACCGTGGAACGTACCGCCAATAAACGCTTTGGCGTTGGAAATGACCGTATGAAGCCACTTGAGGTGATCCGGGTTTTCAACAGGGTTAAACAATTTAGCTTCATGCTGGTAGCCTTGTTTGGTCAGAGCCTGGTAAGAGCGATACTTGTCGCTGGAAATTCGTGGAGCCGGCCTCGATATACTTCTGTGCGAAATCCACGAGCGCTCGCCCATGCCCTTTCTCACTTTATGTTGGATCGTCCATGCAGTCTGATAAGCAATACCGACTTCCTCCGATAGATTATAGATACGTTGCCGAAACGCCTCGCTTATCGTGAGCGATCAAAAAGACGGCCCAGAACCATTTCACGAGGTCGAAAATCGTACCTGCAATGACAGTGGTTTGATGGTGGCAACGAACGCATTCAAACAGCGGCAGCTTACGTGTCGTGATCTCGTAAGCCTTGTCATGCTGACACTTCGGACAACAGAAGCCTTCAGGCCACTTCATTTTCATGAGATGACGATGGCATGCTTCTTCCGTTTGGAACGCCTTTTGAAACTGGATGAGATTCATCGCTTCCTTCTTTGCCATCAAGATCACTCCCGAACATATGTTTGATTCTGGTATAAAAAACATACGTTCGTATTAATGGAGTTACCTGAGTTAACTGGAGAATCAAATTATATAATATAAGAGGGAATGTATATTATTGTATCAGGCCTGTTGATTAACCAAATTATGTAATCTAAACAACCCTCTGGGGGTTATGTGTCTGCACAATATATTGAATCTTTATAAGCCATTCAGCAGGCAGCAGATGAAGAGCGAATAAACGTGTAAATCGGACAAAGGAGAGTTCCACATGTCGAGATATGGATGCAGAAACGGAGTCAAACAGCCATTTCAGCAGAACGTACACCATCAATGCTGCAAATAACTGACCATAAACGGCGTTCTCTGTTGTCCCAAACAACGTAGGAATGTTTAAATGCTGCTTAATCCAACGAAAAAATACCTC
>NZ_FMTT01000059.1 GCF_900100345.1 Paenibacillus tianmuensis | reverse complement strand
TGACCGGGTTGTCCACCGCTAGATTTGCCGCTTTTGCCCCGCAAACTTTTAGGAGCCGGTTTGTCGAACCCGTTGCTGGAGGGCGGCTTACTGCTATTGTTGCTATTCTGTCCGAGTTTGCGTTCTAATTCCTTGACACGGATTTCCAACCGTGCGATTTGTTCGGTTTGTTGGCGATTTTGCACGAGCAAAGCGGTGATGAAAGCCGCAATCTCTGGATCGCCTTTGCTGATTTTCAAGATTTGCTCTGGCGTCGGGTTCAGATTCATCACCATCACGCAAGCCCTCCCCAAAAGTCGTTATGGGGATATATTCGACCAAAGTTCTTAAAATCCTATCCAGTATAAAAAAAGTACCCTAAACTTGGGGTACTGAGTAGTTACATTTTATTTTTTTCATCTTCCACTTTATTTGATATAATTGTATAATTTTATAAAAGAAAGGAGGTGAATACCAATGATGTTTACTTTACAAAGAAAATCGCTTATCGCTGTGATATTGTGCTTGATGTTTGCCTTTATTGCGGTATTGCCAACAGCATCAGCAGCAGAAGAAGACCCACTTGATCAAAAATACGTTGATATCACGAGAGTGTTTGAGTTTAAGAAGGGACAACTTAACGCCCCCCCTCTCACCTATTATTATGAAGTACGCTACCCAGTTGGTCGTTTTGCAGGTACGCTAGATATAGAAAACCCTACCCAAACATTCTACCACCCCGATGGTTCGGGATATCATAGTGTGAAATACACAGGAATCATTTCGTTAATTCCGTAGAAGCGAGTTGGAGCATTCTTCATTTAATGGGATGCTCCTTTCTTTTTATCCCTTGCCTACCGGCTCACAGTGATCCCGCGCATATTCAATACCAGCGTCATAGACGGCTTTGTCATCTTTCATGAACGCCGTCATACCTTCCCATCGGTCGAGAGTCAATATATCCCCGACCTGTGCGCCTGTTTCCCAGCCTTCTGGAATGTCTTTGAAGACCCGGTAACGACTCCAAAACTCCTCGTCCCAGAAGAAATATCATCATTATCCCTGCGCTTGTTTTTCGGCCGCCGCACGGCGGTTCACCAAGAGCGGAGCCAGCACCAGCACGCTGATGAAAAACAATACTCCGCTAACGGTATATACCGTGTGCAGCGAGAGCGCATTCTTCAAGTACCCCGCCAAGGACATGCCGATAACCATCATCCCCATGAACATCGGCGTCAGCACACCACTGACCCGGCCGATATACGAGCCTTCCGTATTTTGCATGATCAAGGTATTGATGCCGATATGGATAGAGGGAAAGCATAACCCATTGGTGGCTTGAAAAAGGAGCGTCAACGGAATGCTGGTCGACCAGCCGATGCCGATCGTCCCGAAGGTGCTGATGAGCAAGCCTGCCGCAAGCAGCGTTTGCGGCTTTACTTTCTTGGATATCGTCATCACCAGAGCTCCGCCGACCAGCATGGCGACGCCGTTCATCATCAGAAGCCACTGCAGGAACGATTTGTCCTGACCCAAGTTTTCCATGGCTACAAAGATCGTAAGCGGCGAAATCAGTCCGACAGCCAGGCCGGATACGGCAAAGGTCCCTCCCAAGGTCCGGAGCGGGCGGCTCGCCCAGACAAAACGAAGCCCGTCCCGCAGCTCCCGCACAAAGTTCCGATCCTCCGCAGCCGGGGTTTTAGTATCCCGCGGGAGAAAGGACAATATCAGCGCCGAAGCAAGCAGCATCGCGCCCATCACGCAAAGTGAAACTTCGATGCCGAACTGCTGATAGACGAACGCCCCGATGATCGGTCCGACCACCATAAAGACGGCCATCAACGACTGAAACATCGCCATGACGCCCTGCAGTTGTTCTTCCGGCACATGCTGCTTGAACAGCTTCATCGCCGACGGCTGGGAAAACTGGGAAAGCACCGCAGAGATAAACGTTGCGCAAAGCAGCGTGTACCACGAGCCATAGTGTACGACCAGCAGCACAACGAAGGCGGAGACGGCGGATAAGACGTCGCACCAGACCATCGTTCGTTTGGGCAGCCATCGATCGGCAAACGTCCCTCCGATGGTGGAGAACAAAAAGATCGGAGCATATTCGACGACCGCGATCAGCGATACATAGAGCGGGTCGTTCTTCGTCATCTCGGTCACGTAAAGCAGAATGGCAAAGTTTCTCACCCAAATGCCAAGCTGCAGACAAACTCTGGATAAAATGATCGTTCGAACATAGCGGTTATTTAACACGGGTATTACTTCCTTTCAAGCTTTGATCATCATGCTGTTCGATCTGCCTGGACGATGGCAAGATCTCGTTGGATTTGTTGCCGCAGAAGGGTTGATCCGGCTCACCCTCCCCACAATTTATAAATAGACTAAAATTAATTTCGTTTATTTATTTATAGACATATTATTATATTGTTTGTAATTAATCAAGGGATTTAGGATAAAAATTATAGACACACTACATAAACGTCTATCTTGTAACAAACTTCCCAACGATGAGGCGGGACGAACAGAGTGTGCCGTCTAAGGGCCGCAGCCTTAAACGTCCTCAATCCTTGGCAAACAAAATAAGCCCTCGGATCCTGCGGTCGAAGGCTTGTTTGCTTAGCACGATAGGATATAAGGCTCGAAGCTCATCGCTTTGCCTTCCATGTACAATCGCTTCAGCATGAAGACAGCCTCATTGTACGTGGTCGTTCATTTCAATGGCAATTGATTTTGCACTCCCCATTTGCATATCTCCTCCAGAATGGGCATCAACGTTCTTCCTCTTGGAGTTAGCGAATATTCCACCTTCGGAGGAGTTTGCTCGTACTCTTTCCTGTTAACGATACCGCTGCTTTCCAACTCGTTCAACTGGGAGCTTAACACCTTATGAGTAATTTCAGGAATTCGCCTCTTGAGCTCTCCGTAGCGTGTAACCTTTTGACAGGCCAATTGATACATAATTTTCATTTTCCACTTTCCACCAATAATGGACAAGGTATAATCGAACGGTGTTTGGTTGTTATGTATTTCTGTGGTTTCGGTCCGTTCAGGCATCGGTGTTCCTCTCCTTAAGGTAAGTACTAACTTTAAAGTGCGTACTATTTTTTATCCGGGATGCGTTTATACTTAAGAGTACCGTGTCCGGCAGCCGCCATATGAGTTCAGGTAGCACAGGGGCCGAACTACATTGTAACTCTCCCATTGGACGGTGTAAACCGATGCGGCTGTTGCAAGGCAATAAGGAAAGGATGATAACGATGCCGAGGCATGATGCGCTCGCGTTTCATACGAGCGATGTAAGCGAGCAGGAAATGTACAAGCTGATGATCGGTTCGGTTGTACCGAGACCCATTGCGTGGGTTTCGTCCAAAAGCAAGGACGGCGTTCTTAATTTGGCGCCCTTTAGTTTTTTTACAGTCGCTTCCCGAAACCCACCCACGCTGCTGATTTCCATCGGACCGGGGGTAGGTGAACGGGAAGGTACGGTGAAGGATACGTTGACCAATATTCGCGAGGTTGGTGAGTTTGTCATTAATATGGTTTCCGAGCCTCTGGGCGAGGCGATGCTGCTTTCGTCCGCTAATGCCGGGCCGCAGAAGAACGAGTTCGAGCTTGCGGGAGTCACGCCACAGCTTTGCAAGAGCGTCGATGTGCCGGCGGTGCTTGAAGCGCCGATTGCATTCGAACTAAAGCTGGATCGAATTATTCCCGTAGGCGGGGATCATCTGGTTCTTGGAATCGTGGAGCGCGTGCAAGTGGATTCTGCTGCCTATGCAGGAAATTTTAAAATAGCAACGGAGAACTTGAAGCCGCTGGCAAGCTTGGCCGGGGATTTCGCCGGACTGACGTCTACTTTCTCAATCGATCTAAGGCATCGTCAAGAATAAGAATAAAAAGCTTTGACGGCGGCGGAAATGTTCAGTTCTCCCGGCTGGATGGGAGTAGAGGGCGCAGCGGCAAAAGTTGCGATCTGGTACGGGTGCGGTTCGATGCCATGCGACATCTCTTGAATCCGAAGCGGGGTAGGATGAAGCGCTACGCCCATCGCTTTCGCGAGAGTCGCCGCCTTATGGCGGCTGCTGTGGACCGCCATCGTCAATGCCTGATGGTAATAAGTCTCCGGATGAGCCGAAGCAAACTGGATGCCGGATACCGTATTCGCCCCCTGGCGAACCGCCGTGTCCACGATAACTCCCGTCTGCTCGATCTTATCCGCGGTCACTCGTAGAAGGTGGGTGACTTTGTAGCCGCGGAACAGTTGAACCCCGTCCTTGTAGTTGTACTGAATCTCGATGCCGTACTGGACCGTCTGCACCTTTTCCTTCGGAATCCCAAGCTGGAAAAGCGATTGGAGGATGCTTGACACCGCTGCGGCATTCTCGGTCTGCGCTTCGCTCAGACTCACCTTCTCCGTGATTGCCCCCAGCGTAATCAGCGCCCGGTCCGGGGCCGCGGCAACCATTCCTTCACCTGAAACTTCGATTATCTTCCTGGAGCTGTCGGTCAAAGCCGTCGTCGTATTCATTTCGAATCACCTTCCTTAAAATAAAAGATCTACTATCCAATGTATTTCGATTCGAAGCTCGTATGAACCATGATACGTGCAAGACTTCATTTCAGGTAAGGCGACGAAATTGTTTCCGGCTTACAAGTGAACATCGATGATTCCCAGAAGAGCCGCATGCGCGGCCCTTCTTTGTTTGCCTGCTCGACTCGGGGATTCAAAACTCATATTCCATTTACGGAACCTTCGGCCGGAACCGAAGTCCGAGCAGCGCAAATAAGACATACGCGCCGCCAAGCCAATAAAACATACTGTGGACGGAGAAGTACTGCATGCTGAAGCCGCCGATATTCGGCCCGGCGATGCTCCCGATGCTGAACAGCACGGAGGCGATGACGTTCGTGCGGGGCAGCATCGATCTCGGCACCACATCCGCCGCATAAGCAAGCCCCAGCGTAAAGAACGAGCCGACGAGCCCGCCGGCCAGACCGAATAGAATCAGCATCAACAGCAGATTCCCCTGCGCGACGAACGGGACGGCTGCGAAGGCGGCCCCGCCGATCAGGCCAGCCGTCATCAGGATCGGCTTGCGGCCCCACCGGTCGCTCCATATGCCAAGCGGCAGCTGGAGGATCAAAGAACCGATCCCGATGACCGGCAGGAGCAAGGAAATCCATGTGTCGGAGATGCCGGTGCGCAAGCCGTAAGCGGGAAAATTGCTATTCATGGACGATTCCATGTATCCGTACAGGAAAGAGGTAAGCAGAGCGTACCAGGCCAGCCGGAACACAACGGGATAGGTGACTCTAGCTTGCGCCCCCTGCTCCCTTTTCCCCATTTCCGGGTGCGCATTGGGCAGCCGGCTCACGAACAGCAGCGATACGGCCGCACACAGCATCGTCGCCAGAAAAGGCGCCCACATTCCGTACGGCAGCAAGTTGATGCCAAGCGGTCCCAGGCTGAATCCCGCCCCGTAAGCCATCCCGTAGAACGAGATGTACCGGCCTCGCCGATCCGCCGGGGAACGGGACACGATCCACAGCTGTGTCGCATAATGCAGACCGCTGTCTCCAACGCCTACCATAAACCGGAGCACAAGCCATACCCAGAAATTGGGGAATGCTGGGAATAAAATCAGCACGACAAGCACGAGCAGGATGCCGACGACGAGCACCGGTTTATAGCCGAAACGGCGCACAGGCTTCTCAATCCAAAACATCGTGGCAAAAGTTCCGATGTATAGAGCGGCCGCATTCAAACCGTTCACCCCGATCGAGACCCCCGTCTTGTCAAGCAGCAGAGTAAGCAGCGGCAGCAGAAGCCCCTGATTCATCCCGGCGATAATGACTACGGTAATCAGCGTAAGATAATGCCGGAGCGGAAACGGGGATTCCAAGCCGCGTTCATGGGATAACGTCAACAGTAACTCTCCTTCACGACTTCAATTCGGGATGTCTTGATTATTGTAGCTGATCTTTGGTCAAAAATCGACCGTTAACGTATGTTGTTGATAATCGAATGTATTGTACAACAAAATGCACCGCTTTTTTTGATCATCCGTGCGCAACGGGCGCATTTTATTTAGGCGGGGAGCATACCCGGAGTCCGTTTTGGCGTTTGCGGCCCGCTATGGTAAAATCACCCTATACGGATACGAACAGGAGGAACAGAGATGATTAGAGATTTGTTGGGAAAAGCGGTTTCGATGGGATTGGGCTTTGCCGTGGTTAGCAAAGAGCAGGCGGAGAAATTCGTCGACGAGCTGGTCAAAAAAGGAGAGCTGAACAAGGCAGAGTCGGAGCAGTTTGTGGATGACTTGGTACGCAAAGGACAGGAAGCCCAATCCACACTGGAGGAGAAGGTGCGCGGCTATATGCGTCAGGCGCTGCATGAGAT
Organism: Paenibacillus tianmuensis; assembly: GCF_900100345.1. Taxonomy (GTDB): domain Bacteria; phylum Bacillota; class Bacilli; order Paenibacillales; family NBRC-103111; genus Paenibacillus_G; species Paenibacillus_G tianmuensis. The sequence continues at coordinate 24,229 of NZ_FMTT01000059.1, read as the reverse complement.
GAATTTGACGACCAAAGACGATTACGTCCGGCTAACGCAGCGCATCGGAGAGCTTGAGCGCCGCGTGGCCGAGCTGGAAGGCAGGCAGCCCGATGCCGGCCAAACCTTACCTCCCGCAAGCTCATGAGTCTCGGACGGAAAATCCGGCACCTGCAGAGGTACCGCGACATCGCCAAAGCGTTCGCCCGCAACGGACTCGGCTTCCTCGTCAAAGAGCTTGGACTGCCCGATCTGCTTGCCGGGACGCGCATCGGCTTGAATGAACGGCGGGAGGCCCGGTCGCGCTCAATCGGCGAACGCATCCGGACGTTTCTGGAGGAGCTTGGTCCGACCTTCGTCAAAATCGGCCAAATCGCCAGCACGCGTCCCGATCTGCTGCCCGCTCATATTATCGACGAGCTCGTCAAGCTGCAGGACCGGGTTCCGCCTTTCCCTTTCGAGCAAGTGCGCGAAGTTCTGGAAAACGAGTTCGGCGAGCCCTTCGAGAAGCTGTTCGCAGAATTTCAAGAGACGCCGATCGCCGCGGCTTCCATCGGGCAGGTCCATCTTGCCCGCCTGCATACGGGCGAGCCGGTCGCCGTCAAGGTTCAGCGCCCGAATATTCGTTCCATCGTTGAAACGGATCTTGAAATTTTGGACGATTTGGCTCGCCTGGCCGAGCACCGGCTTGACTGGGCGGCCAAATATCAGGTGCGCGACATGGTGTACGAGCTGTCCCAGTCGCTGCGCGCCGAGCTGGACTATACGAACGAAGGCCGCAGCGCGCAGCGGATGGCGAAGCCGTTCGAGCGCGATTCGGATGTACGCATACCGGCGATTTATTGGGATTATTCGAGCCGCAACGTGCTGACCATGGAATATCTGGAAGGCGTAAAGCCTATCGAAACGGAGCGTCTGCAAGAGCTGGGGTACGAACCGAAAAAGCTGGCCGAAACAATTGCCCGAATCGTCTTTCAACAAATTTTTGTGGAAGGCTTCTTTCATGCCGATCCGCACCCGGGCAACATTATCGTGCTACCGGGCGGGGTGATCGGACTGATCGACTTTGGCATGGTCGGGCGTCTTACCCCGATGATGAAATATCATTTCGGCTCGCTTCTTATTGCCATGCGGCGCAACAGCACCGACGGCGTCATCAAGGCGATTGAAGGCATCGGCATCATTCCCGACGATGTCGACATGGACTCCCTGCGCGCAGATGTGGACGAGCTGCGGGAGAAATACTACGACGTGCCGCTCAGCCGCGTCAAGCTAGGCGAATCGGTCAACGACCTGCTGGCCGTCGCCTACGAACACCGCGTCCGCATTCCCGCCGACCTGACACTGCTCGGCAAAGCGCTTCTGACGCTTGAAGGCGTCGTCACTTCGCTGGACCCGACGTTCAGCGTCATCAGCATCGCCGAACCGTTCGGACGAAAGCTGTTCGCCGAGAGGTTCAGTCCCCGCAATGTGGCCGACAGCGTGTGGCATCAGGTAAACGAGGCTGCCGCCCTGCTGACGGAGACGCCGATGAAGCTGCGCGAGCTGCTCGGGATGATGAAGAAAGGCAAGCTGCGCTTTGAAATATCGATCGCCGAGTTGGATGCCTTGATGCGAAAAATGGACCGCATCAGCAACCGGCTATCGTTCAGCATCGTCCTGCTCGCCTTCAGCATTATTATGGCCGGTCTTATTATCGGCTCGTCGCTTGGCAGACAATCGACCTTGCTGTGGAATTTTCCTGTCATTGAAATCGGCTTCTGCGTCGCCACGCTGATGTTTCTAGGGCTGCTGCTATCGATTTTCAAGTCGGGACGGTTTTGAAAATCGGATCGGTACCGGATGATGCTTTGTCTTTAGGCGCCTCCTTGGGGTTGTTCGAGCTGCTCGGACGATATCCAGAGGGGGCGTTCTGCATCTCGTGCAAACACATCCGCGGCCGAACGCCGCAACCGGACCAACAGCGCCTGCCTGCTTAACGCGATTGGGGCTTCTGCTTCGGCCATTGAAACGGAGTCGCATTAAAGAACAGATTCGGATTGACCGGAACGTTGTGCGCCCAGAATGTAAAGTGCAGGTGCGGTCCCGTCGAGAATCCGGTCGAGCCCACCAGCCCGATAATATCGCCCCGTTTCACCCGGTCCCCCGTCTTCACCTGAAGCTTGGACAAATGCGCGTACTGGGAAAACAGATTCATTCCATGATCAATATAAATCGTATTGCCCGACAAATAAAAGTTGTCCGCCAGCGCTACGATACCGTCATTCGCCGCTTTGATCGGGGTGCCTTCTTTGGCCGCCAAGTCGATGGCCATATGGGAGCTCGCGAACTTGCCGTTCACATAGCGGGTATGGCCGAACGGCGTCGTCAATATCCCCTCGATCGGCTGAATAAAGGGCGCGGAGAACAGGAACCCGGGCTCCGACTTGCTTCGCGCGGCATCGATTTTTTTCTGGTCGGCTTCGATTCGCTTCGTGTCCTGACGCATGCTTTCCATCTGCTTCGATACCTTGAGCTGCTGCGTCTCGAACTTTTTATCCTTGATCTTCAGCGTCTGATCGCCGATCGGGTACGAGCCGGACTTGGTCTTCATCGGCACCGGAAGGTAGGTGAAATACCCGGCTTCGAACGGCCGCAGCTCATACGTCTTCCCCTGCCAAGCGACTTCGCCGGGCTTATCGTGCCGCACCAGCACGACGTCACCGGGACTAGCCGTATCCGGCAGGAGCGTCCAAGCGGAGTCCATCACCTTCTTGGCTTGCTCGGGAGAAGCATACAAAGCCGTTTCCCTGCTAATCCGCTGCTGACGCCGCTTTTCTTCCTGCAGCGCATCCTTCACCGCAGGCGTCACCTCGGCATGCCAGGTTTGTCCCCCGTCCGTGGTCACCAGCAGCGGGTTGGCCAGATCCGTTCCGGCTGAGACAAGCGCCCAGCCGGTCCGGTCGGTTACAAATTGCGCCTGCTTCACGGCGTATTCTTTCGCTTGGTAAGCAATCGTTGTGAGCGTTTTGACATTGGCTGTCGAAGCGCTTGGCCCATTCGTACTGGATGCCGCTGAGTCCGGGAGGCCCGAGGCTTGCTTCGTCCAATGGGCTCCTCCATCCTCCGTCACGCTGCTTGTGCCGTCCGCATAACGAATCCAGCCTTTATCCAGATCGGTCATATGAAAATCGATAATTTCGCGTCGGACCGGGGTTTGTTTTTCGGCAGCCTCCGACGAAGCGCCCTTCCCGGACGCAAGCAGCCATGCAGGGGGCTCACCGCCGTACGCAACCAGTACCGCACAAGCGGCGGCAAGAGCCGTTCCGCCGAGCAAGTACCCTATCTTTTTAGAACGCGGCTTCATCGTTCTGATCTCCTCCAATTCAGCTTCTTCCATAATCTATGACTTTATCATAGAAGCAAGCCGATTGTCCAAGCCGCGCACGGAAGGCATGACCACAGGACTATGATAGTTGATCTTACCGCTTGAGTTAGTTGCCCAGAAACGCATTCAGCATCCAGACGTGTTTTTCCAGACTCGAATGAACGGCCAGTAGCAGATCCCCCGTCGTTTCGTCCTGAACGGACTCGGCGTATTTCATGCCTGTCTTAAGCTCCGTGATGATCAGATTAAAATCGTTCACCAGCGAAGCCACCATCTGCTCCGCCGTCTCCTCGCCTTCCACCTCACGAACCGTGGCGAGCTGGAGACTTCCGCTCATCGTCGCGACCGGCTTGCCACCCAACGCCAGCAGCCGCTCGGCCAGCGCATCCACATGCAGCGCCGCTTCCGTATACAGCTCCTCGAATTTCGTATGCAGCGTGAAAAATTGAGGGCCTTTGACGTACCAATGGTAATTATGCAGCTTGACGTACAGGACCGACCAGTTGGCGATTTGGTTGTTCAACAGCGCAGTTAATTGTTCATTCATGGATGGTTCCTCCTCAAATTTTATATTTAGATTAGGTCTAAATCTATATTCTGATTGTAGCATCGCCCTGGCTTTCTATCATGAAGAGAACATGAGGATCGGATGAAGATTTGGTGAAGTTTGCCTACGTCATTCGGGTTGTATACCCGCGACTGCGATTTGTCTGTGACTTTAGTCATCAACGAGCCGTGATCCTTCTCACTGCTCCGGCGAATCGAAAGAGGTATGCTCTAAACGAGGAGCCGGCAACACCCGCTCCAAAGCGGCGAAAGAGCCGTCAGTCAGCACAGAACACATATCGAGGTGACTTCCCGTGGGAATGGCTTCCGCACCATCGCTTAACACTTATGCGCTTAATATGAAGTTTCTGCTTATCGCTTGCGTCGTCACAGCCAACGCCATCGAGCCGATGATCGATCGAAGCTCGCCTTTGTTCACTCTTTACGAGACGATCTACGCGTTCCATATTCCGATGTTCGCTCTGGCGATGGGCTACTTTGCCAAAAGCTTCCGTCTCGACCGGACTGGAATCGACGGTCTTTATACGATTGCGTATCAATATGTGTTGTTCCAGACGCTGTACAGCTTGGCGGATATCGTCTTCTTTCAAGCCAAAGGCGTGATCCATTCGTTCTTCATGCCCTATTCGCTGCTCTGGTTCCTGCTCAGCCACTTTTGCTGGAGACTGCTGCTGCGCGCGTTCGTCCATTTGCGCCATCCGCTGATCGTTTCGCTGCTGCTCGGCGTCGCTGTCGGTTATCTCCCTTGGCCGGGGGCTTGGCTCAGCTTATCGCGGACATTGGTGTACTTTCCATTCTTCCTTGCAGGATACTTCCTGCCGCAGCATTGGGAAACCATAGTCAAAAGGCTGCGTATGCCTGCTTTTCTTCTCGGCGCAGCCGTAATTTGCTACTTCTGGCTGGGCGGACGAATCGATCCGCGCTGGCTGTACGGCAGCTTCACCTACGCAGAGGCCGGTCATCCGGAGTGGTATGCCGGAATATATCGCTTGGGAATGTACGGAGTGCAGGCGGCCGCTTCGATCGCTTTTTTGAGCTTGGTGCCCTGGGCGGCCGGCCGGATCACCGATTGGGGGAAACGAACGGGGTACGTCTTTCTGCTCCATGCCTTCATTCTGAAATCACTGCTGGCGGCAGGGGTTTACGTCTACCTGCAAACCCCTTGGAGCCAAGGGCTGGCGATTATCGCCGGGTTCGGCATCGTCTGGCTGCTGTCGCAGCCATGGGTCGAAACCTACGCCAAACGATGGTTCGAGCCGGATATTACTTTCGTGAAGCGGCTTATCCTTAAATCGCAAAGAACCCCGTAATCACGGGGTTCTATTTTTTATTCGCTCAAGGCTTCCATCGGCCGCCCTAAACTTCTATGGATTTCCCATCGCCTTCATCACTTCTTCGATCGCGATCATTTTGCCGAGCGGCATTGGTCCAAGGACAGACGTATCCTCGATATAGTAGACATGATTGCTTTTGGGAGCTTTCATTCCGTTCCAGATCGCGTTGTCCTTCAGCGTATCCTTGACGCCCTTTTTAATCGGCGCAGCCCAGTTGTTGACGATAAAAATATGATCCGGATTCATCGTCGCAAGCGTTTCGAGAGACAAGGACCCGCCCTTTTCGCTGCCGGGAACTGGCTTTAGTCCAAGCTCCTTGTAAAAGGCGGCGACGCGCTCCTCATTGAAGGTGATAAATTCCTTCCCGCCGTACATCGCGAACAAGACCGTCTCCCCGCTGCGGCTCGCCAGCTTCGCTTTGTATTCCTTCGCCTTGCGGTCGAATTCAGCCAGGAAGGCCGCCGCCTTCTCTTCCTTCCCGATGGCCCCGGCAATCAATTGCAGCGTTCCTTTCCAATCCTCGGTGTACGGAAAAATCACCGTCGGCGCAATTTGGCTGAGCTGGTCGTATTTATCGGCCATATCGTCAGAGGCGATAATCAGATCCGGCTGCGACGCGAGCAGCTTCTCCATACTCACTTCTTTGCCCAGATCGATCACGGACTTCCCTTCGAGCTTTTTCTGCAAATTCGGGAAGGTGCTCATCATCGCCATCCCTTGGGCAGCCACGGGTATTTCGTCTAAGACGACCAAGTTGTCGACATAAGTGATATAAGGCGCCGCGATTTTTACCGGCCGCTCCTTGATCACTGTTTCCCCTTTGAAATGCTTGATCGTCCTCGGAAAAGAAGCTTGCGCCGCCGTCCCCTCGGACTTTTTCTGATCCCCTAAAGCCCCGGTTCCCGGGTCGCTTGCCGTGCATCCGGCAATCACCCCTGCCATCACAATCAGAAGCAGAAGCGATAACCAAGTTCGTCTGTACATGTTTTTTGGCCCTCCTTTGTTTTTGCCGCCGGTCCTTGCGGTGCTTGTCCACTTGATGAATTGATAACGATTTTCATTATCAACAAATGGTATGCTACAATATCAGCGTCCGCTCATCCACCCCTGCACGGATTTTTTCTGCGGTTTCCGGGATTTTTATGCGCAGCAAAACCGCCAAAGGAATTTCCTCTGGCGGTCAGGCACGGTAACAACGTTATTTGCGGACGAGCTCGCCGGGATTGAACCCGTATTTCTCACGGAACACTTCGGCAAAATGGCTCGGATTCGAATAGCCGACGACGCAGGCGGCCTGATTCACATTGACCTGCCCCTTTTGCAGCAGCAGCAGCGCTTTCTCCAGCCTTTTCTCCCGCAAATAACCGAAGACGGTTTGCCCGTACACTTCTTTAAACCCGATTTTCAGCTTAAAGTCGTTGAGACCGACCGTTCGGGACAGCTCCAGCAGCGAAGGCGGGCTATCCATGCGGTGCAGCAGCACCTCCTGCGCCTGGCGTATTTTCTCCAGATCGTTCTTGCTCAGCTTCGACCGGATATGCTTATCGTCGGGCTCGCGCTCCCACAGCAGCGTATGAAACGAAAGGGAAAGCAGCTCCAGCGCCTTGCTTTCCATATAAATTTTGCGCGTCTCGTTCGAATAAGAGGCGTCCAGCATCTGCTGCAGGATGACGGAAGCCGCAGGCTCGATCGTCTGCTCGAACAGGCGGAACGAACGGCGGTCGACCAGCTTGGCAAAATCGACGGTGCGCTTTCCTGCAAAATCTTCCATAAAACGGTCGAACGTCGCGACTGGAATCCCGATGCCGACTGCAAGCATCGGCTGGTTCCCCACGAAGTCAAAATGCGCGTGAAGCCGGTCCACCAGTTGCAGCGTGCAGCAGTTCGCACGAAATTCATGCCTCATACCGGAAATATGAAGCTCCCGCTTCCCCTGCAGGCAAAAGCTGAGCTCGACCATCGCCGAATCCGTGCGCAGCTGAAATTGCCGGTTCCGCGTAAGCGTATAGTCCGAAATGACGATCTCCAAATCCGGTCGCGGTACGAGCCGGCGCAACGCGCCTTCTCCAGCATAATGCGGAACAGGCAGCTGCTCGGTCTGATCGGCATAACGGCGCGACAATTGAAAACCGTCGAAAAACGAATTATAGATTTGATGAAAATCCGCAGCTATCATCGTTGGCACCTGAATCCTCTCACTCCGTAGTCGTTCATCCCTCCTCTTAAATGATAATGATTCTCAACCAGTTAGTCAACCACGGCCTGCTGTTTCTCCCGGATTCCCCGGCTGCCCCACACATAGCCCGTGAGCAGCGCAAGCAGCAGGATCAACAGCCAAAACGGCGTCTCCGGACTAATCCGGTACAGGAACGTGCCGCTCAACGGACCGAGCAGCGAACCGATCCCGATGGCTGCGGCGATCATCCCCGCGGCCGCCCCCTGTTCATGCTTGGCTACAGCCAAGGAAGCCCCCGAGGTGAAGCCGGGAATCGCCAGCCCCACCCCGACCCCCATCAGGGCGAAAGCGGCAAAGAACGGCGCGAGATGGCTGAAGCTTACGAGCAGCACAAGACCGACAGCGAAGACCGGGACGCCCAGCTGCAGCAATTTCAAGGGCGTCAGCCGGTTTTTGCGGACAACCGTGAACTGGACCAGCGCCATCATGAAGCCGATGCAGAACAGAGCTGCGCCGACCGCTTGCGCCGTTTCAGTCGCCGACAAGCCGAGCTTATCCTGAAAATAAAATCCGGCAGTCACCTGCGTCTGGATCAACGCCATCATGACGATCATGGCGACCGCAAGGTAAGGAAGTATTCCTTTGCGCAGCGTTTTCTTCTGCTGCCCGTGCGCCTGCGGCTTGAAATTCGTCATGCCGATGGCGACCCAGAGCATGACGAGCAGAGGCATAGCTACCGCGAGATAGATCGGGGCCAGAAGACTCAGAGCGGTTAGCAGCGCGCCGACCGCAGGACCGACGACAAGCCCGAGACCGTTGGCTGCGCCGATTAACGACATCCCGGCGGCGCGGTCCTTCTCAGTCGTAATATCCGCCATATATGCCTGACTGGACGACAGAACGGCCGGGAACGCGGCTCCCAGCAGCAAGCGCGAGATGAGCAGCAGCGTAAACAATACGGCAGGCTGGAACTTTCCGTTCAGGCCTTGCTCGGTCACCGCGACGAACATGCCGAAGCTGGCGGCCATTCCGATTAGCCCGATCAGCAGCACCGGCTTGCGTCCGATACGATCGCTCCAGTTTCCCCAGAACGCCGAGGTGAGCAGCACCATGAACGAGGAAGCCGCTACAATCCAGCCGGCATCCGTTTCCGAAAGTCCGAGCTCGCGGATCAGCGGAGCGACAAGCGGATTGAGAATACCCAGACCGACATAACCGGTCAGGACCGAAGTAAAAATAATAGATTTGGCACGCATCTAACGATTCCTCCCTCCGTTTCGTTTCCTAATTGTAGAGGGAACGGAAGCCGGTGTCCGCCGTCCTGCGGAGCGTGCCGAACGCTGGAGGGATTTTTTCTTTTGCTTAACCGATCCTTCTAGGAATCGATGCCGGACGCCGCAAGCCGTCTGCTCTTTAAGGTCACAAGCACAAACACGCCAAGCGCAACAAGACTTAGGATCAGATTTAGCATAAATATCATATAAAAAGCGTCCGCTTCGTGCTGCAAGCTCCCCCCGGCCCGACCGCTCAAAAGTCCGAGCCCGATAGCGGCCCCCAGCACCATGCCCATATTTCGGGTCAACGCGATCATGCTGCCCATAACCCCGCTGTATGCGGCTGGCGTATGATTCATCATAAAGCTGTTGTTCGGGGAAGCGATCAGCCCCATGCCCGTTCCGAACAATGCCAATACCACAATCATTCCCGGCAGGGACAAGCTGTTCAAGAACAAGACCATGAGCAGCGATCCCGCCCCCATGGCGCCTAGGCCCGAGATGATCAGCCGCTTGGGGCCGTAGCGGTCCGATAAGCCCCCAGCCAAAGGACCCATCACCGCCAACAAAATGGGGTACGCAGTCATGACGTAACCGAGCATAGCATGATCGATCCGGGCAAAGGCCAGTAAATAAAATGGGGCCGCAACCAGCACGACATTGGCAAGCGCGAAGGAAAGCAAGCTGACGGCCAGACCGACGCCAAGCATCGGCTTGCGCATCAGGTGAACCGAAAAAAAAGGCGCCGGGTGCCGGAATTCCCAACGGAGCAAAATCAGCAGGCTCATTCCCGAGACGACGAACGGTATCCAGGTTTGTGCCGATCCCCAACCGTTCCCGCTGCTGGCAGTGGAAACCCCGTAGATCAGAAAGCCGATGGCAGCGGCAAAGCAGACCGCTCCCACGCTGTCAAACGATTGCGGCTTGCACGCGATCTGCCGTGCCGGAATATAGCGGTAAGCCAAAAACGTCGCTATTACGGCCGCCGGAACATGGATGAGAAACAGCCAGCGCCACGTCAACCATTCCGTAATGAGCCCTCCGGCAATCGGTCCCGTCATAGCCCAGCGCAACAGCCGTGCTTAATACCCCTAATGCGCGGCCCCGCTGTTTCTTGGGCAGATGCACCGTTAGCAGCGCCATGTTCGTGGACTGAAACATGGCAGCGCCTATGGCTTGCAAGACCCGACAAACGATGAGCGCGGTAATGTGAGGCGCAAATGCGACAAGCACGGAGGAAACCGTGAATACCAAGTAGCCGAGGTTATGGACGATACGGTGCCCGAGCCGGTCCCCCCATTGGCCCATCAACGGAAGGCAAAGACTGATGACCAGCAGATAGGCGGTTGTAATCCACTGCACGGTTGCGAGATCGGCTTGAAACGTTCCGGCGAGTCCGGGAAGCGCCACGTTCACGATGCCTGCGGTAAAATGCGAAATAAAGGCCCCCATATAAATCGAGAGCTTCATCCATGGGTTGGGCTTGAACTGTTTGTTGGAATGCTCGTTGAAGTCCATTCGATCGTCACCTCATTCGTTTTGCTTGCTGCTTGAACCGTTCCAGCTGAGACGTTCATTTGATTTAGTTTAGAAACTAAATCAAATGAATAAAAAAAGAGAGAAAGCGTTACTTTCTCAAAAAAGCAATAAATTTCTCTACCCCTTCCTCAAACGTCCTTATCCCTTCGGCGCCCAGCTCTGAGCGAAGGTGGTTGTAAAAACTTCTATGCAGCTCCTCGTGCGCTTTGTGGGCGACTTTACCCTGCTCCTCAAGCGAGACGATGACGCTCCGCGAATCGCCCGGATGAGGGGTGCGGCGAACGAGCGCTTTCGCCTCCAGCCGTCCGATCATTTGCGAAGCCGCTCCCTTGGTGATGCCAAGTCTGGCGGCCAATTCGCTCATGAGGATGCCTTCCTCCCGGCCAATCGCGTCAATCGTATGAATCTCGGTCGGTGTCAGCGGGCCGATGCCGCCGTAATGGCGGGGATTGCGCTCAAGCCGCCGAAGCTCCAAAATCAATCTGCCGAGCGGATGCCCTTCCCCTCTGTCGCCCTGCATGTCGTCTGGTAAATCGGTATGTGGTTTTTTCATGACTTTAGTTTAGTTTATAAACTATATCTTGTCAATCGCGCCATAACAAACAGAAGCACGGTCCGCCATCCTATTCGCTTCAAGCGAATACCTGGAGGGCAAACCGTGCTATTTTTCTTAAAGTAGACTGCCTGCACTCTGGGCGGCGGCCCTACTAGGTCTGTTTAAAACTCAAAAAACGCATCATTCTCATAGTAATAAATAAATGCACAGAATAACTGGTCTAATGATGGTTTGTCCAACTGAGCTTTTGCATTTTCTACCACATCTTCAATATCTGCACTTTCTAATGTTACTATCCAACCATTTTTTTTAGCTTGTTCTGGCAAATAATCGTCAGAATCAGGCGGAAAATCATAACTATTTAATTCAAATACCCCTTCTGTATCCAAACTCCATTCAGCTTGATTTGGCGGGAGATAAAACCAAGTGTGTGGATTTTTTTCCGGGGACATCAAAACATCCCGAATACGAATTAATGTCAAACTTTCCCTCTTCATAAAATGAACATCTCACCTCTCATAAGATTCTTAAATACACGGGTGAGGAACTCAATGTTTAGTCAAACCGGAAATCGTCGTCGGTCAGCGGCTCGACATGAATCGTGCGCACATAGCCGTTTCCTTTTTTAGAAAAGAAATCGTGCTGCTTCGTCCGCGTGCTGATGCCGTTCAAGACGATCGGGTTGATCTCTTCCTCCTCGAACAGCGGGTCTTGGCCCAGATTCATCATCGCTTTGTTCGCGTTGTAGCGCAGAAACGCCTTCACCTCGTCGACCAAGCCGATGGAGGCGTAAAGCTGCTCCGTGTACCGCTCCTCGTTGCCGTGCAAATAGCGCAAAAGTCCAAGCAGCGTCTCGGTGGCGTCTTCCTGATCCTCCTCGCTCAGCCTGGCGAACACTTCCTGCGCGAGCACGCCGACATACAGACCGTGGATGCTCTCGTCGCGCAAAATGAGATCGATGATTTCGCCGCTGCTTGTCATTTTCCCCTGCCCGGCTAAATAGAGCGGGTAGAAGAAGCCACTGTAGAACAAGTAGCTTTCCAGAAGGACGGACGCACACATCGCCAAATACAGCTCCTTCGGCGTCCGGATGTGGTTGTAATACTGCGAAATCGTCTCCGCTTTCGTCTGCAAAAATACATTTTGCTCCACCCAGCGGAACACGCCGTCGATCTCTTCGGTTGTCGCCAGCGTCGTAAAGATGCTGCTGTACGATTTGGCGTGAATTTGCTCCATCATGCCCATAAAGCCGAGCACCGCCTTGCGCTGCAGCCCTTCGACGTGCTCCAGCAGCTTCGGCATCCCGACGCCGCCCTGGACCGTATCGAGCAGCGTCAATCCGCCAAGCACCTTCATATACAGATCGCGTTCGTCGTCACTGAGCGTCAGCCAGCTCATTTTGTCGTCGGACAACGGAATTTCGTCGTCGGTCCAGAACTGCATGATGTTCTGGTTCCAGAAGGTTATTGTAAAATCGTCGTCTGGACGGTTCCAGTTGACCGCCTTCAACACGCTCATACCATCGGCTCCTCTCACTTGCCTTGCTCGGATGCTGTCGTCGTTAGACGGAGCAGCTTATGCATTCTTCCATCGTCAACCGGTTCGTCCGGGTATAGTACAGCGACTTCAAGCCTTTGCGGGCCGCATAAATGTAATACCGTGCCAGCTGTCTCGTCGTCACGTCGCTGTTGACGTGCAGCACGGTCGAGATGCCTTGGTCGACGTGCGCCTGAATCTCCGCGATCAGATCCAGCACCTTGAACTGGTCCATCTGGTAAGCGGACTTGTAATAGAAGAAGTTGTCCCGGTTCATGTACGGCATCGGGTAATACGTCGTCGAATTCGCGTACGTCCGCGTCTCGATCGGCTCCACGATCGGCATGATGCTGGAGGTCGCATTTTGGATATACGAGATGCTTTGCGTCGGGGCAATCGCCAGCCGATAGGCATGATACAGCCCATGCGTGCGAACGGCCTCCTGCAGCGACCGCCAATCCTCGGGAGAAGGAACCGCCATTTGCCCGAACAGCGCCTTGACCTTCTCTGTCACCGGCCGGTAATCCGTATCGGTATAACGGGCGAAATAACTGCCGTCGGCGTAATCCGACCGCTCGAAGCCTGCGAACGTAACGCCCGTCTTCTTCGCCGTCTCCATGCTGGCTTCCAGCGAGTAGAAATTCATCATCATGAAGAAGCTCCGGACGAAATCTTTGGCTTCTTCGCTTTCGTACGCGATCTTGTTCTTCGCCAGGAAACCGTGCAAGTTCATCGCGCCGAGCCCGACCGAATGCATCTCGCGGTTCGCTTTCGCCACGCCCGGCGCATTGGCGACGTGGGTCATATCGCTGACCGCCGTTAACGCCATGATGCCTTCATGGACCGATTCGCGTATTTTGCCCTGCTCCATCACGTTGACGATGTTCAGCGAAGCCAGATTGCAGCTGATATCGCGCCGGATGATGTCCGGCTGTCCGTAGTCGGCGATTTCTGACGTTTCCTGAAGCTGGAAAATTTCCGTGCACAGATTGGACATTTTGATCGAGCCGATATTTTTAAGCGCATGCGCCCGGTTGGCGTTGCTTTTGTTCATCATGTATGGGTACCCGGATTCGAGCTGTACCGTCGCGATCTTCACGAGCATGTCGCGCGCGCTCATGACCGCTTTCTTGCGTACCCGGTCGTCGGCCAGCAGACGGTCGTACATCTCGTCCATGTCCATGTCGTCGAGATGCGTCCCGTAGGCCTTCCAGACGGAGTACGGTGCGAACACGTGAAGCGGCTCGTTCTCCTCGGCCAGCCGGTAAAACCGGTTCGGGACGATCAGCCCGATCGAGAGCGTCTTCAGACGGCTCTTCTCGTCCGCGTTAATCTTCTTGCTGTCCAGAAACTCCATGACGTCCCATCCGAAGATGTTGTAATAGGCCGCACCGGAGCCTTTGCGCTGTCCCATTTGGTCGGCGTACGAGAACGCGTCCTCCATCAGCTTCAGCACCGGCATGATGCCTTTGGCGGCGCCTTCCACGCCTTTGATCGGCTCTCCGCGTCCGCGCAGCTTGGACAGGTTCACCGCGACGCCTCCGCCGATCTTGGACAGCTGCATGCACGTGGCAAGCACGTAGTTGATCGAATTGAGCGAATCGTCCATCTCTAACAAAAAGCACGACACCATCTCGCCGCGCCGGCTTTTTCCGGCGTTGAGAAACGTCGGCGTCGCCGGCTGCAGCCGCTGCTCCATCATCGAAGCCGCCAAGGCCCGTGCTGTGTCCGCATCGCCTCGTCCGAGATACAGCGCAACGATCGCCACGCGGTCTGGGTAGTGCTCCAGATAGAGCGAGCGGTCGTTGCTTTTCATTGCGTAATCCGTGTAAAATTTCGACGCCGCCATGTACGACTGGAACTGGAAGCCATAGCTGTGCGTAATCCGGTAGATGTCCTCAACCTCTTCCGGCGAATAGCGGTCGTACACGTTCTCGTAGTAGTCGTTCTCGATCATATAACGGACCTTATCGGCCGTATTCGCGAAACGAATGCTGCTGCGCTCCGCCTCTTCCATAAACGCCCGGACCGCCTCCCGGTCCTTCTCCAGTTGAAAAAATCCGTCCGCTTCCCGCCGCATCAGCTGGTTGTTCAATTCAATATGTCGCAACGGTGCCCACCTCGCTTCTAAACGTTTCTATATCGCGCTTCGTCCCTGCAAGCTCGAATTTGCTCAGGACCGGCACGCCGTACATGGATGCAATCCGATCGGCGCTCTTGGCGAAGCCATCGCCCCAGTTGCGGTTGCCGCTGGCGGCGACCCCAAGCAGCCGGTTGTGATTTCGCTCAAGAAAAGCGGCCGTTTTCTCCGGAACCTGCCCGAAGCCGGTCGTATACGTAACAAGGACGAAAGGCTCGTCCATCTGCAAGTTCTCCTCGATTTGAACCGATGGCATATTCAGCTTACCGATAAATCTCCGCACATTCCCCGTTCTGGAATCGTACGCAATCAGCATAGGTCTTCGTCTCCTTTTTTCTCTCCCGCCGACGTCCCGGGCACGGCAAAAAAAGACGCCGCCAGCCCGCGGAACGGACCGAGCGCGCCTCAAAAACAGCATGTAAATAAAACATGCTGTCTAAGCACGATGCGGGACACGTTCCTATCTCCGTAGGGCGGGTGTCGAATGAACAGGCAGGTCTCCTGGCTCGGAGTCATCGCTCCCTCCCCCTTCCCGGCCATTCTTGCGTCAAGACCAGTGGGCGAACTCGGAGGGACACTCTTCCTTACAGTGGCGGGACCGCGCCGGCTTTGCACCGGACTTCCCTATTAAGCCAGTCCGCGTCTCTAGCGGATAGGCGCCTGACCAATCACGATATGTAGATGATAGATTCAAATCTATAACAAGATGTTGTGTTTGTCAAGACTAATACTTATGGCTTGAACGGAGGTCTGCGGTTGATTTCCGGGGTGAATCCGGTCCTGATGCGGGTTCTGCAAATGTGGATTTTTGTTGACCGGATTAAATATGATGATTATAATATTTATGATGATCATCATATTTTGATCATCGATCCGATTCTGTTTCTTCATTTTCGTTTTTGGACCGAAAGGAGCTATAATGATCATGAGAAGAAAGCTCGAAGAACATCCTACCGTCCAACAGTACCTTGCCAAACAGCCTCCTTCCGGCACGGCCCGGGAAACGGCCCTCGACGCCGCTTGGCTGCGTAAGCTTTGTCTGGAAGCGGGAGCGGACGACGTCGGCTTCGTTGCGGTCGACCGGCCCGAGCTGGACGGGCAGCGGCACGAAATACGCGAGCTGCTGCCGGATGCCGGTCTGCTGATCAGCTTCGTGTGCCGTATGAACCGCGAGCCGGTTCGGGCAGCGGCACGCTCTGTCGCCAACGCGGAATTTTATCACGTTCACGACCGCATCACGCATGTCGGGCATGAAATTGTAGCCCGCTTGGAGGAGATGGGCATCAAAGCGATGAATCCTCCGATGGGCTTCCCCATGGAGGTAGCAAGAGACGGCAAGCAATGGGTCATTTCGCACAAGCCGATCGCCGTGGCGGCCGGACTGGGCCAAATGGGCATCCACCGCAATGTCATTCACCCGAAATTCGGCAACTTCATTTTGCTCGGGACCATCGTGACCGACGCTCGCATTTCGAAGGAGTCGAAGCCCATCGACTACAATCCGTGTCTGGAATGCAAGCTCTGCGTCGCCGCCTGTCCCGTTGGCGCCATCGAGCCGGACGGACACTTTAATTTTTCGGCCTGCTACACGCACAACTATCGGGAATTTTCAGGCGGGTTCACCAACTGGATCGAGACGATTGCGGACAGCAAAAACGCCAAAGCGTACCGCGCTAAAGTCGAAGACGGAGAAACGGCCTCCATGTGGCAGAGCTTATCGTTTGGAGCCAATTACAAAGCGGCCTACTGTATGGCCGTCTGTCCCGCAGGAGAAGACGTCATCGGCGCGTTCTGGAACAACCGCAAGCAATTTTTGGAGGACATCGTCAAGCCGCTGCAAAACAAAAAAGAAACGATTTATGTCGTTCCTGGCTCCGATGCGGAGCAGCATGTCGTCCGCCGCTTTCCGCACAAGCAGGTGAAACGGGTTAGCAATGGGCTGCGCTCGAAGTCCGTCAGAACTTTTTTAAAGATGCTCCCGCTCTTCTTTCAGCGGCATCAGGCCAAAGAATTGAACGCGACGTATCATTTTACCTTTACCGGTCAAGAAGAAGCGAAAGCAACGGTCGTGATCAAGCAGCAGACGATCACCGTAACGGAGGGGCATACCGGCCAAGCGGATTTTGAACTGACCGCAGACAGCGGGACCTGGATTCGCGTCCTTGGGAAGACGGAGCATCCGCTTCCGGCCATGCTGCTGCGCAAAATCCGGACGAAAGGCCCGCTCAAGCTGCTTACTGCTTTTCGCAAATGCTTCCCTTCCTGATATCATGGAGAATACATAAATAAATTATCGTTAGGCGTGGTGAAAACATAAGATGCCTTATACCAAAAAACATAAAATGAACATTCGTCATAAAATTTTGCAAAGCGCCTCACAAGCATTTCGGGCGAACGGGATCAAGGCGGTCAGCGTGCCGCAAATCATGAGCGGGGCCGGACTGACGCACGGCGGCTTCTACGCCCATTTCGAAAGCAAGGAGCAGTTGGTCGCCGAAGCCTGCAAAAGCGCGATGGAAGGCACCGTCACTCGGCTCGGCTCCATCGCGGAACAGGCGTCAGACGAGCAGAAGCTCAACGACGTGATCGAGTCTTACTTGAGCGCCGCCCACTGCGACTCGGCGGAGCAAGGCTGCATCATGCCCGCACTGGCGGGCGAAATCGCCCGCTCTTCCGATGACATCCGCCAAGTGTTCACCGAAGAAGTGTCCCGCTTCCTCTCTTTCGTTTCGGGACTTGCCGGTCAAGACGAGGACAAAAGCATTGCGCTGACCGCTACCATGGTCGGCTCGATCCTGCTGGCCCGTTCCGTCAACGATTCGGAGCTAAGCGACAAAATTTTGAGCGTGTGTCGAACCGACTTAAAGCAAAGAACTGCCGGCCCCGTTTCTTAGCGGTGCGGCAGTTCTTTTTTTCTCATTAATTATTAATATCATTAATTATTTGTCACGATACCAAAATGAGTGCGCAGCGCTTCGTCGTACTCTTCTTTTGACTGCGGTGTGAACGTTTGGACGCCCTCGGCGGTGAAAATCCGAAACTCCTTGCCGGCCAACGTCTTGCGCCCGTCCCGGGTACGAATAGCGGCTATGGCATCGCTGATAAAGACCGAGTCGGGAGCGTTCTGGCACCAATAGCTCGCCATGATGAAGTCTTTAGGCAGCTGCGGCTCTTCGGTAAAGGAATACAGCCAGCTCCATTGCCCGTGCTTAAGCTCGCTGAGCACCCAACCGTAATAAGGGTCGCGCTCCATCCGGTAGCATTCGTCTCCTTGCTGCTGCTCCAACCCTTCGATCAGTTGGACGGGCTGGCGGGGCACAATCCCTCCTACTCCAACATCGCATAGATACGTCTCGCTCCCTGCCACGACCTTCAAGACTTGGTGACGGCGCTTGGGGGGCGGGCTCGACTCGTCGCGCCAGAAGCGGGCCACGAAATCCGTGACCGTGTACCCGAGCTCCCTCAGCAGCCAGCCGAAGAGCGTGTTAAGCTCGAAGCAGTATCCGCCGCGGCGGCGAACGACAATTTTGTCGATAAGATCTTCGACTTCCAATGACAACGGAATGCGACGTACAATATCCAGGTTTTCATAAGGCACCGTATGAATATGACACTCCTGCAATTCGGCCAGTACGGCCGCGCTTCCGTCCAGCGGACCGTCGTATCCGATCCGCTTCAGATAAGCGCTTACTTCGGGCCTCACATCATGGCGGCGATCGATCATCGTTTCAACTTCACTCCTTGTCGGCATTGATTAGCGTGTGACAAGGAAATGTATTCGAGGAGCATCCTATGACAAAATATTGCCCGGCTTTGCCCTCTAAACACCTCCAAGCCCTTGCACTTCAAGTCTTCCGAGCGTTTTTAAATACCCTGCTTTGCCCGCCTCAAAACGAACAAAAACAAGCCAAAATTTCCCCCATCGTGGGCAAGTTGTGGGCAATGAAACCCCGGCGTAAACCAAGAACTTCCCAGATTAACCCCTTGATTTATGGTTCCATATATGGTACTATATAAATAGAAAGGAGGTCAGACATGGCAAGGGTCGAAAAAATCATCGAAAAGATGAAAAACCGCCCTAACGGAATATCCTTCACGGAAGCGGCAAAAGTCCTTGAAGCCCACGGTTACAAGAACGTAAGGCACAAAGGAAGTCACTACCAATTCCGAAATGATGCTGGAGACGTCATAACGGTAAAGAAAGATAATCCGCTCAAGGCGGTCTATGTGGTGGATGTTCTGGAACGAATCGGGAGGTGACTCCCGGTTCGGCATTCCCCCACACCACTAATTATAACATGGCCCTTGCTAAAATTACATGGCTGATAAAAACCTTGGGTATTACATGAATTTGCCGTATACCGTGATTGTACGGGAAGTAAATGACGAAAGCGGTCACTACTTTAACGGGAAGTATCTTGAATTAGATGGTTGTCAGTCTACCGGCCAAACAGTTAAAGAATTGTACGAAAATCTTAAAGAAGCCTTAGAAGGATACTTGGAGGTAAAACTGGAGTACGGCGACCCGATCCCGGAGCCACAAGGGGATTATAGCGGCAGCATCCGGGTACGTATGCCTAAGACGCTGCACCGTGATCTAGCAGCCGCCGCTGAGCTTGAGGGCGTATCACTGAACCAGTACATGCTGTATAAATTAAGCAAATAACCCGCCTGACGAGGCCCGCAGCGGAACGGGCCTAACTCAAACCCTTGAATATCAAGGGTTTTTTCTTCGTTCTGATCCGTTTTTCCTAGCAATTTTAGTTGTTAGAAGTAAAGATTGTCCCCAGTTCATCTCTTGACGTGGTATAATCACCTATAACGACATGATAAAGCAAGTACTCCAGCCGATGGAGAATTTATTCAAGGCAGGGATTATGGACAAGATTTTTTTAGACGGAGCCGAAAGCTCGCCTGTGGCGAAGAACAAAGGGGCAAATTGGAAAGTTCCAATCATCATCGCATATCTTATAACTGCATCTATTGCCGCAACTCTATTTTATATGTACATTAATCTTCAAACCCAACTATCCCAATCTGCGGCAGAATTAAATGAAATTAAAGAAAAAGTAAGTTCTATTGACTTTGAAAAGATACAAAAAAATCAAAAAGGCCTACAAGAAGATAACATGTTGGCAAAACTCCAGCATGAAATCGAAGGCGGGGTTGTCACTAATGATTTTGTCGTGCAAAAAATCAAATTATATTTCTTAGATGGTAAAATGTCTGGCACCATTGACTTATCTGCCCAGCCGGAACTTACTGTTAAATATAACGGACAGGGCAAATTTGATATACAAGATCGGGAGCTAAAAGGAATGATTGAAGATATACTAAAAGAGGTTTCTAAGGTATATGCCGATTTACCACTAGGAAGATTTCCTTCTTGGGATAAGACCGAATTCAAAATCACAGTAAAAAATTATGAAGTAGCAACGTATACAAATAGCTCACTGAAACTAAAAGGTGAATAAATCAGCTAAGAGTCCCCTGGCCAGTTCAATCGACTGGCGGGGACTCTTTTCGTCTTTCCAACAAATCTCCTACTTCCACCCCAAGAAATTCACATAGCTTGTCCAGCATATCCCGAGGATACCTTTCCATTGTATCATTGTACATTCTACGAGCGATTTCGAAATGAATACCAGCCCCTGTAGCGATCTGCCGGATCGACAGCCCCCGAGAGTCTGCAATCTCCTTTAACCTTGACCGGATCATAGGACACCCCCTACCTTGAAAATATCACGACAAAGAAAGTTTGTCAAAACTCATTGACAAACAAAGTTAGTCAGTTTAATATGAGTGTATGACAAACAAAGTTAGTCAATTGGAGGTGGTTACGATTCAACCATTTCATCAACGAATGGCTGAACTTTGGACGCTCCAGCGCTCCCGGCTTTTAACGGATGATGAACTGCAGGAAATGGCCCATTGCCTAACAGCAAACGAAAACTACTGCTGGAAGATGGCGAAGCTGGAAAACTGGTCGCTTATGGCCTCTATGAGCCACGACACGAAATGGCAGCATGAGATATGCAGCAGCATCGACGAACTATCCATATAACGGCCGACGGGCCTTAAATGCGAGGGAGGGAGACATGATCGAAGAAAAGCGAAACCCTGTGGACGTTCTAAAGTTCCTTCAACAATTTTGGTGGTACGAATCGCTCATGCGGCAGGATGAAGCTGGCAGCGATTATGCCAAGGGTGTAAGCTACGGCTTCAAGCTTGCGGCGGCGATCATCGAGACGAAGAATCAAAAATAGCTCGGGGGCTTCGGCCCCTTTCGAGGAGGAACAAACCATGAGTAAAGCTCGTGCAAAAGAATTGGCAGCCCGATACGACTTCAAACTCCGGGCGGTAGCAAACTCGTTGAAGTATCCGAACGGCTACGTAAAGGTGATCTCCCCGGACGGATCGGAGCAGCGTGCGTCGGATTGGATGGCCGCGATGAATATGATTCGGCTGCAGGTTGCTAGGAAACGAAAATAGGCCGATGGGCTTTAAACGAGGAGGATGGATATGGAGAATAATGTATACCTTGTAACTTTGCACTCGATGACGCATGGCGGAAATATCTTGAGAAATGTATGTTCTGACTGCCTCAAAGAAGAAAATGGAAACATTGTTACTATGGACGGTCCACTGCCAGATGAAAAATGTGAATTTTGTTCTAATAACCCCGCCTGACGAGGCCCGCGCGGAACGGGCCGAAACCTACCGGCACAAGCTGCCGAAATATAGAAAATCCCCACCGGCTTCGTAAGGCTGGCGGGGATTTTGTTTTGCCATCGGCTTCTCTAGCTACCGGAAATCAATTTTAATTCACTGTAATGTAATAAACGTATTTTAATTCGCGCCCATCCTTTACCTCTACTACGGCATTACCCTTTTTCTTTCCCGTTACAAGGCCATCTGCATCAACATCAATAATTTTGGGCCAACCTACTGCCGGGAAATATTGGTAACCTTTTGGCAATTGCAGAGTCTTCCCAACTTTTAGCGTCTTATTCCTTTCAACCGGACTTGCAAATGTTGTTTCAGTTGCTGCTAGGCTGGGGTTGGTTTCTCGACTAGGCTGTACTTGTTCTGCATGTGCGGCAGATGTAATGCTGGCAATAGCTAGTGCCGACAGTAAAGCCAAGGATGCAAATTTTTTCTTCATAAAAACACCTCCCGGATATGTTTTTTGATTGCATTCCAAAATTACCATATTAAGTTATTATTTCATATATGTCCCTTTACCTATTTTTCAATTCTATATATTTAAATTTTATTATCGATAAATGTCGCATGTTGATGTAACCAGTAGAAGGATAGGTGTCTGAGCATAAAAAACACCCCGTCAGCCTAAGCCAATGGGGAATCGTCATATTATTTAGATACCAGTGTATACTCATTCACTTCATAAGTGAGAATCTTATCGAAGATAACATAATCTTTTCTGCTTTTGAATGGTCCCTTGTTGTTTTCATGCTTATCGATCGCATAGGAAGCCGTGCCGGTTCCAGCAGCCTTACCTTCAAACCAAGCAATGAATGAATTTACTTCCGTCATGGAGAGATCAAACTCTTTTTCAAGGCCAGTATCTAATGTAACGACTAAAATTGCTCTACCGCTAGAAGGAGGTGTTACTTGTCTTTGTGGCGTTGCGGAAGCTTCGTTAGAGTCTGCGCTCTCTCCGTCGGCAGTGACTGCCCTAACAACGTAGTAATAAGTAGTTCCATTGGTAACTGTAGTATCTGTGTAGGTTGTACCATACACACCACTAGCAACAATAGTATATGGACCTCCTGGAGTAGTTGCTCTTTTTATATTATATCCTTTAGCATCGGTAACTGAATTCCAATCAAGTGTAACCGTTGCATCTCCCCCTTTAGCAGTTAGATTTGAGGGAATTCCAGGAACATTAATCCCGTTCTCGAAAACATCAAATTCATGAACTGCTACATCCGCGGCGGGTACATATATTGCAACCGTCTTAACATTTGCAATTGCACTAGGTAGATTAATTTGTTGTACAGTCGCAGGATCAGAAGGAACATAAGTATGCTTATAAATAACATTTTTGGAATCATCATAGAAAAGAATATCTATGTTGGAATTCACAAGAAATTTAATGGAATTTATTGTTTTAACTTTATCAAATTTATGCCATGCGTAAACTTGTTTAGACAGAGCTACGTAAGAAGATTCATTACCATCCGTCATTTCTGTACGTAAGAAACTTGGACTTTGATCTAAAGTGTAGCCATAAGCCATTTGTTTTCCGTGCAAAAGTCCATTTTGATATGCAAAGGCAGGCACAGATGAAAAAAGCACAATTAACATAATCATGGATAATAATAAAGAAGTTTTTCTTTTCAAAACAAATCTCTCCTTTTTTCTCATATATTTCGTGTCGAAACAAATAAAATTCTACAAAATATTACATGGGATGTCTAAACAAATATAACCAATTATTATATATTAAGTAATTTATTAGAAATTTTTTTTGATAGTAACCCCGGCTATGTTATCTGCTGCCCCGACGCCTTCCGCAGCTCATTCGCCAGCCAGTGGATATATTCGGCCTGTTTTTGATGCGCTGCAGCCGCGGTGCCGTTTCCAGCCCTATCCGCCTCCCTCCGCTTGGCGTCGGATTCCTTCCAAGCCGGACCCATCCATGTATCGATGATTGTATTTGCAACTCCCTCATCCAGCATCACTTCTGCCGCCTCCTTATCGTACTGTTCGAGCGAATAGCTCGCGATCAAATGTTTTAACTTTTTAGAGTAATCCGGGTCAGTCGCATAACCGCATGCCCGCAACATTTCCGCCTGCTCGGCCGGCGTCTTAGCGGCCCGCACGCGATCGTAACGGCTACTTTGGAATAGCACGTCTTGGTCGCGAAAGCAATCTTCGACGCTATCGTATGCGCGCCAATTCGCTACGATGTTATCATGGCGGACGCCGTCGTATACTTCCCACGTTTTCGTCGAAACGGACCGCCCCTTCCAGTACGCGTTAGGCTGGCCGCGACCGACTTTGTAGCCGACAACGTTATTCCATTCGTGGATTCTTCCGCCAGTTTCAAGCAGCGCCTGCGCGATCCTTACGGACGGTAATATCGGCGACCCATCCCTACGCAACTTAACAGCCACGGGCGCGATTACCGCGATGAACTCCGCTCTTGTCATAGACTACGGCTACCTCCTTCGGTCCGGAGCGACGGCAGCCGGGTTCTCAGCATCCACATCAACGCCTTGAGCCCGCGCATTGATCACAGCCAATACGTGCGTATATTCTCCGGCCGTTAACGTTCTGTCCAGAACCTTCTGGCACCATTTCCATTCGATTTTCTTCTCGTTATACGCCTTACCCAGAATGTTATAGGCTTGTTTCCAGAACCAATCCTCTGCTTTGATTGCCATGTTATCATCGTCCTCCTCTTGTGTGCATTCCTGATATTCAGCCACCACATCTGCTATGAGTTGCTCAAACGTCTTCCCGAGAAGCCGTAAGGCGTTCACCGGGTCCGTCTTTCTGGCTGGGTCCAAGATATGATGTCCGGTAATGTCCGTCGCCGGGTTCAAGCCGTACCGATAGCAGGCATACGCCAGCACCCACACATAGCGCTTGTACGCCTCGTTCAGATTGATCTTCCCGCCGTAGCAGAGCTCCACGCCTCCCGCGTAGTCGTTCGAATCCACGCCAAACATTCTGTTGTCGATCGGCGTGTTGTAGACGACATGCCAAGCCTTCTCTGGCCTGCCGGTCAA